>JAMDCQ010000014.1:0-34014 GCA_023488905.1 Candidatus Bathyarchaeota archaeon
CTGTTTCTTGTGTATTTTATGAATTAATCCCGACATTATTGTCTTCCACCTTTTGACGTTATAGCGTCATGACGTTATGACATCAAGTTGTATAAAGCATTTAGGGTTACGGCGTCATAACGTTCCCGAAGGAGCCTAAACTTTGAAGCGAAGAACCACCATCTATGTCGATGCTGATATCTGGGATCAATTCATAAAATACCTAGTGGAAACACACGGCAAAACTCACGGTGGCGTCATATCCGAAGAAGTCGAAAAAGCCATTCAGCTTCTTATAAAAAGAAAGAAATAATTCTTTATTATCAGCGAGGCTCATACCGCCCATTCAGACAACGACCCGTCTAGCCAGCAGGAACAATTATAGAATTTACCTCAGAAAACGGTAGAATAATCCTGCTGCCATTGTCTCCTTAGAAGCCTTATTCGTTTTAATTTCTTCTTAAACACGGTCAAATTGTATTTTAAGTTCCCAAAGTTCCTTGATGTTCTCGACAAGTTTTTGTATTGTTGGTGCAAGTGCTGCTTCCGTTAAATTATTCCCCAAATTGTTAATGTCGATTTGTTGTAGGGCTGGGAATAGTTTTTGGGCTGTTTCTATTAGAGGATTTTGTTTTACCTCTTTGTTAAATGACTCAACGGTTGCTTGCATTAATTCAAGTACTCTTAGTGAATACCGCACTTTAATTATACCGTTAATAACCCGCGCATCATCAATTAGATTTCCATAAATAACATGAATGGAGTAAAGATTAGCTCTTGCTTCATGGAAAATCTTGTTTGTAACAGAATCGAGAGTATTCACTGCTAACTTAAGCGGTTTGGTTTCCTCATATTCCTTTATTTTAGACAGAATTAGCGTCTTCCTTACATTAGCATCTTTGGTAGTGCCTACAGTTAGTTTGAATGAGCCTGCGGCAAATTGCCCCTCGATAAGTTCAATGGTAACTGAAAAAATTGCAGCGATTTCTGTTGTAATTTCGAAGTATGCATTATCCTTCACGGCTTTCCACTGTTTTTGTTTTCTATAACTCAGAAAAATATTCAAGAAAATTACTGTGAAGCCTGTCGTTAGAAAGCTTGTAAATAAACCAATTGCTAAGTTGTACTCCAAAGTATAAGTTATTCCTAAAACCAAGAAAATAATCGAAAGAACAATCGATAAACTGAAAAACAAAATCAAGTAGGTGTTATCAGTTATGTTTGACTTTAGCACATGGCTATATTGATTGCAATCACTTTTAGTTTTTGCTATTACTGTGTTTTCCGTTATTTAATTGCTGTTTCTTAGGGGTGTCTTGCCTCCTCGATGAGGCGGTGGTGTCTTCTATGGCCGAATTTATCTTTCTACTTTCATTGATGTAACTGCTTTTTAGTGTAGGTGTTTGCTATACAACCAAAAAAGGGATTCATAGAGCAGGGAGCAAGCGGTTTAAGTTTGGTTGTTTAGTGGGTCTTTTATTGTTAGGTTTGTGTTTTTCCAGTTTATTTTTTGGTGTTTTAGGAGTTCTTTGTCGTGGGTGTACATGGTGGGGGTTTTGTTTGATAGATAGTTGGCGACGATGAGTGCATCTCTTCCGTCGAGGTTGTGTTTGACGCAGAGGTTGAGGGCGATTAGGCTGGTTTTTCGGGTTTGGTTGTAGTATTCGATGTGTGGGTGCCTAAGCATCCAGGTTAACCTTGTTGCTGCTTCTTGGGGGGTCCATTCTAGGTAGAAAACAAGTGTGTGGTAGGCTTCATGGAGTACGGTTGGGTTTATGGCTACACGGTTTTCTGGGGATAGGGTGGTGAGTAAGTCTCTGACTTTGTCGTTTTCGGGGTAGGTTTTGTCTAGAGAATAGCAGAGGATGTTGGTGTCTAACCCAGTTATCACTTGATGGTTCTCCAGACTGACTTCATTTCTTCAGGAGTGGCAAGTTTGGGTTTGCCTTTGCGCTTGGGTTCAGAGGTTATCAGTTTGTTGAAGGCTTCTATGAAGTCTTCCCGTTTACCAGAGGTTATGAGGATGCCTTGAGGGATGTTTTTTATCACTGCGATTTCCCCGATTTTCTCCCGCATTTCGGCAGGTATACAAATTCTGCCTTTTGAATCGACTTTTACCACGACGGGTTCAGTAAGCTCCATATCTCCCACAGTGCATAGTGGGAAGAAGATGGATTTAAAACTATCCGAAAATACACAAGAAACTAAGACAACAAATAAAGTGGAAAAGAGAGGGATAGGAATTTAGTTTTGGTCTACCAAGTGTGCTGTTCCGTCTGGACAGTAAACTTTCTCGTTTTTGCCTACTCGGCGGTATCTTTCGCTGCACATGTGGAGCATTTCGCATCCGTCACAATCTCTGCTCAACATAGTTTTTCGCCTCCTGTTGGGGCTTTGTGCATCAGTGATTTGTCCTTATAAGACTATGTAATATGGATGTATATCGCTGGGAGTAGCGGTGAGCAGGGAGCGGCTGTTTGGATACGCAGCCAGGCGGTGGCTTCGTGGCTTGTCTGCTTTACCTTGATGTTTTTAACGCGTGCCGAACGCGGGAACGGACATACCCCATGAATATGAAGGGCAAAGCAAACATGCCCGCTGCCAACGCGAGGGTTGCTATATCCAACATGCCGGTCTCCACCCCTTTTCTGGTTTCTTGGGTTTTGCTCTGGAAGCATCTATCGCTTCTGCGGGATATAAAGGGTGTTGAGAACTGTTCATAAAAGTTAAGAACCCCTCGGCAATCATCCAAAAACCGCTAAAAAACAAATTTAGTTGCTCAGAAAAAGAGCATAAACCTAAACAAACGCGTCAAACCCTCAGCTCCACGCCTCAAGCCGAACCGCAGGCTTACCCATCACCCCACGAATCACCTCAGCTGCCTCAAAAGGCGAACGCATGAGCGTCAACTTCGTCTCCTGCTCACCCTGAGAGTTCACGGTTAAGTCGCCGTAGCCGAAGATTCTGCCGCCCAGCGACTGGTAGAGCATCAGATCGCCGAAACCTGAGGGCGTAACCACAAAAGAGTTTAGTCTTATGATGCCACGTCTGACTTCTAAGCCGTTCTCCCGCAGTTCGTAGGTGTTTTTGGCCCAATAAAGCAGCAAGTCCAGAAGGCTAAGCGCCCAGATCAACGTGAAGGCAAAGAGCGTCCAGAGATAGATGGGCAACCCATAGAATATAGTGAGAGCTGCTCCGAGCCACATTTCAGCAAATAACGCAAAGATCGCGATTACGACGATGGTGGCGGTTCGGTATATGGCGGCTGGGATGACGTAGGGTTTTTCGCGCCAAACAACACTGCCAGAAACGGGTGCGTGTGGACTATTAGATGTCAAGCCTAAAACACGACCACACCATAAAGAAGGTGGAACCGCGATTTAAGCATTCAAACCTAAGGCGTCAAAGATGCCCTCAGTTTTATCCTTCTTTGCCTGCATCTTAACTTTGGCCAAGTCTACTTTGGTGAATTGAAGGATTGCTTTTATGTCCTTTTTGTCTTTGGCTGAGCGTTCAGGCGGCACGGTGGCTTTGATCATTCGCAGTTTAGCTGCAATCAAGCCCTCAGGAGATTGGAGATATATTTCTAACCCAGCGACTTGACCTTTTTGCTTCTCCAGTTTTTCGCCAGATAAGATTACATCAAGACTATAGGGGGACTCCTTAGCTCTAAAAGAAGCTATCCTAAAGCCTGACCTGAAAGCAGCCGCCATTTCTCGTTCATCAACAACTAAGCCAGCTTTCCGAAGCACAGAAGCGAGTTTTTCTTCAGGGTCTTTGGCGCTGGCGACCGCAACAATAACATCAACATCACTTGTCGTGCGCGGAACCCCATAGTAACTTATGGCTAAAGCGCCCGTGAAAGCGAAATCAAAATCTGCCTCGTTGAAGGCGGCAACAACCTTCTTAACAAACCCAAAATATGCTTCCAATGCTGGCTCTCCTTTAGGGGTTCTCTTTTGCCCACTTGATTCTTTCTCGCAACTTATCCAAAAGCGCCTCGTCGCTTATTCCTGGAAACTGCTGTCGTATACCATCTGCGCAAACACGCATACAACCATCAGTCATGTCGATTGCGATTTGCACTTTCTGGTCTGGCTTGAGATGCCCCAGCCGTTCCGATTCCTCACCCATCCAACATCAAACTATGCATAGGTTAGAGGGAGCTTAAAAAGTTACATCATAGGTCTGCGAATAAGCACACCCTCAATCGAGCGTAGCAACTGGTACCCGAACAGAATCGCCGCAAAGTAAGTCGGCCACAGGATAACTGGCCAGTTACCGGGCGTGTAGTTCCATAGCCCAGTGGAGACAGCAAAGAACTCCATCATCGCAAGCGACATCATGCCGCCTAATGCGAGGAAAACCTGTTCTTTTGCTTCGTGTTTCGCGTTCCATTTTCGTCTGGCAAACATCAGAGCTGCCCATGCGCCCAAAAAGGCGAATAGGAGTATGTACCAGCTTGAGTTAAAGTCTAAGAATACATTCATTGTTTTTTGTCCTTTCCTAATGTTTTATTGTTTTTCTTTTTCGGTTTTTATGTGATTTATTGTGGGGGACTTTGTGGTTTGGCCAGCATTTCTGGCAGAACACTGGTTTGTCGGCTTTGGGTTGGAAGGGCACTTCACATTCACTTCCACATTCACTGCATATAGCGGTGAAGGTTTGGGGCGTATGGAAGACTTTGAAGAGTTGATACTTCTTTAGCCGCGGCCACCCAGTTTTAGCGTAACGGAGCATTTCAGGGTTATCTTTTAGCCAGCGGAGCATGTGGAAGAAGCTTTTGCCCCTCTTCTCATCCCGTTCCGCCAGCGGCTCGTAACCCAAGTTACGGATCTCGTCTAAATAGGCGATTTCCACTAACCTCTGCGCTTCGCCATCCACATGGATGCGTTTAACTCTGTCTTCCCCGTAGACTTTCTGCAACTCTTCTGCGGCTACGTCGAAGATGCAGCCTTGACAGATGTGGATTGGCTCGTCAGCTTTGAGGTTGAATTTTGAAACCAGTTGGGAGACGACGCGTGAGGATTCTTGGAGGTATTCTTTTTCGCGGAAGATGTCTTGGTAGAACCTTACGTCTATTAGGTCGTATTTGAATTCGCCTGTGTCATCGTGGTATGCGCCGACTACAACGCCGAAAAGTAAGTCGCCGCTGCCTGCGTCATCAACGATAAGCGTCAATTGGGTGGTTTCACTCTCTCTTTGTCCATGCAATACGATGGAGTTGTATAAAAACCCGACTTAGCCTAAATCAACAAAAACAGGGGCTTATAACGTGGTTTGACTGTTCCCAGCATCCCCGCTTGAAGGATGGAATTCAGCGTTGTGGCGTTTGTAGATTTCGCTTCGCCACTTACTCTCCCAACTAGCCCACCCCGTCTTAGCCAAACCCTCCCGTACACGGGGGTTTTCTGCAACCCAATCCAGAAAAACCCAGAACCGCCGCTTATCCTTAAGCAAATCTCTAGGCACACCGCTCTCGACACACCACCTCAGATACGCGTCTTCGACTAACAGGTTAAGTTCGCCTGTAGATTCGACTTTTTGAACCTTAAAGCCCTTGGCTTGCAGGTGGGGGATTACGCCTGATAACACATATTCTGAGCAGATTTTGAAGCAGGTTTCACGGTCAGGCTGCATGACTGCAACGATTTCGTCGGCAATTTTTTTTGCTGTTTCCAAGTATTTTTTGTTGGCGAAGTTGGGGGGTTGGAAGGCTGAGGTGGGGATTCTGCGTTCCAGCAGCATGCGTTGGGGCGGTTTAATTGCGCCGACTACCACGCCAAGTAAGAGGTCGCCCCATCCGTAGGCGTCTATTAGTATCATGTTGCCTGGAAGATAGCAGTTTAGGCCCAACTTGATTCACTGATTCAAAAGGTAGATAGTACAAGATAGGTTTTATGTTTTTAAATTAGTTCTGTACAGAGCCAGTTGGGATCTAAGCTGATCTGCGGCGCTACATTTTCCAGCAGTAGTGCTTCTCTTTTTTAGCTTTAACAAGGAGAAGAAGCCCAGCAGCCGTCAAAGCCTCACCGGCACCAACAAGCACTAAATACTTATTATTATGCAAAAAATCACCACAAAACCAAACAAAGCATGCCTAATAAATCTGTTGTAACACCAAAGAGAGAACTTACAAAAAGTTAGACTTTTACTTGTTTAAGGGCTGCTTTCACCCGTTCCTCATCGGAAAGGCAGTCTTCGAGAAGCGTATTAGTTACCGTATAGAGCTTGAGGTCGTTAACAACCGCGATTTTGCGCAGTTCCTTATGCAAATCCGCCCTTACTTCCACAACAACACGTTTACTCATTCTGCTGCACCTATGGTTTTGCTGTTTTGTACCTGCTTAAACTGCTTGTTCTGCTTTGTAGCGCGTAAACGTAGTCGGCAAGTAAGGGTTTTTCTTTTCCAAGCTCGAGGGTTGTTTGGAGTGTTTGGGTTTTGCCGTCCACATGATACTCAGCGCTTTTGACTCTGAAATAGCTGTTTACGCCCTCATTTGGCAAGGTAACTGCTATTTTGTCGCCTGCAAGTATCGGCGTGGTGCCGTAGTCGAGGACGCTGCTTTGGAGGGTTAAGGTTTCTGCGGGGTCTTTGAGGTTAGCGAGGAGGGCTTTGGCGCGGCATTCACATTCTGCATCGCTGGCTAATTCCTCATTTACCTCGACGATTTCACGTAGTCCGATGTTGGTTTGGCTGGTCTGGTCGTTTTGGATGCTGCTGTATCGGCGTCCACCAAAATATAGGCCATCCACCCAAAAGCTGCCTGAACCTACGCCCGTAAACCAAACAGTTACCTTCACCCGTTTGACCTGCGTCCAGTTGAACCCTGATTGGGTTTGCCATTGGTCGGCGGTGGCGGCTCCGACGGCGACTTGGGTTTGGAACCATTTGTCTGTGCCAACGGTCATCTCGTGTGAGGCGAGGTTGTCGTAGATGTCGTGTAAGATTATAGTGGCGTTGCCGTTGAAGGATGCTTCGCGGGTGAGCCAGAAGTTTATGGTGGGGTAGAGGTTGGTGTTGACTTCTTTGCCGCTATCGAGCGTTAGCTGGCAGGACGCTGAGTATAGGTTTTGGGCGGTTGTTTTTATGCTGGCTGAGCCCTTGATTTTTGAGGTTGTGTCTATGCTTATTGTGCCTGAGGATGCTGTCCACTGGCCGTCGGATGGTGATAGCGATTCTGTCCATAGGTCTTTGTTTAGTGGGACGCTTTTGTCGGCTACGCCGTAAACGGTGGCTCGGTTGCGTATTCGGGTTATATCTTTGGTGTATTCGCTGGCTTCTATGTGTTCAGAAAGGCTAACGGAGCTGGTTTTGGTGTTTTTGGGGAAAAACTCGAACTTGGCGTCTGGAGTAACCCGGAAATCGAAACCAATGACGCCTGCGTCGTCAGCACTATCCGCGATCTCACGCAGAATATCTATCACGGGGGTGTCTTTGTATTCGAGTTTGGTGTAGGTGGTGTCGGTTGATTCCACCAGTTCAGTCCCGCCGCGCACGTGGCTTAAGCCCGAGTAGTAGTCGAGTAGGTCTTTGACTATGTCTTCTCCTTTCATGTTTTCGTAGGTGGCGGTGACTACTCGGCGGAAAAGGCGTTCACCCCAGCATCGTCCGCTTACAGTGAGGTAGTTTTCTGTGGGTGAAGATTGGTATTTGACGCTTTCGACCCTGCAGGTGATGAGTTGTGGGCAGTTGGCGGCTCTGCCGATGTTTAGGCTGCCGTCTAAACCCACGGTTATGGGGTATGTTCCGTTGGGGCTGTATTTGCCGTTCCAATTCTGCAGCACAACTTCGAAGCTGCTGACTTCTTTGGTGCAGCCCAAGTGAATGTTCAACTCGATTACGTCGCCCTGTGGCGGTGTAATTGAGCCGAAAACGATGGCTACTGACGGCACATCTACGCTCATTATTCGACTCCTCTTCTATAAAGTTCGGTTTCCCCTCCGCGTGTAATGCTGCGGCTTCGGATGGGAGTTTCTGCGGCGGTGCTGTTGAAGGATTGTACGCTTGCTGTGGCGGTGTTCATGCTGTTGGCGAAGCTGTACATGGCGGCGGCTGCGGCGACGATAACGGCGATACCTACACCAGTCAGGGCGAGGAAGGTTGCGAAGCTAATGTTTAGGCTATTCTGAACGGCGGTAGCGAGGGCGGTTGCGGTAGCGTAAACTTTCTGTGCTACAGCAACGCCTGCACTTGTGCGCATAAACAATCCCATAGTTGAGACTACCATCATTGCGCTTGTGAAGGCGCGGGTTTGGGAGTCGTTTAGGATGCCGAATTGGTTTGCGATGTAGCTGATGGCTGTTCCTGCGGCACCGATGCCGGCGATGGCGGACCCTAGAGTTCTAACGCGTACCGCCAGCGATTCAGCGTCAGTTTGGATGCGGTTAAACTCGTTGCTTGCACGATTAACCGCCCGAACCGTGATTGCGATTTCTCGGAAACTCACAGTTGCGCCTCCGCTTTAGCAGAATCCAGTGCATCCAGCAAAACGCGCTCAAGGCTGGGCAAATAGGTTTCAACCGCAGGGGTCAGGTAAGGTTGGGCTCGGGAGTTGGTGGTGCCGAATTCAACCTCAGCGGCGTAGGTGGCTTCTGCGCCGACTTCGATTTGCCAATCCTGAGTTTTGGCGTTAATCGTGCTCTGCAGATACCCGGTTCGAACAGGCACAAGTTGCTCCGCGTTTGCCTTAACCGATTCAGCCCACTGCCCCAACTGCGCCCCTATCCGCTTCTGCATAGCGTCGCCAAAACGGTTTAGGGCTTGCGCAAGTTCTTTTCCGCCTGATACTTCAAGGGATATTGAAACGCTCATGTCTTTTGGCTTCCTTTTCTGTTTTGGTTTTTTCTTCTTCGACTTGTCGGTCTATTTCGTTGAGGATAACGGTGTACTGGTGAATGACTCGGGCGGGTTGGCGGGCGAGTTCTGTTGGGGTCCAGCCGAATTCTTTGCAGAGCCGAAAGTCGGTGATGGCGGGGTGGGGTTTTTGGCGGCGGATGGCTCGGATAAAAAAGCGGTTTCCTCCCGAGTTAAAGCGCAGAGGCCGTTAACGACCTGCGAGAACAACTCGCCCAGCGCGATTGGGACGCCGTTTTCTTCTCCCAAAAGCGTTTCCAGCGTGAGGGGCTGGTTTTGGGGTTGTTCTTTGAGTGCTGCCCAGATGGTTTCTGCTTGGATTGCAATGAAGTCGCTGGTTTGCACTTGCCCCGAGAGTGGATGGTATTTGGTGTGCTTTTGGATTATGCGGCTGCGTTTTGCCCATGTGATCTCACTGAAGATGTATTGTCCTTGGTATTCTGCGCCGTATTCGTTGCCGATGGTTAGGGTTTGTTTTCGCATTCTCCTATCTCCTTAAGTTATTGTGAGAGATTTTGCTGTGAAGGCGGCTTTGAGGCTAACGAGTTCCTCGATACGGGTGGGTATGGCGGCGTTTTCCCATTTGCAGTCGCTGAGTATTGCTTTGTTTGAGCCGCCCAGTCCGAATTCCAAGTCGAATTCGGTGTCGTTTACGATGTCGTCGAATTCCTCTTTGGACTCGAACTCGAAAACCACTTCACCGCTTAATTCTCGGTGCCGATTGGGCAAGTACTTGATTATGTTGCCGTTAGGGTTGCGTATGACGGGGATTTGCTTGAGGTTATTGTTCACAGTGAATTTCCAGTCGGTAACGCGGTCCAGTGTGGTTGCGTCTTTTTTGATGTAGCTCTCGTAGAAGGGCACGGCACCTGCGTATTCGCTGTATGTTGCGCCTGAGATTTTTGAGGTAGAAGCCGCTACATCTTGGCTTAGAAGCTCAACCGACGCCTTCACAACATCGTCGATGCTGCATTCCACGGTGGCGGATTGGAATTTGCAGCCGAGGTAAAGCAACGAAATTATGTCAGTTGCCGAGGAGAAGGCACCCTTATAGTAGAGCACCTGCACACTCAGCGATTTGTTGAGGTCAACTTTGCAGTACTGCAGGAAATTGATCGGGGCATCGCTGGGAATGGGAAACGCGAGTTTTAGGCTCGGTGCACGTTGGCCTTTTTTTATGGCTTGCAAATCGACGGAGCCTACTCCGCGGACTTTGATGTTGTTGGGGTTGATTTGGGGTTCGATACTTTCGGCTGCTACTCCAAGCATCGCGGGGTTTGTGGGGGTTTGCCCAAAAGCAGATTCTTCTATGTAGAAGAGTTTGCTTTCATGGGAACCATATGTTTGTGGCATTTTTTTATTCTCCAATGTTTTCAATATACCATGATTTTACAGTGAATTCTGTGCGGTAAACGGGGGGTTTTAGGTCGACGCGGTCGAGGTTGCGGCTGCCTGCGACATCGCAGTAGGTTACGCCGTTGACGGAGACCACGCAGGATGCGCAATCGCAAGTTAGAACCGCAGGCGTTGCACCGTCGCTTGCACCGTTTGTTTCCGCCAAAAACCACAAGAAACCATCATCGTCGATGCAATCAGCCAAGTTCGCGGTTAAACTCAAGGATAATTGCTCGTCGCTTTCTGAGGCGCTGTTGTTTTGGGTGTTCTGCCAAGCCCCAGCCACATCGTTCCAGGCTTTGACTGCGACGCCGTTTTGGGTTGGAGCTGAACCGAAACCCTCGAAAGCGAAAACCGCTTGCTTAACGGTGCTACGACGGCTTTCTATCTTGAAGCCGAACATCAAAATCGCGTGTTCACCGCTTCCACCGCGGCTTACTTGGCAACGGTTGTCATCGCTGTACCACAGGTTCTGGTAGTCACCAACCGATAACTCCGTCCAGCCGCTGGCGGTTGGAGCTGCTTCGGTGCTGCCGCTGTATGCTTTGCTGCCCTGAGTGTTTGGGCTTAAACCGACATAGTTGCAGGTTGTTTGGTTGGGGGTTCGGCAGTATTGGCGGATTATGCGGTTTACTTCGTCAGCGATTTTTTTTCGAATAGTTGTTGCGGTTTCGGTTTGGGATAGGGTTTCGGTTGCCCAAGCATTCACGCGCACAGTTGAGGTGCGCCGTCGAATTTTACCCGACAAATCCAACTTTGCATCCACATTTTCCGCCAACGCAACCGTAACCTGTCCATCTGAAACTTTGAATGCATCACTGTTTTGGTACTCCCCCGACACATCAACCGAAGCCAAACCTCCGCTGTCCAAAACCACACGCATCTGAGTGCGGAGCAACCGCAGAATCGTGGCGGCGGGGTCTTCGATTTCGCTCATTGATTGTGCAGTCTCCTTAGTGTGGCTTTGCGGAAGGCGACATCGCTTTTCAGCATGAAGTCTTGGGTGGAGGTTACTTCATAATCTGTGCCGTTGCGGGTTACCTTGTCATGACGCCGAATGGGGGCAAAAACGTGAAGAGTAAGGTAATCGTTGACGAGGTAACCTGGTTCTATGAACGTTTCCTCTGTTTTTTGTGGCAGAACTATGACTTTTAGGTCTGTGGGTTCGCCGTATGTTGGGGATTCGCCTGCTTCGGTAAGCGGATGAAGGGTTAGGTTTTCGCCTTTACTTCTCAGCACCTGGGTGAAGCGGGTCAGGGGTGGCTGGTAGCCCGAAAGCATCACGCCGAGCCAGCAAACCGTTGCCATCGCCTGCTTATTCTCAATCGCCGCATAATCCGTTTGTCTGGGTCCCCAGAACATGAATTCCTCAACGTGACCGAAGATGGTTTTTGCGCTGAAATCGTAAGCTGGTTTATCGTGACGCTGTCGGATGCTGCCTAAGATGCCTGCGGTTACGGCGTCGTAGTAGTCGCAGGCAAGCTGTTTGGTTTTGACGTTGATGTACCCTGCCCAGCAGATGCCAGCGTTGTAGGCTGGGAATTGGGGTGAGGCACCGATGGCGTTTATGGCTTGATATGTTTTTTGCACGCTGCCGCTGTAGCCTTCGTAGTCGTATAGTCCAAGCAAAGCGTAAGCAACAGAGTCATCGTAGATCGTGTCGTCACGTAAACCAACTCTGTGCCAAGCGTTGTCACCGCTTGGTTTAGGGTCAAAATAAAGTGTGATTTCTTCGAGACCGGGGCGGTAAAAATTAACGGCATCCTCAACCATAGTTTGATATTGTGTTTTGTTTATGGGGTCGGATTCAGAGAGCAAACGAAGCCCAACGACGCTGTAGAGCGCTTCAACATCCATTTGGGGCAGCCATGCATCAGCGGTGTTTACGACTCTGGCGAAGCCGCCGTAGTAGCGGTCGTGGATGCCCAGTTGTTGGGGTTTGTGCTGCATGTTTAACAGGAAGGTGCCTGCGGATTTGGCGCTGTTGAGGTAGTTTTCGTTTGAGGTTAATTCGTATGCTTTCAGTAGAGCGGGCAGTGTGCGACCTGCATCAACCGCATAGCAGTATGCGCTGCCCTCGGCGCTAACAAAACCGCCGTAACCTTGCCGATTAGTGTCTGTGATTTGCTGAGTCAGTATCCAGTTGGATAGCTCCACGATTTTTGCTTCTATCTCTTCACTGTGATCATCAAACTGAGGGTCAAAGTATGCTTCGTAGAGGAAATCTACGGCGAATCCCGCGGCAAGCGCTGCTTTCCCCCAAGTCAAATCAGGTCCTTCGCCGGGTATAATGTAGAGGTAAGGTGCGTAGTCCATCACAAACTGGTAATAAGCTTCAGGGACTGGCATCGGCTAGGCGCTCCGTAAAGTTGGTTTTTTCAGGCCGCCAAGAATGCGTTCAAGCTCCTGCTGCAAAACCATAAGAGGCGGAGCTTTGTCGGTTACGACGAAGTTTTGGTCTCCGACACTGAAGTCTAAGCCGACCGCGGAGCCGCCAGTCAAGTAGCAAATGGCGTAAACGGCGGAGAGGAGTGTGATGAATTCTTTTTCGGCATCAGAGCAGTTGCCTGAGTCGATGGGTTTGTTTAGTTCCAGCGCCAGCGTGGTGGCTGCGCGGTTAACCATTTTCTGCAGTTTATCGTCGGGAATATCGGTTGATGTAACGTTGATTGTGTCTCGGACATCGCTTAAGGTAACCGTCGCCATCAACTTTCTCCTCCTTTTGCTGGTGTTTCGTCCCAGAGTTGCCAGCCGAATTTGGCGGCGTTCTTGCGGAACTCTTCCTGTCGAATCAAACCCTTCTCGGCAGCGCTCAAAAGGTCAGCTATGTTGGCTTCTTTGGCTTTGTAGGGGCTCCAGTTAAGCCGAACCTGAGCTTTAACGGGGTCCAACCCCGCCTGCGACAACACCGTGTCAAAGAGTTCCCGCTCCACCTGTCGCTTGATGTAGCGTTGCACGGGCTGTATGAGCATGTTCTGTAACTCCAAGGCGGCGTTGGCGGATGCCTCTGTAAAGCCAGGCGTGCTGAAAAGCCGCGGCAGCGGTGTTTCGCAGCCCAAATAAAACTGATTAATCAAGTGGTCAACGTAGTATTCGAAGCGGGCGCGTGGATCTATGGTTACGGGTCGGATGTCGCCTTTGCCGTTGTAGAACAGCCAAGCGCCTTCTTCGCCGCGGTTCTTGATAGCTTGCTGAAACTGCTCAATCGTCGCGTCATCTGCCCGCTCCAGCAACGCCAAAACGTCGGGTCCAGCGTACTTCTCAAAAATCCTGGGCATAATCCGCTCAATCTTCGCCTTCATGGCTGAGTACGCTGGACGCTTATCACATCCAAAGGCAAGCGAGTGCAACAAAACCTGCAACACACCCGTGCCATAACCCGAATAGTCTAAACAGTTTATACGCCAGTGAACGATGGCTGCGGCGTCAAGGTTTTCTCCGCCGTATGTGTGGCGTAGTTTGTAACTCTCGATTTTATAAGGAACCTTCAGCGTTTTTTCGTCGAGGTAGCTTTGTTCTATGCGTTCTATGGCGTCGATTGGTAGCCGGTGCAGGGCTTTGGTGCTCTGTGGGGTGAGTTTTAGCCAGAAATCGTTGCCGCAAGCGATCAGCATCCTTGCCATATCGCAGAGCAACGCGTCAAGGTTCACGTTTTCGTTGAAGCTGTCAACTGCACGTTTGGCTTGTGCTGCCCGTTCATATCTGTCGTTGACGGTTGTGTAGAAGCCTGAGCCCACGGCGGAAGCCGCCAGCAAATCCACACTGGCTTTGCAAGTTGGATCCCGTTGATAGAGTTTGATTACGTCTGAGAGGGGGATGCTTGGGGTTTCGTGCACCAGTGAAGCCTGTGGCGAGGCGTAACCGCTTTTGGGTTTGATGGCGAAAGACTCAACAAACCGGCGAAGCGTGGTGCTCATTTCATGGCCTCCAGCAGTTTTGTGCCCTTTTCGGTTATGGCGTATTTTGCGAGGTGCCGCGTCGAACTCTTCTGTATAAAGCCGCCTTGAATTAGGTAGTGAAAGATGCTATTGAAGTTTGCAGGTGTCCCACCGCAACGTAAGGTGCATTGTTCAAGTTCAGTTCGACGCAGCGGACGACGGCTAAGTTCATCTAATACTGTTGTTGCCAGATTCATTCGTTCAGCTAATCTTCTCATCTAAAGTTCCTCCAAAGGGTTGATTTTGAAAAAAAGGGAAGTGAGTTCGCCATCTTTTTTCACCTATGTTAGGGTGATTTTGATGTTGGTGAGTTTGGCGATGGCGTTGCTGCGTAAGACTCCGATGCCGAAGCGGGTTGTAGCTCGGACGCCGTACTTGCCGTTCTTGATGTCTTCCCAGTCTTCAACAGTTACGTCTCGACGGAGAAGCATCACGGAGGCGACACGGGTATCGATGGCGTATGCGGTGCCGTTGGGAACAAGGGTGCTGGCTTGAACACGCATACCCAAGACACTAGTCACAGTTGCTTCGTCTAAGTCGGTTTGGTCAGACGGCAGATACTGCGCGTGGATGAATTTGTCATCGCTTAACAGTTGATGAAGCTGGGTTTCGTTGACGGCTAAGACGGTTGGTTTCCAATTTTGAGATCGCACTGCGTTATGTAAGCCGACGACACCTTTCCAGTCCAGCACTGCCCCGTTCTGGTCAAGAGCGTCTCCGCCTGCCAAATCGGCATCCGCAACAGCGCCGTAAAGCGCCAATACACGGTTGGTTTCTTCTTCGCCAAGGGCGCGGCCGACTTTTTCGACCATGCGGTTCATGACGTTCCAAGTGGCGTCTTCGAGGAACTCTCTGGTCCACTCTTCAGAGGATTCCGCTTGGATGTTGGTGTAGACGTCTGCGATGCCGTTTTTGGTTCCGCTTAAACGTGTGGCTGCACCTTCGGCGTAGCGGTAAGCAACTGCTTTTTGGTCAAGTGGGAAGCGCTCCATCGGTTCGGTGGTTGGCATGACGGTGATTATGTCGCGTCCAATCATCTCTGGGTAAGCTGCCTGCACGAGCGTATCGTGTAGACGTCCCAGAGCAGAGGCGGAGTCGCTAAATAGGCCTTCTTTTATGCCTACTTCAACGTAGCGTCTCAGGAAGGGGTGGGTTGTGGTTTTGTGCTTCTGGGTTTCGATGTGTTCTTTGAATTCGCTATCGCCTTGCATTAGGGATTCAAAAAGTTTTGGTTTCATCTTGGTCACTTTTCCATATTGATGAAAATCAGGTCGCCGTCTGTGGCTGCCGATTCAAGTGCTGTTCCTAGTTTGCGGTTGTAGAATATGGTGTAGGTTGCTGAGCCGCCTTCGTTGATTGGTTGGTCTACTAGTTGGGTGACTTTTGCGCCTGCAGCGCTGCAGACTGCTTTGCCTCGTGTGATGATGCCATCTGCGGTGACTTTGACTCTGCCCCGTCTAAGCACTGGGCACATTTGGCCTGTTGTGGCGGTTTTTACTGCTATGCCTATGGCGTCGTCTCCGCCTGGACTGGCAGAAACCTTGTCGTCTGCGCTCAAGTAGACGGGTGAGCCTTTGGTGATTGATGCCGTAGCTTCAAAGGACTCGATAACTGCGTTGGGGTCATCTGTTTCTCCCGCGGCCATCCATGGTTTGTTGGTTAAATCAGTCATTTCTCATCTTTCTCTTTAGTTTTCGTTTTCTCCGAGTTCATCCTCAGTTACTTGCGGTCAATTTTGTGACTATCCTGCATGCTGCGGAGACGATAGATAACCCTGTTAAGCTCTTGACACATGCGCTGTGGCCCCAGACTCCAGCTGCGCTGCACGATGTGGTTGGGGACAATTTCGTCTAGCATGCGAATAACTTGCTCAACTGGAACGGTGGGTTCTTTGGGTTTTTTGATCAAGCCCTCCGTTAAGTTGGCGTTTTGATTTGAAAATGATGCAAGGCTTTCCTGTTCCTGGAGTCGCTCAAGGATTTGGATGTTAGCTTCAGGTATCCCCGGAACCGCCACAAGGCTCATCTCCGCGTTGTAGAGCCCATGAGGAACTTTGCCGTTGACGAGGTCGATGGTTTGGTAGTCTGCTCCGACGCTGACGTGGCGGATTAAGCCTTTGCGGATTTTTTCAGCCGTCTCTTCATCGTAGATTTCTGCGGTGTAGTGCAGGTTTTGTCCATCCCAGCGGGTGTCGGTGACTTTACCAATCGCTTCTTCTGCAGAGACATGTTCAAGGTAGACGGGTGCATCAACCAGTTTGCCTGAGAAAGCCTCCAACTCCTCTGGTGTGTAGATGTTAAAGTTTCGGCTCATGCCAATCGTTAAGGCTAACCCTTCGATCCGCAGGGGCTTGTCGAGGACCTTTTCTGCGACGGTAAAGGGCAGAACGGCACAGAGGTGCTCTTTAGTCGGCAAATGAAGCTTGTTAAACCATGCCTTAGCGTTTTCCAGTGTCCAACCTTTTTCTTTACTAAAAAGGTAGCTTTGTATCGCCATTGTTTGCTTGCCTTTGGGCTTAGCAATTATGGCTTGGATGCCTTCTTTCTCGTTTAAGGTAACGGTTTTTTGGGTACCTTCTTGGAAGTCAGCAGGGTTTTTGTGCCCGCTTTTGATGAATTTATCGGTTTGTTCCCATGGCATTTTACTATACCTCACAGGTCTAACACACACTAAATAAGCAAAGAAAATGAAAAGGCGAATTGTACCACCCGTGGTACCACGCGTGGGCCACTCTGTGGGCCATCCTGTGGGGTCAAATGCCAAAAAATGTGGAGAAGTTGGAGTTAATGGTTAGAAGATGCGTGGTTAAAGTCGTGCTTAGCAAAGAGCAAAGGGCGATTTTGACTGAATTGTCGAGTAGGTTGGGGACAAGTGAGAGCGAGGCGATGAGGATGGCACTTATGGATTACGTTAAAGAGCTAAGCCTGATGGCTGAGACCCCGCATCGGAACAGAAAACAAAAAAGAGAAAAACCTGATAATAGCTGAGGAATCACGCGACGTCTCTTGGCGGAGGTCCCCTCCCTTATTTAAAGGCAGATGAGTTTTGTTGTGCGCTCTTTATGTGGGTGTGGCGGTTTACGGCACGCCACAAGACTGCAACTGAATGGGTTTGCTTTTTGCGGTTGCAATGTGTTTCGCCGTCTGTTTCGGTGTGGGATGTGCGATTTCCTTCACATGGGATACATGGCTGTATGTTGAAAGCAATGCTATGTGGATGTGGCGGCATGTATCGCTTAATTTTTTCTCCACGTTAAAAACTTTAGCGAACTGTTGCTATGGGTTTTACTTCTTCTGCGCTTTCAATAACAGTTAATAAACCGTTTTTTCCTAGACGCAGTTGTTTTTCGCCTCGAAAAACGCAGACCTGCCCGTTTTTGAGTTCTATGCTGTCGCCTACGTTGATTTGTCCGATTTGGCCTTCCCAGAGGCACAGCTTAATCTTGCCCGTTTCGTCGCCGACAACTGCGTTGACGACCATGACGGTGTTGCCGAATTGGGTGTGAACTTGGGCGGGTTTGGGGATTTCTTGCACGTGGGCTTTTAGGTTGACGCGTTTCATGCCTGCGCGGAGGTCTTTTATGTGTGAGTAGATGGAGTCTGTGTTTTGTTTGGCGATTTTCTTTTTGATTTTATCGGTGCTCATCCAGCTTTCAAACGGGTTATCTTTTCTGTGGAGGAATGCT
Organism: Candidatus Bathyarchaeota archaeon; assembly: GCA_023488905.1. Taxonomy (GTDB): domain Archaea; phylum Thermoproteota; class Bathyarchaeia; order Bathyarchaeales; family Bathycorpusculaceae; genus Bathycorpusculum. Next base: position 17,855 of record JAMDCQ010000014.1, read on the forward strand.
TCTTCTACCCTGAATTGGGCGACGACGTCGTTGTCTTTGGTTATGAGGAAGATGGTTTCGCCTTTCATTTTGCCGCGGTATTCCACGGTGAGGTTGCCGCATGAGGCGGTTTTTTCGGTTTGCTTAGCCACCACGAGGGCTTGGAAAACTTCGTTTGGGTAAACGCTGTATTTTACTGAGAGTAGTGCGAGATGTTCGCCTAAAGTAGATTTTTTCTGTCTCAAATTTCCACTCAACTAGCTGGTGCCTGAGAAAAAGCTAAGCCACCGTCCGCGAACCAATACTTTTTCTCTAAAGACTCGAGGATTGTCCGAACCTTCCATGTATATGGGTGTTTTACCTATATTAGGTTGACTATTCATCCAATTGCCGGTTTGCTTGATGGGCAGTTTTTCTGTTTTGGAGATGTTTTCCATGTTTCTTGTTGTATGCTAAAAGCATCGACTTTATAAGGATGGAGTTTGTCTATGTGGGTACTGTGCAGAAGCAATTTTGCACACGAATATAGTAGGAGTTGAAACAGCAAATATGTCATACGGTAACCGAGAGATGCACAAGGCAACTTGCGCTGACTGTGGAAAAGAATGTGATGTTCCTTTCAAACCAGACGGCACAAGACCAGTATATTGCCGAGAGTGCTATAGCAAAAGACGCCCACCAAGAAGATACTAAGCGTATGCTTTGGCATCTTTCAAACTAGTTAATTTCTTTTTTATTTTTTATCAATTTTCTGCAGATTAATTCTCGCCATTCTTGTTCCGAAGTTGAAGCCTGTTTTTTGTTAGTAGTTGTTGCCGAGAACCCGCTATACACAACAACAACCCGTAGATTGTGTTTCGGCGTCTGTTTCGGGTTTGGTTAACATAGGCGGTTAGGGACGGGTTGTGCGCCACTACAAGCAGCACCATAAGGCACAGTTATTCAAAAAGACAGAACGACACTAACAGACAGCTTTATTGTATTGACCCATAAGAGAACCTATAGAGAATATATCGGGCAACTCTAAAAACAGCCCCAACCACAACTCAAATGGAGACAGAAAAATGTGCAACTTGGCATTGGTAGTTAACCGCGGCGACACATTTACAAAGCGAAATGTGGAGCCAAAAAAAGAACAGTCCCTGCTCGCTGGAGCTAATAATGGACCGATTAAACGAGGTGCCCTCTACATGTATAAAACGATCGTCATAGATTGCCAAAACATAGCCACCGAAGTTTCATGCAGCGATTGCTTTGCCTACAGAAAATGTGAAATGACAAAACAAAAACCCAACCCGAAATAAAGAAATCAAATTCTCAACTAACTCAACCCGACGCGCCGCAACACTAAATTATAAAGCCAACTTCAAACTATCAACATACCAACAAGGAGACCACTTCATGAAACAATTCCTCTTAACCCCCGCGGCAGGCAAACGCCTCATCGCCAAAACCCTCGCAAACCACCCTGCCATCAAAAAAGCCATCCAAAACGGCACCATCGTCATAGTGGCGGGAACCACCAACGGCTACGTAGCCGAAGAAATCCTAAAAGCCCATAACATCGCAGGCGACTTTTCCAGAAGGCACTTCTTCCGAGGCGTAACCCTCCCCCCGAACCTCGTCGTCACCAGAGAGGGCCGACTCGCAGACGAAAGCCGATTCCCCGGCGACGTCGTCTTAGTCAAAGGCGAGTGGCAGAGGGGCAAAACGATAGCTGATGTAGCTGACGACCTCAGAGAGGGAGATGTCATCGTGAAGGGTGCAAACGCTTTGGACCTAAAGCATGGACGGGCGGCGCTGTTAATTGGTCACCCCAAAGCGGGAACCATCGGCTTAGCTTTGCCAGCGGTTGTGGGGCGCAGAGTTAGGCTTATCGTTCCAGTCGGGTTAGAGAAGCGTATTTACGGCGACCTGGATGAATTAGCTGCCAAGCTCAACGCACCGGGCGCAGACGGATACAGAATGCTGCCATTACCTGGAGAGGTCTTCACTGAAATTGAAGCTTTAGAGGCTTTGACGGCGGCAAATGTTGAGTTGATTGCTGCTGGAGGCGTCTGTGGCGCTGAGGGCTCAGTTTGGATAGCTGTGAGCGGGGAGCCTGAGCAGGAGGAGTTTGCAGCGCAAGTCATCGCCTCGGTATCGGCTGAAGCGCCGTTTACTCCAGAGTTTCTCTAACTCTTTTCTTCCCCACGCATCATAGCGCCGTGGCCGCCTTCCATTTTGCCTTTGCCGCCTTGCCCTCGCCATTGAGAAGCCATATCCATCATGTGAGACATGTTCTCTTTAATCAAATCCATCGCGGCGGGGTTAATTTCCAGCTCCATGGTGAGTTTAACTTTGCCACTTTTCTCCAATGCTTCCATTAATCCACCTCCTAAAAAACGCAGAATTTAGCTACTTATTTGGTGGCGGTTGTTGGTTTAAACGTGAGTGACTGCACAGATGCAACCACAAGGAAAAGAGACGCCAAAGTTTGTTGCTGTTGGACTACTAGACCCCCTTATATAAAGCCGCATACGAAACCGTATGCGAAATAGATAGAATCACGCGACGTCTCCGAGCTGACCTCCCCTCCCTTATATAAAGACACGTGGCGCCGCCTTCAGAGTCCAACACTACTTGTCGCGGTCATCTGTGCAATAACAATAGCGGCTGTCACTGTAGGCGTATTAGCTTATAGAAGGAAAAAGAAAAGTTAGGGCTTTTTTACATGCCCAGTTTTAGTCTTCGGTAAGTCGTGTAATCCACGTACTCAACGAATGGGTTTTCGGCTAGGAATTTGACGTTGATTTTTTGGCGTTGGCGTTTGTCGAGCAGTTGGCTTGTGGTGCGGAGCATGTATGCGTCGCTGCCTGCGCCTGAACCGTAACTGGTAACCAATATACGCTCGTCAGGTTTAGCGACATCCAAAACAGCCGCTAAGCCGACCAGTGAAGCGCCAGAGTAGGTGTTGCCGAATTTAGGCATCTGTATAGAGGGCATAAACTGTTCCTCTTTGAAGCCTAACTCCTTTGCAACTCTGATTGGGAATGAGGGATTGGGTTGGTGAGGCACAAAGTAGTTTATGTCGGATGCTTTGAAGTTGCATCTTTCCATAAGTTTTGACGCTGCGCTTTTGACGTGTTTGTGGTATGCTGGGTCGCCTGTGAATCTGCCGCCGTGCATGGGGTATGGTTCGCCGTCTCTGCGCCAGAAGTCGGGGGTGTCTGAGGTGCAGCTGTACCAGCCTTCCACTTCAGCGATTACGTCGCGTTTGCCGAAGATGAATGCTGCGCCGCCGTAGCCGACGAATTGGTCTAATTCACCGCCGGGGCAACCGCGAGGTGCAGCTTGTGAGTTGTCTGCGCCGATAACCATGGCGTAGTTGATGCCTGACTTGGGGTAGCTGACTAAGGCGCAGGCGTCTTTGAACATGCTTGAGGCTGCTTTGCAGGCGAATTCAGTGTCGACTGCATCTACGCCCTGTACGTCGCCGTCTTCTGTGCCCAGTTTGAGAACCTGCGCGACTTTAGCTGCAATGGGTTTAACTGCATAGGGGTTGGATTCGGAGCCTGCGTAGACTTTGCCGATCCATGTGCTGTCTAAGCCTGAATGGATAAGCGCCAGTTTCCCCGCTTCCACCGCAGCCGTCACGGAATCTTCATCCATGAAGGGCACCGCACGTTCATAGCCTTGTTCTTTTATGCGGAAACGAGAAGAATAAGCCCCGTAACCAACGATGCCCGGTAGCTCATAGTCCTTGGTGGGCTGAACTACCTTGTACTCTTGGTGTGGGTAGTATTCGTCAGCTAAGGTGAAAGCTAAAGAAATCGTTGGTATAACGTCGCTTTTTCCTACTGAGTAGCGTCTGCGGAATCGGGGGATAACTTCTCGTCCTTCCAAGCTTGCAAGGCCGATGTTTTTGCCGTCGCAGACTAACTGGTCGGTTAAGCGGGCGGGTACGCGGATTTTGCCGCCGTGGAAAGAGACGATGCCGTAAACGAAGGCGGATAGTTTTGTGAATTTGTTGGTGGGTTCGTTGATGTAGGTGCACAGTTCGAGTGTGCCTTTGTCGTAGAAGAGGTCGATTGAATCCATTTTGCCGTAGCTTTTTCTACCGCAGACGCTGCAGTAGTCGCGGACTTCAAAGTACTCTTTTCCGCAGCATTGGCACTTGCAGGCTTTTAGTCGGTCGCCTAAATAGCTAACGCGTCTCTCTATCGGTTCACTGCTCATTGAGTCTTCTCCCCCAAAATGGTTACGTAAGCTTTAGTTCCAAACCCTTCAAATTCAACTGCGCCGCCATGCCTAAGCCCGTTGGGCAGATTAATTTGGCGTTCAGCTGCTTCCCCTCGGAGTTGACGGTAAACCTCGTAAATCTGTGCGCCGCCCGTTGCACCTAAGGGGTTGCCGTCGGCTTTTAAGCCGCCGTCGGTGTTGACGTGGACTTGTTTGCCGCCTAATTCATAGCTGAGTTGCCCGTTCTGGGAGCTCTCGTAGATGTTTTTCCAAGCTGTTCCGGGTGGACAGAAGCCGAGGTCTTCAAGCGACACCATCTCCATCATGGTAGATTGATCGTTGAGCTCCATCAACTGCAAATCGGAAGCGGCTACTTTGGCGGTTTGTGTCGCCTTTTTCATGGCAAGTTCCGCCGCCAAAAACCTAGACAAGTCTTCTCTAGATGTGTAGTTGAGATAGTCTGTTGCTGCACCGATTGCCAAAACGAAAACGGGTCGATTAGTCATTTTATTAGCCACAGTTTCGCTTGTTAGAACCAGTGCTGTGGCGCCGTCTGAGACCGGAGCGAAATCGTAGAGCCCAAGCGGTTTATGTGCAGCTTTGCGGGCGTTTAGGACTTGGTCGAGAGTGATTTTTCGTTGGAACTGGGCGTACTTGTTTTTGGCGCCGTTTGCGTGGTTTTTAACTGCGACCTGAGCGAGGGCAACTTCGAGTTTTTCTAAGTCCTGCCCTTTTATGCCGTGTTTTTTGATGTAGGCGCGCATCATGAGTTCGTGGTTGGATTCGGGAGTTCCGCCTGCGTAGTAGCTCCAGGGGTCGTCGAGGAGCATGAGGTCGTCGCGGATTTTGTCCCAGCGGTCAGTCATCTTCTCTATGCCGCCGACAAGTATGGTGTCGTAGACGCCTGCCTGAATCGCGTGGCAAGCTGTGTTTAGTGCGGCGCTGAATGAGCGGGTGACTTCCATGGGTACGTGAAGTTCGGTTAATTCTGATAGGAAGCCTTCTTCGAGTCCTAACTTGTTGGTTATGGGTAAGAAGCAGTCGGACATGTAGCAGGCTTGAAGGTCTTTGCGTTCTATGCTACATTCTTTTGAAGCGGCAAGCCAAGCTTCCTCGATGAGTTTTTCGGGTTCTTTGCCGTAGTGCTCACCGAACTTGGTTCTGCCAACAGCAACAATGGCTGGGCGATTTTGCATATGATGGTCTCCCCTGTTTGGTTTAGCATTAAAGGTTTTCGCGGAACCCTATTAAGGGTTTGCCAAATTAGGAGCAAAAAACCCTAGCTGTTAATATAGATAAAAAGCAGCATCCCTCGATAAGAGAGATTAATGGGGGAAAAGGGGATGTTTAGTAGTGTTCAGAAATGGTTTGATGGGTTCTTCTACAAGTGTGAATACATAAAAGAATGCAGCAAAATTACGCCTCAATGCACAGAGGGCGGAAACAGCTACTGCGGCGAATACAAAAAGAAAATCCGTCAAAGCTAAGTTGAATGGTTGATTTCGTTCTGAGTTATCAGCCTCTTAAGCGTTTCAGTTAGTTGTTGGAGTTTTTCGCTTAACTCCACTGGATACACAGGAGCATTAGCCAGCACTTTATACTGACTGGGCAGTTTAGAAAGGTTCTCTGCCGCGGTCTGTCGGATTTTTTTTAGGGAGGGAGACTTGTAGGTTAACTCGCCTTTTTCCATGACTTTTAGAAGTAACGGTTCCCCCACAGGCGGCTCATCAGCGAGCGCAATCACATCTTTTCGGAAGGAACCATCCCCGTTTCGGAGGCGGTAAACCTGTTTTCTTCCCGGCAAGGTGTTTTTGTCTTTACTGAGTTTCATGATAGGTGAAAATTCTCCTCTGGCGGTTTGGGTTTCGCAGAGCTTGTAGATGCCGTCGAGGTAGGGTCGGTCGGCGCTGGTTCCCATCTTTGTGCCCACGCCAAACGCGTCAATCGGTGCATCTGCGGCGAGCAACTCGGCGATTCTGTATTCGTCTAAGTCGCCGCTGGCAAAGATTTTAGCGTAATGCAAGTTTTGGGCGTCGAGGATTGATCTGACTTTCTTGCTGGTCTGAGCCAAATCCCCGCTGTCCAACCTGACCCCGCCGAGGCGGACGCCTTTTGCTTCCAACTCCTTAGCAACTACGACAGCTTTTTGGGCGCCTGCTATGTCGTCGTAGGTGTCGATGAGCAGGGTGGATTTTTGGGGGAAGGTTTTGGCGAAGGCTCGGAAGGCGTCGATTTCTTTGGGGTAGGACATGATGAAGCTGTGTGCCATGGTGCCGAAGACTGGGATGTCGTAGATTAAGCCTGCTAGGACGTTGCTTGTGCCTTGGCAGCCTGCGATGTAGCTGGAGCGCGCAACTTTTACGCCCGCGTCTATGCCAGGTTCCCTTCGCAAACCGAACTCTATGACTGCTTTGCCTTTGGCGGCTTGGACTACGCGGCTGGCTTTGGAGGCAATCATAGTCTGCAAGTTAATGCTGTTTAGCAGGAAGGTTTCGACTAGCTGCGCCTCGATGATGGGGGCGGTTACACGGATAAGCGGCTCATTTGGAAACACGATTGTTCCCTCTGGCACCGCCCATACTTCGCCTGTGAACCTAAAGTTTTTCAGATAAGCGAGGAAGTCTTCTTTGAAGCCCTGTTTTCTGAGGTAAGCCAGATGCTCCTCAGTGAATCTGATGTTTTGGAGGTAGCCGAGGGCTTCTTCTAGGCCTGCGAAGAGGAAGTAGCTACGGGTCTCAGGCAGGCGGCGGATGAAGAGGTCAAAGGTGGCGACCTCGAAGTTTTGGTTGTCGTAGTAGGCGGCGCACATGGTGAGTTCGTAGTAGTCGGTGAAGAGGCTCATGTTTTCCTCTTTTAGGTAGCCCAGAAAAGGTTTCATGGAGTATTAGAGGAAACGTTCACGATTTAATTCTTTCTAGCACCCTAAAAGGTAGATTGGTAAGTCGAGAGCTTCTACAAAATTTTATAGCCACACAGACACTAATTAACTGCGATAAATGTGCTGACTGGATTCAAAACTGCCCTAAACAACCACACACCAATCATAGCTCTCCTAGTTGGGGTAGCCTTGGTTTCCCTTTCAATCGGTCCCTTCGAAAACCCCGATACCGCATGGGAACATAAAGCGGCTTTAGGCGTAACTATGTGGGGCATGCCCTTTGTTGAAGTCCAAGGAAGCTTAATCAATCAACCACCGTTGGGTTTCTACTTAGAAGGTCTCTTCTTCAAAATCTTCGGCACCTCAATAACTACTGGTGTATTCCTAATGACCCTGTTTGGACTCGGATGCACACTTCTAATATATCAAATCGGCAAAACCCTATATGGCAAACAAACAGGACTGGTTGCTTCAGCGCTGTTTGCATTAACTCCTTGGCAATTGGTCTTATCGAACAGTTTTCTTATAGACACGCAATGCCTCTTCTTTAGCTTATTTTCTCTCTATACGGGCATCTTGGCTTTCCGGGAGGGCAGCAGCAAACTCGTGGTTGCATCCGGAGGGTTGTTTGCCTTGGCGTTCTACACAAAATTGTTTGCTGTTTTCACTTTGATTCCACTGGCGCTTTTCTATTTGTATTATCAACGGAAAAAAATCGGGGGTTTATTCGTCAAGCTGACTTTTTTCTTTTTGCCACTGGTGCTTGCTACATTGGTTTGGTACACTGTTAACTTCTACATGATGCCAAATCATCTGCCGAAGGGGTTGGGTTACATGTTTGACCACTCAGACTTCAGTGATTTCAACGCTCCAGGGGTGGTTCCCACTTGCTCGTTCGTGGGAACTTTCCTGTTAAACTATGGGTTAGGGTATCTATTTGCAGTAGCGGTAGTCGCTTCCTTAATTGTGGGTTTAGCTTTCAGAAAACAAATCCAAAGACAAGCCCTTATGTTTGACGCGATTTTCTTGGTGCCAATCATTTCAATCGTAGCTTTGACTATGTATCTGGGAGTCGTACTCAACTTAAAAGTACCCTACACCAGCTCTGTAAAGTACCTATATCAGGCACTTCCCTTCTTCAGCTTGATTGCGGCGTCATTAGCCATAAAATGCGCTTCGATAGTTAAATTTTGGCAGAATCCTTCAAAAAATAAGATGGGACTATATATCGGCATATCGGCTGCCGGAATTTTGCTACTGATTTTAGCTATTATTCAAAACATGTATTCAGCTAACCAGTTATCGATGACTTCATTCATTATTTTTCAGGTTGAGTTAGGTAAACTACTGGGTTACTCCTTTGATAATTTTAATGCGACAAATCAGAATTCTCCCCTGATTTATCTACAGTATTTGGGTTTTGGGCTTGTTTTTTTTGGACTTATCTACTCAGTCAGAAGACATATAATTAATGGCTACCACGGTGTCACAGACAGGTTTAGCGTTCAATAGATATTTTGCTAACACCAGCTTCCTTCTCCAAAATAATTACGTGATCACCCTTCGCGGCGAAGGCTTCACTATGTGTAACTGCAATTATTTGCTCTATCGCCTTGAAACGGCTTATGGCTTCGGCTAATCGCTCTATGCTGCCGTCTTCGCTACCCAAGTTCTCGGTGGGTTCATCAAGCATCAACATACTCAACCCGTGACCCGTCCGCGACTGCATAATCAACTGCCCTAACCCCAAGCGGTAAGCAAACGCCAACAACGTACGCTCTCCGCCCGAGAGGTTGCTGACTTCGCGGGTTACTCCTGATTCGCTTTTTACGTATGGGCTGTAGGTGTCGTCGATAATGTTTAGCATAGGGGTTTCGCCGCCGACGAGGCTGTCAAGTATCTGCTGAACGAAATTGCGTAGAACTTTTACGAATTCACTGCGGAGTTTGGGTTGGATGCTTCTGTAGGCGTCTCTGATGGCGCTGAGGAGTTCAATGGTTCGGCGGATTTTTTCCATCCGCTCAAGCTTTTCTTGGGCAAGGTTAATGCGGTCTTTGGTGTCGTCTAATCGGCGGGCTAAGTCGGTTTTGCGGTTCTCTTTTGTGCGCAGGTCGGATTCGACGGCGTAGTATTGCTTGAGGGCGTGGTCTTTTCTGTCTTTAGCCGCCTGCAACTCGGAGAGGTCGAATTTGGCGATTTCAGCCACACATGCATCGAGCTCAGTTTGCTGAGCCACCTCGAGGCGTTGCTGCGCTTCAAGTTCGGCGGCAAGATTTTTCAAGTTGCCCTCTTCCTCGGCGATACGCGCCTTCAAATCAGAACCGCGGGTTAAGCAAGTTTGCAAGTCACTGTATGCCTGAGAGGCAACGGTCTTGGTTTTCTGCAGGGTCGCAACTTCAAGCCGCAGGTGATTGATGGCTTTTTCGCGCTCGGCATTCTCCTGCTTTATGTTATCCAGCAAACCCGTTTTGTAGTTGCCCGTTAAGGGTTGACTGCAAACGGGACATTTGCTATCTTGGGAGGCTTCAGATAGTGCTGTGGCTCTTTTTTGGTCCTGTTGCAGGCTTCGTGAGGTGGCTTCTTGCTCGGCGCGGAGTTGAGAGATTCTGTCATCAAATCCTGCGAGGCATGCGCTTAGCTGCTCATAAGGCTGATTGGTTGGTAATCCTGCCTGCTCCAGTTTGCCGATGCAAAGCTTCATTTGACTATCCAGCGAGTTCTGGCGCTGCATTAGGTTGTCGATTATGGTTTTTTTGCCTTCAAAGCGCTCAGTCAGTGACACCAGCGTTCTGGTCATGTTTGCGATGTTGGCGTTTAAGCGGGCTTCTTTACGTTTGAGTTCTTCGACTGCGAGTTTCTTCTCTTCGGAGCGTTTGAGGCGTAAATCGGCTTCTTCCAGCGCACGTTTGGCAACCTCTAGTCTCTGAACTGAATCCTCCAGAGCCATCTCCAGCAACGTAAACTCCTCGCTGGCACGATTGTATTCCGCGTTTAGCTTCTCCAAACCGCTGACATCGGGGTCTTTCTCGTAGACGCGCTTCTCGGTTTCGTAGTCACGTTGATACTGAGCTATGTTGCTCCATGCGGTCTCGTAGTCAGATAAACCGAAAAGCTCGTCCAGCCGCCTCTGCCGGTCCCGTGGAGCCGCATCCAGCAGTTCTTTGAGGTGTTCTTGGCGGAACCAGACGATTTCGCGGTAAAGCTCCTTATCCAGCCCGGTGATGGCTTTGAATTGTTCGGCGATGGCTTCGGTTTTCATGCTGGCAATGAGGCGGTCGTCTTCCCAGAGTTTAAGCTGCTCAAAGTCTTGGCTTATGCCCTTGCCCTTGCGCTTCAACCCTCGGGTAAGCTTGTAGGTGTTGCCGTTCTGCGTGAACTGCACCGTAACCCGACACCAATCCGCATCTTCACGCATCAAATACTCAAAACTACGCCCCACCGAATCCCCAAACAAAGCAAAATCCACCGCGTACAGCACACTGGATTTGCCGCATCCAACCCCGCCGACGACACAGTTGAAGCCGCGAGTGAAGGGCACGGTGGATTTTGTGTGGCTGCGGATGTTTTCGAGCTGGACGATGTCGATTTTCATTTGGTCAGCTCCTCGATTGTTTGCTTGACTTTTTCGTCCTGTTTGCGGCTTAGCGGCTCAATCAAGCCCAGCGCGGTGTGGGCGATTTTTTCGGCGTCTTCTTTGTCGTAGCGGTCTGCGAAAATCTGCACGAAGTAGTCGAAGGCTTTGGTTTTTAGGTCTTTGAATTCGCCCTCGAAAATGGAGCGCACTACTTCGTCGGCGACGGCGGTTTCTTTAAGCTGCACGATGGGGTGGACGAGGAGGGCTTTTTGGGCGGCGCAGCGGATTTTGGGCACATCCACCTCAGTGCGGCTGGCTTCCGCGGGCAACGTTCCCTTGAGGACTGGGATTATTATGGCGTCTGTTTCGTCTGCTTCTTTGACCATCTGGGCGGCTTGCTCGGTGATCTTCGCCGAAGCCATCCCAGTAAAGTCATACTCTAAGATGATGAATCTGCGGGGAGAGGTTAATTCGATTAGTTCAGGTGTGACTTGGCCTTTTTCGTCTACTTGGACATGGTAGAAGCCTTTGGTGATTTTGGCTTCGTCGTAGCCGACGGTTTCGATGCAGCCGCTGTACACTAAGAGGCCGCTTTTGAATTTGCCCATGTGGCGGTCGTGGATGTGTCCTGCGGCGTAGTAGCAGAAGCCCTCGGGCAATAAATCGGGAGAGATTTCAGCCTCAATATAGGGCGGCTTAACCTCAGGCAAATCCACAGCGCCATGGAAAACAAAGATGTTCGCAACCGCATCCTGAGGCGTCGGAGGGTTTTCTTCCATGAATCTGGGAAGAGCTTCCTGTGTTTTGTGGCGGTTGTGGTAGTTGGGGATGCCATACACGTAGCAGCAGTCGGGTTTAGTCCAGCAGGCGCCTTTGTGCCGTGGCAGGTGGATGATTAGGCCTGCGCTGTCAAGTGGGTAGAGGATGGTGCTGGTTATGGTGTTTGGCGCGGAGTCGTGGCTACCGTCTACCGTTAGGACGGGGATGCCTGCGTCTTTTAGGCGCTTAAAACTGCGAATAGTGTTTTCCAAGGTGTGGTTGCTGGGGCGGGCTTGGTGGAAGAGGTCGCCCGCGATAATCATAAAGTCAGGTTTTAGCTCGATAGTTTTGTCCACGAGTTCGCTGAACGCGTTGTCGAAGTCTTGCCTACGCACCTCTAACCCATACTGCGCATACCCCAAATGAAGGTCTGAAGCATGGACAAAGCTAAATGGCTTCAAGCAGGCAAAGACTCCCTTATCCCTTTCGGTTGTTGTTATGGTGTGCTACTTTAAAGCATTTATGATACTGTTCTTCCTCAATTTTGCACAACTTTTTGGCGTAAAAATATAAGATACCAACTGCATTAACAGTGAAAAGGCGCCCAATAACCATGAAATGCCAAGCCTGCAGTACAGAAACCATGATGCCCTTCCGCTGCCCCTACTGCGGCGGACAATTCTGCAGTGCACACCGCATACCCGAAAACCACAACTGCCCAAAAATCGGCAACGCCCGAGCCGAACGCCAAGAACAAGTAATGACATCCCAATCCTACAACAGCTACAACTACAGTTACGTGTTTGGTCAACAACCGCTCCAGCGACGGTACCGTATACGGTTTAGCAAAAAAGAAGTCAAACACATCGGCATCGCAGCGGCGCTTGTAGTCGGCATCGGTGTCTCAATTGGGATCTATGGGAACCTGTCAGGCAGCTTTAGATTCCAGTGGACATGGGATGTGTTAGCTGTTTTCGCAACTATTATGACTATGTCTTTTCTGGTTCATGAAATTGCCCACAAAGTCATGGCGCAGAAAGCGGGCATGTGGGCAGAGTTCCGCCTCACCACCTGGGGCGCAGTATTAACGCTGGTTTCGGTGTTCTTGCCGTTTAAAATGATCGCGCCTGGCGCCATGATGATCGGCGGTCAACCCCCATCACCCAAGAACTACCTCAAAATCTCAATCGCCGGCGTAATAACAAACATGATTTTTGCAGCGTCATTTCTGGGTTTAGGGCTTGCTTTGCCAGTCAGCGTTTATTCAGGTATGTTCCTGTTTTCAGCCTACATCAACTCGTTTATGGCGTTGTTTAACTTGATTCCCTTCGGCGTCTTAGATGGCTACAAAATCTTCAGCCTAAACAAGGCGGTGTGGGTAGCGGCGTTTGTTCCCGCAGTTGCCCTCACAATCATAACCTATTTGTTACTCTAAACAAAAATGGTTATTCTCCTCGCTCGAAGAGCAAATAATGGTTCACTGTGTAATTCCAAGCGCCACCCATGCCCGCGGTATTGTAGGTGTGGAGCCGCCAGCCCTGCTTTTGCCATTCTATAATGACTTTACCGACTTCCTCGTGATGGCTCAGTAGGACGCATTGCCATTCTTTCATTTTTGTCCACCTCTGAGAAGTTTGAGGTAACAGAAGCGGGATTTAAAGAGTTTGCTAAGTGCTGAAAACTGAAAATTAAAAATTGAAATTGTTTAGATAAGTTCGATTGTGACGTGTACTTCTTCGGGTACACGGATACGCATGATGCGGCGCATGACGCGCTCTTCGCTGTCGATGTCGATTAAGCGTTTGTGGATGCGCATTTCCCAGCGATCCCATGTTGCTGTGCCTTCGCCTGATGGACCTTTAAGGACCGGAACACGTAGGCGTTTAGTCGGCAACGGGACTGGACCGTTCATTTTGACCCCTGTCTTAGAAGCGATGCTTCGTAGTTCTCCGCAAACCTCTTCTAGTTTCGCGTAATCGGTGCTTGTGAGGCGTATTCTTGCTTTTCGTACCATACTGGTCCATCAATCCATTGTTTTAACGGTTTAATATACGTTAGTGCACCATAGAGACATAGGCGGAACATAAAAACCTATCGTCGCCAAAAACAAAGCGCAATGATAATTAAAAATGCGCCAACTATATGCTGCGTCGGTGAGATTCTTTGGCGTTTTGAATCATGCGTTTGACTTCAACCTTGCTTAATGGTATAATGACGGGTTGTCTTGGGCCTGTGTCGAGCTGATTCGGCAGGCGGCGATGAAGCCTGCAGCTAAACCGGTCTCCATTATAGCAACAAGGATTAGACTTGCCACTATCGTAGCGTTGTATTTTATGATATCAATACCTATCGCTTCGAAAATGGCAGCAAAACTTTGGAACTCATACATCAACACCAAAGTACCCCTAAACTCAGTAGCTAAAATTAATGCGAGTGAGCCAGCTACAACTGCAAAAACAACAAGCAAGATAGCTCTTTTTACTTTGGGTATTGCGAAGAAGTTGAAGCTTGCCCCGATAATCATGGATGCTAAGAAGGTCATTAGTGGAGCTACTATGGAAGAAACTGTTATCAGTTCAAGTCGTCCCCTTTACTGCCCTATCCTCGTCACAAGATGACGCCCTCATAGAAACATAAGCATTTTTGCGAACCCAATTTGACAAAGCCCTAAATTGCCAAGCAAAGCCGAGATGGCTAAGTATGCAAACTCCAGTTAACTCATCGCTCACCATAATTGTGACTTAATCTTAAGGAACCTGAACAATATGGCGCCTTAACTTTTCGGCGTCCAGTGCCAAGTCCTCTTGGCCGCGCGGAGTTGTGTGGTCACGGAAGGCCCCATCGTGACTGGAAGCGTTTCGGGGATACATGGGAATGACGTAAACATGCAGATGGAAAACGACCTGCCCAGCTACTTCACCATTATTCTGCACTATCCGAACCCCCGCAGCATCGAAAGCGTCTCTAACCGACCCCGCAATCCGCCGAAATCAAAAGCACACAGGGCACCTACAAGTACCGCTTCAACGAAAACTCGGAGTTAACTGACATCCTCAAGCGGGTGTACGGTGACCGCGTCAAGATGCCGTTTGGCTACTTCTCCAAGACCGTTAACATTAAGCTTTAAGCCGTTTTTAGGCTTTTTTTGCCTTTTTCTTTGTTGACGGCATGGACGTGTATTGCGGTTTGAAACAAAGCTTATATGTTCAATAACCGAATAAGCGCTACTTAAGGCATGGAGTAATGGAGTATGAAGGGCGCATTAGTATTCTTAGCAGTATTCGCCATACTCGTCGTTTTAACCCTCGGCAACGTTGCAATTCCGCCGGGGCAAGCCATCTACAACGCAGTCTTACCGGGCACTGAAGCAGCCGCAGGCTACCTCGTCGGAGGCAGCGTAGACGCAGTCACCGCTATCATCGCAGTCTTCAACGGAGTCATCTACGGCTTCATCGCATGGCTAATCTTCACCATAGTGATGATGCTGTTCGGCAAGAAGGAAAAGAAAGACAACGTAAACGTCAACGTCACAGTCAACAACAACATGCCAAACAACTCGCCACCGCCGCCACCATAAAAAACGACGAAGAAATTCAACAAACCATTTTCTTTCTTTTTTCAACCCAAAAACCGCACAAACCACTCCGTCGAGTGATGGGCGACTTCCTCAAGTTTACCGGGTTCCTCAAAGAGATGCGTGGCCGCGGGGATAATGACGAGTCTGTTTTGGTTGTGCATCTGGCTTTGGGCTTGCTTGTTTAATTCTATAACCTGCTCATCCCAGCCCCCTACAAGCAACAGCGTCGGCGCCTTCACCTGCTCAAGGTATTTGCCTGCTAAGTCGGGGCGTCCACCGCGGGAAACTACCGCCGCCACCGCCTCGGGCAGTTGAGCCGCCGCAATCAAAGCCGCAGCCGCACCCGTGCTGGCACCGAAAAAGCCCAGCTTCAAGTTCCGCGTAGAAGAATCCGTTCTAAGCCACTTCGTAACGCCCACAAGCCGCTCCGCAAGCAAATCTATGTTGAAGCGGTAGTGCGCCGTTAACTCATCCTCCTCTTCCTCCTCCGCAGTCAACAAATCAAACAGCAACGTACCCAAGGCGGCTTTGTTGAAGATTTTGGCGACGTACTGGTTTCGTGGGCTGAAGCGGCTGCTTCCGCTGCCATGCACAAAAACCACCACACCCCGCACGCCCGAGGGCAAGTAGAGGGTGCCTTCGACTTCGACGCTGCCGACGGGGATTTTGAGTTCCATCTGCGTATGGGTCATGGCAGGGGGGCTCCTGTTTTGGCGGTGTTTTGTCTGCACTTTTTGAGGAGGGAGATAACTTCGTGGTCGCTGGTTTGGCTGAAGTCTTGGTAGAATTGTCCGATGGCTTGGAAGTCTTCGGGCGTGTAGAGGCATACGACGCGGTCAGCCATTTTCTTGAGTTCTTCGATGGTGGAGGGGGGTCCGACGGGGATGGCGACGGTTAAGCTTTTGGCACCTTTGTTTTTCACCGAAGTTAAAGCGGCTTTCATGGTGGACCCCGTGGCTATGCCGTCGTCCACTATGATGACGTCTTTGTCCGCAATCTGCCGCGGTGCCATGCCTTGGCGGTACACGCCCTGCCGCCGCTCAATCTCGCGCCTCTGCCGCTCGCTCTCCTCTGCAATGTATTCTTGGCTGACATCGAGGTACTCGACGAGGTTGCTGTCAAGCACCGCCGAACCATCCTCGGCAACCGCCCCAATCGCCAACTCAGGAAAG
>JAMDCQ010000014.1:34024-203198 GCA_023488905.1 Candidatus Bathyarchaeota archaeon
ATAAGGCGCGCCCAACTTGCGGGGGATAATCACGTCCAACGGCAAATCCAGCGCCTCAGCAATTTCGTAGCCCACGACTACGCCGCCGCGGGGAATCGCCAAAACCACCCCGTCCCCGCCAGCGAAACCTTTGAGGGCCACTGCTAAGCGTTTGCCCGCATCGGCGCGGTCAACAAAATAAGTCACGCCATCAAACTCCCTAAAACTCTACCTAAATTTAATGGGCCGCTTGGAGTATAAAAAGTAGTTACTTAAAAAAAATCCGCATTACTTGCATAAAGGGAGGTCCATTATGAACTTAGCTCCCATGCCCACCTTGCTTTCAAAATAGATTACTCCACCTTGTGCCTCAATGACTCTTTTGCATACAGCTAACCCGAAACCTTGACCTTTTGCTTTTGTAGTAAACAAAGGTGTAAAGATTTTAGGTTTAATCTCCTCAGAAATTCCCGGTCCGTTATCTGTAACTGTTATTCGCGCTTTTTTCTTGCGCGCATCCGTATTTCCTTGTATTGTTATTTCTCCGCCCTGAGGCATGGCTTGAACTGAATTAGTCATTAGGTTGATTAAAACTCTTTTTAGCAACTGGGGGTCAATGTTTAGTTTTATTTTCTCATCTATCGACATGTGTGTCTGGATATTTTCTGGAACATTGACTTGTGCCAGTGTTGAAACCGTTAGCTCTTTTAGGTTAACTATTTGCTTGTGGGCTTCCACTGGCTTAACGAACGTCTGTAAATCACTGACAATCTTGTCCATGTAGACGACTTGCTCAGAAATGTCCTCTAGACTTTCCTTCAAGGCAGCTTTCAGTGGACCTTCAGGCACTGTTTTTAGCTCGCCTTCCGCAAGATAGAGTTCACTTATTATAGTCTGCAAAGGGTTGCGAAGGTCATGTCCAACCATGCCCGCCGTTTGTCCTATGGCGGCAAAATGCTCAGACTCTTTTACTTTCTTTTCCAGTTTTTTACGTTCGGTTATGTCTGTGGCAATTAAAGCTATTCCTTCAACTGAGGGATAGGTAGACATCAGTTTATCTCTCCCACAGTATTGTCCATGTATTTCGAAGCGTCTGACTTCTCTTCTTTCCATTGCTTCGCGTAAGTTTTGTTCAAAGGGGGTTCCTTTATTCTTAGGAAAAAGTTCCCAAAAGTTTTTGCCAACTATATCTTCAGGTTCCAAACCGACAAGTTTTGATGCTTGACTGTTTGCATAAACAAAGTTCCAGTTAAAATCAAGAACCATGAAATCATCCGAAATACTTTCAAGAATCTCATTGAACCTTCGGTTGTCCCGTATAAGCGCTTCTTCAGCTTTCTTGCGTTCAGTTATATCTTCTGAGAAACCTATCAGCCCAATTACCTCCCCGTTCTCGGCAAAAGTTGGATATTTGTCTGTTTTTATCCATCTAACTCCAGTTGGAGACTCATAGGGCTCTTCTATACCCAATTTAGGAAGCTTCGAATTAAAAACTTCAATATCATCGTTTGTCATGTTCTGGGCAAGTTCGGCTGAATATAGGTCAAAAACTGTTTTCCCCAACAAACTCTCTTTAGGTACTCTAAGGACTTCAGCAAATGCTTCATTGGCTTGTATAAGTTTGCCTTCTTTATCCTTATAGAAAATTATTACTGGCGAAGAATCCAAGATGCGGGTAAGTTCTTTCTGCTTTTGCAGAAGAGTGTCCTCAGCTCTCTTCCGTTTGGTTATGTCGTTTAGTACGATTGAGATTCCTTTGGGTGCAGGGATAACTTTTGCTTCATAGTAGCCAGTTGCGATGTAGCCTTTGGTGTCGAAGTGTCTATATTCATTTTTTTCCATTGCGTCACGGAAGTTTTCTTCAATGACGGTTCCTTTTAGTTTAGGGAAACATGTCCAAAAGTTCCTATCGATTACATCTTCAAGGCTGACGTTCCACATTCTGCACAAACTTGAGTTAGCATAGAGAATAGTCCAATCTCGGTCTAGAGCAAAAACACCGTCGTCTAAACTCTCAAAAATATCTAACTCTGTTTTATTAGTTAACGCGACAGACTCCTCAGACGTTTTATGGCTTTCACTGATGCTTTTTCAGCCTCATGTGTTATGCGATAAAACCCTTAACTCAATTTATTCTATGGTGATTTCAGCATTTAAAGACTAGTATAATCAGCTTTTAGTGACTTTCCTGCCTTAGTCCAGAAACCTTGACTTGGATTAGTCAACAAACCTGTACAAGAAGCCTTTAAAGCTAAACCCGCCTCAAGTCTTTTTGTGGTTTAGATGAGAAAAACCTCCGCTTTAGCCCTCATAATTGTCTTAGTTGCTTCTGGTTTGATGCTGGTTGAATCTGCCTCTGCTCAGTCAAGTTATCCTGCAATTACCGAATTCAGCCTGAAGTACGTAGACCATTCATACGACGTAGCGCCGACTACAACTTCTTCAACCGACCCCTACACTGGCAAAACAACAACCACAACAACCCCCGGCTACCATGTGGAAAACAAGACGATAGAAGTGGTAATCAAGAATCCCTCTGGTGCGTCTTACTATAATTTCAGGTACAAAGGACATTATGAAGACAAATGGACGTACTATCCCTTCAGCCCCAGCTCCAGCGGCTACAGCCTTGGCGATACCTATTCGGTTCCATATCAAGCTTCGACGTCAAGTTACACTGTAGCAGCTTTGCCCTCTTATTTCGTCCAATCTATCACCCAAGGCGGAGAGGGTGATGTTCAAGTGCAAGCATTATACGGCAGTTTTCGGGCAGTCCCGTACGGTCATATACAACCTATCCCTGGCGGTCCAACATACGATTTCTATTTTGAAGGGGAAACAAGCGAGTGGAGCAGCACCCAAACCATAACTATACCTGAAACCTCGCCTTCCCCCTCCGTACCCGAACTATCTACCTTTGCGCTTTTCCCGCTGTTAATAGCGGTACCCTTGATTGCGTTTTTTGCTCTGAGGAAAAAACCAATTCGAAAACATATGGCTGGGGTGGCTGGATAGAAACGGACAAAGCTGCTGGGCTGCTGATTAGTCTGCTTTTAGGTGCATCTTTGGCAGGTCTCGTTCTGCCTGTCTATGCAGATGAGGCAAAGACGATTGTGGTTCCAGACGATTACCCAACCATACAGGAAGCCATTAACCGCGCAGATCCCGGCGATACAATCTACGTTAAAGCAGGGCAATACAACGGCAGCTTGGTTATCAAACAGTCAATAGCACTCATAGGCCAGAAGGGCGCGGTTATTAACAGTTGGGTTATAGATGTGCAACCTGCGATTCTGGTTAGCGCAAACAACGTGATAGTGAAGGGATTAACGATTGACAATCCCTCAGCGAGTCCACCATGGAAATTTAAGTTGGGCATCCATCTTCTTGGCGCAATCAACTGCACAATCTCAAACAATGTAGTCACTAATTGTGACAGAGAGGGCATCTGGCTCTACCAGTCCGCAAACAACACTGTAGAAGGCAACACGGTTTATAGCGTAAGTACAGGTATCGACGTAGGTGCATCAACAAGTAACATAGTCAGAAACAACTCAGTAAGATACAACTGGATAGGCATCCACTTGTACAACTCAGCCGCCGAAAACACAATCAGCGGAAACGACTTAGACCACAACCAATACGGTTTATACTTAAGCAGCGCTTTTAGAAACCTGTTTTATGAAAATAAAGTCTTTAACAGTGAACTAGGAGTTGACCTCACCGACGGCTCCTATGGAAACATGTTTGTCCACAACAACTTCGATAATTCAAAAAACGTTGAATCTTCTTTATCTGCCCTAAACGTCACAAACACATTTGACGATGGCAAAGAAGGCAACTACTACAGGGACTACAACGGAGTAGATGCAGACGGCAACGGGATAGGCGACAGCCCATTCACAATGGTTACTCAGGGCGCAGACATCACCGACCACTATCCCCTGATGAAGCCGTGGGCCGGAGACAACCTACCACCAGTCATCATCGTACTCTCGCCACAAAACGCAACCTACACCAAAAGCGCGGTTTCTCTGAATTTCAGCGTCAGCGAACCTTCTTCCCAACTGAGGTACACTTTAGACAACGAGACTTTTACCATCACTGGAAACTTGACCTTAATGGAACTAGCTAACGGCAACCACACCCTCGTCATTTACGCGGTGGATTTGGCTGGAAACGAGGCAGCGCCCAAAGCAGTCAATTTTACTGTTGATGTTCCAATGGTTGAGGCGTTGCCGATTTTAGTTATTGCCGTTTGTGCCCTTCTGGTTGCGGTGCTTGTCATCGCGGTATGGTTACTTTACCGCAAGAAGCGTAAGTCAAACCTTCTTGGTAACGCTTAAATTTTGACGATACTATACCCCTTCTCTGAGGAGAAACTGTTGCCTTATTGTCGTCGATGTGGAACCCAGCTAGAAGAGGATGCGCATTTCTGCCACAAATGCGGCACCCCATTCACCACCTTCACCCCACCAGCCGCCCCAGCTAAACCCCTCCCGCCCCTAAGAAAAGACCCCTACGTGATAGGAGCCGTGGCTTTGGTTGCGATTTTGGTGACGGTGGTGGTTATTGCTGCAGTGTTTGTTGCGCCATTCTCAACTTGGGGCACCAGCAGTTCCTTCTCCGACCAAACGGAGGGCGTGAAAACGCTGAACCTCAACTTCGACACAGACGTCGGCCGAGTAACCATTTTCACCAGCAAAATCGGTGACAGCAACGTCGGCATCTTCATCCAAGTCAACGGTTCACGCGGCATCACAGGCGGCGAAAACCCCCTAAGCGTGGCATTTGTGAACCAGACCGTCGGCGACGTCTTAACCGTAGATGCAAAGGTAGCGGTGGAGGATGCTTTGTCGGGGACAGCGAACGTGGTTTGCCAAATCTTTGTTGACCCCGCCCTAAACCTCAATTTGAACGTGACTTCGAGCACGGGGCAGGTTAGCTTCTCCGCTGACAAACCCACCACCATCCAAAGCCTCACACTGCGCGCCACGACGGGCGAGGTGGAAGCAAATCTGCAGAGCAACGTCATCATCGCAGGAAACCTAACGCTATCCACCACTACAGGCGAAGTTAACTACCGCATGGCTGAAACCAACGTCAACGGCAACTGCAGCCTGAATCTGCATTCAACCACGGGTGCAGTTAACATGGATATAACCCAAACCAGAACCTTTCAGGGCAATTTGGCAGTAGACGCCGAGACCGTCACGGGCTCTATAAACTTGGGCTTAGTCATAGACAGCGGTGTAGGCGCAAAAATAACCTCCGAAACCAACGTTTTCGGCGACATCAACACCAACCTTAACAACTTCTCAGGCGACAAATCCCCAATCCAATCCAACAATTACCCCGCCCAAAGCAATATAGAAATCACGAACCGCGTAAGCGGCATCGGCAGTATCTACATAGACGCCAACTACAAAACACAGGTCATCTCCTCCTAAGCAGGCAAGCCCCTAAACCTTTAAAGCCCCCTTCAAACCCAATAGGTATAGGTGAAATTTTTGGCACAAACAAAAAAAGTTACACAAGAAGAACTCATAGCAAACGACGGCAAAAACGGTAAACCCGCATGGATAGCCTACCAAGGCAAAGTCTACGACGTCACAGACAGCAGTTTCTGGAGGGAAGGCGAACACATGAGTATGCACAGCGCAGGTAAAGACCTTACCGAAGACTTAGAGATGGCACCGCACCGAGACGAAAACTTTAGCCGCATCAAACTCGTCGGCGAACTAGAATAGGCACCACAGTACACTGTATACTCGGCGCAAGCCTTCTAACACATTTTTTAGTTCCGCGCAGCCAACTGTTGCGTTTCTGGTGGATTTCGGTTGGTTTTTCAGTTAGGCTGTCGAAGGCAGCTTTTACATTCAAGTCGTTATTCATGTTGGCTTCGAAGTCAGCGGTTATTTCTGCCCCGCTTTGGGGTCTCTTTTACTTTGGCTGGCGGCTGTGTTTTCCTGCAAATCCACAACCAACCCACGAACTGCGTCCAGTTTTCTGCTTGCCGCAAGGAGCATCTCAAAAGTGAAATTCAACTGGGCACGGTAGGGCACGTAAATGAGGGAAAACCGTAACTGCTCCCCGCTAAACTCCCTCGTCAGCACGTCACTTGTGTAGTAGACTTTGCCGCGGCTCTTAGACATCTTTTTGCCGTTCACATAGAGGTGTGCCCGCCGTGCTTCCAGAACCTTGAGAACGGTTTGCCCGAAACCGACTCTGGGATTGCATGTGTAGTCGTGGATAAAGAAAGAAAAGCGGGTGAGGCTTGTTATGCGCTTATTTTGGTTTTGCTTTCTTTAGCTTTAGCGGCGGCCGTTGAAGCTACAGTCGCCGATGCCCCTGTCACTTTCCCCGTCGATGGCGCTTGCCCCGTTTGCAACTTGTACGCATCAACCAAGGTGGCGTGCACTGCCTGCTGATTTGCGTAGACGCCACGGGCACCCAAATGGCTGTTAACCTCTGCGCCATCCAGAACTCTAAGCGTCAAATTAACCGTAGCACGCGTCGGGTTCAAACTTACGTCAAAAGCGGTCTCTTCAACACTTAAACCAACAACCCTCACCGCTACCACTCGCTTCGCGCCCCACTTGAAAACAACAATGGGCAGAGACATCTTGTTGGCGGCGACCTGTGGCTGCACCATGGCCTCAAGCATGGCTAAGGCGGGGTGGATGCCAAGGTCTGTGGCCGTTTTGTTTTGGGCTTGGGGTTCGAGGTCTGTGCTGTCAAGTTCGAATGTTAGGTTGAAAAGCTCCAGTGAAGGGGCTTGGGCGTCTACAGCGGTGTTTCCAGTGGGTATGGATGGGTTGAAGGTGTGGACCAGCTTTTCTGGGTTGTACTGGAACACGAAGTAGCTGTTGGCGGCGGATATGTTTGCGTCTTTGGCGTTGGGCGCTAGCAGAATCAGGGTTCCCCTGTTACTGTTTGGTTGACTAGGCAAAGTGTGCACCTAGGTTTCTTTGGGTTCGGCTACTGCAGTGTCTCTTTCCCAGCCCTCATGCTCAATCGTGATGCTCTGTATCGCAACGGCGTTTTCGCCTGCATCCAAATCAGGCAGTGCCGTGTATTCTGAGACCTCGCATCGATAAACCTTGTAAGCGATTGCGGGCACTCCTGCTTCGTTTAGTAATTCGATGACTATGTCATTGCGGAAGTTCTTAAGCGACATCGATCCAGTGTTCTTGTTAAAAACCAAGTTAGCCCACGACTCGAATTCATGGTCATGGGTTACGCCTCGCTGGAGGACGATGGGTGCATAGTGGGTTTTTCCCGGTGATTTGCGCTCCACGTTTGAGTCTCCACCTTCACGATGTGTTATGACATCGGTTGTACGTTTTAGGGGACTCATTTTGGAGACTCCGGCAACGATTTTGTTGTCCCATTTTACTCTGAATTTGAATTTCTTGTAGGGGTCAATTCTTGATTGGTTAACGGTGAACTGTGGCATAATCGATCAACAGCTTCAACTCTTCTGTATGTAGACTTATTACATTTGTGGTTCAAACATGGAAAACCAAAATCTACCAAAAAGTCAATACGAAAAAGTATCTGAGAGCTTTCGTCTGTACCCACCATTTTAGAGAGCGCAAAATTGACTTAGCCCTCAAAAATCACATTCAGTTTTAGATATACTCCATGCCTATTTGCGCACAACATACGATTAGTTTTTATGGTTATGGTTAGCTTTTGAGGTAGCTTTGGTGTTTCAACTGCCGTTCGAAAGAATCTTGCTTGTAAAGCCCTCTGGTCGAAAAGGCTTGAGTTTCGCTTTTGACTTGATACCTCTAGGTCTAGAATATATAGCAGCATCTATCCAAGACGCTGTTGATCAAGTAAGCATTGTTGACATGGAGCTGGATCAAAGAAGCTTCCAGGAATGCCTCGATTTTTACAGTCCAGACCTAGTTGGCATTTCGTTGTCTGCAACTGAACATAACCAAACGCTCCGTTTGGCGAAGGCAGCTAAGAATTACGGTGCCACCACAGTTGTAGGTGGGTATCACCCCACGAGTGTTCCTGACTTGATGCTTTCCTACCCGCAAATCGATGTCGTTGTCCGTGGGGAAGGGGAACAAACCATGCGGGAACTTGTGGAGCAGGGCACTCCGCAAGGAGTTTTGGGTGCGTCTTACAAGCAGAGCGGAAGAATAATTCACAATAAGGATAGACCAAGAAGTGAGAACTTGGACAGTATCCCCTTTCCAGCTCGGCGTTTAAGGCAGTATCCCTACAAAAGCGCAGACCGCACAACCGACTGCGATGTACTGATGATGTCTAGGGGGTGCCATGGGTTATGCAGTTTCTGCTGCGAACCCAGCATGAGCGATGGCTGTTCACGGTGTCGTTCACCAGAAAACGTCATGAAAGAAATCCTTGAGATGGCAAAATTCCATGCAAATAAACCTGTAAGTGTTATGTTTGCCGACCCCAACTTCATCGGAAACCCAAGACAGGTTGAACGCCTTTGCGACTTGATAATGGCGCATGACTTGAACATAGAATTCGGGGCATTAGTAAGAGCCGATATGATGGCAAATAATCCCCGTATAGTACGAAAGATGTGTCAAGCAGGCATTGTTAAATTCGAAATGGGTATTGAAAGCCCCAACGCGAAGGATTTAGCGTCAACTAAAAAAGGTGTAGCTACAAAGTTCCATAAGCAGGCGGTTAAAAACATTCGTGAATACGGTGGCAGAGCAGGAGGCACATTCGTTATAGGTCTCCCCGACCAGACCGAAGACGAAATCAAAACTTTTCCTGTTTACGCTAAAGAGATTGGTTTAACAGCTACCGCTTTTGGAATCGCTACACCTTTCCCGGGCACAGAATTCTATTCTGAACTCGATGTACAAGGGCTAATCTTTGAGACCAACTGGGACAACTTCGATGAGATGCACTCCGTCTTCAAAACTAACCATCTAACAAAAGAGACAATTGAAGAGTTAGCGACCTACTGCATGGCAAAGTTCTGGAATTTAGACACCTTTATTGACCACGAATTTGTATCTCAAAAAAGAACCCTTAGAAAGAAGCCGATAGTGGATTTTGTTAAAGAACGCTCACTAAATCTTGGGTTCATGTCGAATAATGGCAATGAGTTACAAAAGGACAACTTCCACCAGCACGTAAAGACGTTTCTTGAGGCGTATGTAGATCCCCGCGTAGAATCCTATACCCGATCAGTGGAAGTCCACGAGGTACTGGAGATTTCGAGAGTTCTTCGCCTTCTTGGTCCTCAAAAGGTTCAATGTACACTAAACCTTGACGAAACCGCAGTTAGTTTCGTGTTCAAAACTACTGGGAAAAGCGTTGAGTACATACAGGTGGCTCATGGAAGAGTGGATGATTCTACCATAAACTTGGATGTGGACTTGAATTGGCTCCTTGCACCGTCTACTTTGAATCTGCTCAAGACGCCTGCTTACTTATTCCAGAACAATTTGAGCGTCAAGAAGCTGTGGAGCACTTTTAGGCTTTTTGTTGCTGTGGGATCGGAGTTCTTGGTTTCAGTTCTTCCCGGAAAATAACAGAACGCTAAGTATTCTCTACTCCAATGTTGCCTTACCAGTAGATCAAAATTTTGTTCTGTACTCTTTATGTGGGTGTTTTGGTTTACGGCACACCACACGTCCGCTTGAGGCTGACGTTGCTTTTTGGGATTGCAACGTTTCTCCATTTCTGTTTCGGTGTGGGCTGTTCGATTTCCACCACAAGAACAACATACCTCCATATTGAAACCCCCGCCATGTGAATGTGAAACCATGTATCGACTACTTTTTTCTTCCACAAGGATCAAACAACCCTAACCAGACCAACAAACCAACCTCTACTGTTACGTGTCTTTGAAGCGGTTTACTATTTTAAGTCTAGTTATTTAGTGAATGACGATTTTTTTTGTGAAAGAGCAGCGGTAAACCAACAAGGGGCAGTGACAAGAGCCATAGGTCGAGGTTGTGTCCCAAGAACCACGCATACCATTCATTCCAACCGCCAAAGAAAATCCACGTCAAATAGTTCCATAAGAAGTATAAGCCTAAAGATAGCAAGATGGCTCCGATGGGTCTCAACTCGAGTTCTTCCATTTGTTGGATGTTAGCTGATTTTCCTGCATAGTACGTCGTGAATAATGCTAAGGTTAGCAATCCTGCTATTGTCAGGACTGAACTAACCATGGCTTCAGGATACGAGAACAGATACCCTGTACCTTTATCAATTATAGTGGTCATCCACATACCAGAATTACTCAGCCAAAAAGATAGCACATAGAGTATGCCCGCAATGTACGCCCATTTCAACGGCTCTTTGATGGGACGTTTTGGATTAAGTTTGTAAGCTAAAATGAACAGGGAAACGGATATTCCTATTGAGGAGACCAAGCAGGGGATTCCCGTTGTCAACAACAAACTAGTATTGAATTCTCCTTGTGTTGGAGAAATGCCCCATATTCCAGATGGCAGTAGCCCTATCCAATACAACCCTTCAAAAACTAGAACCGCTCTCAGCAGCTTGTTAGTGGTTGCTGGAGGTAGCCCTTTTTTGATGAAGTACAAAATTACAGCCGACACCGTGATGATGCTGGCTATGAATCTAAATATTAAAAACACATAGGCCGAGATGTCAGTGATGAATATCCAAGATGCTACTTGTGGATTATTTGCTCCAATGTACTCCCATTCGCCGATCCATGAGAGAACAAAGGTCGCATGCAGTGTAAACAGGAAGTATGCGATAGCTACTATGAGTAAGCCTACTTTTAGTGGAGTGACAAATTTCTGTTCCGACAAAACTGCCCAAGCCTCAATTGTATTTCGTGGTGTACTGTATATTATCCTTGCGGTTCAACGTCCGCTTGGTATGGTTAGTGTTAAATAGCCCTAACCCCTAAAATGCTAGTGCAGAGGGCTTAGCTTGGAGACAACAGATAAGGGCTTATCAAAACTTTTGTTCGCCGTAGAAGGCGTCGGCGCAGCTTTCGTCGGCATATTCTTAGCTGCGTACCTTGGCGGCTTGTTTGTGGTTCCGCAAACGACGGTTTTCCATTCTGACCCCACCATAAGATTGGCTTTGACTGTTCTGGGCGCGGCACTGCTGATACTTGTCTTGGTCACTGTCGTTATTTCAATCGTCAAAAGAAAGTAGTGCACCCACCTATCTTGTATTTGCTTTTGTCTCCCAAACTTTCTAATGTCTAATAGGTTAAGCGGTTTAACTTAGCCACAGATACTTCTCATAAGCTGCAGTTCGTGAAGTTTTGGCGTTCGCCATTTTTGAACACGTAGACTGTGCCGATGGCGGAGAGTTCGCCGTTTTCGCTGACAAGCGCGGATTTGGAGGGCACAGCAAAAATCGTCTCCTTCAAAGAAAACCGCTTAAGCACGTCGTCTCTGTTGCTTCGATAATGCGCTTTCATGGTTATGTCAACCAATCCTAAGCCTTCGACGATTTTGGGCTTTTGGTTGCTTCGGCAAGTCGTTAAGCATTTGCTGCATAGCGCCAGCGCCCCAGCACTGCGTCCAACTATGACGCCGCGGTAACCTCTAAGCTGCCCCTCGAGGCGTATGTTTTTGATTCGCTCGATTAATGCGCTGGTTTGTCCGCCTGTCAGGTAGACAAGGTCGGAGCCCGCGATTTTTTTGGTGTGGTCCTCTAAGTGGTCGTACTCGGCGAATTCGACGTTTTCCGCGCCTAAACTGCGAAAATAGTCTGTTAGGAGTTTGCGTTTTTGGTAGTTACGGTCGAACCCAGCGTTTGCCCACGGAAGCACCAAGATGTTTGGGTGCCCGCCTGCGTCTGCGAAGGCTTGGGCGTTGATGTGTTGGGCGCTTCTGTGGTGGACGTTTTCCCCACCGATGAGATACAGCTTAGGCATGGCAAAGACATGGTGGAAGTGGGATTAAAACTGGCTGTTACGATAGGATGGCTGCAAACGGGAAAGTTCAGGTTCAAGTGGAATTTGAAGGCGAATCGCTCAATAAAGTTGAAGCGCTGAAAAAGTACTATGGCGTTGAGAGCGATGCTGAGCTCGTGAGGGTTTTAGTTAACGAGAAGGCTCGACAGCTTAACGTCGGTCCAGTGGAGGCTATTACAAATGATAGCTAATGATGCCGCCAACAAGTTGCCTGAAGAGCTCAGGGAAAATTACAAGGGGCATGCGCGTAAGGGTTCAGCTGTTATCGAGAGCCTCAAGGTTGCGGCGGCGCTAAAGTTGTGGTGTGATAGGGGTTATCGTGAGATGGGGTTTGAGGTATCGTCTGATCTTGGCGGAAAAACGTTTCACATTGACGTTGTGGCGCGGGATGAGAAGGGTATGGTTGGCGTTGAGTGCATAAATAGCCCCCATTTAGGGTGGCTACGCTGGCGGGTAGCGCAGTTACGCCGCAGCCTACCTGAGGGCAGTTACCTGGTGGTTATTTTTCCCTTTGGCTTGGATGAGCGACACATCGATAGGGCGGTAGAGTTGGTTGACGAGGTCTGGGTAACTGGAGAGGACGGCAGGGTTGAGCGAATGATGTGCATGTCCGTCTTCCACAAGGGTTGAAGAGGTTGCTACAAGTGCAGAAGACCAATGCATTCAGCATGTAATTACAAAAACAAGCCAGAATCAGGCGGGTTTGAATGCTTAAATACTCTTCCGCCCCACGAAATTTGAGTGGAGCATTTTGGATAAAATCGTTTTCTTCCCCATCGGCTACGTAAAAACTGACGCCGTCGGCGACCAAGTCAAAGATGGTGCGGTGGTTTCGCAGATTGTTTTGCAGCCTGAACTCGTCGAAGGCTTATAGATGGTTTGGTGGGTTTTTCGCATCTGTTTGTGCTCTTCTACCTAAACCAAGTCACCAAAGAACCGCTGATGCCACTGAAGATTCATCCCAAACGCCGAGCCGACCTGCCCCTAACAGGCATATTCGCGACCCGAACCATGCTTCGCCCAAACCCCATCGGCCTAACAATAGTTGAACTCCTAAAAGTGGATGGGAGCGTTTTGACTGTTCGGGGTTTAGACGCCTTCGATGGCACGCCCGTCTTAGATATTAAGCCCTATGACCCGTGGGATACTCCGCAGGGTGCCCAAGCGCCCGCGTGGTGGCGGAAACTCTACGAAACCTAAAGCAACTCGCCGACGCCATAGCGGTCATCAACCGCTTTGAGCAGAGCTTTGCGTAGTTCCTCGCCTTCCAAATCGTATGCCCTGATTTTCTCAACCTCGCCCGCTAAAGCCTCATCGTGGACCACGTCGCGGAGCCAATTCTCAAAGTCCCCACGGTAAACGTGAAAACCAAGCGAGTCCGAGACAACCTGCTTAATCAACCGATAAAACTCTTCTATGGAGTGGGCGCTAAAACCCAGCGGCTTATCCACCGTCAGAAAGAAGCGAAACGCCTTCTCCTCTAGAACAGCGGCGGTGATTTTCAGTGCGTTTTTGCCTTTCTCAGTTATTGAATATCCAGCCCCAACTTTGTGCAAGAAGCCTTCTTGCGCTAGTTGCTGCATTTCTACGATGGTTTCGTTGGGGGTTAGGTTTAGGTTGTGGGAGAAGGTGGTGAAGTCGATTCTGCAGGTGGCTTCGTTCATGGTTTTTAGGATTTTGAGTTGGGTGTCTTTCAAGAAAGGTCGCCTCTACATCTAAGGAATGTGAGCGGCAAATAAATGTGTTAATGCCCAACTGCTGAGGCTTCTGAAGGACAGAAACAAAAAGCCCGCGCTTAACTCTTCGAAGCAGCCGCTTTAATGTAGCCCTCAAACGCCTCTTCCGAAAGCATCTCCATCTTCTTTGACGCGGCCGGAATCACGGCAATCTTTATTCTAAGGGGCAATTGCCTCGCTTCTAGGGCCTTCACCAAACACTTTACAGCAAGCTCGATGCTTTTTTGCAGAGATAAATCCTCTTTGTATTCTTCTTTGAGTATTGCTAGAGCGGTTTCTTTTCCTCCGCCTGCTGCGGTGGCTTTGTAGGGGCGGTAGGTTCCGCTTGGATGAGTCGCCAAAACATGTGCGCCTGTTTTGTCAACTCCGCCCAGAATCATGGCTACGCCGAAGGGTCGTCCGCCGCCGTGCTGGGTGTAGGTGTGTTGGGTGTCGCATATTTTTCCTGTTAGAACTTCGACGTCTATGGGTTCGTCGTAGGTTAGTTTGTTTCTCTGCGCGTCGAGGCGTGCTTGGTCAATTAGGATTCTGGCGTCTGAACTTAAGCCGACGATGGCTGCGCCGAGGTGGCTGTCTACGCGGAAAATCTTCCAAGAGCTGCCTTCTTCTTCGAGGGGCTCCACGTTTTCCTCTGAACCCAAAACCACGCCTTCAGGACATTGGATGCCCACTATGGTGGCGCCGCGGTTGACTAGCTCCATTGCGTATTCTACTTGGAAAAGTCGCCCGTCAGGCGAGAAAACGGTGTGTGCATGATCGTATGCTCCGGGTGATGCAAACGCAGACATAGAGAGGTCCCTCAATTTTTGGTGTGACCTATAAAATAATCTATGGCTCATATAAGCATACGCTAATTCAACACCCAAAGCGCCACGGCGACAGGAAGCGTTTTAGCCATCCACCCCAAACATTAACCAGGGATGCTATGGACACTGATTTTATAATTGTTTTAGTCACAACCAAAGACAAAGCGGAAGCAGAGAAAATCAGCCAAACCCTCCTCGACGAAAAATTGATCGCCTGCGCCAACATCATCAGCCCTGTGGCGTCGTGTTTTCTGTGGGAGGGCAAAATCGACCGCGCCGAAGAATGTCTAATCGTGATGAAGACGCGCAAGGACTTGTTTGCGGAGTTGGCGGTGCGTGTTAAGGCGCTACATAGTTATGAGGTGCCTGAGGTTTTGGCGTTGCCAGTTGTGGATGGCTCGGGGGAGTATCTTGCATGGATTCGGAGATCCCTCAAACAATAGTTGTTGAGTCTCTTTTTTGCAAAGGCTCGAGAGATTGCAGTAGCCCGTGAGAGATTCGAACTCTCGTCGTCGGGTCCAAAGCCCGATATGCTTGACCACTACACCAACGGGCTGCACCCGCCACATTTTATGTGCGGCGTTATTTATTGTTAGAGGTAAAAGGGCACCATTTTGCCTAATAAGCGTTCTTCCAGCGCCGAAGAGAAATATTTCAACGAAAGACAATCAGCCTATTAACCTCTTCAGAACTGGCACCTTCTTGAGCGGAACAAGCACAACCAAGCAAATCGCCAGCACCAAACCAACCATCAACGGAACCCCCACAATCGAGTTAAGCGTGTTTCCATTCAACGCAAAGCCGAAGAAACCATTCTGAAGGGAATAAATTACCATCATGTGGAAGAGGTAAATTCCCAGCGTATTTTCGCTAATAACCCTCATAATTCGCTTCCGCCAAGAATGCTCCACAGGCTGACCACAGGGAGTTTTAAATGTGTTCAGCAAAAGAAAGAACGAAATCGAAGACAGAATCATGGTTGGGCTAAGGTATTCTTGGAAGTAGTAGCTTGTTCCGCCGCCCACGGTTCTTGACATCTGAAAAGTCCCAACCGCAGTCAACGCAACACCCAAACAAATCAAAGCCACCAAAGTTGACCGCTTCACCCGCACGTTGACGAGGTAAGCGCCCAAAAGGAAGTAACCCACGTATCCGGGGATGGCGAATAGGTTGGGGTTGAAATCGTATGGTGTTGCAAGCTGGATTAAGGGCACTAACGAGACGCCCACGAACCACAGCCCCAAGAAGTACTTGAAGAGTTTATCAGTCATATAGGGCACCATCAAACGTAACAGCGGCGTAAGGAGATAGAGGCCCATGAGCATGTAGAGGTACCAGAACTGGAAATACGGTCCAGTCAAGATACCCTGCACGATGAAGCCCTGCGTCACCTGCTGTCCTTCAACGTAAATATCCCAGAGGAAATACGCGACCGCCCAAAACACAAACGGCAACCCAATTCGGGAGAACCGTTTTTTAAAGAAAACGCCTAAGTCTTCTTTCTTAGGCGGCGCAAGCAACAGGGCTCCAGTCAGCATCACAAAGAGGGGAACGCCCATGCGTCCGACGCTTTGGTAGACATCGACTATTACCCATCGCCAAATTTCTAAGTCGTTTATGACTTGGATGGTTAGGTCGTTGGCTGAGTGAAGCAGCAGCACGCCTAATATGGCGACTGTTCGGATTAGGTCTACAGGGATTGCTGAGGGGGGTTGTTGGTTCTGTGTTTGCAGGGGGTGCACCGTGCGTGATACTAGTGATTTATGAAGTTATATCTTGCGGATGTGCCGCCTTAAGCGAAGTTTGTTTATGTAAAGGTTTATTTAAGAGCCCGTTGCGGGCGGTTTTACACATTTTTACGTTATTTTCCATGGGCGACGCTTCTATGTTGAATAAAATCGAGTGGATTGTGTGCAATAGATTTAATAAACCACAACACTTAAATAGTAAAAGCGTTCATCTGCTTAGACTGCGCGGGCCGAATGTACTATTTTCTAGCCAAATTGGCCTATGGTGACGGTTCTACGCATATTACGTGAGGTAGAAAAGTGAGCATAAAAAAAGAAGCACCCAAAACAGCCACTCGACAG
This sequence comes from Candidatus Bathyarchaeota archaeon, assembly GCA_023488905.1. Classification (GTDB taxonomy): domain Archaea; phylum Thermoproteota; class Bathyarchaeia; order Bathyarchaeales; family Bathycorpusculaceae; genus Bathycorpusculum. The sequence continues at coordinate 50,556 of JAMDCQ010000014.1, forward strand.
GTTGACAAGTGCCCAGAATGCGGCGGACAAAACCTAGTTCATGATTACGACACGGGAGAAACCGTATGCGGCGACTGCGGCTTGGTCTGCTACGAGCAAATGATGGACAAAGGTCCAGAATGGCGCGCCTTCACCCAAGAAGAAAAAGCCTCCAGAAGCCGTGTTGGTGTCCCCACTTCTTACTCAGTCCACGACAAAGGCTTATCCACAGCGATTAGCCAAGTGGACCGCGACGCGTTTGGCAGAAAACTCCCCTTATCCACAAGACTGCAGATGTGGCGTCTACGCAAATGGCAAATCAGAAGCAGAGTCCACTCATCCATTGACCGTAACCTTGCACAAGCTATGGCAGAGCTCGACCGCTTATCAGACAAAGTCTACATTCCACCACCAATCAAAGAAAAAGCAGCTGTCGTCTATCGCAAAGCACTCGATAAAGGCTTAGTCAGAGGACGCTCAATCGCCGCCATCGCTGCAGCTGCATTGTATGCTGCGTGCCGTGGAAGCGGAACACCCCGCACACTTCGTGAAATCGCTGAAGCCAGCTTAGTGGACAAAAAAGACGTTGCACGCTGCTACAGGCTACTGCTACGTGAGTTAGAAGTTCACATGCCGATTGCAGACCCACTTACATACGTTTCAAAAATCGCTGAAAAAACAGGCATTTCAGGTCGAACACAGGGCGCCGCAATCAACATACTCAGGGAAGCCAGACGTAAACGTGCCGCTGCCGGTAAAGACCCGATGGGTTTAGCAGCTGCCGCCCTCTACATTGCATGTCTCCAGAACAATGAAAAGAAGACTCAGAAGGACATCGCTGAAGCCGCTGGCGTGACTGAGGTTACAGTGCGAAACCGCTACAAGACGCTCAAAAAGCAACTTAATTTAGAGTTGCCCGACTAAGGGCACTTTTCCCTATTCTTTATCTTCGTATAGTTCTCGTTTTTCTTGTTCAGAAGGCGCTTCTTTTTCAGGTTCTAACTCCATAACCAAGATTCCATGATAGCCACATTCGGGGCAATAATACTGTTTCGGCGTTAACCAAACATCTAGGCTGCTGTTTAGCTCGATTTTTGGGCTGCAGCATCGGGGACAAAAAAGTTGGGTGGGATATCTGTGTTTTGTGTTTTTGAAAACATCGCGGATGCCGTCTAGCTTTTTCATGGATGAGTGCTTGCTTCCTTGCTTTTAATGGAGTTTGCGGTTACTGTAATTCAATGTTTTCTTGTGGATAGCCGGCTTTTATGAGGAATTCTTTGACGCGGTCGCGGTGGTCGCCTTGCAGCATGATTTGCCCGTTTTTGTGTGTTCCGCCACAAGCGCAGTAGGTTTTGAGTTTTTGCGCGACAGCTTGCAGGTTCGCGTTTTTGTCGTCCATGCCGTCGATTATGGTGGTTGCTTTACCAAATTTTCGGGTTTCAAGGCGTATGCGAATCCGTTGTTGCTCTTTCTCTATTTCTCCACAAACGCATAAATCCTTAGGGAGTCCGCATGTTGAACAAACTTCAGCCATTTCGCTCAACAGAGAAATTATCAAGTGATGTATATAAGAGTTTCAAGAAGCAGAAAGTGGTTTTTTGCAGCTTGGGCTGCGTCGGTATGGAGGGTTAAGCCGTTTTAGCTGCTCTCGGGCGACTAGACCCCCCTTATTTAAAGGCGCAGACGGTGCTATGAAGTCTTCATCGGATTGTTTTCGCTGCACTTATAGCGGTTCTTGTCGCAGCAGCATGTTTAGGCGCAGGGCTGCTTTTTCGTAGAAGCAAATACCGTTCAACCAAAGAAATGATGAAATAATCGAAGAAACTATACTTTCTGAGCTAAGAGGATTTACTATGAGGTGTACGCATCCCAAAAACATCCATCGGCTGAAATCGGAGAGCTGTCGCCCCGGGGCCTGTCCAAGGGTTATTTATTTTCCGTTAAGGGATGGCGCCTACTGGCTGAAAAACATGGAAAATTGCGCTAACAAAAGAGATGAACGCAAAAGAAAACAAAAACACACAGCCTAGTGAGGCATCAGTTAACTTTTGAATAGTAAATTTTTATGAAAATAGCGTCAGTATTCTTGTTACCCAATATTATTATTCTGTAAAGGGCTATAATATAATCAATGAAAATGCAGGGGATGCGTTGTAGTCGTGTCGTGTTCCCCTTAGGTGTAGGTTGCTTCCTCTATCTTCCTCTTTTACGACTACAACTCTTAACCTAGCATAAATTATGTATAGCGTACTTAAGTCCTGTTACGACAAAATCAGTATTGAGTATCAAGGCGTTTTATTCATCTTAGCTTTTTTCTGAAGACAACTTATCGTAGAGTTTCTTAGCGACTGTGACGCTGATTATAATGAACCACATAAGACCCAAGCAGACAACCACTATCTGCGCGAGGGACATAAGGTCTATCTGGGATAGGAGTTCCTGCAGGGTTGCGCTACCCACCGAGAGGGGTGAACCGGGGACGATTTTGGGGGTGGGGGTTGGTGTTGGAATTGGGGTGGGGGTTGGTTCAGGTGTCGACGGGATTGTGTAAGTTGGCGGCGTCGGGAATGGGTCAGCGATGTCTTGGGTTTGGACGACGGAAACAGCGAAGAATAGAGCCACAACTGCTAAACCCGATAGGATGCATGCCAGCCGCTTCATAGGTGCCACCACAATTCAATTAGCACTTGAAAATTTAAAACTATCATTAAGACAAATACGAATAGAATGCAAAAAATTAAAAAATTGAATGAAGAGAGAAGTTTTAAGCTGGAGACGCTTCGCGCGTTTCCTTAGCGATTGGTTTTGCTTCGACAGCGGGTAACTCTTCCGATTTTGCTTCTTTAGTTTCGTGTGGTGGCTCGGGCAGGTTTCGTGTGATGCAGCGGTAGTCTATGTCTTCTCCTTTGAGGTCCAGTGTGGCTTTGACGGTGCCGTCGCTGAGGTATTCAATTTGGAAGCCCATCTTCTTGGTTAAGCTCAAGGCGCGGTAGTTATCTTGTAACATGATTGCGTAGACGCTTTCGATGCCCTTTTCTTTGGCGATGTCAAGCGTGTAATCCACCAGTTTGGTGCCTAACCCGAGACCTTGCCAGTAGTCGCTGACGATGAATGCCATTTCGCCGTGTTTGCCGTCGGATTCTATGCTTAGGCGGGTTACTCCGAGTATTTTGCGTTTGCCGTTTTCAACCATCTCAGCTACAACGGCGACTTCTCTGTCATAGTCGATGTTGCAGTATCGGACGCGGACTTCGTGAGGTGTGTCTTTGAGCATTTGGAAGAAGCGGTAGCGGATGGATTCTTCGCTGAGGCTCTGGAACCATTCAATCCACATCGGTTCGTCTTCTGGCTTTATGGGTCTTAGGAGTACTTCTTGCCCGTTTTTGAGCAGCCAGAGGATCTCGTATTTTTTTGGGTACGGGCTGATAACCATGTGTTCGTGTGGTTCGAATTTTTTGCAGATTTTTTCTTTATCGATGACTATGCGGGCGTCGAGGATAGAGGCTTCTTTGTCGCTGATCAGCATTGGGTTTATGTCGATTTCTTTGATTTGTGGGAAATCAACCAGCAACTGTGAGAATAGCAGGATGGTTTCGTCGAGGCGTTTTAGGTCAACTGGTGCTGAGCCGCGGTAGCCTTTGAGGAGGCGGTAAACTTTGGTTTCCTCCATCATGCGTCGGATGAGGGTGGTGTTTAGGGGTGGAAGACCTATTGAGACATCTTTGAAGAGTTCAACGCCGACTCCGCCCATACCGAACAGGATAACTGGGCCAAAGACGGGATCAGTTTTTCCTCCCAATATGATTTCGTGACCCTTCTTCTCAATCATGGGTTGAACGGTGACACCGATAATTTGTGCGTTGGGGTTGTAGGCGGTTGCGCGTTGGATGAGCAGTTCGAAGGCTTCTCGGACTTCTCTAGCCGAGTTAACGTTTAAGATTACTCCGCCTGCATCGCTTTTGTGGATGATTTGGGGCGAGAGAATCTTGAGCACCACTGGGAAGCCCATCTCAGTTGCGAACGCGACGGCTTCGTCAACGGTGTTGGCGGCGGCTGTGCGTACAACTGGGAAATTGTAGTATTTGAGTATCTTTTTTGCTTCGTCTTCAGTGAGGACTTCTCTGTCTTCAAACGCGGCGTTGCGGAGGATAGCCGTGATGGGGCGTTTTGGCGGTGAAGCATCGACGGGTAGTTCCTCGGGGGTTTCGTAGAGGAGGTCGATGTTGCGTTGATAGTTGTGCATGTACATGTAGGTTTTGATGGCTTGCTCGGGGGTGCTGTAGGTTGGGATGTTGTTGGCGTTGAGGATGTGGTTTGCTTCCTGCACTGCACCGAAGCCCATAAACGATGTTACTATAGTTTTATTCTGGTAAGGTTTGTTGCGTACAAGCTCAACGATGTTTTTAGCTATTTCCACTGATTCAGAAACAGCTTGCTGAGTGAAAATAACCACAATGCCATCGACGTTGTCGTCGTTTAATGCGGCATCAACAGCTGCCTTGTAGCGGTCTGCTTTTGCGTCGCCTAAAACGTCGATTGGGTTGCCGTGACTCCAGAATGGAGGCAGCACAGCGTTGAGGGAATCAATGGTTTTTTGGCTGAGTTTAGCAAGTTGACCGCCGAAGCCGATGAGGGCGTCGGTTGCCATGACTCCTGGGCCGCCTGCGTTGGTGATGATTGCAACGTTGTTGCCTTTCGGCAGGGGCTGAGTTCCTAAAACCTCGGCTGCGTTGAATAAATCCGCTATTTCGTTAACTCGAACTACGCCTGCACGTTTGAATGCAGCGTCATAGATGTCGTCTGAACCCGAGAGTGAACCCGTGTGGGAAGCCGCGGCTTTGGCGCTTTCAGAGAATTTGCCGGATTTAACCACGATGATTGGTTTGGTCCGGGCGAAGTGCCGTGCAGCGCTCATGAATTTGCGGGCTTCAGTTATGCCTTCAACATACATGAGGATGCTTTTGGTTTTGGGGTCGCTGCCGAAGTAATCGATTAAGTCGCCGAAGTCCACATCAATCATGGAGCCGACGGAAACGAAATTGCTAAAACCTATGTTTTCATGAATTGCCCAATCCAAAATTGCGGAACCCAACGCGCCGCTTTGAGAGAGAAAGGCGACGTTACCGGCTTTGGGCATTTTATCCAAAAAGGTAGCGTTCAAGTTTATTCTGGGGCGCAAAACACCGATACAGTTAGGTCCGATTACGCGGATTCCATATTTTTTGGCGACTGCGCCTACTTGGTCTTCTAAGGCTTTTCCAGCGGGTCCAGTTTCTTTGAACCCCGCGGATACAATGATTACGCCTTTTACGTTTGCTTTTCCGCATTCCTCCATGACTTGGGGAACGGTTTTTGCGGGGGTAGCAATCATTGCTAAGTCCACTTGATCGGGGATTTGATCCACTGTTTGGTAAGTTTTAACGCCTAAGAGCTCTGTTTTTTTGATGTTAACATAGTATACTTTGCCAGCGAAACCTGACTGTGTAAAGTTTTTCACGATTGCATAACCGACTGAACCTTCCACGTCACTGGCTCCGATGATCGCAACACTTTGAGGACTGAAGACTTTGTCGAGGTTTGTGGTGACCATTGTCTAACCTTCTGCTTTAGGGTCGTGTATTGGCTCAAATTAAAGCTTATTGTTCAATAATCCAAATTTTTCGAACCTAAACATAATTTTATGAGACAAAACTGCCGTTTAAACTTTCCATCACAGAGAACGGCAAAAACAGCTAAAGGTGGCTACTTGAAGTTTTTCTGCAAATCATCCAAAGAAAGCACCGTAATTCCGCCTGCCTTGAGTAATTCCTCTGCCTTTACCACGTCGCTGATCCGTATGATTAGCGCAACTTTTCCATCTACATGGATGCCTGAAGAATAAGCGTATTCAATGTTCATGCCGCTATCACCCAGAATCTTGGTGATTTTGGATAAACGGTCTTTTTCAGAGCTAAAAATCGCGGTGACTTCAGTGTTCTTCTTGGACTTAGCTAAATTGAACCCTGCATCCTCCAACAGCGATTCGGCACGTTGAGGGTTCTCGGCGATTAGGCGCACTAGACCGAATTCTCCTGCATCTGCGATGGAGATGGCGAAAACGCGGATTTGGTTGTTATCCAGCTGGGACATGGCTTCGAAGAGGGAGCCTGGCCGATTATCGAGGAATACGCTGACTTGAGCAATGGGCAACAGATACACCCATGTACCGTATAGTGCAATGTGTATTTAACTTTAACCAAACTGATCAGCGTTAAAAAAATCGCGGGGAAAAAATGGTTTTTTACCAACCTTTATATTTCCACTTGAATAATTCCTTGCTGACTAGGAGATTGAAAGCTTGTTAAAATGCGTCGGTGTCTCCAAACGCTTCGGAGGGCTTCAAGCCTTAAAAAACGTTGATTTTATAGTAAACGACGGAGAAATCGCGGGGCTTGTTGGCCCCAACGGTTCAGGCAAGTCTACGTTGCTAAACCTCGTAAGCGGAGTCTACAAACCTGACTCAGGTCAAATCCTGTTGCAGAACGAAGAAATCTCAAAGCTTCCTCCTCATGTAATCTGTGCTAAGGGGGTTACGAAGACCGCTCAGACGGTACAGTCTTTCCCCGAGATGACCGCGACAGAGAACGTGTTGACAAGCGTGCTTTTTAACAAGAAAAAAGACGACGAAACCGACGGCGTCACAAAAGCGCATGAGTTGTTGACGTTTGTTGGGTTGGATAAGGAAAAGTTTGATGTGAAAGCCAAAAACCTAAACGTCGTGGAACTCCGTCGTATTCAACTTGCGAAGGCTTTGGCGACTAATCCTAAGCTGCTCTTGCTTGACGAGTTACTTACGGGTTTGACGCCTAAAGAATCCGACGAAGCCATCCAACTAATAAAGCAAATCAACAAGCAAGGCGTAACTGTCCTTTTGGTGGAGCACGTTATGAGAGTCATCATGGGTTTATGCAGCCGCGTCATCGTTTTGCATCATGGCGAAAAAATCTGCGAGGGCAGCCCCAAAGAAGTTTGCACTGACGATAACGTTGTGAAGGTGTATTTGGGTAAACGGTTTACTTTCGGCGAGGAGGAAGCTTAGATGCTGGAAGTTGAGAATGTTTCTGCAGCTTACGGTATGGTGCAGATACTCCGAGATGTCTCATTCAAGATAGAGAAAGGAGAAATCGTCAGCATCATTGGCCCAAACGGGGCAGGAAAAACCACGCTGGTCAAAACCATTATGGGCTTCCTTAAACCCCAAACAGGCACCATCAAATTCAAGGGCGAAAACATCGAAAAATTAGCCACCAACGACATTGTCAAAAAAGGGTTAACGATGATTCCTGAGGGCAGAGAAATCTTTCCCCGCATGTCTGTTGAAGAAAACTTGATGCTGGGCGCCTACACCATCACGGATAAAGAAAAGATTAAGCAAACTAAAGAGAACGTTTACAAAATTTTTCCTGTGCTAAAGAAGAAGGAGAAAGCATTAGCTCAGACTCTTAGCGGGGGGGAACAGCAGATGTTGGTTATCTGCCGGAGCCTCATGTCGAACCCTGAGTTGCTGATTTTGGATGAACCCTCACTGGGGTTGGCGCCCATCATTGTTGAGAAGGTTCTTGATACGGTACGCGCGATCAACGAGGAGGGTGTCACCGTGCTTTTGGTGGAGCAGAACATCCATGACAGTTTAAACGTTGCCAACCGCGGCTACGTTCTTGAAGAAGGCAGGATTGTCTTGGAAGGAAAGAGTAGGGAACTTTTATCTAATAGTCACATAAAAGAAGTGTACTTAGGTCTCTAAAGCAGAGAGGGCAAAAACCGTGGATGGCAAGTACTGGAACCGGAAAATCGAAACCATGCCAAGGCAGCAAATAAAAGAACACCAACTACAAAAGCTCCGAGAACAAGTCAAATACTGCTACGAAAACAGCAGTTTCTACCACAAAAAATTCGACTCAGTAGGCTTAAAACCCCAAGACATACAAACATTAGAAGACCTAACGAAAATTCCTTTCACAGTTAAAAGTGACTTACGTGACAACTACCCGTTTGGGATGGTTACCGTAAAACCCACTGAAATCGTGGAGATTCATGCCTCAAGCGGAACCACAGGCAACCCTATAGTGGGCGCATACACCCGAAACGACATGGACGTCTGGTCGGAACTTATGGGTCGCTCCATCTACACCACTGGCGGCAGACCCCAAGACGTCATCCACATCGCATACGGTTACGGCTTGTTCACGGGCGGCTTAGGCTTCCATTACGGCGCCCAGAAAGTCGGCGCAAAAATCATCCCTGCCAGCGGCGGCATGACCCAACGCCAAATCAAACTTATGAAGGACTTAGGCGCCACCATCTTGGCTTGCACGCCTAGCTTCGCGGTTTACCTTGCCGAAACGATGGCTCAAGAAGGTGTAGACCCAAGAAAGGACCTTAAACTCAAAAGAGGCATGTTCGGCGCGGAGCCCTGGTCAAGCAAGATTCGCGAGCGAATCGAGCAGCAAATCGGTATCGAAGCGTTTGACGTTTACGGATTGACTGAACTCTGCGGTCCAGGCGTCTCTATCGAATGTGAGCAGCATGACGGTTTGCACATTTGGGAAGACCACTTCATCGTGGAAACCATCGACCCTGACACGGGCGAGGTTTTAGCGGATGGAGAAGAAGGCGAACTGGTCTTCACAACTCTCACTAAAACAGGTTTACCCATGCTTCGCTACAGAACCCGAGACATATCCAAAATAACCACTGAACAATGCAAGTGCGGTCGCACCCACTCGCGAATGCTCCGTGTGCAAGGACGCAGCGACGACATGCTCATCATACGCGGAGTAAACGTGTTTCCCTCACAAATCGAGTACGCAGTCATGTGCTTCTCCGAATTAGCCACCCAATACCTAATTGTTGTTGATAGACCCGGAGCACTCGACACCTTCGTAGTCAAAGTTGAATTATGTGAAAAAGCCGCCAGCAACCCACAGCTCGACAAAAACGCTTTGAAAAATGAAGTCCAAAAACGAATCCACATCGTCACAGGCATAAGCGCCGACGTAGAAATCGTTAAACCAGACGAAATCCCAAGAACCGAGGGCAAAGCGAAAAGAGTACTTGACTTGCGCAAAGGTAAGATGTAAGGATTAACGATGACTAAGATTGCAGCAGATAAGCCAGGCACTTTCGCCTTGCTTAACGGAGATGAGGCAGTTGCACGCGGGGCACTGGAAACCGCAGTCAAGGTTGCCGCCGCCTATCCGGGGACTCCTTCTACAGAAATCTTGGAAGCCATAGCAGAAGTCGCCAAACAATTCGGGATTTATGCGGAGTGGAGCATTAATGAGATTGTTGCCGCCGAAGTCGCGGTTGGTGCTTCCATGACCGGTGTCCGTGCAATCGTGTGCATGAAGCATGTGGGGCTAAACGTCGCTGCCGACGCGGTCATGACGTTGGCGTACACGGGTGTTGAAGGTGGCTTGGTAATTGTGGTTTGTGATGATCCAGCCTTGCATAGCAGTCAAAACGAACAGGACACCCGCTTCTTCGCCGTCCACTCCAAGTTGCCGCTGCTGGATGCGGGTAGCCCCCAAGAAGCCCTTGACATGGCACGCTATGCCTATGAACTTAGCGAGAAACTTCATCTTCCTGTAATCCTCAGATTGACCACCCGTGTTGCCCACGGTAAAGCTCGGGTAAAGTTGGGTGCCTTAGAGAAGATTATTCGACGCCCCGATTTCGACAAGAACGGCTCCAAATGGGTCATGGTGCCCTCAAACGCAATACGTCAACACCGCGTCTTGGAAAAAAGGCTATCCGAGGCGAAGCTTGATGCAGAAACCTCACAATTCAACAGCTTAGAAGACAACGGAAGCGAAATAGGCATCGTAGGCAGCGGCGTCGGATACTGCTACGCCCGCTCAGTCTTAGACACCAAAAAGTTTTCATGGCTAAAACTCGGGTTCGTGCACCCCTTCCCAGCCGAAATGGTTAAAGCGTTTGCATCGAAAGTCAAAAAACTCATCGTCATCGAAGAACTCAGACCATACTTAGAAGAAAACATCCAACGCCTAAAACTCGACGTGACAGGTAAAGCCGAGTTGGGATTGGAAGAAATCGGGGAGTTAACCCCTGATAGAGTCCGCGAAGCCTTTGCCAAGCTAGGCTTAACCGACAAACCAGAAGCCCCTCAACAGGTTGATTTGCCCCCTCGCCCCCCAGCACTGTGCCCCGGATGCCCCCACCGCGCGTTTTACTATGCGCTTAACATGGTTAATCAGTCTGTCCAGTGTGACAGCGACAAATGCGTCGGCTGCGACATATGCGAATACATCTGCTCCTTTGAGAAGGAAGGCATCTTTAACCCACTAAAATCCCGCATACGCGCCGTACGAATTAAAGTCATCAATAATACGGCGATAACCTGCAAAGCTTGCATAAACGCGCCCTGCGTTGCAGCGTGCCCAGAAGATGCCCTTATTCAGTCAAAGCAAACAGGCACCGTCACAGTTGACGAGGACAAATGCAAGGGCTGCGGCTGGTGCATAGAATCATGCCAATACGGCGCACTCACACTTCACCCAGTTACACATAAACCCCTAATCTGCGATACCTGCGGAGGCGACCCCAAATGTATCCCACTCTGCCCTGAGAGTGCCCTTAGCCTCAAGGGAAGGTCCGATGACAAAATCGTTACTGGCGACATCGGGTGCTATACGCTAGGCGTTTTGCCTCCGGTGAAAGCGGTTCAATCCTGCCTCTGCATGGGTGCGGGAATCTCGCAGGCAGCAGGCATGTACCACGCCGGTGTAAAAGACAAAGTGTTCTCAGTTATCGGGGACTCAACGTTTTTCCACGGAGGCATGCCGGGACTGCTAAACATCGCTTACAACAAAGCCAACGTCTGCGTCGTCGTCATGGATAACAGTGTGGTTGCTATGACGGGGCATCAGCCGACGCCTGGGTCAGGCAAAACCGTCATGGGCGCGAACACAAAAATCATCCAAATAGCCGACATCGCCAAAGCCGTCGGCATAGAAAAAGTCGTAACCGTAGACCCCTACGACTTAGAAGCCACCATAGCTGCCCTCAGAGAAATTACAAACTACGACGGTCCCTCAGTTCTCATATCCAAACGTCCCTGCCCACTCCTAACCGAAAAAGGCCCCAAACGTCAAGTTAAAGACACATGCAACGCATGCGGAGTCTGTACCAAAGCCTTCGGATGCCCAGCCATCACCCAAACAGGCGCACACGCCGAAATCGACACCACCCTCTGTAATGGGTGTGGAGTGTGCGAAACAGTATGCCCCTTTGGCGCCGTCGGGAGGAAAGAAAAGTGAAGCTTGACGTAGTGTTTAGCGGTGTAGGCGGACAAGGCGTCGTAGTATTGAGCGATATCTACTGTGAAGCCGCTATGCTTGAAGGGTTCGATGTTGCTAAAGCGGAGATACATGGTATGGCTCAGCGAGGCGGCTCCATAGTTGCGTTTGCCCGGATCGGTAACAAAGTAGAATCGCCCTTGATTGAGACCGGCAAGGCGGATGCTGTTGTAGGCTTCGAAATTCTCGAAACCGCCCGAGCATTACCGATGCTAAAAAAGAACGGCACAGTTATTGTTAACATGAAACTTATTCAACCCAGCTGCCTGCCATCAGGCGTTAAACCTAAAACCAAAGACCAACTCATATCGCTACTCAAAGCGAAGGCTTTGGTGCATGAGGTGGATGGCATGGGCATCGCCGAGAAGCTTGGCAACATGCTTGTCGTCAACACGGTGCTGCTAGGGGCGCTCTCAGCGCTTCCCGAGATACCGCTCAAAGTCGAGTCCTTCCAGCAGGCTATAGCGGGCAGACTTAAAGAAAAATACATCAACCTGAACCTCAAAGCCTTCCAACTGGGCAGAGAAAGCGTGTTAAAGAGTTAATTTTATTAATCAAACGCTGAGATATAGCAAAGATACCATTAAAAGAGGATGTTAATTTGCAAAAGAAAATGTTACTTGCATTAGTAGTCGTTGTAATCGTTGTCGTCTCAGCAGTAGCAGCGATACAATTAATGCCCAAACCCGCATCACCCGAAGCTAGAAACATCAAAATAGGCTTAGTCGCCCCTGTCTCAGGCTCGCCGATTGGACAAGACATGGAACGCGCCGCAAGAATGGCAGTTGACGAAATCAACAACGCAGGCGGCATCTACGTCTCAGCATGGAACACCAAAGTCAACATAACCATCGTCGTCGCTGACACAGTCAACGATGCCCCAGGCAACGCCGTAACACCCGTCACCCGCGCGGTCGAAACCGACGGAGTAGACCTCTTAATCGGAGGATACGGCAGCGCAGGCACACTCGCCAACGAAATCGTCGCCATCGAAAACAGAGTCCCCTACATCATCGCTGGAGCATCCAACGAACTCGTAACCCGACGTGGACCACAAGGAAACTACGGCGGCCTCGGCGCACAAGGCACATACAGCATAAGCGACGAGGAAGGAATGAGCTACGTATTCCATTACTGCACCACCACTCTTGACTATAGCAAAACCGTTGTTCAATTCTTCGCCAACGAAATGAAACCACTGGTCGCAGAAGACCGCGACTTTAGATTAGCATTACTTTACCGCAATGACGCCTTCGGAACAGGAGTTGCACAGGCAACTAAATTCTGGATAGAAAACCTCAGCTTACCTATAACCATAGTGGCTGACAGAAGCTACGAAACCACAACAACCAACTACCAAACCGACTTAACCGCTGTTAAATCAACAAACCCCGACGCAGTCTTCGTCGTAGACAACCCCGACAAAACCCCCCTCATAATCAAACAGGGCTGGAACGAGGTTGGCCTAAAGTCAGTTTATATAGCCGTTGAAAACAATCAAGACCCCGCATTCTACACACTTCTAGGCGAAACAGGCAGCGGACAGCTACTTGAATCAAAGCTTGACCCATTCATGAGTCCCTCATACCTACCAGCTGTAGAGGAATACTCAGAGAAATTCCTAGAACTATACGATGTCTATCCAGGCATGATGGGCGCAGACACCTACGACGCATTCTACGTAGCTAAAGACGCCATAGAGAGAGCAGGAACACTTGACAAGGCAGAAGTTCGCACAGCCATAGAAAACACAGACCTACCACAGATGCTAATAATGACTGAATCAGGCAGAATACGATTCAGCACAGGCATAAACTACCACGAAATCAGCCCAGTAACATTCATAGAACAACTATACTGGGACAACACAAGCAACGCACTAAAGTCACGCATCGTTTGGTCACCGTTCTCACCAGGCGGCATGGAACTAAAACAAGCAGACTTCGCTTTGCCCACCGGCTACCAAGCTGGAAGCCCATAAATTTTTTTCCCTCCTTTTCTTTTGTTCTCGCATATTTTAAATAGTTAACATGCTAAATTATGTCAACCGCTGCAGAGGGAGAGAGGAAAACACTACATGGATATCACGGCACCAACAATCATCTTAACTTTAGTTTGGGGTGTCGCCATCGGCTGCGTCTACATCCTGCTCGCCACAGGGTTGAACCTTATTTTCGGCGTCATGAAACTCGTCAACTTCGCCCATGGACAGCTCCTCATGTTAAGCGCCTTTTTAACGTGGACTATATCCGTTGCTTCAGGAATGAACGCTTACCTCGCCATCATCGTCTCCATGATTGTCGTAGCCCTCTTAGGCGTAGGAGTAGAAAGGCTAACGTTTCGCAGAGTGCTTGGAACAGACAAGCTTAACGAGATTTTCGTTAGCCTCGGCTTAATCTACATCTTCGAAAACGCCGCCATGCTCATCTGGGGACCACAACCAAAACAGATCGTCAGCCCCTTTAGCGGCATGAGCCTTGCATTACCAGGAGTATCCATAACCTACGACCGCATAATCGCCGTGGTCGTCGTAGTCGCTGCTTTAGCGGCTTTTGGGGTGCTCATAAAGAAAACAAAAATCGGCTTAGCCATGCGCGCCACCAGCCAACGAAACACCACCGCCATGCTCATGGGCATAAACGTGGAAAAAATCTACATGATAACCTTCGCCATCGGCGCGGCTTTAGCGGCTGTTGCAGGCGGACTTTACGGCATAATTTTCTCTTTTGATTATCAGGTTGGCGCGATGCCCACTATCATAGCGTTTGCTATCATTATCATGGGTGGGTTGGGAAGCATCAAAGGCGCCATAGTTGGCGGATTGCTATACGGCATAGCGGAACAGTTGGCAACACTGTTTTTGGGCGGTATCTGGGGAAGCGCCGTCGCCTTCGCCCTACTCATCGTAGTGCTCGTGATTAGGCCCAACGGAATATTCGGTGAAAAAGGAGAATAAAAATGACGCTAAAACAACAACTCACCAAACTTGTCCGCTCCAAAAGCTTCCTCTTCATGATCGCCGTCTTCGCCGTCCTCGCGCTACTGCCGATATTTATCAGCGACAACTTTTTCCTAACAGTCCTCACCCTAATCACCATCTTTTCCATCTATGCGGCGAGCTGGAATTTCTTGGCGAACTCGGGTCAAGGCTCCCTTGGGCACGCCCTCTTTTTAGGCGTCGGCGGCTTTGCTTCAGCAATCATAGGTAGCTCAATCGCGACGGCTACAGCCAACTTATTGGGTTCAACGCAGTTGCCAGTCGGTGCCCTCTCAGTAACCATTCAAATCTTATCTCTCCTCTTAGGCGGTTTGCTTTCTGCGGGAATCGGCTTGCTGATCGGTTTAGCCTGCGTTAGACTGAAAGCATGGTACTTAGCTATGGTGACTTTCGGCTTCTCAGTCATCGCTGCAACGCTCTCAAGCCAATTTGACGCGATAACACAGGGCATAAACGGCTTCCCCACTACAACACTTGTTACCAGAGGCTTTCCCTTCTACATTTTAGTCCTCTCCTTCGCGATTGTATCCATAGCTGCTATGTACATAATCACAAAATCAAGAATGGGAATGGCGTTCAAAGCAATCCACGGCAACGAACCAGAAGCAAAAATGATCGGCATCAACACAGCAAAATACAAACTCATCGCATTCGTAATCAGCACCTTCTTTGCAGGCATAGCTGGAGGCTTATACGCCTACTTCATCAGACTCATCGACAACTCGGTGTTTTCCCCGTTGAACTCGTTTACGCCGCTGATCATGACGGTCATCGGAGGATTAGGCACAGTGGTAGGTCCAATCATAGGCACCGTCTTCTTGGTTTCAATCCAACAACTCTTAGCCTTGCCAAGCGTGGTTGATTCGCTTCGAGCCTCTCTGGGGCCACTGTTCCCAGAAGTCAGCAACGTAGGTGCGCCACTTGGGTTTCTGATTATAGGAATAATCCTACTTGTAATAGTTATTTTCCTTCCAAAAGGGCTTGTTTCTCTTCCACAAAAATCTAAAACTATGATGCCGAGAATTCAGAAACTCGTTAAACGTATTAGCAGCAAATTTAAGAGGAAAAAACCGAAATGAAGGGCACAGACTACTTCGCAGACGCCTTAGGCATAAAAGAGCATGAAGTCAAAGACGGCTACGCAAAAGTCTCCATGCAAATACAGAAAACCCACACTAACGCCTTAGGATTCACGCACGGCGGTGCCATCTTTTCACTGGCGGACTACGCTTTTGCGTTAGCATGCAACTATGGCGACAATGTGGCGGTTGCGGTTGAGGTTGACATCAAGTTTCTGCGTCCCACTGTTGAAGGGGACTGCTTAACTGCGGAGGCGACGCGGGTTTCGGATGGGAAAACCACGGGGTTGTACCATGTTGCGGTGCGCAAAGATGACAAGTTGGTTGCGTTTTTTTCGGGTTTAGCGTTCAAAAAGTAACCGCGGACATATTTGGATCCTAATAGTGGTTCTATGCAGAAACCTATAGAGGGAGGTAGCGGGTAGCGTTTCTGAGCGCTACATGCGGAGCGGGGTTTGGCGAACAATATATTTATGTGGGACTTTTCATAGTGTTGCGGTGCTGGGGTGGCCGAATGGCTTAGGCGGTAGCCTGCAGAGCTGCTCTATATGGGTTCAATTCCCATCCCCAGCTCCAACTTCTACCATACCACTTAAAAATGATGGGGCACAGCAACCAACACAGCCCTCCCCGTCATATTCATCAACGCTGATGAAGCGTTAAGTGCCACAGAGTGCAAGAACTTCAGACGCTATATAACTTGACAACGGAGCGGCAATGTAAAAGTAAAGGTTGAGCCTTGTCCTTTGGTGCTCTCAAACGTTAAGGTTCCCTCATGAGCATCGACCAGCCGTTTACATATAGCTAAACTCATACCCATCCCTTTGGCTTTCGTTGTAACGAGCGGGGTGAACAGCTTATCTCTTACCGACTCAGATATGCCAACTCCAGAATCAGAAAAAGATACCTCAACATAACCGCCGTTTATATGACTGCTGATTCTCAGAGCCCCTCCCTCTGGCATCGCATCAACCGCATTCTGAATAACTCTCCCAAACGCAACCTCCATCTTCTTTGCGTCAACAAGCAATATAGGTTCATCTGATGAAAGATTAACAACACTAATCCCATTAGGAATCTTCAACGTAGAAAGAGCCCTAACAGTCAAAGACTTAGGCGTACAATACTCCATCTCCAGATTTAACTCGCTTGCATAATCCACAAGACTACTAATTATCCTATCCGAATCAGAGATTGCATCCTCAATCCACCCACAAATCTCAATCCGTTTATCCGCTGACATCAAGGAAGCATTCTTATTTATAAGATAAACCCCATTCTTAATAGCCGACAACGGATTACGTAAATCGTGACCAACCTGCCTTGCAAGCTCACCAACCAAAGCCAGCTGTTCACTCTTAAGAAGCCGTTCCTCCATCTCAATTCGTCCGGTAATATCTTTGATGAAGCAGGTCAGGCCAATTGGTTTTCCGCTTCTACTGCGAACGAATGAACCTGAAAACAAAACTATTCTCCTGCCGCCCGTTTTGGTTAAGAATTTAAGTTCAAAATTCCTCAGAACACTATGCTCAGACAGTTGATAAACAATGTTGTTCCAGTTGCACTTTTCTTCTGGGCAAAGCAAATCAGATATGCGGGAAGATGTTAGTTCCATGGCTGAGTAACCTAGCAAATCAACTAAACTGTCATTGACCCCTAATATTTTCCCGTCTGGGTCAGCTAAAATAAATGAATCTGGGATAGCGGCAATAATGTTTTCTGCCGCCAAGTCAGTGTCAACCGAAAACAAGTCATAACGGGCAACAGCATAAGCAATAAAGAGACTGAAAAATAAAGTAGACAAAATTCCTAGGTTAGGAAAGTCGATACTCAAAGAACGCACCAAGATATTTGTGACAATAAAGGCTACTATCGGTATCGCTAAACCGATGGCAACGATTTTTCTCTGTTGCCTTTGCACTGAGTCCGTAGTGGAGCGATAGGATCTAAAACACAAAATAAACGCTATAATCGGCAATACAGCAGTCCAAACAGACGATAAATAATAAAATACGCCGTTTGAAGCGACATCGTTAAACCCCCAATACTTCAAAACGGGAGGAGTATTTATTTCGTCGGTGAATAGGTCCAGCAGCCAAAAAGCAACAGCAGGCAGATACAGAATCAAATAGTTACGCCGCTTTTTTAACCATTTACTGTTTGTAAAAACTAATGTGAAATTGAGAACCACTGCTACGAAGAAAGGCCAAATCGTACCCATTTTATGCCAAAAATAAGCATCTTGCGCGTTAGCGGATGTCCACATCAGGATCGTTGTGAAGGAGTAAACAAAGAGGGTTAAGTTGCCGATCAGAAAGAGTTTGTTCAATAGGGCTTTCCTGTCGAGAAAATAAACAATGATGCCTGCTAAGAGGCAAGTGATTGTTGCGCAAAGCGAGAATAAGATAAACCAAATCAATTTGTTAGGCTTTTCCTTTCGTTTGCAACATTGTTAGGTAATGTTGAGGGCAGCAAATAAATTAAAGCATTATGAACTTATCCTACGTGAGGTTTTTAAAGACTTGAAAAATCGGATTTAGCTGAAAATCAACATATTGGAACTCCGAGCATATTCTTTTTAGGAAATGATATTAATCCCTGAACTTCGCTTTTATTCGAAGTACGAATATGATTCTTTTTAATAGGTGAATAACGCTGTCATCACAGAATATCGATGAATTAGACAAAAAAAATATTGCATTCCCTTTGCGAGGGTATATACTCATATGAAGACGTTGCAAAGAAATGCGGCGTAACCCGCAACACAGTTTATCGCAGAATCCAAACCTTAGAAAAAAACGGGTTCATTCAAAACATCACAAGAGCACTATTCAACTACGACAAATTAGGAATTTCAGCCATATCTTTCGGCATAAAGGTTCCTCAACCCGATTTGCAGAACGTTATAGCTCAGCTTACATCCGACAATAAAGTCAAATTGTTGTTAAGAGCATACGGACAGCATAACGTCATTTTTATCGTTTTTTCTGATAAAGGTGAAGAGGGAAAAACCATCAGCAGAGTAAGCGAGGTCCTTGAGAGAATGAAAATTTACAATCCTGATGTTTCAGTTGGTTTTGTGTGGAAAAAGTCCAATTTCTGCCCGTGGTGAAATGAGAAACCGACGTTGACGATATTGCAAGAGAAATAGCCAAAGCGCTGTTCAACCCAAGTTTTGTGCTACTATTTCGCTTCACACCCGCCTAAAAATAGGGTCTATGATTTCAGTAGCTTGAATTTTCCGTTCCCGAGGTAGTAGAAATACGGGTGGTTGTTACGGGCAGAGGGCCAATGGCCGCTGAAGGGATGGTTTGGAGCCATCGCAGTAACATAACTCTTTATGCTGATTTCTGGCACCGCAGGGTTTGCTCCATGCACTTGCTTGACTATGTCAGAAACAGTGAAGGCTTCGCACTCTAGTCGATCGGCTGCCTCAGCAACCAATTGCCAAATCGGTTTTCCATACTTCAAACCCGCCACCGATAGCAATAAGGGGCTAAAGTACATAAAGGCTCATAATCTTTTAACCAGAGCATCAACGGTATTTTTACCTAAGTTCTTGACGATAGCCATCTTTTTTATTTCCGCGCCATCGGTCACGCCGTTAATGTTTGTAATGTATGTATGTGCGGCTTCTTTGCCATAGACGCAGTGAATATCAAACATCATCCCGATAACGTAGAGTTCCTGTTTTTCGACTTTGTTTTTTAAATTGAAATCGGAGAGGATTCTTTGTATCTGGTAATCTACATTGGCTTGGGCGTATAAGGCAAGCTTGTTTTCGTCAGATACTTTCGTTATAGCCAAGGTTTGGTCGGCTAGTTTGATTATGTTGACAAGCCCGATTAACTCCCGCTGTATTGCGTCATCTTCGCCGCGATTGTCAGAAAGCGCCGCTTTAATCGCGCCGCAGCCAGTATGCCCCAAAACAATCAACAAAGGAGTCCTCAGGTGAATAATCGGGTACTTGACTGACCCTTCGGAGTTTCTAAATTGGTTCCCGATATTTTTCACTACAAATAACTCGTTAAGACCATCCATATCAAACAGATTCTGTGGAACCCGTGAATCGCAGCAAGTTAGTAGAGTTACTTTGGGAGATTGTTTGGTTTTGAGTTTGCCGAATTTACAACAACACTTTTTGGCATAGTGTATGTTGCCTTCAATTAGTTGCTTTAAGGTTTGTTTTGGATCAGAAGACGTTGAGTTTGCGGTTTGGTTATTGGCGAGATCTTTTGACATTCATGAGTCTCCGGCTTAGATTACAAAGAACGGGAAATATTAAGGGTGATTGTTTGGGGTTAACTCTTTTATGCGAGTAGAACTTTGAAAACGCCTAAAGCAACCCCTAAAAATGCAGTAGCAACCACACAAATCGCTGCCAACAAAGAGGGATAGAGTTTGCTAGGTTTGATACCTATTAGGCGGCCAACAATCGCTAGCTGAATCGGGGAAAGAACTAAAACGCCCATCACTATACCGACGCAGCCGTATTTGTCGATGAGTTTTTGGCCCCTTGCAAGCCGTCTTTCAAGCCAAGTCTTAAAACCTTTTTTCCACTCAAACAACCGATCCACTACCTTTACAGCAACAACAATCCCCAAGAAATTGATGAGTATGGCTGCTGGAAAAACCAGTAACGGGTCGAAGCCTATTCCGACGCCGTAGATTATGCCCATGCCGCATTCAAGGACGGCGGATAATAATATGAAGATGAATAGCTCGTACACTTATGCATCCGACGGATTAGGGATTGCTTATCAGTCAGGGGATATTAATTTTTTGGGATTTTAAACAGAAATAAGGCTGCAAAGTAAAGTTCAGATTCATTGCTATACTAACAACCATGTTGCGGAAAAGTTTTTTGAGGGGGTTGCTGGGGCTCTGGAGCATTTAAGGAGAAAATAGGAGAAAGATTAAACGCAAGGAACTTGGAAACCTTCTCCAGAGCCCTATCAGCGCCCAACGCATTCAATTAAAGAGGGGAGTGGTGAAAGGGTATTTTCGTTTGGTTTTGTTGTCCGCCGGAGCTGTTTGATATGTCAAACGGTGTGTCGTGGTTGTATTGTGTCGGCGTTGGCAGTTGGGTCATTTTAGTGACTTTTTTGCTGAGAGATATTGTCAGCAGTATGAGGCTGAATTTGATGGGTTTTTGTCGATTTGCTCGCACCTCCTTACAGAATAAGGAGTTGCCGAACGCTTATTAAACAATTTTTCAAATTTAGTCCCGTAAATACGCAGATTATCGCCAGAATTAAGCCCTAATTACACACCTGTCGATAAAACCAACAGTAAAGATTAGAAACTGACGAAATCAAACTTTATAATGGAAACCACACCCCACAGATTAACCAGCACACTCAAAACAATCAGAGCCTTCTCACTCCACCCTAAGCTTTGCCCCATACCCTTAGCCGTAAGCAACAAAAGAAACGGCGTAAAATCCAAACTGAAACGGTATCCAAACTGCGTAAACCCAACCGTGCCATGTGTAATTAGAGGTGGCAGGATACATAAAACAGCAAGGGCGGCTCTTTTGCTGAGGCTACTCCAAGGTCCCTTAAAGATGTAGATGAATGCGGGCGTAGTGAAGAATAGGCCAAGACCCATCCATGATGGCTTGAAATATGGGAAATAGTCAACGTAGATTGGTCCTTGGAAGAGTATGGCGTAGATGTTGCGGGGGATGTAGCTTATGCTAAAGATGCCTTCTGTAAAGTAGGGGTCTTCTTGTATGCCGGGAATTAGGTAGTAGCCGATATCGTTGAAAACGCCGTAGCGTGCATAATTGTAGAGCGCGTTTAGTCCGACGAGTATGGCTAAGCCTGCAAAGAAATAAGCTGCTTGCTTAAGCCTCAGCTTCCAATTGTCCTGTTGCTGGTAAATAGTTAGCAAAAAGAAGGGGAATGATAACACGACAGGCAACCGTGCAAGCGTAGCACAACCCAACAGCAAACCAACCAAGAAATAATGTTTCTTAAACAGCGACAAAACAATAGCGGACGTGAGGAATAACACCGCAACAACGTGCTCTATGTACCACGAAGAACCCACAGACGCAATAAACCAAAAACAGGTTCCAAACCCAAACAGCGCCGTTAACCAAAGCGCCTTCTGAGTGGGGGAGCCAGTCTTTTTTAGCATTAAATACATCACTGAAACACATAAGCTGGCCAGAATCACTGAAAGCAGAGCCTGATCAAAGGTTGTGCCGAAAACCGCGACAAAGGGCAAAAGCAGAATTGCAGGCATCGGCGGATAAACAACATAATAGTTGTCGCCAAATGGGACGACTTCGGCGAGGTTTACGCCGTCTCCAGATAAGCTTAAGCTGCCGTGTAGAAAAGAGTCGGCTAAATAGACAAAGTGGTTCTGCCCAGGCGGCAGACCCTTAGAGAGCAAAAAGACAATCAGCGCTACAGAGGCTATTATGATCAGTTGATAGCGGACTCTAAGAGATACAAATTTCTGGCAGACTCCAACGATTGCTGAGCGGATTTTTTCCATTCAGGGCTAACCTGCATGGTTCTTATTGGGTGCTAAAATATTCTTTAAGGGGGTTCCAGTAGAACTCCATCCAGCCCTGCTCCACCTCAATCGCCTACGCTTTAGGAACATTTGAGTGCACCATCACGATTTCTGTGCCCTCAGGTACCGCTCGAAAAGTCAACTCTAACTTGGAACCAGGATAACCATCTTCCCAATCGGTAGTGGCCCAGCTTTGGACGACACGTTTACCGTCTTCAAGCTCAAGGTACTTGCCAAAGATGTAACCGTCCCAAGTTGAGAATTTGCCGCCAACGACTGGTTTGCCTGTTGCTTTGCTGTCAGTGAACTCGCTGTGTTTTTTTGGGTCTGTGTATGCCTCGTAGACTTGTTTTGGGGTAGCCTTTGGAATGGTAACATTTTGTTTGATGGTTGTGACTTCAAGTTTCAAGTTAATTCGCCTAAATAGTTAGGAAGCGAGGGAGCATTTAACTGTGACTTCACCAATCAAAAAGGAAAACGAACGCTTGTTTCTGGATAAGAAAAACAAAAAAAGAAAGGGGGAAAGTTTGTTTTATGGCCGTTTTCTTACGATAAGCATTAATGCGGCTGTTGCTACTGCGACTGCAACGATAACAGCGATGCCCATACCTATGATGTAGCTTTCGTAGGGTGGAGCCGCGGCGACTGGTGTCGGTGTAGGTGTTGGCTCTGTTTCCGATACAACTATGGCAGTTTCTGCACTTGAAGGCCAGTAGGATTCTGAACCTGCGAACGTAGCAAACACTGAGTATTCGCCTGGAACTTCAGGGGTGAAGGCTAGTTTGTAGAATCCGTTTGAGTCGCTGGTTGTGGTGCCGACGTTGTAGGCGTTGCCGTTGGGGTCAAGTACGCTTATGGTTACTTTGACGCCGGTTGCGTTGGTGGGTTTCGGTTGCTGCATGTAAACGTATTCCATCCATGCGCTTTGGCTTTCGTCGGAGACCGCGGGGACGCCGTGTGGGAATCTTGCGGTTCTGTCTGAGTCTGTTGTGCCTGCGGATATGTCGATTACATTGCCTTCGACGAGGACGGCGGTACCTTGCTCGGAGATTTTGGGTGAAGCTGCCACTATAGTAGATGAGGGACCCTTGCCTATTGAGTAGATTTGGCTGTCAAAGCTGTTCCATTGGATCAGGTAACCATCGGCAGCGGCTGTAGGTACACGACCAGTGAAGCTCAGAATGCTCCACACAAGTTCGCCTGTTGTAGTGTTTATTGCAAGTTGCTGCGCGCCCGGATAGACTGGTGGGTCGTACATGTGGCTTTCTGAGATGAAGAGTTTGCCGTCTGCAATCATGCCGTTGTACCAGACGGGGTAGATGCCATAGCCAGTGTTGTATCCTGAACTTCTCGGTACATAAGTCCAGTCGATTTTTCCGGTCTCTAAGTCAACTGCGTTGACGTATCCGCCAAAGCCGAAAATGAAGATTTTGCCGTATGCGACTTCTGCAGCTATTGATATGTGGTCCCATGCATTGCCAGGAAGCTTTACGGGTCCCCATATCAGGTTACCGTTTTTCATCGAGTAACCGTAGGCTTCGTTTGTGTCTTTGTTGTGTAGCACGTATGTATTTTCGCCTGCACCCATGACTGCTACATCCTGCAGTTTAGGTATGGTTTGGTTCTTGGGGCCCCAGAGTAGTTGACCTGTTTTTGCGTTGTAGCCTGCTGTCACTTGGGAGCCATAGCTTAGTGAAGAGAACTGGTTGTATGTTGGCGCATACCGAAGTACTATCACGTCATGGTCGCGTATTGCTATTCCGCCTGGGGATATTTCTGCTGGAAGCTGCACGGTCCATTCGATTCCTTCAGTCCAGTTTTTGGTGCCTGAGGGGCGCATTGTTATTCCATCTGCGCCTAGCATGAGTCTGCTGGAATTCCACATTGTGAGGTTGCCGCCGCTTGTGTAGTAACCAAGGAGGCTTCCTTTCTGGTCTGAATCTTCTATTTCATCGATTAAGAATGCTGGATTTTGGATGTTAGTGATGTTCATTAAATATTCGCCGCTGTAGGCATCGTAGACGGACATGTATTCGGGGGTGCCAAAGAATGATGCTGATGGACAGCTGTATAGGAAGGCCCAGGAGCCGAATTCCTGTATGGATTTGAAACGCATTACTTGACCCATGCGGATGACTTCGTTTCCTGATTCACCAGCAGACCTTGTCCACAGGGTTTCGCCTGTGCGTATGTCAACAGCTACCCAAGCGGATTTTATGGCGCTGGGACCCGCGTATTCAGTGTAGTAGAGGACTCCGTTGAGGATTATTGGTTCGAAGTAGTTAGTTGCGATTGTAGTTGTCATGTAGTTGCTCATTTGGTCATTAGGTATTGGAAGCCCTGGTTGTCCGCCAAAGTGTGTAGATTTAACCCACATTATGTGTCCAGTGTTTGGTGCAGTGCCGTATGGCTGGAAGTTGCCAGTAGCATCGTAACCGCCGGTGGTTGCAAATGCTGGTGCTGCTAACCCATACCAGTTGGAACCTAGCTCAGCCCAGAAATAGTTTTGTGCCTGAATTGGTCGTGACCAGTACTCGGTTGGAAGCGGAGCGGTATTGAACATAGGTATAGGGTCTTCTTGAACTATGAGGGTAACGGTTTCACTTTCGCTTTTTAAGTAGGTGATATTGTAGAAAGTCGGGGGACCGAAGAAATTCATTACGGTTTCTTCCGCGTGCTGTCCGGGGTAGGTGGCTTTGAATGTGTAGTTGCCCGTTTGGTCAGGTGTAAAGTTGGTCCATGTTCCACCAGTGCTGTCAGATTTGCCCATATCAATAGTCATCTTGCTTCCGTCAGGCTTTGTGACTGCAACTTTGATGCCTTCATACATTGTTCCTGTTCCCATGAATCCAGCGGTAATTGGCGGTTTTGTCATGAAAGCATTAACAAGTGCTTCTTGTCCAGCCCCTATTGGGTTGGGAGCAACGTTAATCATTAGAAAGGTAGGGACTTCCGTGGCTACGGAGCCGTCGTCTTGCGCATTAATGAGCGGCAAAGCAGAAAGCGTGCTCATTGCTAAAAATAGAACCATTGCGATTACAGTTGATATTTTAGATGTATGCAGTTTTAGTTTTAATTTCATTTTTTCTTTTCTCCTTATTTGAATTGAGCAAAACTGAGATGACATGTCAGCTCTGCTCAATAGTTTGCCTTATCGAGGACTTGCACTTATAAAATTTGCGTAAAAAGCGAAAATACTGAAAAATTATAAGGAAGTATTCTTAAAATATTTTAGTAATTTCCAAAAAATCGCGAATATAGAATGACGTTAACAGATATCCATCAAAATAAAAACGAAGATCATGATGATTAGTTCACAAATAGAGAGAACTTTAAAAGTCAGGCAGTTTTAGATTGGTATATTCGCTTGAGGGGGAGACTGGGGTATAGCGATAGATATTGATGAGATAGACGCAAAAATAATTACAGCTCTTTTAGGAAATGCAAGAAAAAGCTTCGTTGAAATCGCTACTGAAACTAGTCTATCCACCGCATCAATAAGTGACCGTTTCTCTGAACTTGAGCGGAATGGAGTAATCACCGGTTCCACAATTCAAATCAATCGCAGAGCATTAGGACGTAGTACAATCTACACCATTACAATTACAGTCGAAAAAGAAATCGATGAAGTAATAAATTATATCCGAACACTTCCCTTTGAAATCCCATTCATATTCCGAGACCCTAAGAATAACATTAACTTTTTTGCGGGCTTCGGCCAAATCGATGAAATAGCCAATTTAAAGGAAACCCTGAGGAAAAATAAATTTGTGCGCGATTTAAAAGTTGAAACGTGGATAGGTGTAAAAAATATGCCTGAGAATCTGCAACTATCCAAGAAAACACATCCAAAAATAACTTTTAAAGAGAAACAAAACCTTGATTTGGAATTGGACAGCACCGACTTACAATTAATTGAAAGAATGACCGAAAACAGCATGCAACCATTTAGTAAAATAGCTAAAGAAATCGGCACATCCATAAATACTGTATCGAGGAAATACAGAAAACTTGTTAACAGTCAAATAATAAGCCCAGTTCTACAAATAAATCCTCAAAAACTTGGCTACAATGCAATGGTTGTTTTTGCTTTGTCATTTGCTTCCCAAAGCGACATGTCATCAGTCATCGAAGCCGTGATGAGAATAAAAGATACTTTTCTTATCATCAAAACAAGCGGTAATTATGATCTTTTCTTCCAAGTTTTTGTTAGGGATATTGACCAACTATTATCTACCCAAAACCAGGTCGCAAACATCCCAGGGATATCTACAATCGAAAGCACAATTTACCCGATTCCGACTCAATGGCCTCTACTGGGAGAATACATATCAACCTTCTAAAAAAATATCAACACATGCTGTGTTAGCACTGTAACCCTAATGAGCAAAATGAAAGTCTACTTAGACTAACATTGTTTTTATGAAAAAAAAAGAGGAAAGAGAGAGAGGGGGTCTCTCAGTATTCATTTAGGACCGTTTTCTGATTATGAGTACTGTGGCTACTGCGACTGCGATGATTACGGCTATACACATACCCACGATGTACATTTCGTAAGGTGGACTAGCTTGGATGGGTGTTGCTGTTGCGGTTGGCTGAGGTTCTTCAACCATGAATGCGGTTTCGGCGTGTGAACCGTAGTATGCTGCGGATCCGTCGAAGCTTGCGTGTACATGGAATTCGCCGGGGATGTCGGGAACCCAGTTTAAGCTGTAGAACCCGTCTGAGCTGCTGGTGGTTGTGCCGATGCTTCGGTAGTTGCCGTTAGAGTCGACTACACTGATAGTTACTGGTACACCTGACGTGTTTGCTGGTCTAGCGAACTGTTTGTACGTGTATAGCATCCAGTCTGAGATTGAGGCGTCTGAGACTGCCGCTACGCCGTTTGGAAAGCGCAGTTTCACCGATTCATCTTGGGTACCTGGCGAAATGTCGAGAACTGTGCCTTTGATAGTTACTGATCTTCCGAATTCTATACCCATGTCTGGTGCAGTAACGGTGGTTGCTGTGGGTCCTTTGCCTACTGCGTAGACCATCTGGTTGTAGGTGTCCATGGTTGCGATGATGCTGTCACCCATGACTGCGCTTCCGCCCCAGTCTGTCTGTCTGAGCATGCCGGCAATTGACCAGATTACCTCTCCTGTTGTTGCGTTGATGCAGACGAAGGGTGCGCCGCGGGGTTGTGGTTGGTTGACTGAGTGTTCGCTTTGTCCGAGGTAGATTTTGCCGTCGGCAACAATACGTGGACGTAATGAAGACCAGTAGTCAGACCACAAGGTTTCTGACCATGGATCCTTGTAGGTATAGTTCCATAGCAATTTGCCTGTCTGTGCGTTGTATGCGTACATTATGCCGCTCATGCCGTTTGAGTAGAGTATGCCGTTGTAGATACGCGGATACATGGCGAAGACGTCAAGATAGTTCTGTGGTGCAGTCGGTCCCCATTTCAGGTTGCCTGTATCGATATCATAAGCCCAGAATTGCGCTAGTTCCTTGCTC
The DNA here is from genome assembly GCA_023488905.1 of Candidatus Bathyarchaeota archaeon. GTDB lineage: Archaea > Thermoproteota > Bathyarchaeia > Bathyarchaeales > Bathycorpusculaceae > Bathycorpusculum. Next base: position 77,996 of record JAMDCQ010000014.1, read on the forward strand.
CATAGACATATGACTCGGTCTTCAGCGCTTCCTGCCGCAACTGAAAGGGTTACGTTTCCTGATGGTGCTGCAATGGTCTTGTTGAATTTCAATGCGCCTGTTTTTGCGTCAATTGCCCACAGTACGAACGGTGCATCGTTGAGAGTGACCACCGTGAACATTCCAGTTGTCTGGAGTCTTTGGTAGCCAACTATTACGTCATCGGGGTATACGTATTGGGCGCTTCCGAGCAAGCCTTTGGGTATGGTGATGTTCTTGGTGTAGCCGTTGTATCCGTATGGTGTTGCTGATGTTACTGGGCATGGTCCGGTGGCGTTGATGGTTTTTCCTTGTGGTTGCCATGAGCCAAACATTGGGCTGTTTTGGGTTGTGCCCCAGTATGCGTCGATGACGGCGGTTGAATTCCAAATAGTCATGTAGCCAGCCTGATAGTTGAGAGTGTAAATTAGGATTTCACCGTTTGGCCCGTACATGCGAGTTCCGCTGGGCATGTTTGTGTAGGTGAATAGCCAACGTCCAGTGAAGGGGTCAAAAGCGTCTAATGTGGTTGAACCTCCGAAGCCAAAGAAACCGCTACTTGTTGCACAGAATAGGTATGGATAGACACCTTGGGTGTTAAAGCTCTTCCAATACATTATTTGGCCATATTGTGGTACTACACGTTCGCCTGCTGGGTTCTTGAGGTCTTTCTGCCAGAGGGGTTCTCCAGTGTGGATGTCGACTGCAATTATGGAGTTGTTCAGTGCATTGCCACCAACTGTATCGAATTCTTGGTAGATTAGTACACCCATGATTACTAGAGTATTGGTGAATTTGCCTTCGTATGCGTCTCCTGGGAACACTGCTGCTTGTTCAGAAATACCTATGCCGCCAGCTAAACCGCCGATCTGTAATGGTTTTTGCCATAGAACGTGCGCAGTGTCTGGTGCATCGTCTTGTCCTTTGACAAATTGACCGCCGTAGCTACCTGGAGACAACCAACTGCCTGAAATTACGTTCCATTCTCTGATTTGAGAGTCGATGGGCCGTGACCAGTATTCAGTTGGCATGGGTACTCCAGGCCAGTATTGTTTTTCTTCGGCGCCCACTACGAGTTCGAGTATTGGGCTGTCGTCAGCTTTGTATAGGCATTTGACATCTTGTGCTCCTAAGAAGAAGTCATAGGTACTATAGTTGTACCATTGTTCGGGGAAATGGGTTTGAAGTTTATACGTGCCTTCTTGGTCAGGTACATAAACTGTGCCTGTGCCTCCTGTTGAGTCAGTATCGAATGGGCCAAGCATCTGGGTTGTATTGTCGGGTTTTGTAATTGTGACGGTTAAGCCGCGCCATTTGTCCTCGGTTATTTGTAGCGCTTCAGTGATACCAATGTGTAAAAGGACTTCTTCGCCGACAGCGCATGGGTTAGGTGTGGCTCCGATGTACGCATATGAAGCTTTCCAACCTGTGTAGCTTTGTGCACGAATAGGTATGACCAGCATCGAAGAAATCATTGACAATATTAGAGCGATCGATAGAGCTACCGCTATCTTTTCGAATTTAACAATTTTCATCTTTGTTTCTCCACTTTTTTGATTTTATTGAGCAAAAGTTTGCACTATTTACCCTTGCCCAACAATTTGTCTTATGAAAGAGATTTATTTATAAAATTTGCGGTAAATACCATGCATCACAGCAACTTTATGTCATTAAAAATAAAAAAATGAAAAATTATTAAAAGACAAACAATTTCGACATTAACAAACCAGCAAATTCGCATCAACACATTTTTCGAACCGATAAAAAGAACCGCCCCCGCATCAACTCAAAATATAAAAGAGTGAAATACACAATCTTCAACGAACACCCATGGGCAGATGCACAAAAACAGTCGGAGAACGCCGCCTCGGCAGAACCATTTACAAACTCGGAAACAGCGTAGAACTCAGCAGCAAAGAAGACAAAACCAAACTCGCCGAACAAAAATACAAACAAAAAAGCCAAACGTCACAGGGCTTTACTGAAGAGTCACCCATCCAAAACTTGCGGGACGCCTCAACTTGGAAGAAGCAACAACCTAAACGATAACACCACTACAATGCACCATCCAATTTCTTCTTTATCAGTAAATCAAAAAGTTTGATTTGTGTAGTTGTTTTCGCACTGTCATTGATTCTTGTGGAGAAATAGACAAGCCGTACATGCTTTCACATCCACACCGTTGCAGGTTCAACATGGAGCCATGTTGGGCGTGTGGTGGAAATCGTTGATGCTACACCAAAACAGAAACGGAAAACCGTTGCAAACACAGAAAGCAGCCGCATCCAGTTGCAGTCTTGTAGTGTGCCGTAAACCACCACACTCACACAAAAAGACAAAAATCGATTTGCCTTTTATAGGGGAAAGGGGTCTATAGCAGAGCAACAAAGCCCCGTAAACACATTAAAATGGCACGCTACCTTTTTCGATTGGATAGAGACTTTTTATTTGTGAAGCTCCATCTGGTGTTAGTGTGGACTCTATGTCGGCTTCTTTAAACGTTGAGAGCGGCTTCACCTTCCGAAAACTGGACAAGCGCTTAGTAGTTGTTAAAACTAAAAGTGCGGCGGTACGGAAAGTTGCAGTCCAAGACATCGTGTCTAATCTGATGTTTGCTGTTGAGGTGCCCAGCAGCATTGATATGCAGTCTCTTGAGGTTAACAGTGAGTACCTCTTCAACATCAAAGTTGAGACCTCAAAAAACGTAGCGGATGTGGATAAAGAGTTTGTCAGCTTCTTTGAAGCCATCGACGTGGAGCAGAGCACAGACGACTTCATAAAGGCGTATTGGATTTACCCAGCCAAAATCCGCTTTGAACTCGTAGAAGCCGAAGAACCCTAATCGGCACGATTATCAGCGGAGAACCATGTTGACAAATTTATCTGGGTTAAACAGTTCCAGATCCTTGTAGGTTTGCCCCACACCGATGAATAATATCGGCTTCTGCGTCACGTATGTTACGCTGAGGGCTGAACCGCCTTTGACATCGGCGTCCACTTTGGTGAGTATGGTTGCGTCTATGCCGACAGCTTTATTGAATTCTTCCGCCTGCATTACCGCGTCGTTGCCGATGAGTGAGTCCACTGTGAAAACTGTTAAGTCGGGTTTTACGACGCGCTTGACTTTTATGAGTTCGTTCATAAGGTTCTGGTTAGTCTGCATACGCCCCGCCGTGTCAATTAAGACGATGTTTATGCCGTGTGCTTTAGCATGGTTCACAGCGTCATAGGCCACAGCCGCTGGGTCCCCGCCATAGGTGCTCTTGATAACTCGGACACCCAAACGCTTCCCATGCTCTTCCAACTGTTCAATTGAACCTGCTCGGTAAGTGTCTGCACCTGCCAAAACAGTGGAGTAACCTTTGTCTTGGAAGAATTTGGCTACTTTGGCGATGGTGGTGGTTTTTCCAGTGCCGTTGATACCCACAAACATCAAGGTGAGCGGCTCTTTTTTGGCGCGCTTTTCGTCGGCTTTCTGGAGAAGATCGATGCGTATGTTGGTCAGCATGACTTCAAGGAGGACTTGGCGAAGGTTTTCGTCAACGATTTTTTTGCGGTCTTCCAAGCGTTTAACCTGCACACCTGAAAGCCGCTTGATGAGGTCGTCGCCGATTTTGTCCGCGACTGGAAAAGCCACATCGTTCTCGGCGAGACTCATTTTAAAATCTGATAAAATTGGGGTTAGGTTTTCTTCTTTAAGCTCAGCCGTGGTGACTTTGGTAACTAGGCCCTTAAAACCCGACTTGAGCTTCTCAAACATAGCTCAATCGCTCTAATGTTTGGCTTGTCGTGCGTCAGAGAGCAACGACTCCAGTCTGCCTCGACCGGTGTTTATGCGTTCGGCGACTTGGCTGAATTGTTGCTGGGCGCTGGTCATGGTTTTTTCGAGTTCGTCGAGGCGTTCTTTGAGGGTTGCTTTGGCGTCTGTGAGGGTTTTCTCGACTGATACGCCTGCGCCTAAACCGACGATAACTTTGTTGGGGTCTGCAAGTTTGACTTTTACGTATGAGCTTCCGCCGATTGGAACCAGCATCTCTGCGTTTTCTTTCTCTTTTTCTATGCCGTCGAGTGTTGCGTTGGCGTATGTGAGGTCAGCTATGGCTGTGTTCACCATGCTTATGCGTTGCTGTAGGGCTTCTGCGGTTTGTTCGAGGTACCGCATTTCGACGCTGAGTCTTCTGAGTTCCTCTTCAGCGGGGGCTCTTTGAGTCAATTTATTGTTCTCCAGTAACGATTTTCTTAACTACCGGGTTCTCAATTTCGTCAGCTTTAAGCTCTTTTGTGCTGGTGATTTTGATGTGGCAACGCCTTACACGGTGTCTGCTACCTATGTCAGCGTAGACCTTTTCAACAGCATGTTCGCTTTTGTCAGCTAAGACTTCGCGTGCGAATGGAGTCGAAAGTTCTGGCTTGTTGATTTCACCGGTTACTTTGAAAGCTTTCATAGTATTTTTTCTTCCTGCACAACATCCAGTGCATTCCCAATTATAAACATCTCGGGTCCAGTTGTCATAGAACCAGCTACTGCCGCATGGGAATTGGCGATTAAGCCTGTGCCAACATAGGGGATGCCGCAGTTTATTGTGCCCACGTCCACGGGGACTTTTAAGACGTTTTCAAGGATTTTCTTTTCGTCCTCTTTCAACAGCGGGTGAGCTAAGACGCCTTTGTTAGTTGCACATGCAAGTGAACCCACATATGGCAGTGCGGCGATTTCACTGGGAACTACTTCCACGCCGAGTGTGTCTGAGATGTGTCTGATTTCGTTGGCTTTGAATCGAGGATCAACGACAGCGCCTTTATCGTTGGCTAAAACTAGGTTTCCGTAGGCGGTTTTTTTGGTTTCCATGACTGTGACGTTGCCTTTGAAGACGGCTTTGATGCGATCAAGCTCCTCTTGGCGAACAGAGTTTGGGAGTAGCATGCCGTTGCTGTTGGCGCTTGCGAGGGCGCCGATGAGGACGGAGCCGCTGATGGAGGTGTAGATGAGGTCGGCTTTGAGCCAGTCGGCGTATTCTTGGGCTTTATCCTGCGGCACCATAACTGGGATGATCACTACTTTTTCGTTGGCCAGTGAGTATACGCCGATGCTTGGGCTTCCAACGATGCTGGATAAGTAAACAGTCAAGAAGTTTGGTCTCCTAGATGCGTGTGCGAGAAGGTTTCATGCAATCTGCTTATTTTACGTTACGGTAAAAACATGTATTAAAAATGGAGAAGGGTGTGTTTATTGGTTTTCTGCCAAGTATACAGTTACGTTGCCGTCTCTGTCCTTGGTTACCCGCGTCTTGATTCTGCGTGGGGGCTTCTCGATTCCTCGGTCCCAGATTTTCTCGTTCACTTCTTGAGTGACGACAAGTTGGGGCAGCTCTTCAGCCTCTTCTTCGTCAGAAACTTTCATGTCCATTTTCATGTGTTTAGCTACGAAGATTTTGATTAGTTGCATGGCGCGTGGGGCACGTTTTTTGGGTGGACGAATCAAGGCTTTCTGGAGAGGGATTGTGTAGAATCTTTCTTCGACGATTTCGTCTTCTTTCTTTTTGCGTTTTGGTTTGGCTTCTTCCTCTTCGGCTTCTGCTTTTGCGGGGACCTCTGCTTGGGCTTCGGTTGCTTGTGCTTCTTGCGGTTGCGCCTCTATCTCTTCTGCGAGTTCTTCGGTTAATTCTTCTTCGGCTTCTTGTGGTGCTTGTTCTTGTTTAGTTTCTTCGGTCATCTTGCATTATTCCTCTTATGCCTTTATTTTGCGGGTTCGCCAGTTGCGTCGCTGTTTAGGGTTAACTCTGACTTTGCCGTCGGTTCGGGCGATTACCCATGTTGGAACTGACTGTGATTCTCTGCCAGCTTTGGCTAATCTGAGTTTTTTCGCGGTTGGTTTTACTCTTGCCATTTTTCTATATCCTTCTGATTGTTGTCTCTCGCTTCCTTGATTGAAGCTGAATTAGGATCGACTTGAGCTGCAAGTCTGAGAGGGGAATGGGCAACTTGCCTGTTTGCGCCATCTCGATGAGTTGCATCTCGATTTGGTCGGCGAAGTCCTTCTTTACCATTTTAAGGTTGTTGAGTCTTTGCCGAGCTTCAGGCGCCAATATCTTTGCTAATAGCGCCTGTTTTTGTTGTTCATATTGTTGTTCTGCTTGAGCTTGCCTCTGCTCGTCGCTTACGCGATTCTGCATCGAGAGAAGTTTTCGTTTACGGATCTGCTCAAGTTCATCATCTGACATGGTTTCCTATTCGCCTTGATACTTCTTGAGCTCAGGGACAGACTTACATAGTTCTTTGCTGAGGTCTCCGGAGACTTCCTGCATCATTTTGCGGCCTTTGGGAGTCATGATTCTGCCTTGAGGTTTCATGATTTGGATTAATCCTGCGGTTTCGAGTTGTTGAAGGCTTTTGCGTATGCCGCTGCCGCCTGCTTTGGTGACGTGGTTCTTTTTGACGCCGTTGTTTTTGCGTCCTCCGTAGTCGCTACGGAGGTTTTCTAGGCCGATGGGGCCGTGAATGTAGACTTTGCGCAGAACTGATGCGCTTCTTGTGTACCACCAGTTTGGATTCTGGGGTTGCTTCTCGACGTGGGTACCTGTCTTGGCGAAGGTTGCCCATGCTGGAGGCTGGACTTCGTCAACGTTTTCCCTAAGATACTTTGCTAATCTGTCGATGAATTTTGAAGCTGGAACGTCATGAGGAGTCGTCAAAGATGCTCTATCCTATTGGTTTTTCCTTGCAGTAAAACAATGAAGCCTAATATAAATATGTCTCTAAGCCAAAAAGCAAACTTTAGTGCACGCGACAATCAATAGCCCGCTTAATCAGGGGCGTAACATGTGCATAGTTAGCTTTTTGCGGGACGATTGGCGTCTGCTGGTTGGGGTGCTTCGCAGGGGTATATTGGCGGGGGGTGTTAAATGGTTTTCCAGGGAGCCTTATCAAGCTTGTTTTTCTGCGTCCGATTTGGGTTACAGAGTAGTTGTGGCTGATTCCGCAAACTGTTGATCAAAATTTTTGTTCTGACTCTTTATGTGGGTGTTTTGGTTTACGGCACACCACACGGCAGCGTTTGGATGCGATTGCGTTTTGGGGTTGCAACGTGTTTCTGCGTCTGTTTCGGTGTGGCATACGCGTTTTCCACCACACACCCAACATGGCTCCATGCAGAATGGGGCAGGATGTGAATGTGAAACCATGCAAGGTTGTTTTTTTCTTCCACAAGAACAAACAAGCCAATACCAGAAACCAAACATCTTTGATTTACTGCTATTAAGGGGAACTTAGCAAATAGCCTCGATAACCCTGTCCACCACAGCCTCGTCACTGAGCCCCGCCACGTCTATGATTACGTCGGCATATCGCCGATAAAGCGGCTGCCTCTCCTCAAAAACTCGCTCCAACCCCTTCGCCTTTAACCCGACGATTCCTCTGCCCGAAAAATCTGGGGTACGCCGTCTGATTTCCTCTAAAGAAGCATCCAAAAACACGACTTTAGAGGCGCTCTTCAAAAAAGCCATAGCCCGCTCCGAATAAACTGAACTGCCGCCCGAAGCGATAACCGAATCAGCAACCGCCACCAAAGCCAAAACAGCGTTCTCCTCTAACTCCAGAAACTTGGCGTCACCCAAACAATCAACCAAATCCTGCAACCGCCTGTTATGAGCTTCCTCAATTACCCTGTCAACATCAATAAAGCGATAATTCAACCGCTTAGCCAAAATCAGCCCTATGCGGCTTTTTCCTACACCAGACATACCTATCAGGGTAACATTCATAATAACAATGTATAGCAATCGGGGTTATTTCCCTTTTATGAGACAAATTGCAGACCAAGAACCGAGGCGTCTCCAAAAAACCCCTTAACCCCCCAGATAGGGCTAATCAGAGTTCTGCAAAGTCCGCGACTGCTAATGGGAATCAGAGAAAAAGCCACATCAAATATTTACTATGATCAGTTAGTTTTTGGGTGCCTCGGGTCTTCATTTGAAACGGGAAAGAAGGTCTCAACTATTTTGGTGTTCTGATACTTCTTTTTAACCCCCTCTTTGGGCCTATATTTGGTGAAGTCTGTTTTGTGTGTTAAGTCATGATTTTTTGATTTTTTCGTTGTCATTTCTTTCTACCTCTAAACTTTTTGATTCGAAGAATTTGATGTCATTCGAGCATGGAAACATTGTTTCCATTAATCCCTCATCTGAGGCGACCTTAGACTGTGATGTTTAGTTCTGTTTTTTACGTTTACCATCCGTATACTTGCCCATTCCACAATCAAAACATTTTACTTCTTTTTCCGAGCTTTCAAGATTGCTACTTCCGCAATATGGACAATCTGTCCCAAATTCTTTAGACATAATAAATCATACTCTACAAGACACCCTATGCGACAGGTCTCCCTGTTAAAGATGTGGGTAACAAATATGTAATTCAAAAAAGAACGCGCTGATTACTTTTCTTCTTTTACCCAAATCCTAAACATTTTTTCCTTATCTTGCGTATAGCAACTAAAATCTGGTGCAGCTACTTCCTCAACCTCCACATTAGTTTCCCCATAAATTTCTCTGTACTGCGCCAGCCAGTTAACAAAATGTGCGCCCCCACCCGCGTATTTCTTAACCCACCTCTCACCATGTTCATCTAATTTTTCTATAATCAATTCTTCTCTTGGGTCCGCGCATGATTCTGGCATAATCTAAAGCCTAAGGTGTCTTGGAATAAGAGATTTATCCTCGTGAGATTGCCGCGAAGAATGGTTCAGCCCCCATTTCTGCTGTAGAGTAACAACCATCTCTAGTGCCCAACACGTCGTCATGTGTGCCCTGCGGGTGATGCCAGCCTATAGCTCCGTCTTTGTTTAGGCTGTAACGTTCCACGTTTAGTTCGATGCAGATTTCGACCCGCAATCCACGGGTTGAGCAGGCTTGCTTATTGGTTATAGTCTAAACTCAGGGGTATCATCAAAGAGGCGACGATATGTCTTGTTAAAGAGGGCGATGTATTCGCTGGCTTGCGCTGTGGATTTGAGCAGGGTCATGCCGCCGTTTTCTACCTCTACAAGAAAATGCCGTTGCTTTAGGAAGTCTAGGTGGGTTTGCCCAATCTTCGAGTTCAAATTACAGCGGTTGATGATGCTGGTGAAAGACCGTGGCGTGCGGCAGAAGGTTAGGATTTCCCAGAAAATCTCGTAGTGCGTCCGCTTCATCACTGAGCTTCTCCTAGAGCTTTCTGCAGTTCCACTTCAGCCTTAGCCGTTTGCGCTAAGCGTTGGTCCCAGACTGTGGAGTATTTCCCAAAAAAGTGAGGGATGATGAAGCAAGCCGCAGCCATTGCAAGGTTGATAGCGACGTTTGAAATTTGAGCTGCGTTAGCCCAGAGCGGTGCATTGGTCAGAGCACCAGCGATTACGCCGCCTAGAGCCAGTACTGCAGCTATGCCGAAGCATACGCCAGCTATTCGGCTAATCGTCACCATCAGCTTAAGGGTGGGCTTGTTTTCTCGGTAAGCTGCCGTCATATCAACGATTAAGCCTGTTAATGCTTCATCGTTTAGCGTGTTGTTTTTCTTGTGTTCGGAAAGGCTGCTGGTTAAGGTAGAGTTGACTTCGATCATTTCGGCGCTGGAAATTAACCATCGTATAGCGATGGCGAAGGCTAAACCGCCAAGAATAATCAAACCTATCTGGTTTAGCTCAATAGTCAGTGTTGTTGCCAGCGAGATCAGATTGGGCATAAGGAAATAGGCTCCGAAAGCCAACGCTAACGCGCTGCAGACTATGTTTATTATTGATAAGCCTAGTAGGCTGTTAAGTTCATGCTGCAATTTTTGTGCTGTAGTTGTTGCCATACATTGTCACCGATAGCACAGTATCGCTTAAAATGCATATAAAGAACCACGAAACATCGTTACATACCCAAGTTCTCTACACAAAAAAAGGGTGGCTGACCGCCTGGTGAAGGTTTGTTTTCATAGACCCCTATCCCCGATAAAAAAGAAACCTTTGATATAACTTGGCAGCGGATTGCGATTAATTCGTGGAGCTGACAGAAATTGAGGTGACTGGTTTGGCGGCTTTTCTGTGGTAAACCCTTGCGGCGAAGCAGAGCACCACGACAGCTATGGCGAAGTAGAATGTCCAGTTGAAGAACGCTGAAACCGCCACTTTGACTGTTATACCGCCTGAAAGTATATCTGGAAGCTGAAGGGAGGCTGAGCCGATAAGCGGCAAATTAACCCCGGTTAGCAGCGTCACGGATAGGTAGAGGACGATTAATTCAACCATGAACAGTATGACTGCGTAGAGGGGTTTTTTGTATCCGAAGCCCAGCAGGGATTTAGCGTACGATTTGGTTGGTAGAACCGAGTAGACAAGCAGGGATATGCCGCCTGCAAGCAGAGTCAACAGACAAGCAAGGTTCAGAGCCCAAATGATGGGCACCGTGAGAATGGTGTTGAACAATGCTAAGTTAAAGTTGACTGGCGAAAAGTTAACGCTGGCCAGCGCGGGGTTGCCGACGTTGAATTGCCACCATGGAACAAACACGGAGGCAGCTATCAAAACCAAAGTCAGGACGCCTGCGACTAAAGCTACATAGTTTATTTGTCTGGGCATAGGTTTACCCCGTTACGGTTATGCCTGAGGTGGACATTGGGACTGTGATTTGGATGGGTTCGCTTAATTCGACCGATACACCGTTGACATCCACTACTGTGTTAACTAGCACGACATCGGCTGCTTCGCTTGTGGAGTAATGTTCCATAAAGTACGCCTCACCAGTCTGTGTCCATGAACCCTCCACCGTCACCAGGGCGCTTTCGCCTGGAGCTATCACGTAGGGGTTGCTTAAGCCCACGGCTGTGATTCGTTGACGGTCGGGTGTATCTACGTCTGTGCTGAGGCTGTTGAGGGTTAAATCAATCGTGAAAGAATTCGTTAAGTTAACAGTGACTGAGAAGGTTCTTGCGGCGTTGTCGATGTTTGCGCTGACGAATTCAGGCTGCACGAAGCTTCCAAAGGGCGAATCGTCTCCATCGTTACCTGAATTATCGTTTATGAATAAGCTTGAGTCGCCGTTAACTAAGCCTTTGACTTCGGGCGGGATGATTAATCCGCTTAAATCATCTTTGTATATGTATACTACGGCGCCGACTGGTCCGACGACCAATCCTACGCTGATTAAGAGCAGAACTATCCCGATTAGCTGCATTCAAGCTTCCTCAATATACAAGATACCGCCGTGCCTTTAAGCATTATTCATTTTCAATCAACAAGGGCAAATTGCGGCGAGATTTAACCAAAAAAATCCACTATCTAAAATCAGTGAGTTAATTTTAATGCAGAAACATGCCTATTTGGCTCCTAATATTCAAGGTATGCAGAAAACCTATAGAGGGGATCCCTTTTGGGCATATTTGGAGCCTATTAGGATATCATTGCAGGAACCTATAGAGGAGAGAGAATAGTGGGCCCCTTCAAATAATGAACGGGGGGAAGCAATTATGGCTGGGGCTGCTCTGAGGGGGTTTCAGGAGACTTACGCTTCCTAAACAGGATGAACACGTGACCTCGAACTTCAACCAATGCGGCTTCGGTTGCCTGAGCTGCCTTCTTCGCGATTTCCTCAGCGGTAGTTAGCTCTTTGAGCGCCGCGGGGAGTATTCTGACCTTTACCATCTTGTTCTTCTGAAGCTGCTTCTCCATCTCCGCAATTGACTGCGGTGTTAAGCCGTCTTTGCCCACCCAAATCGTTGGGTTCTCATCTTTCAGTACGTGCCTAACGTGGCGCTTCATCCTTGTAGTTATCTTGCTCAACTGTGTGTTGCACCTTTTTGTTTAACATATAACGGGTTTGTTTCCCGCAGTTTAAACATGTTACTACGACGTGAGGCTCCCTTTTCTGCTTTACCCTAACCCGACAGTTAACCCCATGCACAAACAACGCATTGCATTCCTTACAGGTTTGCCTGCGGAATTCGGTGGGCAAACGGATTTTTGCTGCCATAGCGATCCGTCGCGCAGAGCCTATGTACTGGGCTGCCAGTTTGGGATTGACTTTAACTACTTTTTTGGCTTGCTCAAAGAGTATCTCGATGCGTTGATTAGCAATCTGCTTAATGCTGCTCTGCTTCATCATAACTGTAAACAATGCAGAAAGGTACGGTTCGCTTAAATAATACTTGCGCTGCCACTAAGCCTTTTTCTGTGACAGCTCCGCTTTTAGCCGCTCAAGCGCTTCATCCAGCGTTAACGGTTTATATTGCAGGATCCGTTGAGCCAACGAAGTGTCAAGCGAGGAGTCGGTTGGGCGTTTAGCTGGCCATGCGAACTGAGCGGAAGAGGCTTTATCGATTAAGCTTTTATCTAATTCGAAGGTTTCGGCGATTTTTTTGGCAAATTCGTAGCGGCTAACCCGTGTGGCGCCACACAAATGATAGAGCCCAGTCAAACGGCGTTCGATAACTTCCAGAGTCATCTCAGCCAAATTAGTGTTCAAGGTAGGCGTATTCCATTGGTCAGTAACGACTTTTACGCGCTCACCCTTTCGCAGAGTTTCAATCAGCCAAAGCGCGAAGTTCACTTTTCCAGCTGCAGGCGTCGAACCGTAGATGACGCTGGGGCGAGCGATTAAAAAGTCAGATTCAGCAAGATTCTGCATCACGACAGTTTCTGCTTCAAGCTTTGTTAAGCCATAGTAGTTGACGGGTTCGGGAGAATCTGATTCCACATAGTATCCTTTTTCGCCGCTAAACACGTAGTCGGTTGAGATGTAGATTAGAAATGACTCTGCGTTTTTGGATGCTTCAACGATGTTTTTTGTGCCGTCCACATTAACCGCCCAAGCCAGATGTTTGTTTAGTTCACATTTATCCACATCTGTTAGAGTTGCAGCATGAACAACTACATCAGGCTTAACAGTTCTAAAGACATCGTTAACCTCTGCCTTAACTGAGACATCCAGCTTAACGGATTTACCATAAACCGATTGAGCCTGAATATCAGAGGAGTAAACCTCAAAACCCCTCTCAAGCGCCAGTTGCGCCAGTTTTGACCCGTAAAGGCCGCCAGCACCAGTAATTAGCAGCTTCAACGGGAGCCACCAAGCTTCCAAGGAGTCGGATGCAAAATCACGTCAGTCGCAAACGGTGTCCACCAATGCTCGTTTTTAAGGTACCACTCCACCGTTGACTCTAAAGCGTCCTCGAAGGTGGCTTTAGGTTTCCAACCTAATTCTTTGCGTGTCTTGGTGGAGTCGAGGCTGTAGCGGGTGTCATGTCCTGGTCGGTCCTCAACAAAGGTTATGAGGGCTTCGGGTTTTTTGAGTAGGCTGATGATTTTTTTGACTATTTCTATGTTGGTGACTTCATTGCCCGCGGATACATTGTAGATTTCGCCAGGCTCGCCCTTCTCTAGCACGGTACTTATGGCTTCACAGTGATCGCTAACGTAGATCCAGTCGCGGATGTTAGTGCCTTTGCCATAGATGGGGATGGGCAAATCCCTCAGGGCGCGGATGACTGTTTTGGGGATCAGTTTCTCAGGCATCTGGTAGGGTCCAAAGTTGTTTGTGCATCGGGTGATTGAGACATTTAAGCCGAAGGTTTTGTGGTAGGATAATGTGAACATGTCTGCGGCGGCTTTGGATGCCGAGTAAGGGTTGGATGGTTTAGGCGGAGAATTCTCCGTGAAAGAACCCTCCAGAGCTTCGCCGTAAACTTCGTCAGTAGATACCTGCAACAGGCGAGCTTTATGGTTGTGGCGGCGTATACCTTCGAGGATGGTGAAAGTGCCCAGGGTGTTGTTCTGGAGGAAAACGTTTGGGTCGGCGATGCTGCGGTCCACATGTGTCTCCGCGGCGATGTTCACTACTGCATCCACTTGGTGAATCAGTCGGTTCATCAGTTGGGGGTTGCAGATGTCGCCTTTTATGAAGGTATAACGTTTGTCGTTTTCTATATCATGCAGGTTTGCGGGGTTAGCTCCGATGCCTACTTTGTCAACATTTATGATTTCGTAGTCGGGGTATTTTGCAAGCATGAGCTTACAAAAGTTGCTGCCGATAAAACCTAAGCCGCCAGTCACTAACACTTTCATATTTCATCACTTATGTGGGGGGTAATTCCAATCCCAACTTTTACCAACACGTTCATCAGATGCTTTGCCGTTGATTTTCTTTGGAATGAGTGTTGGGTCATCCCAGTCGCGCCGTTCTTCATCAGGGCTCTTTGAATCGTACATTTTAGTTGTGAAATAGACGAGCATGACGGGTTCTGTGCCTACTGCTTTGAAGCCATGCCAGTAGTGCCCCGGCATCCTGACCCCCTGTAAATCCAAGCCGCTTGAGACAATTTCATTCAATTCGGCGGATTTGTCGTCGAAGGCGCAGATTTTTGCGGCCCCCTTAAGCACCAAGAAGTAGTCTACCTGACCTCTTAGGTGACGGTGCCAAGCACGAACAACACCGGGATAAGTAAACGAATGATTAACTTGAACTATTGCGTCGTCCCCGAAGAGGTCTTTCCAGTCAGATCGCATAACCTCACAGAAGAAGCCCCTCTCGTCAGAGAAACGCTTCACTGGTTTAATTCTTATCCCGTCTAACATAACCATCCTTGCCTGCCTGTCAAATTATCGATTGAAAATATTTATAATATTCCCCAATTTAGCCCTAAACTTCGAGTTCCGAGAAATCGCCTACATGCAACTTTAGGGTACGGTTGCGTTGGTTACGGGTGACTTTGGTGTTTTTGCCGATTAAGCTGTCCTCTAAACGCTCAACGTCTTTTATGGTAACGTTGTCTTGCACGACGCAGTATTCGAGGTTGGAGCTGCAGATTTTTGAGCCGTCGCCTATGCTTGTGTATGGCCCGATGAACGAGTTCTCAACCAGGACATTCTTGCCAATAACACAGGGGCCTCTTATGGTGCTGTTCACAATTTGGGAGTCTGCCGCGACCTTTACTCGTCCATCTACGGTGCTGTTGGTTACGGTGCCTTTGACGTCACGTTCGATGTATTCGTCTAAGATTTTGGCGTTAGCTGAGAGTATATCGTCTTTTTTGCCTGTGTCAAGCCACCATGAATTGAGGATTTCAGCCTTAACTGAGAAACCCATGTTAATCATTTCTTGGATTGCGTCGGTGATTTCGAGTTCGCCTCGCCAAGATGGTTTGATGCGCTCTATGGCTTGGTGGATTTTGTTGGAGAACAGGTAAGTGCCGATGATTGCGAGGTTTCCCATTGGGGTTTTGGGTTTCTCAACTAGGCGCACAATGTTGCCCTTCGCATCCAGCTGGGCTATCCCGAAAGCGGAGGGGTTATCGACTTCTTTGAGAATGATAAGCGCATCCAAATTCTCAGTCTTGAATTTCTTAACAAACGCCTCTAATCCTTGACCAGTAACGTTGTCGCCGAGGCACATGACAAAGGAGTCTTGCCCAAGAAAATTCTTAGCAGTCTTCACTGCATGCGCTAAACCCAAGGGCTCCTGAGGGATGTAGTTCACGTTAAAGCCCCAAACGATACCGTCACGGACATAATCCTCAACGAATTGTCCTGTTTCATGTGCCGTGATGATGCCGACTTTTTTTATGCCTGTTGAGGCAACTTGGTCTAGAACGTAGCCTAAGATGGGTTTGTTAGCTACTGGAATGAGTTGTTTGGCGCAGGTAAAGGTTAAGGGTCTTAGCCGTGTTCCTTTGCCGCCGCTTAGAACGAGCGCTTTCATGTCAATCGTAACCTGTAGTTGAAGTGGATATTATGAGTTGGATTGCCCAGCGTTATATGGCTTCCTATGTTCAGAAATGACACACGACAACAGAATTTACCCTAAAGCTTTAATTCAAAAGAATTAGTGATAAAACAAAGAAAAAATAAAAACGTGAAGAAGCTAAAGCTTCTTAGGCGTATTTTTTGTCGTTGTAACAGTACCAGCGCTGGTATTGGGGAATCCATGTCAAGGGTTTGCCACAGGTTTGGCAAAGCGGCTGCGAAGATGCCTGTTGCTGAGCGGGGGCTGCGGTTTGAGCGGCTGGCTGCTGATAGCTTTGTTGATAGGCGGCTTGGGCAACGGGTTTTAGGATAATGAAGTCTGAGGCTGCTTGGACTTCTTCCCATGCGACGTTTTGGATTTGTCCATCATCGTTTTCAACGGTTAAGGCGATGCCCATTTTGCCGACGGCAAACGCGACATCTTTTACTTTGCCTAGTAATCGTCCTTTTGCGTCGATTACTTGCATTGAAACTAGTGCGTCTCTTGTTAGGGGTTTATCGTTTTCGCTCATCTTGGTTCACTCAGGTTTTGAATAGCTGTTTCTTCTTAAAAGAATTTTCTGTTCACAGATAAACGCTGCTCGAAAGATGGCAACAACCAAACGGTGTCTTGATTAGCAACGGCTAAATACCCCCAAACCTGTAACTTAAATGGAAGGTGTTTTTATGTCAAATATTGATTTATCCCAAGAGGCAACAGCAAAAATTAAACAAGCCATAAACGAATTTAAAAACTCCCTTGGAACCTATTTTAAAGACAACACTATCGAAATTAAAACTTGGAAGTTCGCCGTCGAAAATAACGAAACAGGCTACAGCATAGATGCCGCCGTTAAAATCCAAATAAAACCCAAAGAAAAACCCGCTGACCCCACCAAATCTTCAAGCACAACTGAACTGCTCGGATAAAAGAAACGCGGCTTTGCGGCCATTAGAAGCCACACCATTAAATTTCAGCAGAAGGCAGCGGCGACGGTTCTGTTTTCTGCACACTTTTCGCAACCGAAGCCTTTAGTCCAGCTATATTGATGAGCGGGTAACCGATTAGCACTTGACACCAAAAAGTGATTAAGCGGGTAAGTGTGGTTGCTGCGGCAGCGGTGGCAAGGGGGACACCGTAAAGGCTGAACATGTTCACCATAGTTATCTCGACTGCACCAACTGGGAACCCAGCGGTCAAGGTTTCAACGGTGGATGTGACGCTGAAAACGGTAGCTAAACTAAAAATGCTAATCTCTGGATACCCCAAAGCATAGAACACCATCAAGTAAACTAGCAGGCTAAATATCCAAGCGATTATGGCAAAAAACAGCGGTTTAAGCAAAAGCTGTGGACGATTTCGGTAGGTTTTGAAGGATACACTAAAAGAGAACAGGGTTTTCTGCAGGGATTCCTTTTCTTTTTCCAGCCATGAAGGTTTCTTGATGATTATTCGGGTGATATTCATCACAATGTTGACTAAGCGCTCGGCGGCGCCTTCTTTGAGGGCTATGTAGAGGATAATAGCCACCACTGACGCTGTCCCAGCAGTAACTAAGGTAACAAGCAAAACAAGGTAAGATGTAACCCAGCCATTAATGACTAAAGCAATGAAACCAACAATCAACCCACCCGTATAAACAAGCGTACTTAACAAACGAGAAGTAATGACGGTCGCCGAGGAAATCCCAGCGTCATTTTCGGGTTCCCGCTTGGCAAGGTAGATTCGTGTAGCTTCCCCACAGACGGTTTGGCAGGGAAGAACCATCTCGATAAAGTTCCCAATCCAGTTGTAGAGCATGATGCGGCGGAATTTTATGTTGATTCTTAATGCACCAAGCAGTGAATGCCAAATTAATGAGTCAAAGAACACAGCCATCACTACGCATAGAATCGCCAGTGAATAGAAGAAGGCGTAGTTGGTGAAGTCAAGGGTGCTCAGAAGCACCAAAAACCCGGCGAAGTCGCCGAAAAACAGCAGATAAAGGATGAATGCGATTAGCCCAAGTAGCATAAGAACGATGGATTTGCGGGTTTGGGCGAAGGCTAACGACATACCATTTTTCTCACATGTTTTTTAAAACCTGGGGGTAAATAGGGTTTCAAGCGCTAAATACCATACATCAAAACACAGCGTGAAATGTAATAAGAATTGTGGTAACTATGGGTACACCAGAAAAGAGCAAGCGACTACCTGAATTCAGCGCTTATCAGTAGGTCAAAATTTTATTTTTTCTATAGTAGTTATTGCCGAAAACCCCCTATACACAACAACAACCAACAGAATGCGTTGCCGATTGAGTTTTGTTTTCTGCATCTCAATAAAGCAGCAAACGGGTTGTGCAAAAAGCCACAAGCAGACCAGAAAGCCATTTTGAACTACTGTTATTGCAGGGGGATTTCCCAGTAGCTGATTATATCACCCTTCACCCATCTGCCACCGAGGCTACGAACGGTCTCGTTAATGTCCTCCCATTCAGCCTTCAAAAACGTCACAGGCTTAACCACCACACAGTTATCTTTAACTGTGAAGCTGAGGAGTTTGCGTTGGTCGGGGCTGAATTCGTTTTCCATCTTGGCGGCGTACCGGCTGAGTGGAGGCTGGGTCGGCTTGGGGATTAGCGGCTTTGTTTCAGGCGGGGTGGGTTCGGGTTTTGGTTCAAACCTGAGCACTGAGGATGTGGGGTTGGGGGCTGCGGCGGGTTTTGTTTCTGATTTGGTTGTAGGGGCAAGTTCGGGGATGGGGATGTTTTCTGCGATGTCTTCGAAGCTGTCGCTTCTAACTACCAGCGAAAACTGTCTTGAGAAAAGGTCAGCTTTAGCATCTAGAACTTCGAGGTCGCTTGGTAGGTTACCTGAGAGCGGTGAAGGTTTGCCTTGGAGTAAAGCGGTGAGTTGTTCAGGGGTTAGTTTTATGATTCGCAACTTCATGATAGCGGCACTCATTGAGCTTTAGGCGACCGATAACATAAAAGCGTTGCCATCAACCGCAGCTACTGCAAGAAAAATGCGTTTGGAAAAAAGAAAAAGGTTAGAGGGGGTTGGGTGTGGCTTTTCGTGCTCGCCAACCGGCAAAGCCGCCTGCATAGACGCCCCATGCATGTAGTCTCGGCGAAATCGCCCTGATCAACGCGGGGCAAGCGATAATGACGATGGGCAAGTTGAGGGCAAAGGTTCCGGGTAAGAGGGGCCAAGCGATCTCTGCAGGGAATAATCCGACTGCGACGAACTGCCAAAGTATAGCTATTGTGCCAACTAAGAGTGAGAGGGCGTAGACGCTTCCTAGGACTATGAGGCCCTTGAGGGTTTTTGCTTCTGCAGCAAATCTTGGAATTAGTAGCCAGTTTAAGGCGTAGATGATTACGACTGTTGTGACTTCGACCCAGGCTAGATGTAGGGGTAGTGATTCAACGTAGACTCCGCCGATGTATGCGCCAAGCATGCTGCCGATTAAGCCGCCCCAGCCGAACCAGATGGGGATGACTCCGAGGAGGATGATTGGGAGGTAGAGGAAGGTGAAGGTTGGGAGTGAGATGAGTTTTGAGAGGTAGAAGAATATTGCAAAGAGGGCTGCTGTCATGGCCATTATGGAGACTTGTTTTGCTTTGCTTTGGTTTGATTTCATTTTTGATTCCTTTATGTGAGAGTTTAGGTTTTGACTGTTAGGATTGCATAAAAGCATTTTTGCGTGTATTACATATGTAATACACAAATTCTGGGCAGGCTTGAAGGTGGGGTGTTTTTGTTTGATTCAGTAGCCAAATAGGTGTTCGGGTACAGTTTTGTACAAATAAGCCTTAAATACAGCATTGCTGTATGGTTGTGAACTATACTGGAGCATGATTCAAATGGGGAATCGCCTTTGGCACACAAACAACCACGGCAACCAAGCCGCTCAACTACGTTAAATTCACCTACACAAACCAACCCATAGAAGTATTCTCAAAACTTCACCAACACTACCAAACCGCCTACCTCCTCGAATCCATCGAAGGTCCTCAAAAACTCGCCCAATACAGCTTCTTAGGCTTCGACCCAAAAACCACCATAACCGCCAAAAACGGCACCCTAACCACAACCAACACCAAAACAGGCCAAACCACCACCCAACAAACCAGCGACCCCTTCAAAATCATCCAGCAGCAACTGCGCCCTTACGACAACGACATGGTGGACTTCCGCTTTGTCGGAGGCGCATTAGGCTACATCAGCTACGACGCCATACGCTACATCGAAAAACTCCCCAACCAAAAACCCGACACACTCGGCTTCCCAGACATCGAAATGGGCATCTTTGAGGACGGCGTCGTTTTTGACCACACCCAAAACCAAGCCTACTACTATTTCCGCGGCGAAAACCGCCTAAGCGAAATCGAGGCGCTGCTTAAAGAACCCGCAGAAAAAGAATTGCCCTTTAGCTATACACAACCAACAGTTGACACAGCAAAAGCTGATTTCGAAAAAGCCGTAAAAAAAGCCAAACAATACGTGACTGCAGGTGACATCTTCCAAGTTGTTCTCTCAAAACGCTTCCAATTCCAATACACAGGAAGCTTGCTCTCTTTCTACAAGAGCCTGCGCCAAATCAACCCCTCACCCTACATGTTCTACTACAAGTCTGACCAGCGCCAAATCGTCGGCGCAAGCCCCGAAATGCTGGTCCGAGTGGACAAGCGCAAAGTCATCACTTTCCCCATCGCGGGCACTGCACCCTTCACGCTCAACTCGGAGGAAAACCAGCTCCTCGCCAAAGAACTGCTAAACGACCAAAAAGAACGCGCCGAACACGTCATGCTGGTTGATTTAGCCCGAAACGACATCGGCAGAATCAGCAAGTACGGCAGCGTTTCTGTTCCCGAGTTTATGCAAGTACACCAGTTCAGCCACGTCCAACACATCGTTTCCCAAGTGATGGGCGACCTGCAGGAGGGCTTGGAAAGTTTTGATGCTCTAAAAGCGGTTTTTCCAGCGGGCACCGTTTCGGGAGCGCCCAAAGTCCGCGCCATGGAAATCATTGAGGAACTTGAAACCTCACGCCGCGGACCATACGCTGGAGCAGTGGGCTATTTTAGCTGTAACGGCAACTCGGACTTCGCCATAACCATACGCACCCTATTCGCTGAGGGCAACCGCGCTTACATTCAGGCGGGCGCAGGTATTGTTGCCGACTCGAACCCTGAAAAAGAGTGGTATGAAACTGATCACAAAGCCAAGGCGCTCATGAAGGCGCTGGAACATGCCGTAGGAGGCAAACCCCAATGAAGGTACTTGTAATCGACAACTACGATTCATTCGTCTACAACCTCGTACAATACATCGGCGAACAAGGCGTAGAAACAGCCGTGTACCGAAACGACCAAATCACTCTCCAAGAAGCCGCCGCCTTGAAGCCTGACCGCATCGTCATCTCGCCAGGACCAGGCAACCCAGAGGACGACAAATTCTTCGGCGTCTGCAAAGCCATCCTGCAAACCCTCAGCCCAAGTATTCCCACGCTCGGCGTCTGCTTAGGTCATCAGGGCATCATCCACACATACGGCGGCAAAGTCGTCCACGCCAAAAAGCTGATGCATGGAAAAACCTGCACCATACGCCACGACCAAAAAGGCATCTTTAAGGGTGTGCGTAACCCCTTCAACGCAACACGCTATCACTCGCTGGCAGGGGAACGAATTTCAATCCCTGACTGTCTCCAAATTACCGCGGAAGCCATCGACGACGGCGAAATCATGGGCATACGCCACGTCAAATACCCCATGTACGGCGTCCAATTTCACCCTGAGAGCATCCTGTGCGAAGACGGCAAAATCATAATCAAGAACTTCTTGGAGGCAAAGCCATGATTCGAGAGGGCATCCAAAAACTCATCGAAGGCGCAGACCTCACTTACGAGGAATCAGGCGCGATAATGACTGAGGTTATGTCGGGCAAAGCCACCAACTCGCAAACTGCAGCATTCCTGACTGCCCTGCGCATGAAAGGCGAATCAGCCGAAGAGCTCATCGCGTTTGCTTCGGTTATGAAGGGGCACTGCCGACAAATCCACCCCAAAGTCAAGGGTCGCCTCGTTGACACTTGCGGGACTGGCGGGGATAAAGTCAAAACTTTCAACGTTAGCACAGCCGCAGCGTTTGTCATCGCGGGTGCTGGCGTCCCAGTGGCGAAACACGGCAACAGGGCAGTGACCAGCAAAAGCGGCAGCGCCGACGTACTCGAAAAACTCGGCTTAAACCTTGCCATAGAACCCCAAGCTATCGAAGGCATCATAGAACAAGTCGGCGTCGGCTTCATGTTCGCGCCAGCTTTCCACCCTGCCATGAAATACGCTGCCGAACCCAGACGGGAAATCGGCATACGCACGGTCTTCAACATCTTGGGGCCGTTAACTAACCCTGCATCTGCCTCTGGTCAACTACTTGGTGTCTACGATGCCAAATTGGTTGAGCCGATGGCTTACGCATTGCAGAAGTTGGGTTGCGAAGAGGCGATTGTGGTGCATGGCCTTGATGGGCTTGACGAAATCTCAACCGTCGGAAAAACACTCATTGCCCACCTGAAAGACGGGAAAGTAACACGCAAAACGCTGGCTCCAGCCAATTTCGGCGTAAAAAAAGCAGCCGTCAGCGAATTGCAATGTGGCTCTGCTGATGAAAGCGCCGAGAGCATGTTTAAAATCCTGAATGGAAAAGCAAACGGCCACGCCAAAGCCGACATCGTCCTCGTTAACGCAGCTGCTGGAATTATGGTTGGCGGAAAAGCCCGCGACTTCAACGAGGGCTTAGAGTTAGCCAAAAAATCTATCTCAAGCGGCGCGGCTTACGCTAAACTGAAGGGTTTGGTGAAAGCGTCAGGTGGCAGCTTGAAGAAGCTTGAGGAGTTGGAAGTCAATGAATGATTTTCTAGATACACTTGCAATGGACGCCGTAAAAACCATCGAGAGCGGCTACTACCAAAATATCACGGCAAGAAGTCACCACAAAATCAGCCTCAAAGCCGCAATCCAAAACTGCAAAACCAACGCGGTCATAACCGAAATAAAATCTGCTTCCCCCTCGCTTGGAACCATACGCAGCAACACCAACCCAGCCGAGATTGCCAAGGCGATGCAGAGGGGCGGTGCCGTGGGGCTCTCAGTCTTAACTGAACCCGTGCACTTCAAAGGCTCACTTGAAGCTCTATCTCAAGCGCGTGCAGCCGTTAAACTGCCCGTCCTGATGAAAGACGTAGTCATCGTGGCAGACCAAATCGAGGTAGCAGCAAAAATCGGCGCAAACGCCGTATTGCTTATTCAAGCGTTGTTCGATAGGCGGTGCACGGAAATGGGCGTGGATAAAATGATCGCTTACGCTCACGCTCAGGGCTTGGAAGTGTTGCTTGAAGCCCACAACGAAGCCGAATTCAAAGCAGCCATAGAAACAGACGCTGACCTGATCGGCATAAATAACAGAAACCTCGATACATTGAAAATCGACTTAAAAACCACCCAACAAATCATAGAGTCACAGGGCAAACACGGCAGAACAGTCGTAAGCGAAAGCGGCATAAAAACCTCTGGGCATCTGCAATTTCTGCGTGGCTGCGGCGCGGACGCTTTCTTGGTCGGCTCAAGCATCATGTTAACGGATGATATAGAATCAAAAGTTAAGGAGTTAGTGAATACCCCATGAAGTTAAGCAACTACCCCATAGACGGAAAATACGGCAAATACGGCGGACGCTTCGTCCCCGAAATCCTAATGGAAGCCATAACCGAGTTGGAAAAGGCGTACACGGAAGCCAAAGCTGACTCCGCTTTCCAAAAACAACTCGACTACTACCTCGCCGAATTCGTCGGCAGACCCACACCGCTCTACTACGCCGAAAACCTCACCCGAAAGTTGGGCGGAGCAAAAATCTACCTAAAACGCGAAGACCTCGCACACGGCGGCGCACACAAAATCAACAACACGCTGGGACAGGCACTACTCGCCAAACGTATGGGTAAAACCCGCGTCATCGCCGAAACGGGCGCAGGGCAGCACGGCGTAGCCACAGCCATCGCATGCGCCGCATTAGGACTAAAAGGCGTCGTTTACATGGGTACGGAAGACTGTGAGCGTCAGCGCCTAAACGTTTTTCGCATGAAGCTACTTAACACTGAAGTCTACCCAGTTGAGTCAGGCTCTAAAACGCTAAAGGACTCAATTAATGAGGCGTTTCGCGACTGGGTAACCAACTTAGAGTCCACATACTACCTCATTGGCTCCACGATGGGGCCGCACCCTTACCCCATGATTGTCCGCGACTTCCAAAGCGTCATCGGCAAAGAAATCAAGCAGCAGTTCAAACAAAAAACAGGAGGCTTACCCGACGCGCTGGTTGCCTGCGTCGGCGGCGGAAGCAATGCGATGGGTACCTTCTACCCCTTCGAAGACGACACGGACGTGAAGCTGTACGGTGTGGAAGCGGCAGGCGAAGGCATCAAGTCAGGCAAACACTCAGCGACGTTGGCAGCTGGACGCGAAGGCGTATTCCACGGCATGTACACCTACATCCTGCAAGACAAAAACGGGCAGATATCCCAAACCCACAGCGTCTCCGCAGGGCTCGATTACCCAGGCGTTGGCCCCGAACACTCCTTCCTCAAAACCCTCAAGCGCGCTGAGTACGCCTACGCTGACGACAAAGAGGCAGTGAACGCCTTCTTGACTTTGTGCAAAGAAGAGGGCATCTTGCCGGCTTTAGAGTCATCCCACGCTGTAGCGTACGCCATGAAACTGGCGCCGAAGATGAAAAAAACCCAATCCATCGTCGTCACCCTCTCAGGACGCGGCGACAAAGACGTAGAAACAATAGCCAAATACACAGGTGCAAAAATATGAACACCATCAAATCAACCTTCCAAAAAGCAAAAGCAAACAGCAGCGGCTGCCTCATCGGATACATAACCGCAGGCGACCCCACACCCGAAGCGACGCCTAAAATCGCGGATGCACTCATACGAGGCGGCGTAGACATATTGGAGTTGGGGCTGCCGTTCTCTGACCCCATCGCTGACGGACGAACCATCCAAGACGCCAGCCTACGTGCATTAAACGCAGGCACGACTCCGATGCGGGTGCTTGAAATAGCCGCGCAGATTAGGAGTCAACACGACATCCCGCTGGTGATAATGACTTACTATAATCCAGTATTCCACTTTGGAATCGACAAGTACCTCGCAGCAGCCAAACAGCACGGTGTAGCCGGCTTCATCGTCCCCGATTTGCCGGTGGAAGAAGCCGCTGACTACCGCAAAGCAGCAGCCGCACACAACCTCGACACCATCTTCTTTGCCTCGCCAGCCACCTCCAAAGAGCGCCTCGCCAAAATCGTCGCTGCCTCCTCAGGTTTCCTCTATTTGGTTTCGCGGTTCGGCGTAACAGGCGCCCAGAGCAGCGTGTCGGACTCGACGGTGCAGTTGATTAAGAAGGTGCAGCCTCAAACGGTGGGCAAAGTGCCGCTTGCGGTGGGCTTTGGCATCTCCAAACCCGAACACGTCCAAACCGTCATTGCCGCAGGGGCAGACGCCGCCATCGTGGGCAGCGCATTCATCAACATCGTGGAGCAGAACAAGCAAAACATGCTATTGGAGCTTGAGCAGACCGCAAAGGCATTGAAAACCGCGACGAAAACCTAAATTTGCCAGACTGCATGCTGTTCGTTGATTCTTGTGGGGAAAAAAGCGGTCGATACATACTTTCACATGCACATGGTGGCGGTTTCAACATAGCTGCATGTTGGGTGTGTGGAGAAAAACCCATATCCCACACCGAAACAGACAAAGAGAACCGTTGCAAACCCAAAACGCAACCGCATCCAGTTGCCGTCGTGTGGTGTGCCGTAAGTTGCCGCACCCACATAAAGAGCAAAAGGTGCCTTAGCAGGCATAGCACAGTAGCTTCAACCCAAAAACACTCCATTGTATACGGGGAAAGTTTTAAAGTGCCGACGAATCATCTATCTGCGGCGATGGATCTTAGGCGGTGGGTTAGGGGTCCATTACATCCGTAAATCCTCTATACGACGGGCTGACATCAGCAGCTGAGGCGTCAAAGGCCGCTTGGATCTTCATTTCCGAACCAGTGACTATCCGTCCTTTGGGGCTGGCGGTCAACGGGCGGTTTCCGTAGGGAAACTGTTTCGTTGTTTAGCAGGCGAACCCGGCTAGGCTCGGGAGAGAGCAACCTAAGTTTGGACGTTATGCGCTCAAGGGGGTGCGGGTAAGAGTGTAGGGTTTGAAGCGTTCAGGCGGAGTCTGGGCGTCGAACTGCTGCGGTCCATCGCTACTAGTTTTGGGGCAACTGCACTGTGAAGGTTGTGCCTTTGCCCGTTTGGGTTTTGTAGGTGACTGTGCCGTTTTGGGCTTCGACGAGGCGTTTCACGACGGGTAAGCCGAAGCCTTGCCCTTTAGATTTTGTTGTGAAAAGCGGTGTGAACAGTTTTGCTTGTATTTCTTCTGGGATGCCTTCGCCTGTATCCTGCACGCTTATGTGGACTTGGCTGTTTTGGCAGGTGGCTTGGATTTTCAGGGTTCCGCCGTCTGGCATGGCTTGCACCGCGTTTTGGATGAGGTTGATTAAGATGCGTTTAAGCATCTGCATGTCCGCGTAGAAGGGTTCGCAGCGTTCTGTGGCGAGGTTCACCGCCAAGTTAGACGGGATGTTGACGATGAGCAGGGCTTCTTCGATGGCTTTGTCTATGACTATCTTTTCTTTGTTTGGGTTTAGCGGTTTGGTGAAGTCTTGGAGGTCGGCGACGATTTTGTCGATGTAGAAGAGATTCTGCTCAATACTGCTAATGCTTTCCTGCAGGTACTTCTTGGACTCAGAATCAGGCAGTGCTGCAAGCTCCTCTTTGGCAAGGTAGAGTTCCCCCGCAATAGCCTGCAGCGGATTGCGAATATCATGCCCAACCATACCAGCCGTCTGCCCAATCGCCACCAACCGCTCACTGTTGCTTAGCTCTCGGGCTCTCTGTCGCGCAAGCTCCTCCATCTGGCAAGCGTACTCCTCCAGCTTTCTCTGAACCCTCTTACGTTCCGTGGTTTCCACCAGCGACAAAACCAACCCTTCCACCTTGCCCGTTCCATCCTTGATGGGCTCAAGAGTCCAATCCCAATACGTGGTGCCTCTTTCTGGCTGGTCGGGGAAAACAAACGGTTTATCCCTAAACTCAACAGGTACACCTGTATCGCGTGCTTTATTGAAAATAGCCTCGTTTTCTGCATGGGGATAGAGGTCAAAATGGTTTTTCCCCACCATCTCCTCGGGCGTGTAGCCGCAGGTTTTTGCGTATGCATCGTTCACGCGGACAAAATTAAAGTCCCTGTCAAGATAGACCAAATGGATGTTTTTAGCGCCGTTCATCACAGAGCGTAACAGATTTCTTTCCTTTTCCAATGCATGCTGAGCTTTTTTCAATTCATTAATCGGAGTAAAGTAAATCCTAATTTTCTGGCTGGAAGGAATCAGGAAAATCTGCTGGATAAACCATGAGCCTTCAATTTCGATTTCCCGCTGAAAATGCTTCACCTTCTCTTCAATTATGGTGTCAACGATTTCCCTCCAATTCCTAAAAATTGGGTGCGCCGCGGAGTTGCCTCTGAGGCGGGCGAAGCGGATTTGGGCTGCGGGGTTAGCGAATAGCAGGTTGCCTTCAAAGTCAGCTTCAATGATTGGGCTGGGGTTAAGAATAGGAAAAGAAGCTAACATGGCGTTTCGGTCTGCCGCGGCGGAGGATCCCGACATAAAATTCGCCTATACCCGTCTAACTATCTGCGTAAGGTCAAATATAAAATGTCCCAAAAAAGAGAAAAACGGCACTATTTGCTTGAATCCCAAAACAAGTATGCCTTGCTTTGCACACAAAACCCAAACCGTGCAAGCGCCAAAACCAGTTCCTCAACGTTGAATTGGGCGATTTTTTGGGCGAATTCTTCGTGGCGCGGATATGGGTTGCTGGTGTTGGCTATTCTTCGGCGTACGTTGCCTTCGTGGTGGGATAGTTCGATAAGGATGTCTTTGATGGGTTCTGCACCGACCTGCAAGAGTTTTCGTTCTATGTAGCCTTTTGAGCCAAGCATCGCCGTATCCAAACCCAACGCTTCGAGCTGCTTGAGGGCGTTTATGGTGTATTTGCTGGGTTTGCTTTCCGCGATTTTCTGCATGCCTGCTTTCTCGAAGAAGGGGTTATACTTCGCCATCACCGCAACTGCCTCAACGAATCGTGTGCCCGCAAACGGTAACGTGTCGTGGACGAGTTTTTCGCCTAATCCGATGCTGCGGTACTTGGGGTGGATGATTACTCGGCTGATGAGGCTGATTTCGCGCTGAAGCTGAGCTATGTTGCCCTTCCAAACGCGGCTTCTGCCAAACGTCATCGGCGACGGATAACAATAGACGATGGCTCCGCAGAGTTCATCTTTGCGTTTTAGGATGAAGATTTTGCGTGTCGGCGGCGTTCTGCCTGCGCGATAGTGGAATTCGCTGAGCGCTTTGTAGTCTGCGCTGGTGCCTTGTTTGATGTTCATTTGGCGTGTTAGCGAGCAGTGGACGGCTTTGGCTTTGGGGTAGTAGTGGACGGTGACTTCTTTTCCGTATCGCTTGTGGATGTGCACGTTCGGCGCGAAATCTTTGAGCAAGTCGCGGTGGGTGGTGGCTGCGATGACTGCTTTGCCATGTTTGCGGGCTTGTTTTTGGAGGTTGAATGCGAGGATTTTTGCGGTGTCGCGGTCGAGGGTGCTTGTGAATTCGTCGATGACCCAAAACGGTTTCCCAGACGCGGCGAGGAGCGCGGTTTGGTAGCGGTGTTTCTGTCCATCGCTCAACTGCGAGTAGGGGCGCAAAAAGATGAAGGCGTCGTTGAGTCCAACTTGGCTCAATGCCTCAATCGCTTGGGTTGTGTTTGCGCCGACGGTTTCGATGATAGGCTGGTCTTGCTGGATGGGGATGTTTTTTGCGTCGGCTGCATCTACACCCAAATCGGCTTTGATTGCGCGGAGCAGGGCGCTTTTGCCGCTTCCACTGTCACCCGTGATAAGGACGATGTCGGTGGGGCGTATGTGGATGTTAACGTTGTCGTAGAGCGTGAATTGGCGGGTTTGGTCGGTTCCGAGCCCAAACGCTTCGGCAACTTCTTTGGTGCGTTCGGTCAGCTTTGTGGGGGCGGTTTCGTAGCTGATGTTTATGGTGAAGGTGTCGGTTTGGCGGTTGTAGGTGCGCTTTAGCTGGGCGATGTGGAAGTGTTCAGGTCTGCGCCGAGTCACTGCCCAATCCCTCCCCCGTTGTTAACTACCCACAGCTTCGGCGTCGCCTGCGTTCTTGTAGCATAAGCTGCAAGTGCCACTGCCCAGAAGCGGTCGTCATGTGTGCCCATGGGGTGGAAGAGTTTGGTTTTGCCCTCTTTAGTAAGTTCATACTGTTCAAGGTTCAATTCAGCGATGAGCTCGCTGTCATAGGGAATCAAAAATCGCCCCTCCATCATGGCACCTTTGAGATGCTGCGCCATCTCCTGCTTGGTCTCCTGCGTGAACGTAATGCCCTCGGTGTTGTCCAGCCCCGTGTTGGCCATGTCTTCGGTTATGTATTCGCCGACTCCGCTTTGGTCAACCAGCGTTTTGTGGATGGTTTGCCATCGTTGGGTGATGGTTTTGACGTAGCCGATGACGCTGGCGTAGGGTGTTTCGAGTGGGAAGCGGTGCAGGTGGATGAGGCGCATCTTTTGCTGTTCCACTTTAACGATGGCTAGGACGCTTGGGTCTTGGTGCTTGCCCAAATCCAGTCCCGCGTAAAAGTTGCCGCTGACCTCCTGCCCAAAGGTGTTGTATTCGAGTGTGTGGTCGATGCACTTGGTGATTAAGGCTTGAGTGAGCCATGCGTCTTGGTTTTCTGCCCAATCCGCCTCCATCTCCCGCTGCCAACGGCTGGGGTCACCTTCAAGCTGATGCCGTATGCGGGTTAGGATTTGTGGTTTGAGGGGTCCGTTGGGTTCAAGCGCTTCTTGGTAGGTAACGTGGCTTTTTGCGTAGTCGCCATAAGTTGGATCGTGGAAGATGCGGTAGAAGATGCTGTCACTGCGCCACGGCGTACTGGTGGCGATGAATTTGCCGTTTGTTGTGCCTAATGTGAAGAGCATGGCGTCGTAGAGTTCTTCGTCGTTGGGGATGAAGTTGAATTCGTCGGCGTAGACGATGTGAAGCTTGGGACCTCTGATGGTTTCGGGGTTGTTTGGGTAGGCTTCGATGTTGCTGCCGTTGGAGAGTGTTACGATGGTTTTGCGGGGTTTCTTGTATTGGCTTTTGGGGATTTTTGTTAGGAAGTTGTTGATTTGTTTTATGATGAGTTTGGTTTGTCTCCAGCTTGGGCCGACGATGGCAATGTTGCTGTTGGGGTTGCAGAGGGCGTAGTGGAGCAGCAAGGCGCTTATGGTGTGGCTTTTGCCGCTTTGGCGTGCCCAGCGTGCGGCGACAAATTGGTTGGTTTGGAACTGGTTGATAAGGGTGGTTTGGTAGGTGGTTGGGGTGATGCCCAGGGTTTGTTTGCAGAAGTCCAGTGGGCCTGGGGGGCACTCGAACTTTTCTGCTTTAATGGCAAAGGTTTGCTTGAGGTCTTTGAGTTTGCGCTCGCACTGCGCCAAGGTCATTTCTTATCCATATCCTCAATGGATTTGCGCAACTCCTCAAGTTCATCCTTGATTTGCGTAACATCATAAGTCTTGGTTATGCCATTAATAACCTGGCTAATGTATGCAGCAAGCCTTACCCAATTCTGGCGATCTGCCGTCTTTTGGCCGCCTGTACCTAGCGATTGCTCCGTCGCGATTTCCAAGAGGCTTCTAAGCTCAAAGATTAGTTGACTTCGAATTCTCTGGGTATCGCCATCAAATCTCTCGGTAAGGTTGCTAATTCTTCTTTGCAGAAAACGTTTGGGCTGTCGATGTCTTCTATCCCCTCTATAGGTTTTCTGCATAGGTTGGATATTAGGATCCAAATATGTTCGCCTCAACTGGACTTCTGAGAAATCATAATGCCTGTAATTGTGCCGGTTAGTCCCGTTATGGCTGCGAAGATTTCGCTGTTCCATGTGCCCAGCAACGCCAAATGCGCAATCTCAAGCGCGGTTAGGCTGAATGTGAGGGCTATGGCGAATTTGGTGCCCAACACGAGGCGCGAATCGGGCTCTGCCTCTCCTTTGAGCCCCCTCTTGGTGGTCGTCTTGCGTGTAAGCGCCTTTTTAACCCAATCCGTCAATGGTTGCGCACTCTCCGCTGAATTCGCGAGCGGTTAAACGTGGTTTTCTCGCTCTTGGTTTTCTCGTTGATGGTGAAACTGTTGAGTAGCACCTTCGCTTCCTCAGTGCCGACATACTCCTTCTCGATTACGCTTGCGCCTGTTGTCCAGGGCAGCGGAATCGCGGTATAGTCGATGTCGTAGAGCCCATCATTGAATTGGAAGCAGTTCTGCGCCAAAACGATGTGCTCCCGTTTCTTGCCCAACATGCCGATGAAGACGCCCCAGCTTTTGACGGAGACGTCTATGCCGCCGATGCCGTTAGACAGGCTTTTGCCGATGCTGGCGTCGCACCATTCTACGCAGACGAGGTCGCCTGCGGCTAAACTTTTGATTTGAGATTGAATTTCCTTCATCTTCTCCTTTCTTCCTCTGAGGAGAAATGTATCATCTGAAATATAAAGACTTCCTATTTGGTAAATTTAGGAATTTATAAATTGCTGAATCTATAAAAAGTGAGATTACGATTAGTTAACTATGCCTTAACACGTTTTAATTGTATTTTGGGGAAACCTCGAGCTTGAGACTTTGTATCTTTGTCAAAAATTCCCGTTGTAATAAGATAGCCCTGCACATGGTCTTTATTCAGCCCTCTCTTGTTAATGAAAAGGTTCATATTTCCAACGAATTTCTTAAAATCTTCAGGTATTACTTTTGCTTTGTTTTTACATTCAGCGATAATGTATTCATCCTCTGATAGCCATCCGCCTTTCTTCCAGCCAAAAACATCTA
Organism: Candidatus Bathyarchaeota archaeon; assembly: GCA_023488905.1. Taxonomy (GTDB): domain Archaea; phylum Thermoproteota; class Bathyarchaeia; order Bathyarchaeales; family Bathycorpusculaceae; genus Bathycorpusculum. The sequence goes on from JAMDCQ010000014.1 coordinate 109,779, forward strand.
TCTCCATCCCTGCAAGACGAATATTCTTATCACATTGAAAGCCCTTTTTCGAAAATATCTGAACCACACGATCTTCAAGGCTTTTACCTTTTAGCGCTCTTGCATAACCCTGTGCTTCTTTTGTTTTAGCTCCCGTGGGTTTGGAAATAAAGGCAGTTACATCATTTGCTGAGACAATGGTTGCTAAGGTTTCTACTATTTTTCCCTTCGACCAACTTGCGGGGATTCTGACTTTTTTCTTATCGGCCAGTTTATTGAGTTCAGGTTTGGACAATTGCCGAAGATAAATAGTTGCTTGAGGAGTTTTTCTAGCCATCTAATTCCACTGAAGCATAATTGCGATATTGTATGTAAAAGATTTGCGGTTCCTTGTTGCCACTATATGTACTATTGTTTTTTTTATTAAGGAACATCCTAAAATTTCGCATTTAATAACTTTATGAATCACAGTAATCTGTCTTGTATTTGGCGCTACTTTACCCATTAGATCATGTTTTTTTAAAAGACATTTATAAGTACGAGTTTTTCTGGGTGCTCTTTTGCTCGTTGGCTGCGTTTTTGTAGTATGTTGTAGAATTTTTGGGTTGCTTCACGGTTTTTCATACGTTGACTACTTCTTCAAGGATACGTTTGCCGATGTGGGGTTTGAGGGCTTTTTTGAAACCAAATCTACTTTTTACGCCGAGTTGTTTGGATAAGAATTCTTCTAGGTTCATGAACTCGAATAATCCGGGGTAGGCTTCCTCTTTGAATGTGACAAGGATGTCTATGTCGCTTTTTGGGGTTTGTTTTCCTGTGACCCAAGAGCCGAAGACGCCGATGGTTTCTACGCCGTATTGTTGAGCGAGGTGGGGTTTTAGGTTTTTTATGATTGAGATTATTTCGTGCAGGGTCTTCTTTTCACCTTTGTTGAGCGATATGTCTGGTGATATGTCGCCGCTCCATTGGCAGTCTCTGCAGTAGGCGTCATAGAGTTCGGATGTGGGGTGGCGTGATCGGAGTTCTTGATTGTGGATGTTTATTGAACCGCAGCTGGGGCAGTGCTTGGGCGGGCGTTTTTCGTAGGTGTCTGCTTCGTCGGTTGGTTGAGTTATTGGATAGCGTTTCAGAAAATCTTCTAAAGGTATGAAGTTTTCTGGGTGGTCTTTGGCTTCTTGGCTGAGTTTATCTAATTTCTCGTAGAACCTTTTGGTCTTCTTTTTATCCACGGTCACAGTTTCACCGGTAAACTGTTAGAAGTTTAGGCTAGTTTCTACGGCGGCTATTTTGCCTTTTTTGTCGTAGAACAGGGTGGTTTTTCCGTCGCTGGTGGGTTCGCCTTCGGTTGCTTCGGCGTTTTTGAATCTGATGTAGAGGTCGCCTTCTTCGTCGTAGTCTATGGTTATCACTTTGCGGGGCAACTCGATGGCGTATTTGGCTTCTAGTTGCTCGAGGACATCGCGGATATCGATTTCTAGGAGGGTTTTAGTTTTCTGAATGCACGGTACCTCCTGGTTTTTCTTGTGTTACTCGTATAGTATGCGGTTCTTATATAGCCTTCAGGTTCCACGCTTAGATCGATTATTGCCTATTTGTGTCGTTGTTTTTCGATGAGTTCGGCTGCTTGCAGGATTTCTGAGGCTTGTTTTTCGTTGAGCCTAAATTTTTTCTTGCCCAACTCGTTCACCGTGACATAAAGTTCGGTTACGGTCATCAGGTTTCTGCTTAAGGCTTCAAGAAGCATGTTCCAGGTGTCCCAGGTTTTTAAGCCGTACATCTCAGCTATTTTTGATAGCGCGATGTCGTCTGAGAGGAATAGTGCTTTTTTCTTTTCTGATAGGATGATTACTTGGGCGTCAGCATGCGAAATGCCTTCGCCGTCAGCTAATTTTGAAGCTTGTTCTAAGGCACGCGCAGATAAGGTCTCCACTTTAATCCATCCATCTTCAAACGCTTTACCCACAATTTCAGCATCTGGACATCCTCTTCGGATCCCTTCATCAACAACCTCAACCCTGACACTGGACGAAACCAGTATGCAGCCGAATAGTTTCTGAAGAATCCAAAGCCTGTTTATCTGTGCGAGATGAATAAGCGGTCCCGAGTCAGAGACAACGGTGGGCAAACGGGGCTTATGCTCCGTACTTTTCCTTCATGTACTGTTTGATGCTCTTAGAATCCCAGTTTACGGGTATGCCTTCGGCTTCAAGTAGCTCTAGGAATTCTCGCAGGGTGATGCCTAAAAGTTCAGCGGCGCATCGTTGGGTGAGCTTGCCTTTTTTATAAAGTTGAAGGACTCTCTGTCGTAGGCCGTCTTCTATGAATTCTTTGAGGAGGGTGGTGCGGTCGACTTTTTCGAGGGTTTGGACGGCTTTTACGCGGTGTAGGTTGTGTTTGGAGAGGCGGACGGTGACTACGCTGGTTTGGTCGGTTTCGTTCATGTTTCCACAACAGAACAGAATACATTGTAATACATAAAACTTCTGGGACGCCGAGATTTGGGTGTGTTTTGGAGTTAAATGCGGCTCAATGTTGGAAAATCCCTTAATTACAAATCGTCCAAGGGGCTTTTGATTAGGATTTACAGTGTTGGGAGGTGTAAATTTGGAATCAAAACCAGAAGCAGAAACCGAAAACGTACCTGTACTTGAAGCTCCACCTGTACCGCCGCCCCCAGACGCCCCCCAATCCAGCCCCACGCAGCCAGCCCCACACCACACAAAAACCAGCAGCAGACGCGCCCTAACCGCCGCCGTCATCGCAGTCCTCTTAGTCACCAGCCTAGTCAGCGCCGCAGCCCTCTACAGCGTCTACAACCTCACCGCCGAAGTCTCCGCATTGCAGACCCAGCTAGCCAGCTTAGCTTCAGCCCTAAACAGCGCCAGCACCACCGCCGTCTCCAACACCCAAACCTCGCTCTCAGCGCTCTACGCCGCAGTCAAGGATTCCGTTGTCACCATAGAGTGCAAGATAACCTATTCCTATTCGAGTCCGTGTGGTAGACAGACTGCTTATACCTCTACAGCGCAGGGTTCAGGCTTCGTCACCCAATACAACGGACAAATGGTCATCGTCACAAACAGCCACGTCATAGAGGACGCATCCAGCATCACAGTGACCTTCGCCGACGGAAGCAGCTACACCGCCACAGTCTTGGGCACCGACGCCTCAAACGACCTCGCCGTCCTCTCCACCGACGCTCCCACAAGCCAGTATCAGCCACTCGCAATCGTTAGCTCCAGCACGGTTCGCGTAGGCGACGCTGTGGCAGCCATAGGCAGCCCATACGGCTTAGCAGGCACCATGACCACAGGTATCATAAGCGCCTTAGACCGAACCATAACCGTCAGCAGCGACACAGGCGGCAGCTACGACATAACAGGCCTCATCCAGACCAGCGCACCCATCAACTCAGGCAACTCAGGCGGCCCCCTATTGACCTACAGCGGAGAAGTCATCGGCATCACGACCGCCATCGTAGGCGGTTCCGACGGCCTCGGCTTCGCAGTCACCTCAGACACTATACTTTCAGTGCTCCAAGACGTAGTCGGATAGAGGCGGGGGCGCAGTCTCTTTTTTCTTTTTTAGAAACAGATAAGAGCCTTCTATGTTTACTTTTAGTCTGGTATGTTGTATGGCTTGTCATGGCGGATTCAGCTTAGACGAACAAACCCGATGTTCATGGTACAACCCCGAAGCGGTACTTGAAGACCTCAAAGAGGGGATGACGTTTGTGGATGTGGGCTGCGGAGACGGCTTCTTCAGCCTCATAGCCGCAAGAAAAGTCGGCGCAGAGGGCAAAGTCTACGCCGTAGACATCGACGCCTCCCGCGTGGAGAAGCTGCAAAACAAAGCCGCAGAACAGGGCTTAACCAACATTGAAGCCATGGTGGGCCGCGCGGAGGATGCGGTTTTCTGTCGGGGATGCGCAGATTTCGTCCTCTACAGCATGGACCTCCACGACTTTGACGAACCCCAAAAAGTCCTCGAAAACGCCCGTGTGATGCTGAAGGCGTCGGGGGTGCTGGTGGATTTGGATTGGAAGAAGATGCAGATGGAGTTCGGTCCGCCTGAGCGCATCCGATTCAGCGAAGCGCGGGTGGCGGAGATGCTTGAGCTGGCAGATTTCCGAGTCGCATCCACAAAAGATGCAGGACCCTACCATTATCTGATTACGGCAAAACCGAAGTAGCGTCTACTCTGCATTCGCGTACAGTTCGAGTAGGTCGCGTTTGAACCATTCAGGCTGATCCTGATAGGCTGAGTGTGCTGCGCCGTTGTAGACGAGCATTTTGGCGTTGGGGAGGGTGTCGGTGAGGGTGCGCATTTCTTCGCCTGAAATCACGCTGTCATGCGTGCCCCACACTATTCGGACGGGAAACTTGAAGCCGCGGTAAGCTGCCACAAGCTCGTCGTTGTCAAACGCGTGGGCGGGGGCGATTAAGAATAAGCCTCTGACGGGGTGCGTTGCGGCGTAGTTGAGGGCTACATATCCGCCTAGGCTGGCGCCGACCACGACGGGTGCTTGGTCACCGAAGACCGTTTTGATGGCTTCTTGGGCGAAAGTGATGTTGGTTTTTGGGTCGCGGGTTTTGGGTTGACAGCTGCTTTTGAGGCCGTAAGGCATATCCAATGCGAGGAACGGCACCTTTTTCTCCTCAAGTTGCTCGGTGACGCCTATGCGTTCCCACACGTGGATAGTGTAGGATAAGCCATGAAAAAACACTATGGGGACGCCCTCTGCTTTGTGGATGAGGGCTTTGCATTTGCAGCAGCCAACACTGAGCGTTTTCTCCTCCAACCCACAATTCACCAACGCAAGCTATACACATTGGAACTTATAATAGTTGACAATCAGTCAAGGAGCGTTATCTGAGGTGCCTGAGGTGTTGGCGTTGCCGTTTGTGGATGGGTCGGCTGAGTATCTTTCGTGGATGCGGAGCCTACTAAGCAGTAATAATGTTAAGCCAGTCACAGTCATGTCTGGTTTACTCTTCTCTGGAACATCGGCACACGTGTTTCCCCTCGTTTTCTTTGTTTCTTCTAGCGAGTAAGCATGATAAATGATCTTGGAAGACAAGTCCTTGAAAAGTTCAAATAACACCCTAAAAACTGCAACCATAAACCGCCTTTAACCGATAAAGAGCGTGATTTATCGCTTTGTTGCAACATACCTACAACAGCATCTTCTTTTATCTTCATCTAGGAATATTCTTGTGTGGAAGAGCGTGTCTGGTGCCCGACGAAGTTAGGCGGATTCGGCTGCTACCACGGGAAAGCACGGGCGCAAATTCTTTTTGTGCTAACTCGACGGCAGTGCATGGCTGAACCCGCTTAACACTCCTTTTTGGGGCGAGTGGGTGTTGCTGTGGAGGTACAATCACATTGTTATTTATCTTTCAAGAGGCATAATAGATACAAAAGGTTAGCTTAAAAACAGGCGAAGGTGTTTCCCCTCTCTCTTCCCGAATTTATTTGCTTGTTTTTAAGTTAACCTTCCTCTCTTCCAAGAGCTTTTATGTTTGATCAAATAAAAACGTGTTTACCACTTAGCGCTAGCTCGATTCATTATTCACATATTGCATTTAAGCCCAGAAAGCCAGTGTGCCTATTTTATTATTTCTGCTTCTGCCGTTGTGCCGCCAATCCGCTTCACGTGATCATGGACTTTTGCGTTGGCAACGTGCACTACTAAACCGTGCACTCTAGCAATACCTTCCCTTTTGGACTTAGCTCCACAATATCCACTTCCAACTCCTCACCCAACTCAACAGGACAACGTTTAACACCCTTGCCGTGACCCCGTCGCCCTCATAACTATCACCTTGTCGCTTCGGAAAACCCATAACTACCTAGACCTCTTTTTGAGAAATATCGTCATTATAGGTATCTTCTTCTAGCGCCTAAGCGTTTTCATCAAGCACCTTTTAGGCAACAGCGGTCTCAACAGCTGTTTTTTCAGCGCCCCCAAAAAAAGTGGCCAAAAACATTTTCGATTGAACGGGTGGTAAATAACATTAAGTAATAGCGCACTGTTTAAATAATATAGGGAAGCCGCCACAGAAAAAACAGATGTTTTTGGCAGCGCCCAGTTTCAGAGTAAAGGTGGAATGGCTTGACAAAAACAGACGATATTTTAATGGAGTTGAATAGAGCAGTCGCTACTTATTTGAGGGGCGTTCACCCGTTTCAATACAAGAACAGGACCTATCGTTTAATCGACAATTACGTTGCAGTACCTTACATGAAATGTGATGTATGCGGAGACTATCCGACATACGAGGTTTCCATTATTGAAAGCAGCCACGGCCAGAGATTGCATGTAGGGAACGACTGTATTGACTATTTGACGGGACAAAATGTTTCAGAATGGTTTAGAATCTTCAGGAAAAAACGCGAAATGGCTATGGAAAACAGAAAAGACCTTGACCAGCCATCGCTAATACTTACCACTTCTAAATAGAAATGAACCTTGTTCATGGACATAAACCCGGAATTATTTCGGCTCTAAAAAACAGGGCCCGAACCCATCCGAATGCCCGTGGCTACGACTACAGATATTTTTGTTCCCAACTCCTTGGCCAACTCTACCAAGCTTTCGATTTCCTCAGCGTTCTCAGACATTACAGTCGTGTTGATGGTTACATGAACTTTTTCTTTAGCTGCATTTATTCCGCCTAAGGCTTTTCTGAAGCTTCCATCGACACCTCTTATGGCATCATGTGTCTTCTCCAGTCCATCCAACGAAACATAAACGACACCGTTAATGTAGGGGGCTATCTCATCGATTCTGGACTCGAGCAGTGTACCGTTAGTTATTAGGCTCGTATGCAGAGGCAGAGACCGCGAAAAAGCCAGAATCTCCACCAAATCCTTCCTCAGAAGCGGTTCGCCACCTTCAAACGCGACTCCGCAAGCGCCCGAATCATAAATTTGTCTTAGGATTGCTTTTTCTTGCGCTAAACTTGAATCTGCGCTGGGTCGTTTCCAGAATGGACACATCTTGCACCGAAGATTACAATTGTAAGTTAACTTGTGCCCGCAAAAAAAGGGAACTCTTACACCTGACAAGTTGGAAATTAACCCTCGATAGACTCTTATGCCTAGTAAAAATTGCTCTTTGTAATGGCTAACGATATTTCCCCCAATAAATTTGACTTTTTGCCTAAAGCACTTATTAACGAAAACCGTCTTAGCCTATTTCAGAGGCAGTTTTAGCGTTTTCTTTGTTGCCTTTGTTTTTTCCCGGTGGGCCATCTGCCCGTTTGGGATTCATTTTGTTTTTGGGTCTCTTTTTTGTTCTCGTGTGTATATCGCGGTGGTTGTTTTTTTACGTGAGGCTCTTTTGGCGTTGTTTCTTGCGTATTATCAGCATTTTCTTTTTCAGTCATGCTATTCACCTCAGCTCTGTCTTCACTGTAGTCTCTGTCCTCATGGGCTTCTTCTTCCATTTCATCTTGCAGCTCATCTTCGCGCGCGCTTGCTTCTTCGCCTTCAGCTTTGGCTCTATCTTCTGCTTGGCCTTTTGGCGGATATACCTTATCTAACCAGACTTCAAACTGCACCTTATAATCAGCGCTGGAAAAAGCCCAATCGCATAATCCGTTGATAACCTTGCTAACATCAACGTCGTGTTCGTCGGATAGACTTTTCAAAAATTCTGCCCACTTGGGGTTTAAAGCCACTTGGAAAATAGCCATAAAAATAAATCTCCATTATTATATTAGTGATACCGCATATTTAAATTTCAAAGCTTCTAAAACCAATAGTGACCGAATAAATTAGCATAGAATAGTGCCGAGTTATGGAGAGGTCTTTAGAGATTTCATTTATTCTAAGCCCTTACTTGAAAATGGTCGCTTTTACAGAAGCCCTCAACTGAGGGACCAAGCTTCTCATCGCGTTGAAATCGCTGCTTCTCATCAAAGTTGCACAATGAGCCTCGCGTTTTTCTAAGCAAGCCAAGCAGTACCTATATCTTCTAAATCGCTGTTGAGTATAGGTTGAGAATTCACATGCCAGTTTTCCAGTGCGCCATATGCGGCCGCAAAATACGAGGGGAGTTCGAGGTTTCCTGCATAGGAAACGCTAAACGCAATGTGGAAAAGGCGCCTTGGTGCTGCGGTAGGGAAATGATAGAAACAATCGACGACTAAATGCTGCTTCTATGGGTATGTGCCGCAGAGTTCGCCTTTCGCCAAGACGTGCCCGTTAATGGCTTCTAAAATCTCCGTTTTTCCAACGTTGGAGTGAAAATTGAGTACTATGTCAATGGCGTACGCTTTAAAGTGGTAAGTGTGCGTGCCAAACGGCGGGTCGGGTCCTCCATATGTGTTTCTGCTCCAGCCATTTCTGCCCACAACGCCAGGCGCCGAGTCTTCATCGATTACGCCGTCGACGGGTATGTTCCACATTACCCAGTGGTTCCATGTGAGGAAGGGTAGAATAGGGTCGTCTACGATTAAAACTAAGCTTTGGGTTCCTTGCGAGATGCCCTCGATTTTTATCGGTGGGTTGATGTTTTCTCCGTCGCCGGTGTATTGGATTGAGATTGTGGAGCCGTTGCTGAAAGCGGTGCTGGTAACTGTCAAGGAGCCTGAAGCATCTGCGCTGAGTGTGGGTTCAAAATTTGATAAGCTACTCGCCGCAAGCAAACCGATGACGATCACTATTATGATGACTGGGATGGCTATTAGGCAGGATTTTCTTCAATCTACCCACACATTACCTCTCTTTTAATGGTGCATTGGCAAACGCTGTTTAACTTTTTCGGTAAGAGCAAGCGAGTTTTTATACCCAGAATTCCACATTCTTCAACTATGCAGACCGCCCTGAATTTTGACACCACAGTAAGCTTGATCCTGGCAGTCGCCTTCGGCGCAATAGTCGGTATTGAGCGAGAAATTCACGGCAGACCCGCCGGCATAAGAACCCACATGCTCGTATGCTTGGGGTCTTGTCTCTTTACGATTGTTTCTATGAGTTTCAGCCTTGACCCAGCACGCATCGCAGGAGGGATTGTTGCCGGGATCGGTTTTATTGGCGCGGGCACGATTTGGTCGCAGAAAGACAAGGTGCAGGGCATAACCACAGCTGCAAGCCTCTGGGCAACGGCTGCTATCGGCTTAGCTGCGGGGATTGGTGATTATCCGCTGGCGGGTTTCGTTACCTTGCTGGTTTTCATCGTTCTGGCATCGTGGTTCGTTTTCAAAAAAGTCGGTTTAGAACAGGGCGAGTAGACATCCGCAGGAACAAAGATGCAAGGGGCAGTTGTGTTGCTCTCAGGGAATCCCCTATCCTAAAGAGATGAAAAACGCCACTGTAAAAACCCGCGACGTTGTTGTGAGTGTATTTGCGGTTCTAATGCTTATTATGCACAGTTACTGGAAGATAGCAGTGAAACCTATGAGGGAATGCGTGGTCAATGTCAAAAGAGTCGGGGACCAAATTGTGGTGGTGTTGCCTAAGGAGTTTGTTGCTGCAGAGCAGTTAAGCGAAGGTACATTGGTGAGGGTTACAGTTCAAAAAATCCAAAAACAAATTCTAGCGTTACCAAAAAAGGAAGACTCGTTGGGTGTGGATGACCCATGGAGACTGCTTGAGTAGCAAAGCACAATAGCTCATTTTACTTTCATGCCCTTTTTTAAGCAAGAATCAGAATTTGGGGCACTTGGCCAATAATAGTGGATCAAAATTTGGTGTGTGTTTGTTTTTCTATAGTTGTTGTTGCAGAGAAGCTCTTATACACAACAACAACCAGCGGCTTATTCGGCGTTTTGCTTTTTGGGTTCAGAGTTTACCTAACGTTGCAGACGGGTTGTGGAGCAAACCCCAAGCAGAACAGCTAATTTTTTGATCTGCTGATAAATAGAAGGGGGCACCGGCCCAGGAATACCGGCGCCCCACGACAGGTCTTGCTATAGGCAATCTATGATAGATGCGGGTAAACTGCTGAGCAGGGGCAGAACCACTCAGCGTTCGCCCGTTTTTGATTCACCTGTATTGGATGGATAATCCATCCGTGCATATAAATTTTACTAAAAATCAACCTCAAGTTAAACTTAATAAACCAAAATTGAACATAAACGCATACCTAAAACAAAAAACTACAGAACCAACCCGCTAACCAAGACGAAATCTACCTCTTAACACATTGCCCAGTTGCCGCGTCGAAATGGTTTGTGTCGCCGTAGTCGCAGCTTTTGCAGTCATTTTTCATGTCTTGCCCAAACGGGCAACCCTTCAAATCAGCCATATCAACTCACTTTAATCTATGCTTTACTTTAGGGTTATATAAAACTGTAGATAACCTTTGGCCCAATTAACTGTTTGAAGATAGAGTTTGCCCCAATCGCTGCAGATTTTCAAACATAACAAAATGTCCAGCACCACCAAAAACCTCCAGCCGCGCAGAAGGCACCAACCGCGTAATCTCATAGGCATTTGCGACTCGACAAGTTTTGTCTTCTGAACCGTGCCAAACCCACAATTTACCTTTGCCGACCGCTTCGAAGGGCAGAGCCCAGAGTTTTATGAACACCTGATGCTCCTCAATCACGGCTCTAACTCCAGCATTGCCCTGTCGAAACGCTTCAGTCATAGACTGGTACATTAGCCCAACCCAATAGGAGTCATGGAGGAAAGCTAAATCCGTTTTTGAGCAGCCACGTAGCAGCTGTTTACCTTGCGGGGTCGCCAAGAACGTTTGGGTATCGCCGTTGGATTTTAGCAGTTGGCGGCTGAGTTGCGTCATGGCTAATTCGCCTATTTTGGGGATTTTCATGATGTATTGGGCGAGGGGCAGGTTGTGGGCGGTTGAAACGTCGAAGGGCAAAGCGGGTGCGGCAACTGTTACCGCGCAAGATACACGGTTGGGATTACATGTGAGGTATGCAAGTGCAAATGCGCCACCCCCCGACCAACCTAAAACCGCAAACTCGTCGAACCCCAAATAGTCTGCTAAGCAGGTGACGTCAGCATTGAAGCCCTGCAGGCTTCGGCGAGGCACATACGACGAATACCCATAGCCAGGTCGGTCAACACCAATCAACTGCAAAGGTGCGTTAGCGGCAAGTTCACGTAGGAGCAAAACTTCTAGGCGACTGCTGGCTGTTCCATGAAAGTACACCACAGGGTAACCTTCGCCCACGGTTGCGTATGCAAGTTTACGTCCGTCAGGCAAAGGGCAAGTTTGAGCACTCAACCAATTCGCCAACAACAAGTTACTCAGTTGCTTAAAGAGATATTAGGGTTTTACAAGCGCAAACGGATGGTTGGTAGCCCAGAAGAGATTCGAACTCTTGTCAAGGGCTCCAGAGGCCCCTATGCTTGACCACTACACCACTGGGCTGCAAACACACAGACATCGACGCACGGTTTTATAACTTTACCGTTGCATTTCTCCGCCGCCGTTCTTGGCTTTCAGCGCTTCCCGCACGCAGTAGCATTCCTGACTGACGGGGTTGTAGCTTTCGCAACGCCACAAGGTATCCACGATAGGATCCAAATTCTTTGCGTGCCGAGTGCTGCAGAACACTCTGTAGGGGTAATCGAAGCAGTTGTGCCCATCGCAGTTACCGCAGAATTCTCCTTCGACACCGCTCATGCCGTTTTTCCCTTGCTTGCCTGTTTTGTTCTCTGTAAAAAGGGTTGACGCTTAAAGTCCCTTCCAAGCCGTTCAGTCACAGAAGCCACCACAAACGGAAAAACCATCAACGCCTCCCCGATGACCATAACGTGGTCTGCGGAGCCCTTCATTTTTCCCCAACTCACCGTCTCCTCCAAAGTGGAGCCCGACAAGCCACCGGTTTCAGGTCGATCCATTGTTATGACGACAGCGTAATCTAGGCCCTTTTTGGAGGCTAAAGTGGAGGATTGGATGGTGTTACGGGGGACTCCGCCGCCGATGATTATCATGCCGTTTTTTGACGAGTCGGCGCATATGCCGCAGATGGTCGGGACGTCTTTGAAGGCATCGAGTTTGAGCACGTCTTGTTGGTCCTGCTGTTGGCTGGAGTGTAGCCAATGGATGAAACCGAATTCTGAGTCACGCACTGCAGGAAGGAAAATGGGCACGTTTTCTTCGTATGCCGCACGCAGAATCGAGTTTTTGTCTTCTAAGCGTTTGCCGATTTCGTAAGTGAACTCGTCTGAGCCTAAACTTTCGCCCTTGCGTTCCCGTGCTATGTCGGTGTACATGTCTGAGAATTTGAAATCGAGCTTAACATAGTCCTCTTCAGGCACAAAGAGGTCATAGATGCGGAACAGATGGTACTTGTAGAGTTCTTGGTCGTTAACTGCCCAGCCGCCTTTGTAGTGGTGTCCGCCGATGGCTTCGATGGCGTCGTGAACCATACATGCACCTGTGCTCACGATTACGTCGACAAGGTGGTTGCGGATTAAGTCGGCAACTAAGGTGCGCATGCCAGCGGGGACCACGGCGCCTGACAGCCCCAGAAACACGGTGCATTCGGGGTCTTTTAGCATCTTCTCGTAGGTGTCGCATGCTGCCGCCAGTCTTCCAGCGCCGAACGAGCCTGAATTGCTGAATTGCTGCATAAGCTGGTCGACGGTTAATGTGCCTGCTATTTTTATGTGGTTTACGGGTTCTTTTAGGTAGTCGCTTCGGTCCATTAGCTGCACCTAAGGGTAGGTTATGTCTGGATTAGGGAAATAGGTTTCGTTACTCTAAATGCAAAGGTTTAGTCTAAAAAATTTGCTAAGCAGGTTAAACAAAAAAGAGAAGGGGGAATTGGTTTGTTTAGTTGTTTTATGGGCGTTTTCTAATCATCAAGATGGTCAAGAGACCAACAACGATGATTGCAACGAACAAGCCTGCGATTGCTGGGATGAAGTATGTGTCTGCGATTGATGCTGGTGGAGCTTCAGTTGGTGCGGGTGTTGCGGGTGCGGGGTCAACGTTGAATGCGGTAACTGCGTGTGATGGCCAGTATGACTCGCTACCTGGGAATGATGCGTAGACTGTGTATTTGCCTTCGATGTCTGGCATCCAGTTCAAGCTGAAGAAGCCGTCTGCGTCTGCAGTGGTTGTTCCAATGGATCGGTAGTTGCCGTTAGCATCAACAACGTTCAATTCAACAGTCACACCTGTGGCGTTGGTTGGGCGTGGTTTTTGCATGTAGACGTATTCCATCCATGCGCTCATACTTTCGTCAGAGACTGCGGGAACGCCGTTGGGGAATCGTAGCGATTGCTCGGATTGCTTTGTTCCTGGCGAAATGTCCATAACGCTGCCTTTTATCATAACGCTGCTGCCGAATTGTACTACGTCAGTTGCATCGACTGTTGTGCTGCTTGCGCCTTTGCCGACTGCGTAAACTTGGTGGTCGTAGTTGTTCCAGTAGGTGAGGATGCCGTCTGCGATTGCCATGGTGCCTGGATTAGCCCAGCCCATCATACTCCAGACTTCTTCACCTGTGTTAACGTCGTAAACTCTTGTCTTTGCGCCTTTGAGCAGCGGTGTGTCTGCTGAGTGCTCGTGGGTTCCAATGTAGATTTTGTTGTCAGCGGTTACGCCGTGGAATAGTGTGTAGTACTTGAAGATCTCTCCGCCTGTAGGTGCTTCCTGCTTCCAGAGCAAAGTTCCATTGTAGAGGTCATAGGCGTAAGTTGCGCCAGTGTATCCTGTGGTGAAGAGTTTACCGTGTGAAATGGAACTGCCGTAGACGTTCATTAAGCTGACCCAGCTGAAGTAGCCGAATGGGTTGAAGTCAGCTTGTGCTTCGCTTTCCCAGAGTTTGTTGCCTGTGTAGATGTCATATACTTGGAATTTAAGGTCGGGCATATGTTGGAAGACAAATGCGCCTTCGCCAGCGCGGATGTATATGTTCTGTGAGCCGTCGTTGAATGTCATTTGATAGTTCTTGCTCCAGAGTACTCGTCCTACTTCGCCCTCTTTGATGCTGATTGCAGTTAGTGTGGTCTCTTCTGCATTGTGATAGCTCAGTGAGCTTGTGCCCGCTGTTGGGAAGGTGCCGTTGCTAATTAGAACTACATCGTTGTAGTATGCTGCTCTGATTGTTGGTGCGCTTGTTCCAGTGCCTGTTGGTTTGATGTTCAATGTGGTGTTAAAGTCATAGGTATGTATCAGTCCAGCTCCGTATGTAGTCTGTATGCTTACAGTTGCTGCAAGGCTTGCGTTTCTAACTCCTAGGCTTTGGCCGCCGTTTCCGGTTGGTGAGGTGAATACTCTCGATGAGTTCCATTGGTAAAGTCGCCAGACAGGGTTTGATGTTGTGCCTTCATTCTGTAGAATGTATTTTAGAATTTCGCCTTTTGGACCGATTGCTTCAACGCCGCCTGTAGGTACATTGGTAATGTTTAGTGGGAATGTGGTTCCGTAGCGTGGGTGAATAAATGCATCTCCGCCGAAGTTGCTTGCGAATATCATGCCGGGGTTGACAACTCCGTGTTGGTTCATGTCATCCCAGTCATAGTAGTAGCCAAATGATGGTGTTATGCTCATTGTTTGATTGCGCCATATTTCTTTGCCGGTCTTTAGGTCAACGCATACCCAGTCGCCTCCAGCGGTACCAGCCCAAGCTTTTGGTTCTTTGTAGAGGAGTCTTCCGTGCATGATGATCTCTGTGCCCAAGTATCTTGTTTGGTACTGGTGTCCAGCGTTGAATACTTCACCTGGTTTAGAGAAGTAATCGTCTCCACCGACAACTCCTCCGTCTTCGGTTACTTTAGTCCATAGTATGTGTCCGCTGTTTGGTCCAATGCCCTCCGTTTGGACTCTGTTGTTTGTACTTCCAAAGTGGCGGTCCTTCGCGTTGCCAAGCCAGTTTGATGAAACTTGGCCCCATTCGTTGTTCTGTCCTTCTATTGGACGAGTCCAGTATTCCGTTGGGAGCGGGTAGATTGTTGTTGCACCGAATTCAGCTGGATCTTCCTGTACATTCACTGTGTATGTGCGGTTGCTGGATAGGAAAGTTACGCCATAGTAGTCTATTGGACGCCCTGACTGGAAGCCGCCGGTGTTGGTGTATTTATAGAGCCATTTAAGTTCTTCAAAGACAACCGTTACTGAGTAGTTACCTATTGAAGTAGGTGTATAGTAAGTAAACGTTGTTCCTGTTGAGTCAGAGACAAGTGAGCCGCTTGAGGGAATTCTTTCAGTTGTTCCGTCTGGCTTTGTGACGTCTACATGGTATCTATATCGGATGTCGTTGCCTTCAGAAGCTCCCAGAGGAACTTGCGGGTTGAATATAACCATAGAGAATCTCTGACCGACACCTACAGGGTTCGGTGAGATAGTGGCGTATGTCCAAGTGGGAACTCTGTCGTGATATCGGTTCCACATGAGTAACCTGATATTAGAAGCGTCCATATCGGTGCCATCAGCGTTCTTTAAGTCCCAAGTCATGCCTGCATCGATCGCTGCTTGAGTCGCACTGTCGTATGCTGAGATTGTTGGTATCACTGATATTGCCATGGAGGATATGAGAATTATAGCTACAATTGTTGCGAATTGTTGTTTTTTTACTATTTTCATTTTCTTTTCTCCTAATGTTAGGCAGTTAGCTAGTTTCGAGAACTCGCATGACTGCCTGACTCTTCAACATCGCAGTAAATTGTATATAAATTCGATGAACTTCTAGTGACTTTCGAAAAAATTACAACTGCTAAGGCATATACTGCAGCATTTATATAAAAAATACATTTTTTTTAGCCCTTCAAAACCCAATATGGATAAAAAAATGCCGTCATCAACGCTTAATCTTCCAAAAAAAGCTCATACAGAAAGCCCCATGCTCCTAAGGAAATCTTTAGATTTTTGAATTTGCGCCAAACACTTCAAACCCTTTGAAGTAATTAAAAGGCCCTCGTCTGTTCGGCGAACCATCTCTAAAGCAACGAAATGATCCAAAATTTTCTGAAACCGGTCATAAGGAATGTTTGCTCGGCGAGCAACACGCGTCGGGCTTGCCTTTCCAAGCTTGCCACCTTCACGGCATAAGCAGTCAAGTATGGCCGAGTAAATATCGACCTTGCTTCGTTTGCTAGCCGTCAAATTGCTGGGGACACCTTCTTGCTAGTTAAGTAGTATATCCGAATGAATAACGCCAAACCGATAATCGCTGCAATCTGAGAGCCTATCAATGCAACTTGACCGCCGTCTAATTTATAGATTAAAAATGAAAATTGCCCCAACCAGATGAAAGCAAATGCGACCGGAGCACTTATCAAACCAGAAATACCCTCTGTTGCCAGCTCCAACTTTCTAATTATAAAGAAAACAATGTATGAAAGCAAGCCGAGATTCACTAAAGTGAATAGTAGATTGTAAGAGTAGACAGAAGCTATCACGGATGGATTAATAGCTAATAGAAAACCAAAAGCACAGATCACTAAAACAATAGCCCATAACGCAATCGCTAAAAGATTGTGCCTAGTTGCTTTTTGCGATCTCCCTGAAAGGAAATATGAAAAAGTAATTAATGCAAACCCCGCAGTTTGGGTCGCTACGCGCAGCCACATAAGTGAACTGGAAAAACTATCAATCGCAGTGTAGAAGAATAAGTGAACTCCGAGGAAGGTGTAGGATGTTGCTAGGAGCAAGAAGCCTAGAGGGAGACCAAGTAGGATAACTGAGTGCTGTGATCTGTAGACTTTGAAGAATAGGTAAGTAAGCGACAAAGATAGTATGATAGCGGCAAGCCCAAGAGTTTTTATTAATATTGAAATCATGGAAGCATCTGGTCCCCTTTAATCCAGAAGTTTATTGAGGGTTTAGATTTAAACTTAGTCTAAAATCAACCGAAAATTGCACTTGTATTAATCGAGGTGGTAAAACTGATAACTGATTCTCACATAAACTTTAAATCAAAAAGGTATTCTGATCTGCTTGTAGTTTCCGCCACAACCCGCCAGCAACCCACCACAAATCCAGAACCCAAAAAGCAAACTGCCCCACAGTCCACGAGAAGATGAAGAATAAGGGCGGCACCCTCTTCTTCTTTAACTAGAAAAAACAAAATTGGGCGGCGGAACTAAGCTTTCTCTTTGTGCCACCTTATGCCCTGCGCGGTGTCTTCAAGTACGATGCCCATGGCTTTGAGTTGGGCTCGGATCTCATCGGCTTCTTTCCAGTTCTTGGCTTTTCGAGCTGTCTCACGCTTCTGCACCAACGCATCAATGTCTTGGGGCAATGCCTCTTCCACTTCCACTTTGCCGATAACCCCCAAAACCTCGTCAAGCCGCATCATCAAGCCTCCAGCCTCCGCCGCCTCAGCCTTGCTGACCAAATTAGCGTCGAGCAGCGCATTCATTTCCCGCACGAAATCGAACAGTGAGGAGAGCGCGATGCCGATGTTTAGGTCGTCGTCCATGGAGCCGCCGAAGCACGCCTCAAGTTTAGCGGTTAAGGTGGCGACTTTTCCAGTAGCCGTTGTGCCCTCAGCTTCGTGGAGTCGCCTCACAAAATTTCGTAGCCGCTCTACCGCTGACTTTGCAGCTTCCAGCCCCTCAAAGGTGAAGTTGAATTGCTGCCGATAATGCGTACTCATCAGTAGGTAGCGTATGGCGATAGGGTCGTAGCCTTTGGCGAGGAGGTCGCGGAGCGTGTAAAAGTTGCCGAAGCGTTTGCTCATTTTTTTACCTTCGACTTGGAGGTGCTCGTTGTGCATCCAGTAGTGGACGAAGGTTTTGCCTGTGGCGGCTTCGGATTGGGCGATTTCGTTTTCGTGGTGGGGAAACATGTTGTCTACTCCGCCGCAGTGAATGTCAAAGGTTTCGCCAAGGTATTTTGTGCTCATGGCGGAGCATTCGATGTGCCAGCCTGGTCTGCCCTTACCCAACTCGGTCTCCCAAAAAACGTCGCCGTCCTCCGGCGTCCAAGCTTTCCAAAGAGCGAAGTCTTGGGCTTCTTCTTTGGCGTATTCGTCTTGGCTGACGCGTGCGCCTGCTTTGAGTTCGCCGACTTTTAGGTGGCTGAGTTTGCCGTATTCGGGAAACTTGCAGACCGAGAAGTATATTGAGCCGTCTTCGCCCTTGTAAGCGACGCCCTTAGCCATCAACGTCTTGATTATCTGGATCATTTCGGGGATGTGGTCAGTGGCTTTGGGGTACACGTCGGCAGGCAGGATGTTGAGGGCTTTTATATCCTCAAAGAAGGCTTTCACGTAGAAATCCGTGAACTGGCGCAGTGGGATGCCCTGTTTTTGGCTGCCTTTGATGGTTTTGTCGTCTATGTCAGTTAGGTTCATGATGTGGGTGACTTTGTAGCCGCGGTAAGTCAGCCAGCGCTTCAGTAGGTCTTCAAAGAGGAAGGCGCGGAAGTTGCCGATGTGCGCGTAATCGTAAACTGTGGGCCCGCAAGTGTAGACTTTAGCTTTTCCAGCTTCAAGAGGCACAAAGGTTTCTTTTTTTCGGGTCAAGGTGTTAAAAAGGCAGATGTTTGTTTGCATGCAGGTTATCTTCCCTTTAGTAGTTTGAGGAATTTTTCTAAAATCTTGATTAATTGACTTGGCTTGATTGGTGGAATTTTAGGCAAGGGCTTTCACTTTTTGTATGCCCACAACTTTTTCTTTCAACATCTCTTTCTTCTCTTCTGCGGAGAGAGTTTCCCAGTAAAGGTCGATGGCTTCTTTTGCGTTTTCCATAACTTCAGCCAATGTGTCGCCTTGTGTGTGACACCCCAGCAAGGCAGGTGCTATGGCCACGTAGCCGCCTGTCTCGTCTTCTAGAAGCACAACGTCGAAATCTCGCATTCAACTCGCCAACATACTAAATACAACAGCCGAAATTATTTAAGCATACGCTGCACGAAAATAGTTTTTTAAACCATTAGTGCTTACTTGTTGACTCGTGAACTAAGTGCACATTGACCTCGATGATGTTGACCGAAAAATCCTAAATGCGTTACAAAGCAATGGGCGTGTTGCCTTCTCAGAGATAGCAAACGAAATCGGCGTGGACGAAGCCACCGTTAGATACAGAGTAAAAAAACTCAAAGATGCAGGAGTAATTACCAAATTTACTGCGCTTTTGGATCCGGCAAAAATCGGTTTCCCCGTCACAGCGGTAATTATGATTAAAATAAACCCTGTCTTGTTTGACATTGCATCGGCTGAAATAGCCAAACTATCCGAGACTCGGCATGTTTTTCAGAGCACGGGCGGTTATGATGTTGTTGCGGTTGTTAATACGCGTGATTTGGGGCATTTGAGTGATTTGAGAAGGCGTTTGGAGTTGATTTCTGGGGTTAGTGATGTTATGGTTTTTGCTACGACCAAGTTGTTGAAGATTAAGCCGTCGTTTGATCTATGACACTGTTTTACCGAAATTCGGAATAAATAAGTAGAAAAGTTCCGTTTTTAGGAACTTTTATATGTTTTACACACATAATAGACAGCTCGCACAAATGCAGGACACACAGCTAATGGTTCACCTAAAATCTCTTTTCTACAGTAGAGAAATGACCTCAGTGGAGAAACGGTGCCGCGAAGCCTACGCCAAACACGGCATAAGTACCATCATCTGGAATACCACCCGTCAATGCGGCCTAAACTGCACCCACTGCTACATCGGCGACACCCAAGACACAAGCGGCGAATTAAACACCGCGGAGGTCGCTTCGTTTTTGGCTCAACTCCACGAAATGGGCGTCCCCCTCATATTCTTAACAGGCGGAGAGCCTCTACTGCGAAAAGACATTTTCGAAATCCTAAAACTCTGCAACGATTACCAAATAACCACCGTACTAAGCAGCAACGGGCTCCTACTTGACGACGAAAAAATTGACGCTCTACTCCGCTACAACGTTCACTACATCGCTCTCTCACTATATGGCCCTGCCGCTCAACATGACTCAATAGTCGGCTTACCCCAAAGCCACGACAAAATAATCGAAAACGCCCAAAAGTGCATGAAAAAAGGCATCAAAGTTGCCTTCAAAACAGTCGTCAGCAGCTACACCTACGACAATGTACCGTACATCATTGAAAAAGGCCTCAGCTTAGGCATCAAGGCATTTTATCTCTGTGATCTCATTGAAACTGGACGCGCCGAAAACGCCAAGTTTTGGAGAATATCACCTGAGCAATGGGGCACCTTAGCTGAGTATCTTTTTGACAAAGTCATAGTAAAGGGCGAAGCAGAAATCGACATAGGCGCTTGCCCCTCGTTGGCACCCTTAGCTGTTGAATATTTCAAAAACAAAGGCTACGATATTGGACATGCAGTTCAACGCCTAAGCGCCATGAGTGCCTGCCCAGTCGGTCAAGGACCCATCAGCGTATCCGCTAAAGGCGACATACTCCCCTGCAACTTTATGCAGCAATTCAAACTCGGCAACGTCCGCCAAAACGACCTCGCCAAACTAAAAGATAACCAATTACTCAAATCAATCGCCACTAAAGCAAACCTGAAAGGCACTTGCGGTTCCTGCCAATACAAAACGCTCTGTTGCGGCTGCCGCGCCAAAGCCTACCTGACAAACAAAGACATCGAAGACCAAGACACAACCTGCATATTACCCGCAAAGACCCCGAAGTAGGTTAACAGATTGCTCGGAACCCCTGCACCAGCCCTTTTTCTTCCGAAAATCATCTCATGGAATACCACCTTCAAATGCAACCTCAACTGCAGCCACTGCTACCTAAACGCCCAAGATAAAGCAAAAACAGAAGAATTAACAACCACCCAAGGAAAAAACCTCATAGACCAAATAGTCAAAGTCAGCAAACCCATCTTGATTCTGAGCGGGGGCGAACCGCTTCTACGCGACGACATTTTCGAACTAGGAACCTACGCCTCACAGAAAGGCCTTAGAGTTACGATGGGCACCAATGGAACACTCATCGACGACTCGGTAGCCAAAAAGCTGCGTGATGTCGGTATCAGAAAAGTCGCAATAAGCCTAGACTCCAGCGAACCAATCATCCATAACACTCTCCGAGGAACGCAGGACGCGTGGCAACAAGCAGTTGAGGGTATCAAAGCCTGCATACGAAACGGCGTTGGGGTTCAAGTGAATGTAACGGTAACTCAACAGAACTATGCTGACATCGACAATGTGGTGTCGTTTTCTAAGGGTTTGGGTGTTAGGGATTTTCATGTTTTCTTTTTGGTTCCGACTGGTCGAGGAAAAACAATCAGCGACATTTCCCCCGCCATGTACGAGGGCATGGTTAGAGGCATCCTCAAAAAATACGCAGCTAGTGATTTGACTGTTAAACCAACTTGTGCCCCACAATTTATGCGCATAGCCTGCCAGATGGGTTTAGACACCACCCGCTGGAGCCGCGGCTGCATCGCTGCTCTTAGCTACTGCAGAATTTATCCAAATGGCGAAGTGACTCCCTGCCCGTATCTTCCCATAGCGCTGGGAAACATTAAGGATAAAGACTTCCAAGAAATTTGGTCGCACTCGCCGATTCTAGAAAAGATGCGGAATTTCGATAACCTAAAAGGCAAATGCCACGATTGCAGTTACCGAGAGATCTGTGGCGGCTGCCGCGCTCGAGCTTATGGTCTTTCAAGTAACTACATAGACGTCTGCGGCGGACTTCACGAACCACAGGCGCTTGCAGGCGATTTCTTGGCAGAGGAACCCTGGTGCCTATACAAACCTACAAAAGAGGCGACCTGATGACTCTGGATAACACTACTTTTTTGGATGCATGCAAAAGAAAGCAACCTGCGCACACGCCTGTTTGGTTTATGCGGCAAGCAGGCCGATATATGCCAAGCTACAAACAAATCAAGGGCAACTTGCAAATAACTGAATTAGCCAAAAACAGTGAGCTTGCTTCTGAAGTGGCTGTTGATGCGGTAAACCGTTTGGGGGTGGATGCTTGCATTCTGTTTGCTGACATCATGTTACCCTTGGAAGGTTTGGGTTTCAAGTTTAAGATAGAAGAAAATGTGGGTCCAGTGATGCAGAAGCCCATTTGCTCACTTGATGATGTTAATGCTTTAGAAGAGTTTGATGCAGAGCGGGACATGGGTTACATCGGGGACACAATCGAGTTAACCCTGCAAAAGCTGGATGATTCTGTGCCGCTTATCGGTTTTTCAGGAGCTCCCTTCACTTTAGCCAGCTACATGATTGATGGGTCGGTAAACAAGGACTTAGTAAAGACCAAGCAACTCATGTATGGTCAACCTGAAACTTGGCAGTTGCTTATGGAAAAACTGACAAAAATGGTGCAGGAATACGTCTGTTTCCAAGTAAAACGTGGCGTGCATGCCGTTCAGTTGTTTGACAGTTGGGCGGGCTGCCTCTCCTCTGAAGACTACGATCAATTTGTTTCAAAATATACACAGACCATCTTCGCTTCCATCCCGGAGGTTCACAAGATACATTTCTGCGCCAACTCAGGTGCCCTGATTGAACAATTCCAAAAAGCTGGCGCTGATGTCCTGAGCGTTGACTGGCGGGTGCCACTATGTGATGTGTGGCCGAGATGCCGCGAGCAGGTTGCGGTTCAGGGGAACATGGATCCAGCGGTTGCCTTGGCAGGCGGAGATTTGATGGATAGAAAGACGAGAAATGTGCTTGAGGCAGCGCGTTCGCATTGTGGGCATATTTTTAGTCTCGGGCACGGCGTGCTAAAAGAGACCGCCCCAGAGAATCTTCGACGGATTACAGAAAACGTTCATAACCTAACCAGTAGCAGACGTTAGCTTGTTTTTGGGCTGTGGTACCGTTGTTCCGCTTTTTTTATAGGGGATAGGGGTCTATGGCAGAGCAACAACGTTCTCTACCTTGCTCTTTATTTATCAGTAGATCAGAAAAGAGAGGTTTGTTTGTTCTTGTGGAAGAAATATGCGGCGATACATGCTTTCACATGCACATGGTGGCGGTTTCAACATGCTACTATGTTGGGCGTGTGGAGAAAATCGCAAATACCACACCGAAACAGGCAGAGAAAAACAGGCTGAACCCAAAAAGCAACGCAATCTACAAGCAGACATGTGGTGTGCCGTAAAGTGCCACACCCACATAAAGAATCAAAACAAAATTTTGATCTACTGATAAGGGAGGATGGTGCACTTTTAGACGTCGCGTGATGTCGCTATGTTTTCCAGTCTGGTCCGGCCTTTTTACCGAACAAAACCTGAATGTGACCCAAAACTATGATACCCATCCAGATCGAGGAGTAAAAGAAGTAATAAACAAAGAGTTCATGCAGCTTCAACTCTTTAAAACCGAGCTTACGCGAAAAACCATAGAACACTGCTGCGGTAAGCGCGAACCCTGAGAAGGAAATCAGCAACACCTTGAGAATGTCGGCGGTTGCCAGTGAAACCAAAAAAATCGGCAGTGCGATGTTGAATTTGACTGAGAGAAACAGCGAGAAAACCAGCAGCCCATTGTACATCCAAAGACTCGGCACCACTGCACTGAAAAAGAACACTGCCGCCGAGGGGTAGAGGAAGAATAAGCTGGGCAGGAAAACCTGAGGCTTCTTGATAAAGCGCCTTGAAAGCTGCTTGTACCAGTCTTTTAGCCACAGCGCTTGCCCGATTGCCCACCTTCGCCGCTGAGTGAACCATTTTCTCCAGTCGCCATGCACCACGTTTTTGACTTCTATATCGTGGGAGTAGGCGAAGCGGCTCTCAGCGAGGAAGGCGCGGGTTGCGATGTCTATGTCTTCGGCGACGACTTTTCGGAAGCCGCCCACCTTCTCGAATACTTCGCGTCTAATGGCGAAGGCGGCGCCGTTTACTGCGGGGCACTTATGCATAAAGCGGGAAGCAAGCCATGCGCTTATGTTAAAAGTCAAGTACTCGTAATAGGCCATTTTTGAGAGGAAAGACTTGTCTTTTGTTACTTGTTTTTTGATGTCTAAAACGTCGTTGTGCTGCATCTCCATGACGATTTTGCGGAGGTAGTCGGGGTCGTTGGGGATGCCGACATCTGCGTCGAGGAAAAGCAGAACTTTGCCTGACGAGAGTGGGACTGTGTTGTTTAGGGCGTTGGATTTTCCTGCGCGTTCCTGGTTTAAGATGAAGGTGACGTTTTCTCTTTCGAGTTGCTTGATTTTCTGTTTGAACTCGTCAGTTGCTGCGTCAACGGTTACGAAAACTTCTTTGGAAACATTCTGAGGGCACAGGACATCAAGCATCCCCTCTATCTGATCGGATTGTTTGTAGATGGGGACGAATATGCTAATGTCCACGCCTTTCTCCTTTCCTGTAATAAGCTATAGGGTTTATTCTAGTTTGGGTTTTTAAATTATTCTCCAACCGAGTGTGCAAGCGCTCAATAGATATGGAAAAAACGTTACTTGACGCAGTAAATTGCCCTTGTATTAGCAACTTCTTTTGATGGGGCCTATTCGGTAGAGAATTTCAGCTTCATGACCATCGTTTTCGAAATCTTGTTCACTAAAAAGAACACGTGTTTTGCAAGGTGCATTTAAGGTTTGAGCGATCTCACAAAAGTTTCTCTTTGAAACTTCATTTGAAGGGTTAATGGTGCCTTCAAAATATTTTACACCCGCCCTATTTATCTGGTGCAGCAACAGTTTCTTTTGTAAGCCGTTTCCGCGATAATCTTTGTGTACCACGATTTCCCAACTGAAAAAAGTATCCTGCCTATTAGGCGGGATGTAACCTGAAGAGAACCCAATAATATCATCCCCGTCTAGGGCGACGACACAGGTGTCTGAGAAGTCTCTGGCTAAGAGAAAATAGGTGTAGCGGGAGTTCAACCCAACGTAGGGTCGGTTCGCTACAAGCAACTTGTAGACGTTTTTTATGTCTTCCAAGGTTACCTTTCTTATCCTAAACGCTCGCTCAGGCACCTAAATCACCCTCTATACGCGAGAGGTTTTTCTGCGGCCCAACCGAAGGTTTCCTTTTGGCACAAGAGAAATCGTGTCATCAGTGTCAGCTAGTAATTTCTCGACGCCAATAGGTGCTCTTTCGTACTCTTCTGGTTTTAGGTTCAAACTACTGCATTTGTTGCATTTTCTGTTGCAGGGCGCTGTTTTGTAGTCAGTTGGCTCTTGGTAAGTGGTGATTACGCCTTCATAGTTTCTTAGAACTGTCTTATTGGTTGACCAAGATAGGATGTAGTTTGGCATTACAGGGATTTTTCCTCCACCGCCAGGTGCATCTATGACGTAGGTTGGAACGGCGAAGCCGCTAGTATGCCCAATCAGGCTTTCCATGATTTCTATACCCTTACCGATTGAAGTTCTAAAATGGGTAAGACCCTCAGATAGGTCACATTGGAAAAGGTAGTAGGGGCGAACTCTGTTTTGGACAAGTTTTTGGTTAAGTTTTTTCATTATTTGGGGACAATCGTTTACGCCTGCTAATAGCACTGATTGGTTGCCTAAAGGTATGCCTGCATCGGCGAGTTTTTTTAGAGCTTCCTTAGCTGAGGGTGTGAGTTCTCGGGGATGGTTGAAATGAGTATTTAACCAAATGGGGTGATGTTTTTTTAGCATATACACGAGTTCATCTGTTATTCGATAAGGCAGTACCACAGGCGTTCTAGAGCCTATTCTTACGACTTCCACGTGCGGAATACTGCCGAGTTCCGTCAAAATCCAGTCAAGAAAATCGTCAGGCAACATCAAGGCGTCGCCGCCTGAAAGCAGCACATCCCGAATTTCTCGGTGTTTCCTAATATATGCTATGCAGTTAAGGATTTGTTCCTTGGAGGGTATGTGGTCGGGATCTCCAACTTTTCTTTTTCGGGTACAGTGCCTGCAGTACATGGCACATTTGTTGCTAATCAAGAAAAGAACTCTATCTGGGTAGCGGTGTGTGATTCCTTTGGTTGGGCTGTCCTTGTCCTCGTGGAGGGGGTCTTTCATGTCACATTTTGAAAGCTTTAGCTCTAAAGGACTCGGAAACGCCTGTCTGAATATGGGGTCGTTGTGATAATTTTTTGTCTCAATTAACGATGCATAATAGGGGGTTATACTAAGTGGAAACTTTTGTATGGTTTTCTCTAGTTCCCTTTTTTCTTTCCGAGAGAATTTTATGCCCATGAAGCTTTCGAAGGCTTCTATGGTTTTTATCGAGTTTTTTAGTTGCCATTGATAACTTTTCCATTCAATAACTGAGGCAACATCACCTGATTTTCTAGATACATATGATTGATAACTGAGAGGGTGTTCCGTTTTTTCAACAATCAGTGCTTATCGCGCTCCTTGCTTTTCCCAATTTCAAGTGAGCGGTTTTATGATTTTTATTAGTTTCTGCCAACCTTGCTTCGCTAAATAGCGAAGTACCGTTAACAAGCTAAGAGTGAACGCGGTACGCCTAAAGTTCTTCTTTTGGGCAAATCGGTATATTATTATGTTTGGAAGCGGGGTTATATCACCGTTATGACCAAAGTTAAGGCGATAAGTCTGCTTTCAGGTGGCTTAGACAGCATACTTGCCACCGAACTGGTACGTCGGCAAGGTATAGAGGTAATAGCTTTCAATGTTAAGACACCGTTTGGGATTCCAAAGAAGGATGGGAAAAGCGAAGCCGAGCAAGCCGCAGAACAACTCAAAGTGCCACTAAAAGTGCAATCTGTAGATAAAGAATACATCCAAATGCTACGCCACCCCAAACACGGCTACGGAAAAAACATCAATCCCTGCGTCGACTGCAAAATCTTCATCCTAAAACAAGCCAAAAAATACGCCAAAGAAATCGGCGCAGACTTCCTCTTCACAGGCGAAGTCCTCGGCGAACGCCCAATGTCTCAGCATGGAGCAGCCCTAAAAACCATCGCGAAAGAAGCAGGGTTAAAAGGCAAACTCTTGCGACCGCTGTCAGCCAAGTTGCTGGCGGAAACTGAAGCAGAAAAAAAAGGCTTAATTGATCGCTCAAAACTTCTGAGCATACAGGGCAGAGGGCGCAAACCCCAGTTTGAACTCGCGAAAGAATACGGCATAACAGTGTACCCGTCTCCTGCAGGCGGGTGTCTTTTGACATGTGAAGAGTACGCCAAAAAACTCCGCGACATCTTCGAACACAAAAAACGGGTTTCAGTGGCAGATGTTGCGCTGTTACGGATTGGCAGGCACTTTAGGGTCGGCGAAAACAAGATAATTGTGGGCAGAAACCAAGCGGAAAACAGGTTTTTAGCCGCTAACCGCGCCAAAAGCGACTACTACTTCGAGTTGCCCACCATCGTTGGCCCCACCACTTTGCTGCAGGGGCCCAAAACGAAAATGGTGATTGAAAAGGCTGCTCAGTTAACAGCGTTTTACTCCGACGCCAAAACCGCCCAAGCCGCGGTCAAGTATGGCAAAACCTGCCTCGAAAAAACCCTGACCGTAAAGTTACCTCAGAGGGCAGAAGTGGATAAGCTACGAGTGGGCAACGAGTCTAAACCCACTAGAGGAGCAGCTACTCAATAATTGAACAAAAAACTTATCCCCTGACCCCATAATAATAGCGTGGGGTTAAAGATGACCATTCAGGGCAACAAAACTCTCGGCGGCGTCGGAGCCTGCCTAATGTTACTGGGTGTAATCGGCACAATTCTGTCTGTTGTCCAATTCACTACGATGGAAAACTCTTTAAATTTTGGACTTCTCGGCGTTAGTAGCGTAATTTCACTTTTGGCATTTATCGGATTTGTTATGTTCTTGGCTGCGATGTATGGTTTCTCAAAAGACTATGCCGAACGCAAAATTTTCAGTTACATCATCTATGGGCTAATAATAACTGTTGTTTTGGCGGTAGTGATTGGGATAATTTGGTTTGCTCTATTTATGGTCAGCATATTCAGCTTAATTTCAAACTTTAACCTGACACCCCCAACTTCAACGTCACAAATACAATCAGTAATAGCACCCTACTATGCCCCATTGATGGCGGTGGTTTCGTTGGTCTGGATACTCTACAATTATAAAGCGTTTAATCTGTTAGCTGAAAAATCGGGGGTACAGCTGTTTAGGAGTGCCGCCAAAATTTTTGTTGCAGGCGCGGTTGTGAATGTGGCTGTTGGGGTATTGTTTGCGGTTTTCGGGCTTCTCGGTTTAATCGATTACTACGTGATGCTTTTGGTGTCAGTTCCCGGCGGTTTGGTTCAGTACGTTGCTTGGGGGTTTGCCGCGAAAGGCTTCTTCTCCATCCCAGTCTCTACACCATCCTATGCAGCCACCACCTCTCCAGTTCAAGGATCATATTGTCCGCATTGTGGTGCCCAAAACCAAGCTGACGCTACTTATTGCTCCAGATGTGGCCAAAAACTTGGGACTTAGGGAAAAGTTGAAACCTCCCCAAATATTTCTTTAATGTTGATTTAATGATTGACACTACCTATATCCATTTAGAATTCAAATCTAAAGACGGCGTATGGTCAATTAATCTTCCCTTCCTCTGCAACCAATGCGGCGTCTGCTGCAAACTGGAAGATTTCTTAACAGCAGGCAAAGTCAAAATAAACCCCGAAGAAAACCCGCAATTACACGCCAAAATACAAGCTCTCTACGAGGAAGTGGGTAAGCGCTGGGAAAAAGACGAAACCGAATACGACCAATACATCATGCACAACCCTGCCCGTTCTTAAAGAGCAAAAAATGCTCAATCTACCCCGTTCGACCTGAAGGCTGCCATCAGTTCCCAAACACACCCTTCGGATTACAGTCTGAGGACTGTGAGCCACTAAACCGATTCAAGCAGCAAACGAGGGCGCTTTGCAGGGGCAGAAAAGCCAAGATAGCTTTTCACTTTACAACCGATGCCCTTAAGCAGCCAAAATTTTCTGAAAAACAATATCAGCACTGCATCGCAAAGCTGCAAAAAAGCGGCATCACAGACGGAGAATTGAAGTTATTTAAATTGCTCAATAAACCGTTAAAGGAAAAATAAGGTTTAAGAGCTTTCTGTCGGGAATTTTTTTAGCATCTTTCGGAATTTGGCTGAGGTGGAGATTAGTTCCTTGAAGGTTTTTAGTTTGACGAATGAGCAGTGTTTCTCGCACCAAGCAATAGCGTCTGGGCTGAATTCTTTGTTGGATATGAGTAATCCTAAGTCGGCGTGATGGGTTTCTCTGGCGAAGGCAACTTTGGAGCAGAATTTTTGAACTTGGGGGAGGTCAAGCGATTGGTTGTGGGTGCATGCGATTAGGAGTTTTTGTGGACCTTTGGGGTGTGTATGCATTTCTGCGCGGATATGGGTTGGTCGGGTGTGGAGAGCGGTGTGAGGTCGCGTATTGTATCCCATTACTTTAAAGTGGGCCTCGACTGTGTCGTGAAATATTCTTTCATTATGTAGGTCGCAAGTCATGGGATACCCTCTTCTATGGAAGAAAAAAATTTTCCCTTTATTAGGATTATGGATGACTGTCCAAATTTTCATCAACAGATGGAGCTGAAACCGTTAAGTACCTGCCTGAATATTGAGTATTGCGATGCTGTAAAGGATAATCGCTTTTTCTCTTTTAATAGGGGATAGGCGGTCTTCTGAGAGCAACAAACGTCCGCTAAACCTTACGGATACGGTTTCGTATGCGCCTTTAAATAAGGGGGGTCTAGAAAAAAATTGCAACGTCACAACAACCCCTCTAAATCAATTACGCATCAAATAGCCACATACCCCAACTCGCCATCACGCTCTTCCTTTACAAACCTGCCTCTGAGGTAAGTCTGCGCGGCAGCGGTAACTTCAACTTTACACACTTTACCCCGCAGTTCTTCGCTGCTTTTAACCACAACTGGTTTGTACGCGAAATTGCGCCCAATCCATGACCCCTCAACCTTGCCTTTTTCGTCAAAAAACACCTGCCCAACCCATCCAACCCACCGCTGATTGCGCTTTGCTGAAATCTGCTTTGCCAACTCTGCTGCTATGGTGCTTCGGCGTTTGGTCTCTTCTTTATCCACCAACCCCTCGCGAATGCCCCACGCCGCTGTTTTGGGTCTGGCAAAAAACTTGGAAACGTTAGTTATGTCTGGTTCGACTTCTCTGAGCAGTTGCAGAGTGTTCTCAAATGCCTGCTCGGTTTCGCCTGGATAGCCCACGATGATGTCGGTGGCAACTGTTAGGTCGGGGAAGGTTTCTCTGAAGGCTTCCACGGTGGCTTTGAATTGCTCAACCGTGTAGAACCTGCGCATGTTTTTTAGTACAGTGTTGTCGCCGCTTTGTATGGGTAAATGCAGAAACTTGAAGACCCTCTCGGACTCAAAAGCACAGATCAAGCGCTCCTCGATGTCGGTGACCAAGTTAGGCGTCATCATGCCCACACGGACCCGAAAATCGCCTTTCAAACCGCCAACCGCCACCAACAACGCGGCAAGGTCGGCTTTTACATCTCTGCCATAGCTTGCGGTATCCTGTGAGGTTAACCAAAACTCCCTCGCGCCCGAATCGAAATCTGCTTCCACGCGTTCGGTTATGTCTTTGATGCTGTAGCTTCGCAGGTGTCCGCGGGCTTGAACGACGCAGCAGTAGGCGCAGCTGCCTAAACAGCCAAAATTAATCGGAACAATACTCACAACTGGATTTGTTCTTTGATGGGGCAAACTGAGTAGCGGGTTTTCTTTTTTGGATGCTAGGTCGGTGACTTTTTCGCCAGCCAAAACACGCCCCACAACGTCTACGATTTCTCCACCGAGTGCTGGACCCACAGCGCCGTCAAAATACACTTCGCGGCTGAGGCGTTCGAAGCTGATTTTGGGGAGACAGCCGGCGACGACGATTTTTTTGTTTTTCGGGGCGCCTTTTATGTCGTCGATTATGCGGTTTTCGGTGGGGCCTTTGACTGCGCAGCTGTTGTAGATTATGAGATCGGCTTCGGTTTCGCTTGTGGTGAGGGTGTAGCCTGCTTGTTTTAGGCATCCGGATAGGGTTTCGCCGTCTGCGATGTTTGAGGAGCAGCCGTAGTTTTTTATGTGTACTTTTTGGGGCATTATGTACCTGTTCGTTAGTTGCCGTGTCTTGGCATAAAAACGTGTTCCCTGCTAATCCGAAATTGACAGATACCTGATACATGCAACGTTTTCTATTTATAAACTATAGAACCAACATGTTATGTGCATATGCATAGCATAATATGTAGAAGTATAAGTGTCCAGTAGTGCTGTATAGTTATAAAACCCGCAGGGAGAGTTAACTCGCTTGAAACTAATCACTCTGTATCTACCTGAAACGTATATAAAAGCTTTGGACCAGTTGGTGGACGAACGGTTCTACCCCAACCGAGCCGAAGCCATACGCGTCGCAATAAGAGATTTAATCAGTGCTGAAGTTTGGAGGAGAAAAGGCGTTGACTAAACCATTACATGACGAATTAAAATGTTCCCTCTCGCCGGAAGACGTGAAGGTTGAAGTTGCACCCTCAATCATCGAAACACCCTTGTTGATTGCGGCGCCCAGCATCAGCCGCAAACGCAAAACCGGCAAAGTAAAAGTAAGGATGGTAAAAACAAAAGTGACCGCCAAAAAGAGCCGTTTAGAAAAAGTCACCAGCCACCTCTACGACCTAGATGACTGCCGCGGCCCAGAAAAAACCCTCAACATCGACTTGGGCCTCTACCAAATGGAAGACTTCTAAGCTCTTCCTACCCAACCTTTTAGTTGTTAAATTTTTGGTAAAGCTAAATATCCCCTTTAGCTGTTTTGTGTTATGAACTCAATCCTAAGCGGTTTGCGCGCAGACCTCAAAGTCAGCATTGACGAAAAAACCAAACAGTCTGCCCAGCACTTCTTTAAAGAACAGATCAAAGTCTACGGCATAAAAACGGCCACTGTGGGCAAAATCGCAAAGAAGTATTGGCCTGAGGTTGAGCTTTTGGGGAAGCAGGAACTTTTCGGTTTATGTGAGGAGCTTTTGCGTTCGGGCTACATGGAGGAAGCCTTCGTCGTTTCTAATTGGCTGCCAGAGTATATTGAAAACCTCGAAGCCGCCGACATAACCACATTCAAACGCTGGATCGAATCCTACATTGACAACTGGGCTAAATGTGATAGCTTCTGCAACCACACCGTCGGCGACTTAATTCAGAAATACCCAGAAATTGTCGGCGAAGTTAAAAGCTGGGCAAAAAGCCAAAACCGCTGGCTCAAACGCGCATCCGCAGTATCATTTATTGTTCCAGCAAAGCGGGGCAATTTCCTCAAGGATGCTTTTGAAATCTGCGACGTGCTACTCTTGGACGGCGACGATATGGTGCAGAAGGGATATGGCTGGTTACTTAAAGAGGAGAGTCGTATGCACCAAAAAGAAGTCTTCGACTATGTGGTTAAACATCGAAAAGACATGCCGCGAACGGCGCTGCGTTATGCGATTGAGTTGATGCCTAAAGAACTCAAAGCTGAAGCCATGAAGAAAGAATAGCTGCGATTTCTCTACTAGGCCCCTTATTTAAAGACGGATACGATTTCGTATGCGGAAAAGTTAGAGGGCGTTTGTTGCTCTCACAGACCTCCCTATCCCCTATTTAAAGAGAAAAAGTTGGCATGTTGAAACCACGCGACCTCTCTTGGGTGACCTCCCCTCCCTTATATAAAGAACAAAATCGAGCCTGTGCTATAGCAAGGCTTAAAGCGTGAAAGCCTATTTTTATTCCAACCCAGTTGGGCGAGTAGCTCAGTACGGATAGAGCATCAGCCTTCTAAGCTGAGGGTCAAGGGTTCAAATCCCTTCCCGCCCGCCAATGGCTCTTTTTTGAAAATGTTGTTTTTGGCTGTTCAATTTTAGTTAATTAACTTGTGGTTGACTTTAGTTAACTTAAGGTTTATAGGATTGGTTGGATAATCCAACCATGAAAGGGGATGTGCTTGACAAGCTTGAAAAACCTCAAAATATCGTTAACACCAACTAAGACGGAACAGTCTTCACTCAATATTTTCAAATTTGAATCTTGGAAGAAACTTGCACTGGATGGTGCCCTACATTGAAGACAACTGTTTTAGCAATCATTCTCGCCGCATTGATCCTTGCCTCCTCTCTTTATGGAGTCTACAGCTTGATTTACATGGCATCCCCCTCTCAATCGCCAAATTCCACTTCAACACCCACAGCTACACAAACCCTGCCAACGGCAACTCCAACACAGTCGGCAACATCAAGTCCAACAGTCGCATCTACAACAGCGCCTACCACGATACCTGAATCCACTACGGCGTCTAGGTCAACGTCTTCGTTTTATCCGATTGAAACAATTATCACTGAACAATTACCGTCGTATGTCATCATAAAAGACGTATACGGCAATGATGTCAATGTCACTCTTCCAGTGAATCGTATTGTGTCTATTACAAGTGGCGTAACCGAAATAATCTATGCTATCGGTGCTGGCGATAAAGTAGTAGGGCGAGATTCATATTCGGTTTTTTCCGATGCAGTCTTACAAGTGCCCATTGTAGCGCAATCATCAGCAAGTCCCAATACGGAACTAATAGTAGAATTAAAACCCGATTTGATAATTGCTGACACTATGCTAAGCAACAGTACCAAAGCCGCTCTTGAACAATACCTCGGTGTGCCCGTACTTATCCAAAGTGCAACCCAATCCGACCTTGTTGTGCCTTTGGTAAAAGCCCTTGGTGCGGTACTGGAAAAAGAGCAGACTGCACAAGAGCTAGTTAATTTTATGAATGGTATAACTAATCTCGTTGCAGATCGCCTGAAAAATCTGTCAGATAGCCAGAAACCCTTAGTTTACTATGAATGGAATAAGGCTTGGTATAGTTGTAGCAGTTTAGGTTTGCCTCATCAAATGATGCTTGATGCTGGCGGAATAAATCTCGCTGCCAATGGGACTGTAACTTATCCCACTTTGAGTCCTGAATACGTTTTTGAACGCAATCCCGATATAATCGTTCGTATATTAAGTGACAAAGCCCATAACATCACTGACTTCCAAGTTTTACGGCAAGAGTTGATGACTAGAACTGGCTTGGTGGGAACGAAAGCGGTCCAAAACGAAGGCGTATACATTCTGAGTAGCGCTTTACGAACGGGTATAAGAAATCCGCTTGGTTTACTGACCATGGCTGAATGGTTCCATCCGGATCTCTTTATTGATGTAGACCCGGTGGCGTTGCATACTGAGATGATTCAAACTTTCTTTAAAGAATCTCTTACAGGAACGTACTCATACCCATAAGGTCTGACGTATAATGCGACCTCGAATACAACTTAGCTTCCGCTTTTCTTTTCTATTGAATTTCTACTGTTATTTTTATCAAAGAACGCTAAGATTGGGCTGATGTTTTCTATCTCTTTAGCGCTTAGTCAGCCAAAAAAGTTCTGACATCGTAAACTCAAACTTGTCGGCATACTTCCAAAAGTCAAAAAACCATGGAATTCCTTCTCGTCCGCCATACAAAACTCCGCGGGACGAAATAAAACTAAATGAACCATATGGCGGCTTTCATGCTAAAGCGCCGTATTTGTAGCTCCCGTTACCCTAACCAAACCCCGTCGAGTTCTTACGGCATTACGAGCAAAAAGGGTATCTAAGCGGTTTATCGGATAACACATTTTAAAACGTCAACAAGCCTAACAGTAATAGCACCTTCATTAAATATTCAAAAGAAAAGGGGTGGGGTTTTTTTCTTAACTCACTATGTATGCGAAGTATGTAGCCCAGTTGTTTCCTCTAAAATAGGCATCGGGACCGCCGCAATCTGCCCAAGAAGTCTCTTGCCCGCATGGACTATTCACTACGGCATGAGCCACGATGTACACTGTGTCGCCAGCTTCAAGACCAAGTGAACTTAGAGGAATGATGTAGAAGTCAGTATTGGCGTTTAGTCCTTCGTGTTTGTATGGGAATTTGCCTACTTGTGGGTTGCCAGACTTTGTTTGTGGAAAGTCAGCAGGATTTAATGCTACTGCAAGGTGTGTTTCGCTAATTTTCCACGGGTTATAAGTGTTGTATTGTACGTAGAGGTTGGTTCCGTCATTCCATGTGTCTGTATATCCAATAATGGATACGTGGCTGTAGTACCATGCTGCTGTTTTTGGCCCTAATTCTCCATAGTAGTGAGGGCTTCCAGCGCAAAGCACGTTTCCTTGAGCGCTTGCGATTCCTAAAGAACCAAGAAGTATTGCTAGAGTTGCAACTGTTGTTATTGCTATCGATAATTTTTTCATTGTCCATTCTCCAAGCAAGCATGAAAGCAGTTAATTATATTTAAATCAAAATAGAAGAATCATCTATCTTGAAAAGTAGTCGCTCACAAAAGAGAACCATATGTCGGTTTTTTTGCAGCGGGCAAAACCTTCACTATTTGTTTACCGCAGGCGACGCAGGTGTACCGATGTATATCAAATGGTAATCTTTTTGCCTTATCAGTTCATTTTGATTGCGTATCGTGACTTAAGCGAGGTAGGTTCGTTTTTCTTTATGCTGTGGTGGCTTTATCGTTTTTCAAATCGCTTAGCATGGCTATGCCTAGTGGGACAAGCATTTCTTCCTCGCTTAGCCCGCCATGTTGACCTACGAATTCGATTTTTCTCCTGTCAGGCCCCTCAAACCAAACAGTTTCTTTTCCATAAGGGAGAATCAACAAGTTCCCTGCTCTTTCAATGAACTCCGGGCTTGCATCTCCTAAGCCGAACAGGCCGTTTTTGATTGCTTCTTTTGTTTCCACGATTTGGGCTTTGCCGCCGATTTTTTTAAACAGTGCTTCCTTTGTTCGGGTGAGTTTTTGGTCTTTTATGTGCAGGAAAATGTCTCGCGGCCCACCAGTCGGCAAAATCCGCTTACCGTTTCTACCACATTGCATGTTTAGTAGAGGCTCTTTCTCTAAGTTAAGGTATGTCGTTTCGTTTGGCTCGGCATGTACTGCTCCGTGGTCAGCTGTCATTAGCATCAGTGTTTCCTTAGAGGATTCTGAGCCTATTTTTTCGATCAATTCTTTCTGGAGCAGATGGCTGATTGTCTGTAACTCAGCACTGTACTCGGCGCTTTGAGGTCCATATTCATGCGAAATAATATCCAGAGTTTCTAGGTGCACAAAAAAGTAGGCTCTACCCTTGTTTTTCTCTATATTTTTTCTCAAGTTAACGATGGCATCGGATGTTTTTAGGGCGGGCACGATTGTGCTGCCGTCAAAAACTAGTTTTGTGCAGGCATTAGACGCGTTGGAGATATGCATGTGAGTGAAGGTGTGGATTCCTTCTTGGTTTAGTGTCTGCTGAATGTTTTTGCCCTTAAACATCAGTGTTGGATCGAATCCTTCTTCAACCAAGTTTCTTTTCTTCGTGCCTATGCGTTCAAATCTGAGCGCGTTGACTGTGCCGACTTCTTTTAGGTAAATGAAATACTCAAAGAGCCCATGTTCTTGTGGGGTTAACCCTGTGTTTAGGGTTGTTAGGGCGTTTGTTGTTTGTGAGGGGTAGACGCTTGTTAATGGGCAAACCTTGCCTTTGTTTGCTAGATTGACCAAAAAGCGGTTTTCTTTATGGTGCCCGAGGTACTGGTTATATCCGAAGCCGTCAACTACGAGTAGTACGATTTTGTTAACTTTTTTGCAGTCAACTTCCTTGATGTTTTCTTTGAGTGGGTTTGGTTTTGGGTTTTTGGCTTGGAATATGTTTAGTATTAGGTTTGGTATGTTTGAGATGCAGTTTTTTTCGTATTGGGGGCGGGTGAATGCGTATAATTTTTTGGTTGTGGGCTTTAGGTTTTCGTTTTGCATTGGTTCGCCTTGTGTGTCAGTTTATTGTTTGGGCTCTGGAAGTTTAGCTTTTTCGCCATATAAATATTGGTTTAACCTCAGTTAACTCTAAGTTGACTGATCTGCCTTTGAACAATGAATCCTTTTGCGAACAGGCAGATTGAATTCAAGTTAAACAGCGGGCCCTGCTGGATACCGCCCAAACGCATCCAAAATCTCCTCAGTTGTTGTCTTCTTACCCACGTTACGCACAAAGTCTGAGGCTGCAACTATGCCCACGAGCTTATTTTGCTTAAGCACCGGTAATCGATGAATCTTGTTTGTCGACATAACTCTTGCAGCTTCCTTAAGGGATGTCTCTGGTTCCACTGTTATCACGGTTTTTGTCATGACCTCAGTTATTTTCTGGTCTAAAGGTGCCCTTTTTGCTACGATTCTTCGCACTATGTCTCGTTCGGTGAGTATGCCGACGGGGAACCCTTTGATTACCACGACTAGGCAACCTGGCGATTTCTGGGTCATAAGTTCTGCTGCTTCGAATACGGTTTTGTTGGATTCTATGGTTATGACCTCTTTGGTCATGATGTCTTTGACTTGGGGCATAGGCTTTCAAGCTAAAAGAAAGGTGATTTGGTCATAAAAGGTTTATTATTCGCTTCTGCACATGCCTAAAGGGTTTAAGGCTCACTTGTATGCACTTTAATTATGTTTAAATAGATAAAATCTGTTAAAAAAGTTGCTTATTTATGTATAATTTGTACTTTTCTGCTGTATGTTTGGCGACATTCTGCTGTGAATCTAGCAAAAGCTTATAAGTTTAGGAGCCGTAATTTCAGGCTATAAATTTAAGGAGAAAAAGGAAAAAAATTGAACGCAAAAAGTAAAACCATAGCTATTTTCATCTCAGCAATAATGATCATATCGATCGGAGCTTCAACAATACTACCAACTGCATCCGCACGGGAAAACATCCCAACATACGCATACGTCGCAGCTATGCCCGACCACGTTGGCGTCGGTCAAGACGTCATGATCTACATGTGGATCGACAAACTATTTCCAAACGCAGACATGGACAACGACTACAGATTCCACAACTTTAAACTCGTTATAACTAAGCCAGATGGCACAACAGAAACCAAGACATGGGAAACAGTTTGGGACACAACGTCCAATCAGCAACTAAAATATGTTCCATCAATGAACGGAACATACAGCCTCAACTTCACGTTCCCAGCACAATCTGTTTCAGCGGTTTCACACCTTGCTGGAAGTACTGAGAACGACACCTATGCAGCAAGCACTGCCTCAACCGCCTTCTCTGTCTCAGAAGAGCCAATTCCAAGCGTAATCGACACATACCCATTGCCCTCAGAATACTGGACTCGTCCAATTTACGGCGAGAACAGCATCTGGTACTTGATCTCTTCTAACTGGCTTGGTACAGGCGCACCTGGTTACGGCGGCTTTGCAGCCACGTACAACTATGGTGGCAACAACATGATGTACCCAGACGACGCAGTCGGTCCAGAAACTTCACACATTATGTGGACCAAACCCCTCCAAAGCGGAGGAGTAGTTGGAGGAAACAACTTCCAGGGCTACGAAGGCAACACATACTTCGAAGGCTCAGCATACCTACAACGATTCACTAACCCAATCATCGTCAACGGCAAACTCTACTACACAGAAGCAGTCTCATACCTTGCCCCAAGCGGCGGCCCAACCAAATGTGTTGACCTACGCACAGGTGAAGTATACTGGTCAAGAACAGACGTACCCGCACTCTCACACGCAATAATATTCGACGCAGAAAACCCCAACCAGCACGGTGTCTACAATGCATTGCTTGTAGCCCAATCAGGTGGCGGCTGGACAGGTCTACCCACAACTTGGCGATTCTTTGACGCAGACACAGGCAACCCACTCTTCAACGCAACCAGCATTCCATCAGGCAGAAAAGCCATGGGCCCACTCGGTGAATACCTCATCTACAATACAATGTCCCAAGCAGGAAACTATGTTGTTAGACAATGGAACTCCAGTAAAATGTGGACCTGGACAGACACTCCATCAGTGACTACCGGTGACGCAAGCACAGCCGCAAGATTTGACTGGGCAAAAGCAATCACTTACAACGGTGCAAACTGGACCACTCCATTCACAGTTGTCGAAGCATACTACGACGACATAATGCTATGCTACAATGGTACCTTACCATCAACGGGCTCTAACTTCTTCTTCGGCGCAACAGAAACCTACAAAGAATACACATACTTCGCAGTTAACCTCAATGCATCAAAAGGCACAGTAGGCAACATCCTCTGGATGAAGAACTACGCACCTCTTATCAACGCAACAGTCATCCAAGCAGGTGTCGACCCAGTAAACCGCGTATTCGTAGAAAACATCCGCGAACTTAACGCCTACGTCGGTTACAACCTAAACACCGGCGCAAGAATCTGGAACACTCTAGAATATCCACAGACTGCAATGGACTACTACGGCAGCCCAGCATCAGGCAGCTTATCTAACAATTTCGCATACGGCAAAATGTACAGTAGCGGATACGGCGGTATAATATACGCCTATGACACAAAGGACGGATCTTTGCTCTGGACATACGGCAACGGCGGTGAAGGAAACTCCACTGAAGGTGGCTTAGACGTTCCAGGACGTTACCCAACATTCGTCAACGCATATGGCAACGGACTCCTCTACCTAGTCACAACTGAACACACAATCGAAACACCACTCTTCAAAGGCTCACTATTCCGTGCAATCAACGCAACTAGCGGCGCAGAAGTCTGGACTCTCAACGGCTACGTTGGAGAATTCATGACTAACAGCTACGCAATCGCAGACGGCTACGCAACTTGGTTCAACGGCTTAGACAACCAAATCTACAGTGTCGGCCGCGGCCCAAGCGCAATGACAGTCTCAGCACCAAACCTCGCAGCACAAGCAAATCAACGTGTTGTCATCCGAGGTACAGTTACCGACATAGCTGCAGGCACAACACAAAACGAACAAGCAGCACGCTTCCCCAACGGCGTTCCAGTTGCATCTGACGCCAGCATGAAAGACTGGATGGGTTATGTCTATCAACAGAAGCCATGCCCAACTAGCTTCACAGGTGTCGAAGTAACCATCAACGTCCTCGACGCAAACAACAACTACCGCTCAATCGGAACCACAACAACCGACGCATACGGAGTCTACTCACTCTCATGGCTACCTGACATTGCAGGTGACTACAGAGTAATCGCAACCTTCGCAGGCAGCAACGGCTACTGGCCATCATCAGCAGAAACCAGCTTCGCAGTCTCCGAACCAGAAGCAACAGCAACCCCAGTCGCAACACCAGAACCATCAGCAGCTGACCTATACTTCGTGCCCGCAATCGCTGGCCTATTCGTCGCCATAATAGTTGTCGGTTTACTGACAATTTTGATGCTCAGAAAACGCCCATAAAACAAAGAATAAATGCAAACCATTTATTCTCCCCTTAATTTTTTTAATATCTTTTAGCTATCTGTTTTTGTGTTACTGCAATTTCGCAACCACATACCATTAAATCACGCAGGCAATTGACCTTTTAAACAGAAACCAAATAACTGTTCAGTGGTTAGTGTGATGTATGAAGGCGCAGTTGTGCACTCGAATCGACAAAATCGAAAACCACCCCCTAATCTACACAACCGTCCCAACCCCCCCACCTCAACCTGACCAAGTCCTGATTAAAGTTCAAGCATGCGGTGTATGCTACAGCAACCTGCACATGATTGAGGGTGAACTCAAACAATTCGGTGTACCTGCCAAACTGCCCATTATTCCCGGTCATGAAGTAACAGGTGTGATAGAAGAAGTCGGCAGCCAAGTAAAGGGCTTTGAGCGGGGCGACAGGGTCGGGGTGCAGGTGCTCTGGAAGACTGATGGAACCTGTGAATATTGTCTTTCGGGACGCGAAAACCTCTGCCTAAAACGACAAACAACAGGCGAAGTCGTGGACGGTGGATACGCGGAGTATATGGTGGCGCCTGCTGCTTTTGTGCATAGATTACCTGATAATTTGGGGTTTGAAGAGAGTGCGTCTCTTTTTTGCCCAGGGATAACCGCTTACCACGCCGTGAAGAGGGCAAACGTGAGGGTGGGGCAAAAGGTGGCTGTGATTGGAATCGGCGGTGTGGGGCATATGACGTTGCAGTTTGCTAAGCTGGCGGGGGCGGAAACAATCGCCGTTGACACTTCTGAAGCCAAGTTGAAGTTAGCGCAGGATATTGGTGCAGACCACGCTTTAACCGCAACAGAACTTGATGCGTTTACTGTGGAGAATGGGCGCCCCGACGTAGTTATGATACACGTGCCGTCCCAGAGGGCAGTTGATCAGGCTATGCGAATCGTTAAACGTGGCGGAACCGTTTTGATGGGTGTCTGCGGTAACGTTTCAGTAGAGTTTCCAGAAGAATACTCGGTTATCGGTAGCGTTATTGGTACACGGCAGGAAATGAACGAAACGCTCAGGTTGGCTTCATTGGGTAAGGTCAGGGTGGATTGGAGCTGCTACCGCCTTAGTGAGGCAGAGAGTGTGCTGGTTAAGTTGAAGCAGGGCAAAATTGTGGGTAGAGCGATTTTGGTGCCTTAGCTTTCGTTTTCTTATCGGTAGATCAAAATTTTGTGTTGTTTCGTTTTTTCTAGTTAAAGAAGAAGAGGGTGTCGCCCTTATTCTTCATCTTCTCGTGGACTGTGGGGCAGTTTGCTTTTGGGTTCTGGATTTGTGGTGGGTTGCTGGCGGGTTGTGGCGGAAACTACAAGCTGAACGCAAACTTTTGATTTACCATTAAACGCTGGGTGTCGTCTGCCGATTGGTTAGGGAAGCCTTTGTCTGTTAGGTTTTGGCGCTCAGATTCCACTCTTTTGATGTATATTTTTCTTTGTAGAGCGTCTCGGCGGCTGATTTTTCGGCTGCGGTAAGCTCGCCTTCTTGCAACTGAATTTTGAGGATTGCCTTAAAGCCCTGAGCCAGCGCGTTCGCGACAGTATCTGGGCTGATTTTGTGCCTCAATTCAGCTTGGACGCTGGTGATTTTACGTTTCCCGATGTCCGTCGCTAGGGTGCAGTTGAGGTCTTTGAGTTTTATGAGCCGAAACATTTTGGGTAAATCAACATTGACCAATACTGTGCCATGTTGGAGGACGACGCCGCGGCTGATGACTTGGCTGCTGCCAGAGATTTTTTTGCCGTTCACCGTGAGGTTGGGGCAGTTTTTTGCGTCTCCGACACTGAAATCGGCGGGTACACCCAAAATGCGCAGCGCGTCGGTTATGGCGCCGTAGATTTTGGTGTAAACTGTGGTGACATCGGCGTTGCCTAAATCTGAGACCTTGGCGATTACGCTGTAGGTTACTTCGCCCTCAAAATCGTGGTAGACGGTTCCGCCGCCGCTGATACGCCGCACCACATCCACGCCGAGCTGTTTGGCGGTGTCGAGGTAGATTTCGTTTTGGGGGTTCTGGTTTCTGCCTATGCTGACTGCTGAGGGCTGCCAGCGGTAGAGCCGCAGGGTGTTGGGGACTTGGTCAGCGATGCGGGCGTTTAGGATGGCTTCGTCAACTGCCATGTTCAATGCGGCATCGTTAGTTGATAGGGGAATGTAACGCCAAGTATCCATAATTATCGCTCTTCCTTTGCCATGTGCGCTTTTATGGCTGCTATGTTTCCGTCAACCATCTCAATCCACTGCTTATTCTCAGCGATATCCAAACCCCGGTTAATGAAAATTTCTTTCGCCCGCCCAAGCGCCTCCAACGCTGCGGGTAAACAGCCGAGCGCAGCCAACGCGGTGCCCTGATTTACCTGCGCCATCAGCCATCTGCCCGTGTCGGCAGGGTACTTTTCGCCGTATTCATCATAGAAAACCAATGCCTTGTTGGCTGCGGCGAAACTCTCAAGATGCTTTCCCAACCGCCCCAAAGAGGCAGATAACCCTGCATAGCAAGAAGCTTCAAAGCGGCGATGGTTACACCTTTCGCATTCTGGGAGCGACTGGCAGAGCTTTAACGCTTTGTTGTAGCTGTCAATTGAACCTTCGAGGTTGCCTTGGTGGAAAGAGTAGTCGCCTTCGCGCCAGAATTTTTGCATATCCTTGATTGTATGTGCCGTTTTCATGGTTACCCTGATGGTTTAGTTGAATGCCGATTTTATCAAGGTTTGTGGATTCGATTGACAATTTAGGAACAACTTAGAGTTAACGCTATTGTAGGGGGTTTCTTGGTGGCTGATTATGTCGCCTTTGCAAGTAGAGCGCACCACGCGTAATACAATTGTAATACAGCGGGCAAGGCTTAAATCAAAACAAACCCAGCCTAACACAGGGAACAAAATGGAAAAAACAGCAACAACCATGCAAACCAAAAGTTACCGACTAGAATGCAAGTATAAAGGGGCAGGACTCACTCACTACGTAATGCAGAGTGATGAGTCTCCCTTCTAACCCTTTTTTTAAAGGAGCGCTAACTAATTCATGTTTGACAAGATAACCGTTAACGGGGCAGAATTCCAAATAGACCCCCAGACAAACTTTTGGGGCATAGGCGACTCAGCCAAATTGGAACAACTTTACAGTCAAATGCACAAAAAACTTACCGCTGAAATGCACGAACTGCGCCACAGCACCGACCTCATTCTGTTCTATGTCAACCCAACAGACATGTGCAACGCCAACTGCCCCTACTGCTATCTACCCAAAGAAGTTAAGAGCCGCGGAAAAAACATGACCTACCAAGAACTTAGAGCCATCGTAGAAAAAGCCGCCAAGTTCTTCAAAAACCAAAACAAAAAGGGCTCAGTTATCTTCCACGGCACAGAACCCCTACTTAACAAAGAAAATCTTTTCCAAATCATCGAAGAATACAGCAAAGACCTGTTTTTTGGGTTACAAACCAACGGTTTAGCTCTCACAGAAGAAGACGCTCAATTTATCAAAAAATATCAGGTTAACATCGGCATCTCGCTGGATTCACCCATTGAAGAGATAAACGACTTCTTGCGGGGCGAAGGGCACTACAAGCAAATAATGAAAGCACTTGAATGGTTTAGGGGGTATAGAGGATTAAACGTTGTAACGACCATAACTACCTACAACGTTGGTCAACTCAAAGACATGGTACGGTTACTTCAAAGCAAAGACGTGACCTTATGCTTGATGAATCCCGTTCGGGGCACTCAGAAAAGCGCCCACCCCCTAAGGCCTGACCCTGAAGTGGCAGCGGCAGCTTTCATCGGTGCAACAGAAGAAGCCATCCGATTAACAAAAGAGGGCAAAAGGATAGTTGTCGCGGATTTCGCCAACATTCTACTTGGGGTAATTGCACCTTCAGCGAGAGTTATGATGTGTGATATTTCGCCCTGTGGAGGCGGCAGAAGATACTTTGCTGTGGCAGCTAACGGAAACGCCTATCCATGCGGAGAGTTCATTGGAATGGAAGACTTTGTCGGCGGAAACATATTCAAGGACTCTGTTGAGACAATTGCAGCATCAAATAATTTCCTTAAAGTCACAAAACGCACAGTAGATGACATACCAGAATGCCAAGCATGCACCTTCAGAAACATGTGTGGTTCTCCCTGCCCAGCGGAAATGTATAGTGTAGACCCTAAGATGCTACAGAAAAGCTACTACTGCGAATTCTACAAACAACTCGCCATGCATGCGCTCAAAGTGATTGCAAGAGGCGACGTGGAGCATGTCGTAAAGAAGCCCGCGTTGACTGAACTCTACAACCTTCAAGCGCCCTAAACAAACCTTTTTTTTTAAAAAAATCTGTTTAGTTATTGAGATCCTGCCTAACGGGTGCTACAGGTCAGAAAACTCGATAGATAACGCTTAAAACCTGAGTTTGCATTCCTAAAGGCAAGAGGAATAGAATTGAAAATCATCTCTGGTCCAGCATCCAAACCGCTCGCTGAAGCAGTCTCAGCGCAAACTGGCTTCCCAAACGTGCCCGTTGTCTCAAAGGTTTTCCCCGACGGCGAATCCTACGTCCGCTTAGACGACGACGTAAAGGGCGAAGAAGTCGCAATCATCCAAACAACATGCCCACCCATGCAGGACGGCAGACTCTTCCAACTGGCCTTCCTTGCTGACTCAGCTAAGCGCGCGGGTGCTACCAAAGTTACCGCAGTCGTGCCCTACCTTGCTTACGCCCGCCAAGACAAGACTTTCCTCGCAGGCGAAGGCATAAGCGTAGAAACCATCGCAAGGATGCTTAAAGCAGCAGGAATCGACGAGTTTCTAACGGTTAACATCCACTCTGAGCATTCACTGGCGCAGTTTCCGTTTCCAGCCAAAACCGCCAGCGCCATCCCCCTAATCGCCGACTACTTCG
Organism: Candidatus Bathyarchaeota archaeon; assembly: GCA_023488905.1. Classification (GTDB taxonomy): domain Archaea; phylum Thermoproteota; class Bathyarchaeia; order Bathyarchaeales; family Bathycorpusculaceae; genus Bathycorpusculum. The sequence goes on from JAMDCQ010000014.1 coordinate 154,712, forward strand.
TCAAAAAGGGCTACAGCGGCGCATACGCACTCTCACCTGACAAGGGCGCCATGTACATCGCCCAGCAAGCGCAGAAGGTTTTAGGCGGCAACGCAGGGCACCTCAACAAGACCCGCGACCGCTACACTGGCCAAACCGTACAGACCGCCGAGGGCCTAAACGTTAAAGACCAAACAGTCATAATCCTCGATGACATCATCAGCACAGGCGGCACCATCGTCGGCGCAGCAAAAATCCTCCGCGAAAACGGCGCAAAACACGTCTTCTGTGGTTGCGTGCACGGGTTGCTCATTGGCGACGCAGAAAAGCGGATTTTAGACGCGGGCGTGGAGGAAATCGTGGGCACCGACAGCGTCCCAGGAGCAGTCAGCAAGGTCTCATTGGCACCGCTGATCAGCCAAGCACTCAAAGGCGCAGTATAGGTGCCTAAGCTTTTCTTTTTGCTCTCAGGCGAGAACCTGACGCTTCCTGCAGCGGAAGTTAAGGCGATTCTGGAAGCAGAAGGCTACGTGTATTCGGATGCTTGCGAGTTTGACCAAGTTCTGCGGTTGGAATCCGATTTGGAATCAGTGAGGGTTATGCAGATCCGCTCGGCTTACACGCGAGTCTGTGCCCAAGAACTGCTGGTTGCAAACGCAAATTATGCCGACATCGCGGATGCAGTTACCAAAACCGACTTCTCAGGCGTGCTGAAGGGCGGCGAAAGCTTCGTTGTACGCATTAACCGCATCAAAAACTACGCCGACGCAGAAATCAACACCATGACGCTCGAGATTAAGCTGGGTGGACAAATCCTAAAACAGAACCCCAGCACAAGGGTTAACCTCAAGAACCCCGACAAAACCTTCATCGGCATAATAACCAACAACAAACTAGTTTTGGGCTTAAAACTAACCGACATAACCAGCAAAACCTTCTCTGAGCGTCGCCCACGCAAGAAGCCGTTTTTCCATCCCTCAGCTATGCCGTCAAAGATGGCGCGGTGCATGGTTAATTTGGCGCAGGCGAAAGCTGAGTCGGTGTTGCTTGACCCCTTCTGCGGCACAGGAACCTCGCTTATCGAAGCCACCTTCATCGGATGCCGCGCAGTCGGGGTAGATGCTCAGAAACGGATGATTTCGGGCACAAAGAAAAACCTGAGGTTCTTCAACATCACCGCTGAAGGGCTACTTTTGGCGGATTCACGCAAACTCCCCCTTTCAAAAGCGGACGCGGTCGTCACTGACCCCCCATACGGACGCTCGTCAAGCACCCTAAAATCCACGACCATACAGCTAGTCAAAGACGTTTTAGCTGCCTCATATGCGCTTTTGGGGGTGGGGCAACGGATTTGTATAGCCTCGCCCAAAACATTAAACATATCCCAGTTAGGCGTTGAGTTGGGCTTTAAGCATGTGGAATCCCACTTCGCCTACGTCCACGCCACGCTGACGCGGGAGATTGCGGTGTTCGAAAAGGTGCAAAAGCCATGAGTATTCGAGTTGTGTTCTTGGGAACAAGCGGCAGCGTACCCACCCTGAAGCGGAGTCTACCCTCGGTAGTGGTGCAGTGTCCGCGGGATCAGTGGATGTTTGACTGCGGCGAAAACGTGCAAAGACAGATGATGCAGGCAAAGGTTAGCTTTCACAAGAAACTCAAAATCTTCATCACCCACCTTCATGGCGATCACGTGTTGGGTTTGCCGGGGTTGCTGCAGACGATGGCGCTTATGGAACGCAAAGAACTGGTCCAAATCTATGGTCCAGCGGGTCTCAAAAGCTTCCTCTTATGCACTAAGGAAACGCTGAACTTCGGCTTAAACTACCCCGTTGAAGTCAGCGAAATTCCAGGCGAAGGCACAATCTGCGACACAGCCGAGTACACGGTGACAGCCTTCAAATCTAGCCACGCCGTCGAGGGCTACGCATTTGCGTTTGAAGAGAAACCGCGACCCGGCAGGTTTTATCCCAAAAAAGCCGCTACCCTTGGCATCCCTGAAGGCGAGTTGTGGTCTAAGCTACAGAGCGGAAAAACAGTCAAAGCCCCCAACGGCAAAACCGTGAAGCCAACCGACGTCATGGGGCCAATGCGGTTAGGCAGAAAAATCGTCTATACAGGCGACACAAAACCCTTCGAAGGCTTCGCCAAACACGCCAAAGGCGCGGATTTGGTTATTCATGACTGCACCTTCGACGACTCGCTAGCCGAAAAAGCATGGAAGGATGGGCATTCGACTCCGACTCAGGCGGCGACTCAGGCTAAAGCGGCAGGCGCAAAACTCCTCGTGCTCTCACACATAAGCGCAAGGTACCCCGACGCCGCAGCGCTCCTGGAGCAAGCAAAAAAAGTGTTCCCCAAAACGGTGTTGGCTGAGGATTTCTTGGAGCTTGAGTTGCCCCTAAACGAGTAACTCCTTGAGTTTAACGATGCTCTCTGGCACTTTACGCATGGATTCGACGACCACGGTTTTGTCGTACCCAATTTTCTTTAGAGACTCCGCAAACTGCCTATAGTCGATGTTGCCGTCTTCGACGCCGTTGTGTTGGTCGTCGGTTCCGTCGTTGTTGCTGGCGTGTATGTGGACGATTTTGTCTGCGAGTTGGTTGATGAAGGGCTGGATTTGCGCTTCCAAGTTGGCGTGTCCAAGGTCCAGTGTTATTCCGATGGGCAGGTTGGTTTCTTTGTAGAGGCGCATGAACTCGGCGGGGGTGCTCATCAAAAACCAGTACTTGTTGGGCAAATTCTCCAGCGCCAAATTCAAGCCGTACTCTTCCGCCTCTTTGTAGAGTTCCTCTACGCTGTGGCACATGGTTTTGAAGTCAGCGTCAGGATAAAATTGCCCGATGCCTGTGCGTTGGGCGGGGTGGAAAACCCACATTTTCGCGTCAATTGCGTTGGCGTTTGCTAGAGACTGCTTGAGGCGTTTCATGGAGGCATCCAGCATGGGTTTTGCTGGGGCGCCGATGTTGATGTCAGCGAATGGTGCATGCAGCGAGTAGGTTAAGCCGTAGGATTTGGCGGCTTCGCGGAGTTGGGTGATGCGGGTTTTGTTGAGGTCGTGGGTGCCGTCATCTAGGATTTCGATGTAGCGGGTGTTCATGGTGCCTAAGCGTTTTATCATGCGGTTGAAGGGTTCGCCTAGACAGTAGAGCATTGAAACGCCAACTTTCGCTTTAGCCATATCGGTTCCTCCGTTAGGTGGAGTGGTTTTGGTTAAGAGCTAAACCCGCCTAAATAAGTTCCTCAAAAAAGAGGCCCTGCCTATTAGAAGGTAATACTCATTTTTTCTCTCCTGTAAATTCGTTATGGAAACAGGGGTCTTCCAAACTAAGCACGAGAACCTTCCGCCGCTCGGGTTGTCTTGTACTGCAACTGCCTCAAACCCAGCGCCAACTCTGCAAACTCCTTCACCGTCGTATAGCGGAAATCCCACGTCGGCGCACCATACCGCAGCCCACTGCACGTGGTATCAGCGTAAACGTAGAGACGATGCCCCATGTAGTCAAATGCCGCCTGCTTCTCTTCGCCATATTTGGGTTCAGCGAGAACTTTAAACGGCCAGATTTTGCATGCCTCAGGCTTCATATTCTGCAACGCACAGAAGTAGTTGTGTGATTTGTTGCAAAGGAAAGCGCAGCTGCCGTCGCTGCAGCGTTTGATGTAGAATCGATCTAGCCCAGCCACTGTGGTTTCGGAGCCAAACGTCTTGGTTAGCTGCAGCCACTCGGGGAAGCCTAAGACTACGCTGTAGAGTTTGCAGCAGTAACCGCAGGCTCTGCAATGCCAATCCGCAACGTTTTGCCATGGAACAAACTGCACTTCAAACCACGCCCTCACACATGGAGGGGTTAGTTAAAATATTTTCTTAGAGCCGAGGAACAATCAGCATTGGTTGAGTGGGCATATTTGGCGCCTAATATCCAACCTATGCAGGGCACCTATAGAGGGGATAGCGCCACACCAACATTTTGGAGTATATTAGGATATCTATGCAGAAACCTATAGTGGGAGGCTACTTTTTTCTGTACAAGTAAACCGTGTGCGACGGGTAACCCAGTTTGGGGTTTTCGCAGTAAGTCTCCATCTTTTCATGATGCCAACCAACAATCTCATAATCATGCGAGACGACGCGGGCGCCCTTTTTGAGGTCCCGCTCCAACTTCGGCTTAACCTTCTCGTTAGCGCTTGTAGTCAAATACAGATAGACGACGTCTGCCGAAGTCAAGTTTACCGTGAACATGTCAGTGTTTAGGATTGTTACTTTGTCGTCTAATCCGCTTTCATGGATGGTGCCCAAGGCTTTTTTGGCTAAATCCTCGCGCAACTCGATGCCGACGCCGCGTGCCCCAAAAGTTTTCGCCGCCATAATCACCGTTCGCCCATCACCTGCGCCGAGGTCAAAGAGGACTTCACCCGACTTCAAATCTGCCAGCTTAAGCATATACTCTACCACGCAGTTTGGGCTTGGAACAAACGGAGCGATAAACACTCAAAATCCACCCTTTTAGCTTACTGTTAGGCTACGTAAGCGTCTTTTTTGCTTTGCGGTCTTCTTGCTTCCCCGCATTTCACGCAGCTCTGAGCGCATAGGTCAAGGTATTTCTCTTCTTCTTTAGAGCCGACTGCCTTTGCAGCCTTAGCGCACAGTTCGCTGGGTTCGCCGCAGCCTTCTTCTTTGCAGAGACCTGAGATGTATTGGCAGATTTCTTGCACATCCTTCGGCTCCAAAACCGCCCTGTTGGTACGAACCAACAAGCAAAGTTCCCGTGCCATTACGCAGGTTTTGACGAATTTGATGCGTTCTAAAACTTCTTTGCGCAGGTTTTTTCGGCTTATCTCCATTATAGGGTCTCCTAAGATTAGTGCACAAGCGAACAATCACCATTAGATGACTCTTCACTTAAAAAGATGATGTTCAATAAGTGAATCGCCCTAAATCGAACAACAAATCATTACCTAAACCGCCTGCTTAAGGATTTACGTTCAGCTTCCAAGACAAGCTCATAGAAACAGTCCGACAGCGTAGGCTCCTTCTCCAATACGCCAGCCACGTCGGCAGCTGAAACCCGCCGTGCGCTTAGCGCCACCGCAGCCGGCTTACCATAGCGCTCAATTAAATCGGCGGTTTGTTTGGCGTGGCTACGCATTTTTTCCTCATCTTTGGCTAGATGCTCCCCTTTTTTCTCTATGAGACCCGCGGCTTTTTCTTCTTCAACCTTTAAAAGCCCAATCGCAGATGAGCCGCACCGTGGGCATTTGGGTTTGTCGGGGAGGTCTTTTATGCGTATCATTTCCATGTAGTCCCAGCAGGCTGTGCATACAAAGTTGCCTGTCTCGTTGAGCAACCGTGCCTTAGCAGATTCAACCAGCACCGCCCGCATCTTCTCAGGCGGAATCAAATCAGTCTTCATACTCACCCGCTCAATGCCTACACGCGCCACTGGAGTCGGGTTGCCGCCAGTCTCAACCACCTGCAACCGCACATCACCACTGCGTAGCCTCCCAAGAACCATAACCAAACCGTCAGCGTCGAGGTCTTTGGTGAAGACTTCTTTGAGGCCTTCCTCGTAGATGGGGGTGCCTTCGAAGCTTGAGATCAGTTTCTGTAGGCTGACGTTGCTAAAGTCTGCCCATTTCTTGAGTGCACCGAAGCGTCTGGCGACTTGGATGACGCGGCGCTTGAATAAGCCCGTTTTAACCGTTGAGAGCGTAAGAGTGCTGCGAATGGCGGGTTCAGGCATGTCTTTGATTTCTTTCAGCACCTCAACAAGGCGCTCTGCGCTCATGGTGCCCATGGTCTGGACAAAGATGCGGTAAGGGTCATGCTGAACCACAATGCCGCGTCCAAGCTTATCAGACAGCACCTGCCCAAGCAACTGCGCTAAAGCGCGGTTTGTCAGGGAGCCGAAGTTTGAGTGTATGATGATGAATTCGCTCCAGTCCTCAACTACGATGCGGTGGGGTGTTGGTACTGGGAAGCCGTTTTGCGCCTGCTCTGCGGTTTCAGCCAAAGCATTCAAAATGTTCTCGGCATCGGCCGGGTAACGCTCAGCGAGAAGCACACTGATTTGCTGGGGCGAAGCGCCTCGGTGGGTTTGTTCTTCGACAACCCCGCGTATTTCCGCCACTTCTTGAGCAACTTCGTAGGGCACGGGGATTTCTTCACCTATCCAACTCGGAATCGAACCAGTGGGGTCGTCAACTGGTCGCACGTAGACTTTGTCTTCGGTGGCGTGGATGATTTGCCATGGGCTACCTCGGATGATAAATTTGGTTCCGGGTTTACCGTACTCCGCCATGAAAGCCTCATCCAAAACGCCGATAGAGGACTCAGTGGATTGGTCGATTACTAGAAACTGTTTTTCCTCAGGAATCATCGACAAATTATCAAAATAATACTCAAAAAGTGCCTTTGTACGCTGGGGCCTCAGAACAACCTGATCCTCAAAGGACGCCCAAGCTAAACGTGGAAACCGCTGATGCATGTTCTTGATGATTTTCTCTACGTCAGCTATGGTTAGGTTTTGGAAGGGCGCAGCTTTTTGGCAGATGTCGAGGATTTCTTTGAATGTCAGGCGCCGATTTTTGAGGAGCAGCCCGGCGATTTGGTGGGCTAAAACGTCGTAGGGTTTGTCGGCTACTGTGATGGGTTCAAGCTTCTCGTCCAATGCGCGACGTGCAATCGCAAGGGCTTCAAGCGTGTCGTCGGAGTCCATGCCTATGATTAAGCCTTCGGAGAGGTATCCATAAGTGTGGCCTGCCCTGCCGACCCGCTGGATGAGCCGCGAAACCTGCCTTGGACTCATGTATTGGATGACTAGGTCTATGTGGCCGATGTCTATGCCGAGTTCGAGGCTGCTGGTGGCGATTAGGCCTTTGAGTGCGCCTTTTTTGAGGCCTGTTTCGGCTGCTATACGTGAAGGCTTCGCCAGCGAGCCATGGTGAATTGAGATGGGAAAATCCACGTCCCATACCTTGAAGCGGGACGCTAAAACCTCAGAGATTGAGCGGGTGTTAGTGAATAGGAGTACGGATTTGCGTTTGGTCATGTAGTCTCGGATAATCCGCAATCTCGCGGCTACTTCGGGGTGTGTGAAGATTTTGCCTGCAAACCTCACATCCTCTTCCGTGGGCTTTGGATAAATCACCTGTAGCTTTACCATTTTGGCGACTGAAACCCGCACGATTTCGACGGGCCGCTGGCTTCCGACGAGGAACTGGGCGACTTTTTCTGGGCTGCCCACCGTTGCGGATAAACCGATCATCTGGAACTCTTTGCCGATTAACCCTCTGACCCGCTCCAGCGCCAACGACAACTGGCTTCCGCGTTTACTGTCCGCTAACTCGTGCACTTCATCGATGACTACCCACTTGAGGCTCTGCAGATGCTGGCGTAGCAGCCACCCAGAAAGTATAGCTTGAAGCGTCTCAGGTGTGGTGATTAGGATGTCGGGTGGGCATTGGCTTTGCCGTGTGCGCTCTTTCTGTTCTGTGTCTCCGTGCCGGACGGCGAGTTTAATGTCGAGGTTGTTGCACCACCACTGCAGCCGCTCAAGCAAATCCCGATTGAGCGCCCTCAGCGGCGTGATATAGAGGACTTTTATGCCAGGTGTTTTGGGCTGTTGCATAAGCAAGCTTAGCACTGGTAGGAAGGCGGCTTCGGTTTTCCCCGTTGCCGTCGGCGAGATAAGCAGGACGTTTTTGCCTTCGAGGATTTTGGGGATGACTTTTTCTTGGGGTTCGGTGGGTTTAGAGAAGCCTCGCTGCTCAATTAGCCTTCGCACTGGCTTGACAAGCATTTCAAAAGCGTTCTCTGAGTTGGCTTGCAATACAAAGTGAACCTCGGATTGATTGAAAAATAACTTTGCTGTGCTGTAAAAAACGTTGCGCCCAATTTTTGGGGTATGCAGGGGTGAGGGCATTTTGCTGTTTAGGGGTTGGCGTTTTTTGGTGTTTTCTTGATGAATCTACATGGAGGAAAATGTTGGTTTCTACATTTCCTTTCCCATGTTTCCATGACATTGACATGAAACTGTATAATCTCCATGTTTACGCAGAGAATATCTATGGGAACACTATGGAAACTTTTTTATCCAATCAGCCGAAAAGCATCAAAGCGATAAACTGGAGGAAAATTGTAAATGGCTAAATGTCCAAAATGCTCAACTGAAGTTTCAAAACCAAAAAAGACATGGAAAATGGCAGGCCGCCCAGATAAAGCTGGAAAACGCATGCAACTAGAAATCGGCCTCTACGAATGCTCCAAATGCGGCAACGTATTCCGCGAAGTATTAAGCAAAAAGAAAGTTTAAACAACCACAGTGCTCAAGTTTGAGCACTCACTTTTTATTTTTTTAGAAGCGGTAGTTTTAAAGCCATCCAATTCTAGAGAGCTATCTGCTCGGTGAAGACACAATTGACACGCTACCCCAAAATTCTACAAAAAGACTACGTAAAAGCCGCAGTCACCATCGGTTTGATGGCAGCGATAGTTCTGGGGTTCTATTTTGGGTTAGCGGTGGCGCTTGGAACGTCGGTTCCGCTGCGGGTAGTCACAAGCGGGAGTATGTGCACTGCTGAGAACGGGTGCGATGGCTGGTCATGTGTCTTTGATCCGACATTGCATCGAGGGGACATTATTATAATTCAAGCTGTGAAGCCTGAAGAGTTGAATGCAAACTACCCCAACAGTGACATCATAGTCTTCCAGAAACCCAACACACGCGAGAACCCCGATGAAACCCCCGTTGTTCATCGTATCGTAGAGAAGTATCAAGTCGATGGAACTTGGTATTTCCAGACGAAAGGGGACGGCAATGATTTGAATTGGCCTGCGACGCCAGACGTTTCATATTATGATTCACATGGTAATCTTTGGTCGACTGGAGAAGGGGTACCGCAGGATCTTGTGTTGGGCAAGGTGGTTATGCGGATTCCTTACTTTGGCCACATCACTTTGATTATGCAGGGTTCTGATTTTGCGGTGCCCTTGGTTGTGTTGCTTATAGTTTTGCTTATCGTGGTGCAATTTGTCATTCCAGCGGCTAGAGCCAAAAAGAGAAAAAGAGTTGAACAAAAAAGCAAAACCGGTAAGCCATAGATGTATTTATAAAGAAAGCTTTCGATAAATGACTATTTAGGCGGCAAAGCAAGAGGAGAAACAATGCCAAAAGTTAAAGCAGCAATAAGCATCGAAAACGTGGTAGCTTCTGCAACCCTCAACCAAAAAGTTGACTTAAACGCAGTTGTCAAGGGCTACCCAGACGTTGAATACCGCCCTGAACAATTCCCCGGCTTAGTTTTCCGCTTAAAACGTCCCAAAACCGCCACCCTAATCTTCAACTCGGGCAAAATGGTCTGTACAGGTGCCAAATCAGAAAAAGAAGCCAAACGCGCCGTCATGAAAGTAATAAAGGAACTAAAGAAGGGCGGCATCATCATAATCAGCAAACCCGAACTTAAAATCCAAAACATCGTGGCTTCAGGTGGACTGGGCGGGATGATTGACCTTGAAAAAGCTGCCTACACTATGGGACACGCGATGTATGAGCCAGAACAGTTTCCCGGTTTGATTTACCGCATGGAAGACCCCAAAGTCGTCATTTTGCTTTTTGCCAGCGGCAAACTCGTCTGCACAGGTGCCAAACATGAGCAGGATGTCTACGATGCAGTTGGGAAATTGCATGCGCTGCTGGAAGAAACCAGCCTAATTTACTACGAATAGCAATTCGCTATTTTTTGACTTGTTTTAGAATCGTTTTCAGGCTTTCTTTGTCGAGTGCGCCGATTTCAAAGAGCGTATTTGCTACCTCGCTTATCTTAAGCAACGGATACAGTTTTATGCCGACTTTAGCCAAAACCTCTTTCCCGCCTTCTTCGCGATCCAAGAACACGACCGCTTCGGTTACGACTCCGCCTTCCGCACGCACTGCCTCAGCCGCATTCTTGAGCGTCAACCCAGTCGTTAACAAGTCATCAAGCAACAGAACCCTATCGCCCGAAATCAAGATGCCTTCAACTCGGCGTTCTCTACCATGCTGTTTGAAGTCTTTTCGGATGTAGAGGAAGGGTTTTCTTAGGTTGTAGGCAATCTGCGACGCAAACGGTATGCCAGCTAATGGGATACCTGCGATGCGATCGAAGTTCTTGAGCCCGACTTGCTCGGTTATGTGTTGAGCGTAGAAGCTGCAGATTTCGCGGAACGCGTCGGGGAAGCTGGGAATGATACGGAGGTCGATGTAGTAGGGGCTGGCTTTGCCCGATGAAAGCTGGAAAACCCCAAATTTAACCGCGTCTAACTTGAAGAGTATGTTAGCCATTTTGTCTTTTTTGTCAAACTTTTCATTCTTCAATTCTACTCCCTCTTAGAAACCTGATAAATTTTGTTTATCTGGGGAACCAAGCAGGCGGTTTTACGCAGGTCTCTTTGGACCAGTTCGGCGAATCGGTTCTGGCTTTGTACGCTTCCAGTGTGATAAGGCACAGCTAGAGGCGGTTTGGTTAAACGGGCGATTTCAAACCCTGATTCAGCCGAAGCACCAGGCGCGATGCCCACAGTGCAGAAAACAACGTCGAACTGTTCTTTTTGCCCCATCAACGCCAACTCAGGAAACGGCAGACTGTCAGCGGTGTGATAGACTTTGACGTTATCCTCGCTTGTTACGATGTAGGTGTTGGGGGCTTGGGCGGGATGGTTACTTTTTTCTGCTTTCACGGTAACTGCACCGATTTTGGTTTCCTCGCCCACCTTAATTTCTCGGAGTTTATCGTTTGGGATAACGTGTTGGAGTTTGTTGGTTGAGGCGGGGTCGGCGATGACGACGCAGCCTGTGGCTTTCTGGACGGCGGTTATGAGGGGGGGGTCAAGGTGGTCGTAGTGTTCATGGGTGATTAGGATGGCGTCAACGACTGGGAAACTTTTTGGTTTAATGTCAACGGGGTCGATTACCAAGGTTTTGGTTGGGGTTTTGAGTAGGATGCCGCTGTACTGGTTAAACCAGACGCAGAAGATGGTATTAGCTTCGGGCGTTTTTTGGATGGACAAACTCGATTCCTCACAATCTAGAATGAAGGTGTGGTTATAAGAAGTTACGCAAACCAAGCACACTTAGCGCAGCTGCGATTTCTTCTGTAGACCCCCCTTATTTAAAGGCGCATACCGATTTCGTATCCGCGACAGAGGAAACACGCGACGTCTCAGCGCTGACCTCTCCTCTTTTATCAGTAGATCAAGTTTTTGTTTTTTTAGTGTTAGATGGTGGCAGAGGTTTCCTTGTTCATCTTCTTCTGGGGGGCTTTGAGGATGACGGCTTTTTGGTTTCTGCGTTTACCCTGAACCGCAAACGGGTTGTGGAGCAAACCACAAGCAGAACAACTACTTTTTGATCTATTGTTAAGCCGCAAAGGCGATTTGGCTTTCGGTTAGGCGGCATTTCCTATGCTATGATGCGCTCTACTTCGTTTAGTTGCTTGGCGATGGTCTTGCCTTTTTCGGTTAGGCTGTATAAGCTTTGCAGGGGTTTTGTATCTAAAAGTTTTCTCTGAATTAGCCCCTCTTGTTCTAGGTCTTTTAGGCTTAGGCTTAAGGTGCCTCGGCTGACAATTAGCCTAGATAACTCTGCGTGCCTGACTTCACTTTTCTTATATAAAAATAGCAGTATGCGAACGCTGGGAATTTTGATTATCTGTGAAATCCTCAAAGCTCCTATACCCCATTTTGATGTATGACGCTTAGCCCTATTGATAATACTATGACACATTGGGCTAAATTCAGTAAAATTATATATACTCGATTAATTGTGTTAAAATAAGTCGAGTGTTGGCATTAAACGTTCAATTCAGGTCGGTGTATTGAGGGGATGCCAATTAATCAGAGATATCTCCCAAGTGTATCCACTAAAAGTCAAAGGTTAAGTTGTAGTTTCTGGTGTGGCTTTGGTGACGACGACCGTTTGGCCTTGGATTTCAAAGTGAACCTTGTCGTTTTCGTTAAATGGGAATGTGGCGTCTCTGGCTAGTTCGGTGGGTATGTAGAAGAAGAATCTGTCGTAGGTTTTTTTGCCAGTTTTTGTTCTTCTGTTGATGAATGTTCCTATGCCTATTCTCATATTCTGCTCCCTATTTATAAGCATAGTGTTTCCTCACATGAGTCTTTCCAGCTCATAAATTATGTACATAAATTAGTAGCAAGCATACGGAAAACAAACCTACAATAAAGAAGCGACACACATGAAAACACTAAACACCCACCAAAACAACAGCAACCAAACCGACCTAACAAACTTGCAGAGATACCGCCAATTTCCCTCTGCAGTTAGTTTAGAGGGGGTTGACGTTTTGGTGGGTTTAGGCCTCTCCGGCAGGCAAGCGCGGGTATATCTGGCGTCACTAAAGTTGCCAGAAGCCCCAGCAAACCCAAATACAGTTATGGCAAGATCGATTAAACACATGTACTTCCTTTAGTGAAATCTTAAAAGATCTTTTGAAGACGTTGCCGTTGAGGAACGCAATCAATAAATGCTGCAAGTTTGGGTTATGTACTCTAAAAATTTGGTGCTGACATTTGAAGGCTCTTGTAGTTTATGGCAGTCGCTGGGGCGGCACAGTTGACGTCGCCCAAACAATCGCCAAAGCGTTAACGCAAGAAGGATTCTCAGTAGATGTGGTAGACGCCAAAAAGAGTCCACAGAGCATAGAAGGCTACGACTTCATCATAGTTGGAAGCGGACTGCGGGCGGATAGGTGGACTAAAGAAGCGCTGTGTTTTCTGGAGACAAACGCCCCAGCGCTTAGAACCAAGAAAACCGCCCTGTTTGTGAGCTGTTCTATGGCTGACCGCAAAGACGCAGGCTACGAAACAGGCAAAAAACGCTACCTCGACGCCATCGCAACACAATACGCGCTGACACCAATATCTATGGGTTACTTCGGCGGCTTAATGGACTTCAGCTACAGCCACGGCTTACTCGTTGACATCATAGTGCGCATTAACCGGCGAAATCTGCGCAAGAATGGCCTGGACACAGCCAAAGTTCATGATACACGCGATTGGGCAGCCATCGAGGCATGGGGCAGAGAAACCGCCAAACTTGCTTTGCAGTGAGTTATAGTTAGGCTTTAATTATGTGAAAATAGTTATTAACGAGAAACATGTACGCATAGTTCAAAGAGCGCCAAGAGGAAAACAAATGTCAGAAATAATAACAACGATACCAATTGCAACACTAATCGTTATCGGTATATCTGCTGGAATTGCATTTCTAAACTCTGGAATCAACAGACTCCTAATCAACTACTTCGTCGGCTGGGAACAATACCGCGTCATACAGAAAGAATTAGCAGAATTCCGCCAGGAAAGCATGGCAGCCGCCAAATCTGGCGACAAAAAACAAATGGAGAAACTAAAGAAAAAACAATCCCAAATCAACAATATGCAGGCAAAAACAATGAAACCCACGATGGTGCAGTTCGGCATATCATTTGTTTACTTATTCGTTTGGTTCCTAGTTCTGACCCCGACCTTTGGCACCACCCCGATGGCTTACATACCTGGCATCGGCACAATTGCAACATCGGTATCTGACGCGATCCCCGTGTTCTGGTGGTACCCCATCTGCTCGATGTTCTTCGGGTTGCTATCTTCACGTTTAATCGGTATCATGCCCATTGAACACTAAACCTGAAACTGGATGACATGCGATGCCGGAACCCACCCAAACCTCGCCACAAACAAAAACAACGGTAATCTGCATATCAGGCATGGCTGGGACCGGCAAAAGCACTTTATCTAAAAAACTTGCAGAAAAATATGGTCTCCGCTACTACTCGGGCGGTGACGCCTTAAAAGAGTTGGCCAAGCAGGAAGGCTACGACACAACCACTGAAGGATGGTGGGAAAGCCCAGTTGGTCTCAAGTTTCTCGAGGAAAGAGTCAACGACCCCAAGTTCGACAAGGCGGTTGACGACAAACTTTTAGAGTACGCTAAACAGGGCAATGTGCTTTTGGATAGCTGGACTATGCCTTGGCTGCTTAAAGGCGGCTTCAAAATCTGGCTGGAAGCCTCTTTCGAGAAACGCGCCACACGAGTCGCCCAAAGAGACAAAATGACTGAAACCGAAGCCATCCAAGTATTGCGCGAAAAAGAAGACCGAACAAAAGCCATCTATAAAACGCTCTACGGGTTTACTTTAGGAGAAGACTTGACGCCGTTTGATTTCGTTTTAGACACGGATAATTTGAATGCATCTGAAGTATTCGAGGTTCTCTGCCGTGTTTTAGAAAACGTTGTCCTATCCAACGCAGACAACTAATTTTTGGAAATAGAACTATCCTATATAGAAAAGTTCCAGACACCTTAAAAACAAAACTGTCACTAAAGCATTTTTCCCAGATCAAATTAGGGAGTAGGGAGAGAGGAGACAGTGAATATAATCAGACGTTTAGTTGTGATTCTTCTTCTAGAATTGACTGCGTTAAGCGTGTTGATTACGTACTGTTGGATTGATGCCCAATCAGGGGTAATACTGGTGATATTTAATCTCTTGTTTTTTTCGCTGTTTTCTCAATTAAACGGCGATGTCTGCGTAAAACTTTTTCTTTTGACAACAGGCAACGTCCTCGGCACGGTCTGGAGTTACAGTTTTCACATGCTCATTTTCTATGCCATAACTTACGAGGTGGCTTCTACAACCACATTGCACACAATCTACACCATTGTGTACCCGTTTCTGAACACGTTTTGGGTGATTGCCTTTTGGTCCCTAAGTGCAACAGCTCTAAATAATTCCCAAAACTTTGGGAGGCACATGTATGATTGAAGCAGTTGAGGCCTTGTTTGTTCTTTTGATTGCTTTTATGTTGGCTTACCTTGTTCGACACAACATTTTCACTTTCACGGTTCTAAGAAGGGCAAACAATCCTAAAAAAACCGAAAAAGCTCACGCTAAATCTAACTTTGAACCTTCAGTAACCATCCTAATTCCCGCAAGGAACGAAGAAAACGTCATCGGGCGACTATTACAACGCCTAACAGAGCTAACTTACCCCAAAAATAAGTTACAAGTAATAGTCATAAACGACGCCTCAGACGATCAAACTGGGAAAATTGTAAGTGACTTTCACAGAAAATATCCTTACATAGAAGTCATCAACCGCGACAAAATCCGCGGTGGCAAAGGAAAATCCGCCGCCATGAACCACGGTTTTAGCAAATCAAACGGCGAAATCATCCTCTGTTTCGACGCCGACTATTACCCCCAACAAGACATCGTCGAACGCCTCACCAGCCCATTTGTTGACCCCACAGTTGGCGGTGTACAGGGAAGAGTCGTAGTTTTAAATGAGCCCCAAAACATAATCACCCGTCTAATTGCGTTGGAGCGTGTGGGCGGCTACCGCGTTGACCAAGAGGCGCGCGACAACTTGGGATTGATAGTTCAGTTTGGGGGAACGGTGGGCGGCTTTAGGCGCAGAGTGCTTGAAACCTTGCATGGCTGGGACGAAACCATGCTGTCAGAAGACACAGACCTAACTCTGCGCACTTACCTTGCAGGCTACAAAATAAAGTATGAAGTTAACGCTGAATGCTACGAGGAAGCGGTGGATAATTGGCGGGCTTACTGGCGGCAGAGGTACCGCTGGGCTAAAGGTCACATGCAATGCTTCTTTAAACATTCCTGGAAAGTTTTGACCACAAACAAATTGAACCTTAAACAAAAAGTTGATGGGCTGCTGCTGTTAAGTGTCTATTTCATGCCGACAATCGTTTTCTTATCTTTTGTACTTGGCTTGATACTTCTTATGCAGCTGCCCGCTCACGGTTTCGGGTTAGCTTTCATGACTTTAGTTCCCGTATCCTGCTACAGTTTCATCGGCAACTTTGCTCCATTCTTCGAAGTCGGCGTCGGACTATACTTGGACGGTAGAAAAAGGAGTCAATGGCTTCTTCCCCTCTCGATTCTAACCTTCCTCTTTAATTTGTCAATTTGCGGTTTGGCACTTTTAGATGTGCTGGCGGGGAAGATTAGGCGCAAGAGAACCCATTCTTGGTCCAAAACAAACCATTCAGGCAAAGGCGACAACTACGTTAACGGATTAACTTTGAAGGTGAAAACCAATTGAGTGTTGAGAATATTGTAATCAGCGTTTTTGCGGCTGGTCTGGTTGCTTTTTCTTTGATGTTTCTGCCCTCGCTGCTTGAGCTTATGTACCCTAAAGACGCGGGTCCAAGGGTGATAACTGGAGGCATTGACATAGTAAATCTATTACATGTTAAAAGTTTGGAGGAAGACTACAGGTTGGGCAGGGTTGAGATGCAAAAGCTATCTGGTGCTCTAGAGTTGCTTCCTAATTTGGAGCAGTTTATTTGAAGAGGTATTTAGCGTTTCTCCACTGGTCGCCCACAAGCGAGACGAGCCCCTTTGGGCTGCCATACATCGAGTAAGCAACATAGCATAAGTAGTTGCATTGGGTGCAGTCATGGTACATTTTTCTCAGTTCCTTGAACTCTTTGCTTTTCCACTGTTTAGGCAAATCGAAAACTGAGCCTGCAAAGTTGTGGTTGTGGCACCCAGAAATACGGCCTAAATGGTCAACGACGAGGAAGTGGTTTAGGGCTTGGCATTTCCAGGTGCGCGCCTCTTTTTCTTTGTAGAGACTTCGCAGAGCCTTGAGCAGGCCTTTGGTCATGAGGATGTTTTTGTTTGTTTTCATCATTTCCATGATTTGGTCGCAGAAGCTAATCATGGCTTGTTTGTCTGTTATTACGAATTCGTCGTTTGCTTTGCCTATGCGGAAAAGCTGCTTACTATCTACCGAAGTGTCATAGGAGTACAGGCAGTACCACACGGGAATGCCCTTCCCAGTGAAATGCTTAGTTATGTCCACGATTTCGTATAGGTTCTTCTGTGAAATGGTGGGTGTAACGGCGACTCTGATGCCCTCTTTCTGCAATGTCTCCACAGCATGCAGCGCACTTTTCAATGCGCCGGGCACAGCTTTTATCGCGTCGTTCTTTGCCTCGTCCAAGCTGTCGATGGATATTGCGACAAAATCCACTTTGCGTAGAGCATCGAGTTTCTTTGCAGCCATACTGCCATTATCGTAGACTGTTGTGACGAAGTGGTCGGACGCGTAATCAAGAATTTCAGCGATATCTGGACGCAACAAGGGATCTCCGCCTGAAATAACCAACTCAACAATCCCTGCATCTCTCAGAATGTCGAGGCCTTTCTTGATTTCTTCACTGGAAAGTTCATTCTGGTCTTGTTCTTTCCAGACATTGCAGCCCACGCAGCGGTAGTTGCATTTTCTTGTGATAAGCCACTGTGCGTGGTGCGGTTTGCCGGGGGTCACTGAACGTCGTGCTATGGATGCTGCTTTTTTCCAACCTGAAGTCAAACTGTTCGTCACGTGCCGCTAATTATGCTTAGAAGTATTCAGAAAGCGACTATAAAAACAATTACGAATAGCGCCCTGTATTCAAGATTCCAGTTGAGGTAGCTCTGTGGTTAAGCTAAACTATTTTAGGCTTGAATATAAAAGCAGACAACACCACAATGTAGTGCAGATGGCAGCATGGCCTACGAGCAAACATACTTCACCAACCGCAAATACCCCCATAAACAGCAACTGGTCGAACGCCACGTACTGGAAGTCCTAAAATGGGCAACCCAAACCCTCCACACCGACCTCCTAGACGGCAAAGGCAAACGGGCACTGGATGTCGGCTGCGCCCTCGGCTTCACCACACAGGTTCTCTCAGGGCTGGGTTACCAAGCCTGCGGCGTGGACATTTCAAGCTGGGGCACAAAACAAGCCAAAGCAGCAAGCGGCGGCGACTTTTTGGTCTGCGACGCCCAAACAGCCCTGCCCATCAAAACTGGAACTTTTGATTTAGTGACGTGCTTTGATGTTTTGGAGCATCTGCCTGACCCAGAAAAAACGCTTTTAGGAATGCTTGAAACCTGCAAAGGCGCCCTCGTATGCACCACGCCCAACCGAAAAGTGGAGAAACCAATCCGAAAATTGCTGCGCGACTACGACCAAACCCACATCAGCACAAAGACCCATAGAGAATGGCAAACTGCCGCAGCCAAATTGCCTGCCCAAAGCTTCGGGGTTGAATCGTTCTATGATTTGGCGGTGCAGTTTGGGGGCAAGCTGTTTTTTAAGTCGTTTAGCCTTCCAACGTATGGATTAACTGTTAGGGTAGCTGTCAGGAAGTGAAGGCGTGGTGGGGGACTCTGTTGATGTTGTATTGCTAACCAAGGACAGCGAACGCGTTCTACGGCGATGTGTAGAGTCCATCTACCGCAACGTACCCGTCGCGCAGCTAATCGTGGTGGACGGCTACTCCAAAGACAAAACACTCCAAATCATCGCTGAATTTGACGCCAAATACCACAACGTAAAAGTCCTCATGGACTGTGGCAACCGCGCGACCGCCCGCCAAAAAGGCATCGAAAACGTCACCGCCGAGTGGTTCCTCTTTGTTGATAGCGACGTCGTGCTATGTCGCGACTGGTACAAAAAAGCCCAACAATTCATCCAACCCGACGTTGGCGCCGTGTGGGGCATAGAAGTCTGGTCCACCATAACAAACCCCAAAACCCTGCGGCTATTCTTGAAGACGACCCGCAAGATTTTTGAGGTACGAGGCGGCACCCACGACACGCTCATCCGCACTAGCACAATCAAAGACATCAAAATCCCCCCCGACCTACACGTGTTTGAGGACTCCTACATAAAAGACTGGATAGCTCAAAAAGGCTTCAAAGTCGTCGCATGCTACAGCCCCTTCTGCATCCACTATCGCCCTGAGCGGGTTTGGACTCTGCGGGGCAGCTTAGGGTTAATCTCGGAAGCCTTCGAGTATGGTAGCCCACGGTTGATTAGTAGGTTGCTGTTGGCTTATGGCTTCTACACTGTGTACTCAGTTTACCAGATGATCAACGCCTAATTTGGTTGGGTTTTGGGTTTAGGTTTTTAAGCAAACACTACCCAATAGTCTGCTAAGGATTACTTTGAGGGTACCATCTGAAGTTGACGTGGTCATGCTGACAAAGAACAGCCAGCACTTGCTCGCTAAATGCTTGGCTTCACTATACCAAAACGTGCCCGTCAAAAACCTCATCATCATAGACGGCTACTCCACCGACAGAACCCTCAAAATCCTCGAGCAATTCAACCGCAAACACCACAACATCCAAATCCACCAACTTAACGGGTCCCGCGCTAAAGCCCGCACTGAAGGCATCCGCAAAGTCACCACCGACTGGTTCCTCTTCCTCGACAGCGACGTGTTGCTATGCCGCGACTGGTTCAGAAAGTCAACGGCGGATTTAGCGGACGGCGTCGGCGCGGTGTGGGGTTTGAACGTGGATTTGTTGCCTAATGTGAAAAATGGGCGTGTTTTGAAGCTGCAGAGTATGGTGGCTCGGCAATGCTTTAAGCTGCGCGGGGGAATGCATGACACCCTGATTCTGCGCAAGGCGGTGGAGGGCATTGTGATTCCTGAGGCGTTGCATGCTTATGAGGATGCGTATTTGGTGCAGTGGATCGAAAGTCAGGGCTACAGGGCGGTGATCGGAGGCGACATCTACTGCCTGCACTGTAAGCCGCCTGAGAACTGGAACCTCAAAAACGGCGTTGACCAAGCCATCGTCGAGCTACGCTGCGGACTGCTCTACTCGCACCTATTCGAGTACATGGTGTTCTATCCAGTGTTCTTTCTCTACTGGGGTCTTCAGTTGCCGCTCAATGGGTTTAGGAACGGCTTATCGAGATAGTGCTATCCATAGGTGGTCTGAGGCTGGTCTTGGCAGCATCTCCGCCGAATCATCCCCGTGCACAAGGATGCGTTTGTTGGGGTTCGGGTTAAATTCGCCGATAACGTTCGCGTAGATGTGCTCGCGGCCCAAGCTGTTGACGATGTTGTCTGCCTCCGCTGGGTCTGCCGCGATGAGCAATGCGCCTGAACTGATCAGTTGGAGCGGGTCGATTTCATAGAAGCGACAAATCTTGGCGGTTTCCGGCTCAACCGTGATTTTCTCCTCCAAAACCCGCACCCCCAAACCCGCCGCATCCGCCATCTCGTGAATGCCGTTTAAGACTCCGCCCTCGGTTGGGTCATGCATCGCGTGCACTCCACCCGCGCGGTAAGCAGTCAAGGCGTCTTTGACGACGCTGATCTGATTGTAAAAATGCTTAGCTCCCTCAAGAACCGCTGGCGAAAACACCTTTTTTAGCTCCTCTTCGCGGTCTGTTGCTAAAATCGCGGTACCCTCGATACCGGCGGTTTTGGTGAGGATGAGTTTGTCGCCTGCTTTGGCGCCTGCAGCCGTGACGTATTTGCCCTTCTCGGTGAGTCCCATGATGCATCCGACCACAATTGGGTTAGTTATGGTTGGTGTGATTTCGCAGTGACCGCCTACGATGGCGATGCCTAAGTCTTTTGCTGCGTTGTGCATTTGTGTGCTTATGGTTTCGATTATTTTGCTGTCTGCACCTGAGGGAAGTATGATGCAGCTGAAGAAGAATGCTGGTTCCACTCCGAAGGTGGCGACGTCGTTGGAGTTGATGTTTATGGCTTCCCAGCCGATGCGTTCCACCGCGCCCGTGATGGGATCCATGGAGACTATGGCGTGTTTAGTGCCCATGTCTAGAATCGCTCCGTCTACACCTGCGGCTGGTCCGAGAACGACTTCGCTTCGGTTTGTTCCCAGATTTTTGAAGACGACGTCTTTTAGGATATCTATTGGAATTTTTCCAGGCGGCAGTTTCATGCTTAATCCTTTGTTAAATCTGGCTTTTAAGCTGTGGGAAAACACGTAGCACCGCATACATGATTGGGACTGCAACGATTAAGCCGATGACCATCTGTACAACGTTAAATGGCAATTCTATAAGTGCAGCGGCAACTGGATAACCAAGCACTGCTACTTCATAGGTGAAGTAGCCGAAAATCATTATCAAGCCACCTAAAACCACCGAAACCGTTGCGCTTAGTGTTATGTTTTGGGTTTTGTGGAATAGTTTCTTGTTTAGGGTGCCGACTGTGAATCCTTCAAGTGCTTTAATGACGAGTGTTGCTGGTGCAAACACTGCTCCGCCGGGAACGAGCAAATCAGCGATGGCTGCGCCTCCTCCAGCGAAAGCGCCGACGAAGGGACCTAAGACGAGGGCTGCTGTGTAGATTACTGTCTCTCCTAGGTTGAAGTAGCCTGTGGTTGCGGGGATGGGGATGACGAATAGGTATGTTGCGATGGCGACGAGGGCTGCGAATATGGCTCCTGCTGCGATTATGATGGTTGTTTTTATGGTTGTTTTCGGTTGCATTTTTTATCACTCTAGTATAGTTGTAACTTTAGTATAGTTATGACTATACACATAATTAAATGTTGCCAAACCCATCAATTAGCTTATCACATTAACAGCTGTATCTCATCAAACGCCGCCAAAACCTTCCTTCCGCGTTCTGTGATTCGGAAGAATTTCTTGTCCTTCTCTTCATAGCCAACCACCAACCCCCTATCTGCCAACTCGTTAAGATGCTGATAAACCGCGGCTCTGGTCATTATTCTGCCCAACTGCTTCCATAAATCATAACCGTACGTGTCTCTCTCGCTGAGAATCTTTAGGATCTTCTGTTTTGTACTCACTGCAAGCCCTAAACCTGCTGTCTTCTGCTTCTTCGTTAAAGCTTGTAGGACGTCCGTCGCTTTTAGTCCGCTGCCCGTGATAAGGCATACAACGCTGGCGTCGCTGGAAATTTGGTCGCCTTTAAGTTTCTGCAGTGCTGCCACGGTTGCTGCACTCGCGGGTTCAGCGAAGACGCCCTCGAGTTTGGCGACTTGCAGTTCGGCAGCTAGGATGTCGGTATCTGAAACCGTCACTGCTAATCCCTTCGACTCTTGGATTGCTTTGATTGCTAGTTCACTCTGTAATGGTTCGCCTACGAGAATGGCTAGTGCACGTGTGGATGGGTTGCAGGTTGTTGGGGCGGACTCTTTTGTTAATGTGTTGACTATTGGGGCGCACCCTTCTGTTTGGACTCCAACCATCCGTGGCAATGACTTCGTTAGCCCTAACTCTTTGAGTTCTCTAAAGCCCTTCCACAGGGAATAGATGGTTCCGCCGCTTCCCATCGAAACAATAACCCACTGGGGCACCTCAAACTGCTCAAAGATTTCATACGAAATTGTTTTTTGCGCCTCAACCACAAGCGGGTTGAGTTCGGCGGTGGCTTGGTACCAGCCTGTTTCCTTGGCTAAGGCAGAGGCTTTTTGGATGGCGTCGTCTACGATGTCGCCTGTCTCTTCGATTACTGCGTCATATGCGATCATCTGCGCAAGCTTGCCCACATCAACAACTTTCGGCACCAAAACATGACTGGTCAACTCTGCTTTAGCAGCGTAAGCAGCTAGTGATGCTCCCATGTTTCCGTTTGTAGCGCACACCAGCGCTTCTGCACCGCTGTCGAGGGCGTAAGATGTCATCAGGGCTGCGGCTCGATCACGGTAAGAGTTAGTTGGGTTTCTGGTTTCATCCTTCATATAAAGCCGGGTGAAACCCATTGTTTTGGCTAGTCGGTCGGCTTTGTGTAGGGGTGTTCCACCTTCGCCGAGACTAATCATGTGGCTCACTCGCGGAAGCAACTGCTTATACCGCCAAAACGTCAGCGGTCCAGAGAATTTGATTGCGCCCTTTTGGGGCAAGTTAAGGTTGTATTGAAGTATTCCGCCGCATTTTAGGCAGTTGTTCCTAAGGGGATAAATTGAGCTTTTGGTTCCACACCTTGTGCATTCAAAGACTTCACTGTTTTGTGGCATTCGGTTTGTTCCTTTCTACTACTATCGTGTTCCCTAATTTCTCTCTTTATGTGGGTGTTGCGGTTTACAGGGTGCCACAAGACGGCATTTGGAGGCGGTTGCTTTTTGCGGTTGCAACGGTTTTCGTCGTCTGTTTCGGTGTGGCATATGCGTTTTTCTCCACACGCCCAACATGGCCCCATGTTGAAGACGCCTTCTTGTGGATGTGAAACCATGTTGAGTTTGTTTTAGGATTCACATATTCCCAGCATGGAAGAGCGTTTAAGACAGCCCAGCGAACCAATAAAAAAGGCACAGCAACTATGGAATGAAAAACAAACCAATATTTTGATCTACTGATATATAGGGGGAGGAGGTCATGGCAAAGCTGCAAACGCTGTCTCCATGTTGTAAGGGGAAAATTCTAAATCTCAGTTCTCTCCATGTATTTGCCGTTGATGATTATGAGTGTAAAAGTAGACCCGATTAAGCTCCACAAAGACGCTAACGCCTTAATGGAAAACGGCAAATACGCAGAAGCCCGCGACCTCTTCAGCCAAGTAGCCGAACTCTACTACAAAAACCAAAACTACTTCGGCTCAGCTGAGATGAACTACAAAGCAGGCGAATGCAGCTTTAGACTAAAAGAATACCAGAAAGCCGTTGAATTCTTCACTAAATCCGCAGACGTTTCGTTGGCGAAGGGTTTTGACCGTTACGGTGTAGCCGCTCTTGAAAACGTCCGCGACAGCTACAAAGCTTTAGGTAACACTAAAGAAGCTGATGAAATCAGCAAGAAAATCGATGAGGTAAACAAGAAGAATGCTGAGCCCGAGGGCGAATCATCCTTCTCAGTGTTCTCATAAAACCGCAGAACCGCCTTTTTCAGGTTCATTCTTTTCTATAGTTGTTGCAGAGAAGTCCCTATACACAACAACTACCAGTGGGCTTGGCTGAGGCGTCTGATTTGGTTTCGGCTTATGGGACTGGTTGCAGGCTGGTTGTGGAGCTTACCTCAAGCAGAAAAGATACCCACCGAGAGTCCCTGTGTGAACTGCAGAAATACACATAGTGCGTTTCTTTTCTCCTTTCTATTTTTTGCAACGCTACATTTCGTTTGGTTTTCGATGTTTTGGGAGACATCTTGGTAAAATCTTATATCCGCCCTAAAGCTACCTCCTGGCTCCTTACATGTGGAAGTGAAATCACGTTCCTTATGCAAAAAGATAACAAGAAAATACAAACAGCCCTTGCCACAACAATAATTCTGTTTGGATGTCTTTTGACGATAAGTTCCGTGAACGCTCAATCTGGCGAAATGATGCAGCCTCCCGACTTCAACGGAACAGCCCCGCCAGACTGGAACGGAAACATGACCATGCCCTCTGGTGGACCATCCGATTTTGGTAGCGGAAACAGGCTGACTTCAACGGGACTATGCCGATGCCATCCGGTAATCCGGGAGAAATGAATGGACAACCCACCCCTCAAGCAGTTGAAGGGCAAACTGACTACACATTGATCGCGGTTGCAGGCGTCATTTTGGTGGTGCTTGTGGGAGTAGTCGGGGTGGTTCTGTTACGAAAAAGAAAAAACCGACAGATCCCTCAAGCTGATCTTTCACAAGAAGCATCCATCTAAACCTTTTTTCTAAACAAAGTTAATTCAGTCAAGTCCCAGAATTACCAATTTTAATGAAGGCTGGCGGGGGAAATCTATGATAGGCAGTTCCGCAATAAAGGCAAATACAGCGCCCAAAAGGATTGAGCAGTGATGGATGCAGTAAGTAGAGAGGAATTCACTAAACTATTCTACAGTCGCCAATTGATGATAGAAGAATTGGGTTCTGTTGGGCAAGAGAAACTGTCAAAATCCCGTGTCGCCGTAGTCGGCGTGGGCGGGTTAGGCTCAGTCTGTTCTCTTTATCTGGCTTTGGCGGGCGTCGGCTATCTGCGTTTAATTGACCAAGACACCGTCGAAACACACAACCTGCATCGTCAAATTCTCTACACCCCCGATGACCTCCATCGACCCAAAGCAGAGGTTGCCGCCGAAAAGCTACGTGGGCAGAATCCGCTGGTGCAGGTTGAAGTGGTGGCTAAAAAGGTGGATGCAGATAACGTTGGATCTCTCTTAGCTAATGTTGATGTGGTCGTTGACTGCTTGGATAACTTCCAAACCCGCTACCTCCTCAACAGGTCATGCGTAAAACTCCATACCCCCTACGTTTTTGGGGCAGTCATGGGCCTAGAAGGCAACCTATCCGTGTTTAACCCACCCGAAACAGGATGCCTAGAATGCACAATGCATAACCCAAGCAACCCGCAACCTCAGAAGGTTTTTGGCATAATCGGTGCCTCGGCGGGAATCATCGGCAGTCTCCAAGCCATGGAAACCGTAAAGCTCCTCGCTGGGCTTGGCTCAAATTTGGCTGGTAAAATGCTGGTCTGTGACTTCCGAGACATGGACTTCACGGTGGTGCCGCTTCCAAAGAACCCCCACTGTCAGGTTTGTCACAGCTAAATCGGAAGTACCCATCCAAAGTAGGTAATTTCAACCCATAGAACTACTGACGCCACCACGACTTCGACGATGGAGAGGACGGCGCCGACTTTTAGGTAGCTCCACAGGCTGATATTGACGCCTTTGCGTTTCATGGTTTCCAGCCACATCAATATCGCCAGCGACCCCAGCGGGAAGAAGTGTGGGCCGAGGTTGTTGCCGATGATGTTAGAGAAAACCAGCCCCGTGAACGCTTCACCGCCCAAAGCAGCGGTTGATGCTGCTTGCTGAATGGACATCAACCCGAGGATGGTCATTGGCCAATTATTCATGAAACTCGCACCAACCGTGACAACTAGGCTCGGCGCAATTATCCCCATCACCGAGGGCAGGGAATTCGCCGAAACCAGCGTGGACGCCAGCAGCTGAGTGATTCCAGCGTTAGTCAAACCCTGAACCACGAGGAAGATGCTTAGCATGAAGAGCACGATGTCCCAGTTGATGTCCTTAGCTAAACCAAT
Organism: Candidatus Bathyarchaeota archaeon; assembly: GCA_023488905.1. Classification (GTDB taxonomy): domain Archaea; phylum Thermoproteota; class Bathyarchaeia; order Bathyarchaeales; family Bathycorpusculaceae; genus Bathycorpusculum. Next base: position 180,523 of record JAMDCQ010000014.1, read on the forward strand.
GAGTCCTTTGCGTTCGCCTCGGATCACTTCGCCTTTGAGGCTCGCCAAATAAACTGCCAAGAGGAACACTGCGCCTGAACAAATCACCACCGAAACAGGAACCCTGAAAAGCGAAGCCGCAACGTAGCCCACATCAATCACAACCAAAGTGCCAAGGCAAACCTTGAGCATGCCGCGGCTGATCGGCGTGGAACCTGTTGATATTATGTCAACCAGTTTGGTATCATAAGTTTTGGGGATTTTTTTACGGAAAAACACGTACACCAAAAGCATACTGCTTGCGATGGTGGCGACAGCAACAGGCGTCATGAACATTAGGTGATTTAGGAAGGTGTAGCCGAAGAAGTCTGCGCTTAAGATGTTGATGGGGTTGCTGATGATGAGTGGCATGGCGGCGGTGTCAGCTATGAGTCCCGCGGCGAAGAGGTACGCCATTCTGCCTTTGCCGTCGATTTTTAGTTGGCTGATGATTTCCAAAACGAGGGGCGTTAAGATGAGGACGGCGCTGTCGTTGGCAAACAATATGCTTACAGCCGCTGTCAATAGAGATACGTAGAAGTAGAGGCGGATTCCGCTGCCCTTGGCGAGCTTTACCACTTTGAGGGCTGCCCATTTGAAGAAGCCCATAGCATCCAAAATCACCGAGAAAGCCACGATACCGATGAACGCTAACGCCGCATCCCAAATATGCAAAAATGACTCTGCAGCCTGCCCCAAACTGACCGTGCCCAGCAAGAGCGATGCCACTGCGCCGATGCCTGCCGCGTAGCCCAATTTGATGCCCCATGGGCGCTTAATCATCAAAAACAGAGTCGCAACGAATACCGCTAATGCAGCTACGGCAACGTAATCCAAAGGGAGCCTCGCATTAGCTAAGCAGGCGCACCGTTCAAGTATAAAAGACTAACTTTGCAAACAAACAAGAACTTGATGAGGTTGAAGCTAAAAAAGAAATAAAATAAACAGAAAGTGGAAAAAAAGAGGCTTACTCTTTTTTTGCCTGTTTTGGTCGTAGTGAGCGGACGGTTTCGCCTGCGCGCCACATTTCGCTGTTACCCATCTCTTTGAGTTCGTCAGCGAGTTTCTGGCGGTAATCCGCAGCTTTGCTCTTCTCTAAGACGATGCGTGTTTCTTCGCCTGCCGCGACAAGGTCGTAGAGGCTGTCAAACACGGGTTGGGTTGCGCTGCGGAAGCGTTCTTTCCAGCGTAGTGCGCCGATGCGGGCGGTTTCGCTGCAGTTGCAGTACATCCAGTCCATGCCGTTCTCGTCTACGAGGCGGATGAGGCTCTGGGTGAGTTCTTCGACGGTTTCGTTGAAGGCTTCGCTTGGGCTGTGGCCGTTTGCGCGGAGTGTGTTGTATTGGGCTTCTAGTATGCCTGCTAACGCGCCCATGAGTGTGCCGCGTTCGCCTGTTAGGTCGCTGTAGACTTCTTTTTCAAAGGTGGTTGGGAAGAGGTATCCTCCGCCGATGGCGATGCCGAGTGCTTTGGCGCGGTTTTCTGCTTTGCCTGTGGCGTCTTGGAAGACTGCGAAGCTGCAGTTTATGCCTGATCCGTCAACGAAGTTGCGGCGGACGCTGGTGCCTGAACCCTTCGGAGCCACCAAGATGACGTCTATGTCTTTGGGTGGGATGACGCCTGTTTGTTCTTTGTAGACTATGCTGAATCCGTGGCTGAAGTAGAGGGCATCGCCTTTTTTGAGGTTGGCTTTGATTTTTGGCCAGAGCGTTTTCTGTGCGGCGTCGGTGAGTAGGAACATTTTGATGGTTCCTTTTTTGGCTGCTTCTTCGAGTGGGAAGAGGTTTTTGCCTGGGACCCATCCGTCTGCTACTGCTTTGTCCCATTCTTTTTTGAATATGCCTTCTTTTTCTTGTCCGATGATTACTTTTATGCCGTTGTCTCTCATGTTGAGTGATTGGGCTGCGCCTTGTATGCCGTAGCCCAAGGAGACGACGACTTCGTCTTTTAGGATTTTTTGGGCTTGCGCCACTGTGAATTCTTTTCGGGTGATGACGTCTTCTTTAACGCCACCGAAATCCATTTTCACCATTTTTAAGTACCTTCAGCCAACCATTTAGCTGATGGGCTAATTAAGAATTATGTTAGGGATTGTCAAGATAATTATGTGTTAAAGGTGTTTTTGACCCTGATTTTCGGTTCCCCGTCATGGAATTTCTGTCAGGTTGTCACGTAGAGCTAACCAACGCTTAACCTCAAGTCCAGTGCACTTGCCTTTCCCAAGCCAGTTGTCCCCGTACTTGTTTTTAAGTTTCTCGTCGTAGGACGCGAATGTTTCTGATTCGCTGACTTCTACGCTTTCTTTCTTCTTCAACTATTGTAACTCCAGTTGACCCATTGTTGCATACGTTTGACTGGATTTCTACCTTTCGCCTAATTCATGTGCATAACACATAAGTGCAAACTATAGATAACTCTCAAATATGGACAATAAATTTACTCCTGATCTTATTGCGCCGTGTGGCATGAACTGCGGCGTCTGCAAAGCTTACCTCGCTTATTCACGTGGTGTGCCCTACAAGAAAGGCGAAGTGTCCCATTGCTCAGGATGTTTGGTGCGCAACAAAAACTGTGCCTTCATCAAACGGGACTGCCCCAAAAAAGTAGGCAAACAACTCCGCTTCTGCCACGAATGTCCAGAAATGCCCTGCAAACAGTTAGCCAAAATAGACGCGCTGTACAGTTCCCGTTACGACATGAGCATGGTTGAAAACCAAAAGATGATCAAAGAAAAAGGCATGGATGCTTTCCTTGCTAGTCAAGCTGAAAAGTACCGTTGCCCAAGCTGTGGAGACGTGGTTTCGGTGCATGACGGAAAATGTTATGCTTGCGGTTATCAGGGTGAAGCTCCGATTAAGAAAGTTGGCAGGGCACGGTGGGTGCCCAACAAGAAATAAACTGTTGCTCTCTGCTGACTAGACCCCCCTTATTTAAAGGCGCATACGAAAACGTATGAGGGCCAACTGGAATCACGCGACCTCTTAGGGCTGACCACCCCTCCCTTATATAAAGAACCGAAAGAGCCAGCGCTTGCTGCTCTGCCAATAGACCCTATCCCCTACATAAGCGAAAAACTGTTTCAGAACAATTTTTGGATTGACAAGGCTTAATAGTTTCTTGCGCCGTGTAACTTCAATTATACGTGACTCGGCTATGGTTGATGTTTGGCTTCCCTACGGAAAAACCGATGTGTGTGTTCGAGTTCCAGCCCGAAACCTGCTTGGAACAATCGAACCCAAAGACCGCCCTGGCGCACCTGACCAGAAGGCAGAGGTTGAACGCGCCCTAAAAGAACCCATCGCATCAAAACGCCTCTCTGAAATCGCAAAACCCGAATCCAAAGTCGCCATAGTAGTAGACGACGCCACACGCAGTACCCCAAGCGAGCGGATGCTTATCCCAGTCCTCGCCGAGTTGAATGCTGCAGGCGTCAAAGACGAGAACGTCACAGTTATTTTTGGCTGCGGCACCCACCGAGCCGTCAAACCTGAAGAAGCCACGCAGCTTTTGGGTGCTGAAGTCTCAAACCGAATCAAAGCCATAAACCACAACGCGACAGCCCAAGACTTAGTCTACATTGGCACCACCAAAACACACGGCAACAAAGTGCACGTTAACCGCATCTTCGCAGAAGCAGACGTAAAAGTGCTGCTGGGCGATGTGCAATATCACTATTATGCGGGTTTTGGCGGGGGAAGAAAAAGTGTGCTGCCAGCAATCAGCGGCGTAGAAACCATCAGACACAACCACGCCCTGCTTTTGAACGCTAACTCCACTGCGGGCAACTTGGAAAATAACCCTGTGCACATCGATATGACTGAAGCCGCACGGCTAGCCAAAGTGGACTTCATCCTTAATGTGGTTGAGAATAAGAAGGGTGAAATCGTCAAAGCGTTCGCGGGGGAATTGGAAGCCGCATTCTTGGAGGCTACTAAACTCGTGGATGAAATGTACCGTGTCACAGTGGATCGCCGAGCCGACATAATCGTCGTCAGCGCAGGCGGCTACCCATGGGATTTAACGCTCTATCAGGCACTCAAAGGAATGGACGCCTCCCTAGACGCTGTTAAACGGGGCGGAGTCATCATATTAGTCGCGGAATGCTTCGAAGGCCACGGCAACCAAGTGTTCTATGACTGGATGTCCCGTCTGGGAGAAATCAAGAACATGGAGCGGGAGCTTAAACGCAACTTCATCATAGGCGGTCAGCGCGCGTACTACCTGCTAAAGGCGCTGCTCAATCATCAAATTATTTTGGTGTCCTCGATGCCTGACTTTTACGCTACCAGCATTTTTAAGCTCAAAACCGCACGAGCAGTCAATGACGCCTTAAACGATGCGTTCAAGATTACGGGTTCAGCGTCTCGTGTTTGGGCTATGCCTCAGGGAAGCAACACGCTGCCAGTTTACAAGGCTCCTGAGGAAAACAAAGCTTAAAAACGCCGTATTCTTGTGGGTTATGTCGGCGTATGGTTGATGTTTAAAGCGTAACCTTTAAGTCTCAACGCTGAAATTCTGTTTAGGCAAGGCGAAACGATGCAACCGTCTCTCATGCTACGCAAATTCACTCCAGATGACCTTCAAAATGTCATGCAAATCAACCGCGTCTGCTTACCAGAGAACTACACAGACTTTTTCTTTGTAGACCTACATCAGCGGTTCCCTGAGACCTTCATTATTGCTGAAGAGAACGGCAAAATCATGGGTTACATCATGTGCCGCATCGAGGTGGGCTTGTCAAACTTTGGTTTCGGCGGGCTAGTTCGCAAAGGGCATGTGGTTTCCATTGCGGTTTTGCCTCAGTATAGAAGAAGAGGCGTCGCTAAAGCCATAATCAACAAGTCGCTCGAAGGTATGATGTACTATAAGGCTAAGCAGGGCTTTTTAGAGGTCCGCGTAACCAACGAATCCGCGATTTCACTATACAAGAATCTGGGTTTCGAGATCACCCGAACCATCAACGGATACTACAGCGACGGCGAAGACGCCTACGTCATGACCAAAAAGCTATCCTAATTTTCAGCTAAAACCCAACAGGTAGTTAAGCTGTTTTTATGCTCAATTGAGGTTTAGGATGCATCATTCTGCGGGTTAAAACTATGGGAATAACCAAGTTTAAGGCTGCAGTTACGGCTAATAACTCGAAACGGACATTTGCCGCCAAGGTTGCGGTGTGCACGAACACTTGGAAGTTCTGGGCGCCAGCGAAGAGGTTCATCAGGCTCATACTCATAGAAATCATTGTTAAGGGAATGGCAGCATAGAAAGAGATGTTTTCTTTGAGCCTAAACAGCAACACATAAGAAAACAATAGGGAGGGCCCATAAAACGCGAAAGCACCTAAAATTCCCAAAGGCCACCCCAGCGGGTTCAGTTCAATCGCTAAGCCAGTTATGTCGATAGCGTAGAAGGTTGTGAGTAAATCGTAGCTCCAGAACGCTAAGGCGACGCCTTGGAATGCGAAGAGAACAGTGCGCCACTTCGCCACTCCATCTGGGGTTACGGTGTTGCTGAGGTTTTTGAGTTTGAGGTAGAGTATGCTGGTCGCTGGGATAAGCAGGACAAGCAGGTAAGCTAAGCCTAGCCATGCATCACCGCCGCGAACGAGCGCAACGATGTTGAATATCCATACTAACCCAGTGGCAACGAGAAAGCCCTGAGCTAAGCTTTTCAGAGACCCCACTACTCTTTTATCTCCCCAAATACGCCTTAAGGGATGGTTACTTAAATAACCATATTCCCAAAAGCCGTACGCCGCGAACTGTTGTACAACGCAACAATTAATAGGTTAATCTCAGTGACGCATGTAGTAAAGGAAGACAATATCATGAAGCCACAAGCTATAATTAAACACAAAAAACGAATCGCCCTCGTAGCCCACGACAACAAAAAACAAGACATGCTTGAATGGGCAAAATACAACTTGGGCACCCTGCAGCAGCATTTCCTCTACGCAACAGGCACCACGGGCAAGCTGCTTGAACAGGAACTATGCTTAGACATACACATGCTGGAGTCGGGTCCACTTGGCGGCGACATGCAGGTGGGCGCCCGCATAGCTGATGGCGACATAGACTTTCTGATCTTCTTCTGGGATCCGCTGGCGCCTTTGCCCCATGACCCCGATGTAAAAGCTCTGTTACGGGTGGCTGTAGTGTGGAATATCCCGATAGCGATGAATCGTTCCTCAGCTGACTTCATCATATCATCTACGATAATGAACGGGGACTACACGCGAAAGTTACCTGACTACGAATGCTACAGGCACCGCCTAGACAAGTAACCACACTTTTTTGTGGCTTTGAAGTGACGACCTCACTGCTTTTTCAGTATAGCTAAGAACTCGTCTATCGGCGCGGCAGGCATACTCATGATGTGTACTGTTCCTCTGGAACCCAACTCTATCGAGACACGAGTTATTGTTTCGTTGTTGGGTGCTTCAACGATGTTGACGAAGTCGTAGCGTCCCAGAACAGAATACTGCTGCAGAACCTTAGCGCCGAAGGCTTCAATTTCTTTGTTGACTTCTTTTATTCGGTCAGGTCTTTCCTTGAGGGTTTTTCTGCCCTCCGAGGTTAAAGTAGATAAAAGAATGTAGATGGGCATAAAAATCTCCCAAAAAAGAGGAGTTTGCGCCGCAATTAAGGATTTCGAATTCAACCAGTTAGCGATTTAGCTACAACAAATAGGAAAAATAATAAAGAGAGGGCTGTTTATGCAGCCTTGGGTTTGGCTTTTGCGCTGAGGCTTGTTGCTTCGGCGTTGGCTTTGCGGATGAGGTCTGCGATGGTTTCTTTGGTGGGGATAGCTGCGCTGACTGAGAGTGCAACTGCTTTTTGGTGTGCACGCTGGAGTAGCGGCTTGATGGTGTCTTTGCTTGCGTATCCGATTTCAAGTGCTAATGCGAATGCTTCTTGGTTGCTGACTTCGACGCTGCGTTTGGTTGCGGCTACGTCTACTTTGAGTTGGTCGCCTGTAATCATGAGTCCGTTGTCGAAGACTGCACGCATCGAGATGCCTAATTCAACGGCTTTTACGCCGAGTTTTGACAGCACACCTGCTAAGCGTTCGTTGATGACTTCGCCTCTGCGCACAACGAGTGTGTCTTTGCTGACCCATACGCTGCCGTTTTCGATTTTGGTGGGTAAGCCGACGGCGTTGAGTTGGCTGATAACGGGTCCTGGTGGTTGACCGGTGTTGCTGGCTGGAATAACAACATCCATCGCTGCTATATCGCCTGATTTGGCAGTGGTTTTAACTTTACCCTTCTCAAGCAATAGCGCCAGTTTGAAGGGGTTGAGGTCAGTGAATAAGAAGACGTTTGATCCTTCCAAGTATTCCTCAAGCTTTTTGAGTTCAGCTTGGTTCATCTCTTCGAGGGCGATTTTGATGAGAGTGTTCTTTAGTACGCGGAGGTAAACTTGGCCTTTCATGCTTTTCTTGAGTTCTTGGAGTTGTGAAGCGCGTACCTTCTTGAGGCTGGCGATGCCGACGGATTTGTATTCTTTGAATATTTCTTTGATCGCTTCTACTTCGGTTGATTTCTGCTCTAATACTTGTTGGGATGGCATGATTCTTCTCTCAGTTTATGGTTTAATTTTGACTGGCTCGCCCATGCTGGTTTTGATGAACGCGTACTTTACGTTCTTTAGTCCACGTTTTAGTTTGCCGTCGAGGACGCGAAGAACCACCATCGTGTTGTCGGTGAGGTCTTCGTCTTTCATCTGTTGCGAGCCGATGGGAACTTGAATAATTGGCTGGTTGCGCATGCGGACAACGACTGTCTTGCGGTGTTTTGCGATCAAGGCAACGATGTCTGCGTTTGGTGCAACTGGAACGGGCATTTTGCCTCTTGGACCCAGAACTGGACCCAAAATCCTACCGACCAGCGGCATCAAAGGCGCTTCCGCAATGAACACGTCATATTGACTTGCGATTTGGCGCAGTTCCTTCTTTTTGCCGTTTAAGCCATCTAGGTCTGCGCGTTCAACTACGCGGTCAGCGCCAGAGTTCTTTGCTTTTAATGCGAATTCACCGGAAGCAATAACACAGACACTGTTGGGTTTTAGTGTGTCGTGTGGAAGTTCGACGATTTCTTGGATTTTGCCTTCGGGAGATTTCATGTCGATTTCTTGGATGTCGAGAATCAGGTCTATGGTCTGGTTGAATTTTTTGTCTCCAGCTTTAGACTTTGCCTGTTTTATTGCTTCAGATATGGTCTTGTTGTCTAGGGGCATTTTTAAGCCTCGTGCCAATAGGGGATAATAAACCCATTATAAAAATATTCGCTTAGGTTAAGCGAATAGTTTATCGTAGGTGCCAGAATCGATTTCGCTCTGGACTTCTCGGGGGTCTTTGCCTTCTACGGTTACGCCCATGCTTACGCATGTACCGAGAAGCTCTTTGGTAGCATTCTTGGTGTCAGGTGCCAAGAGTTGAGGACCTTTAATCTTAGCGATTTTAACCAGTTGCTCCATGGTTAAGTCGCCTGCCTTGACACTGTTAGGTGTACCGGAGCCTTTCTCGATTTTTAATTCGGCAACGATGAGTGCAGATGCAGTGGGTGTACCGACGCTGATTTCGAAGGTTTTCTCTTCAGGGTCAACACTCACCTTAACGGGAACTTTCATTCCAGCATAGTCTTTGGTAACTTCGTTGATTTTGTTGACGACTGCAACGATGTTGACACCTAAGGGACCAAGAGCTGGACCCAATGGTGGACCTGCGTTGGCTTGACCGCCGCTGACGATTAATTCTACAACTTTTTTATCTGCCATAGGTTTTCACTTTATGCTTTTGCTTTTTCTACCAGTTTTACATAGTCTGAATGTACTGTGATGGGCAAAGTGAAGGTTGCCTCAAGCAATTCGAGGGTAACTTCGCCTTTGGATTTGTCGAGCCTTGTGATTTTGGCGCGCATACCTTTGAAGGGTCCACCAGTGATTTCCACCACGTCGTCTTCGTTGAGGTCTTCCATGACTGGTTTGCGGACGATGTAGCGTTCAATTTCGTTAAAGCTGATGAGACCGGGGATTCTGCTGCGGACGTGACGTACACCTGAGATGGCTTCTTCTACTAGGTGGGGGCCGTCTGCTTCTATGAATACGTATCCTTTGAGGGTGTCTGGGACAAGAAGAGCTTTGATGGGAACATGGGTCATTTCGACTTTGGAGGCAATCAACCGTGCCACGTTGCGTTCTTGTCCAGTGGTGGTTTTGATTGCGAAAATCTTTACTTGTGAGAGCTCTTCTTTTTTGTCCATAACAGTCACTTTTGCCGATTAACCTGATGAAGCGCCGCCGGGAATGGCCCAAGACAAGAGTTTGATTACGAAGCCGATTAAGCCGATTACACCGATGCCTAGGAGGCTGATTTTGATCGAGAGCCATAGCTCTTCGCGACCTGGTTTTACGGCTAGCTTCAAGGTTCTTGCTGCCTGCGTAAGCCAAGATTTAATTCCCATATTTACCGCACACTCAAGATTTCATCAGGAATAATAAACGTTTAGGTTTAAAAAACTACTCCACAACCCCTTTTAAACATATCCCCATGGGGGGATGAGGATGGTTGTTAGACTTTATTGTACGGTAACCCAGCGGTTTCCAAGGCAGAAAGCAAGCCGGGTTTGTCTTCGCTTTTGATGCCTTTCCAATCCAGAATCGCCAGCGGCACCTTCTCAAGGGTTTTTTCGACACATTGCTTTATCATGTCGGCATCAATGAATGGAACGGCGTATTTAGGTATCATGTGACCGAAGGTGGCGACGCCCATCAACGCCATAAGCGTAAATTGCTGATTGTAATGGGTTCCACCGATGCCTAAAACCGCATGGCTATTTGACGCTTCAAAAGTGGCGACGGCGGTCATGGTGCTGTGAGCTACCGCTTCCGCTGCCTTGGAATCGCTCCACTGCTCGGGAGTACTGCCCAACTCCACGAACATCGTTGGCACATTCAGGCTTGGTCCATGATGGGTACATTCATAGCAGACGTCATAGTGGAACAGGTTGAGTTGGTCTTTGTAGTGTGTGAGGGCTTTTAGGACAGATTGCATAGCAAGTGCGGGCGCAACCGAAACGCTTTTGGGTAATCCGCCGAGTTCTGCATCGCCAAAGTTTCCAGGTGTATGCACGGAGAGGGTGGGTTTGCCGCTTTGGCTACTGTGCCGCGAGATGAAAACGACTAGTTTTGTGTTTGGAAACTTTGTGGGCAGGTCTTGGGCGCGGACGGATTCTTCATTTAGGGTTATCAGGTCCACTTTTTTGCCGTTTACGTCGGCGGTGTAGAGGGGGTTATCTTGGAATGTTGTGGCGGTTTTGTTGAAGATGTAGTTTTTTAGGATTTGTTCTTTGATGTTGAGGCTTGCAACATCCTTGTCCGAGGCAACCAGCAAAATCATCAAGTGTCACTTAGAAGTGATTGAGGGCAGGTGTGGAAAAAGCTTTTGCATAAAGCTTATTATTGCATGCTTAAATGAGGCTATTGAAGGCACAGAACAAGATGCATTTGATTAACTTTAAGGAACTTTCAGGAAAAGAGTTGTCCGAACTGGTTGATTTAGGCTTAGAAGTCAAACAGAACCCTAAAAAGTACCTTAAAACGTTTTTGGGTAAATCGGCGGCGCTGGTTTTCCAGAAAACCTCCACCCGCACCCGAGTCTCCTTCGAGGTCGCCATGACACAGCTCGGCGGTCACGCCCTGTTTATTGATTGGAGAAGTACAAACTTTACGTTAGCAGACATAGGCGACGAAATCCAATACCTGTCGCGCAATGTGGATTGTATTATGGCGCGGTTGCTGTACAATGCGGATTTGCTCAAGATGGCGGCTGCATCCCGCGTGCCAGTTATAAATGGCTGCGACGAGAAATATCACCCCAGCCAAGCCCTCGCCGACCTCATAACCATCAAAGAGAAGCACGGCAAACTCAAAGGCGCAAAACTGGTTTACATAGGCGTCCACAACAACGTCACCAACAGCTTAATTGAGGGATGCACCAAAACAGGCGTCAAATTAACCACGGTTACGCCGATTTTTAACGAAGCGGCAAGAAATGAGGAGCTGCTGGCGGAAGCAGAGAAAACGGGGCTCTGGGAAAGCACCTTAGACGTTAAGAAGGCGGTTAAGGACGCGGATTTTGTTTACACTGATACCTGGATTGACATGGAATTCTTCACTGACCCCAAGTTCGTCCAAGAAAAAGAGAAGCGCATCAAACTCATGATGCCCTACCAAATTAACGCGCAACTGCTCAAAGGATGCGCCCCCTACATCATGCATGACATGCCCATCCACCGCGGCTACGAAATAAGCGCCGAAGCCATCCAAAACCCCAAATCAGTCATCTACGAACAGGCAGAAAACCGATTATACTCGGCAAAAGCGATCTTTCTAAAGTTGATGGGCGCTTAGTTAGCTGTTTAGGTAGTTGACGCTGTATTCTGCGCCGTTAACTATCACCTTTATGGGTTCCCGCCTGATGTTTAGGATTTCTAGCACTCGTTGTGGCGGATACATCAGCAAAGGGGTTAAGATGGATACTGTTGAGAAGGGCGTCGGCGGCGTATAGGTCACCAAAGCGATGGTGGATTGGGTGAGGCGCTCATATTTCTGCATGTCCAAGTATTCCATGCTGCCTTTCCCCGCGAGGTAGACAACGGAACCGTAGTTCGAGAACTGAGAGGCGACCCGTTCGGTTGTGTCGCAGCCTTCTGAACCGTAAGAGATGGATAGGTAGGTTTTGATGCCTAAGATGTCGCGGAGCCAGAGAATGAGGCGCAGGTTTAGTTCCCAGAGGTACTGATAAGAGAAGAAAATCTCCTTCAACTCACCCTTATAATCGTCCCAGAGGGGGTATTTGTGGTAGACGTGTTCGAGTTTCCCCCATCGTTCAGCTAAGAGATGAGTTTTGAGTTTTGCCTCCATTATCGAGTTGGTGCTTGATGCTTCGATGGGCAGGGTGAGCCATCGCCACTGTGTGTCTTTGCCGATTTTGACTCGGTGCTGGTAGCGGTCGCTGTGGCGACTTAGCGGGTCGTAGGGGCAGATGTCCATGACGTTGGAGTGGTACATGCGATAGAAGAAGCCGGGGTAGGGCAGCAGGGTGGGTTGGTGTCCGCTGAGGATAAGGGTGCCGTCGAGCTGAAGCACCTCAGGTTGGAGCACTTGCTGAGGTTGAGTTTTAGAAATCGGCGTTGAATCTGACTGTTTTAGGATAACTCGGTTCAAAAAGAAGCCCTTACACCTATTTAGAGGCTGGAAACCCATATAAGCGTATGAGGTAGCACGCATGCAACCACAAAGCCGCTTTAAATAAGGGAGGGGAGGTCAGCGCTGAGAGATCGCGTGATTCTATAAGCGGAACTTTCACGCAAAACGCAATAGACGCCACGTTTTCCGTCAGATGTGGTGCGTTTTTCGTGGACATATTAGGATGCAAATATCAGATGTATGCAGAAACCTGTAGAGGGATAGAGCTCTGCGGCGAAACCGTGCGTATAGCGCAAGCGAAAGCCATTAGAAAGGAGGTCTGGTTTGGCTGCCCCAAGCATCTAACGGTTTCGCCTTTTATAGGGGGAGGGGGTCTCTGTGAGAGCAACAACCTCCGCTCAACAGGGCAGTCTGTTCTGCTTGCTGAACCAGCCACAACCAAACAGCAACCGCCTAAAGCAGCCAACACCAAAACAGAACGCGGAACCCAAGCCCGTTGGTTGTTGTGTATAGGGTTTTTCGGCAACAACTACTACTAGAAAAATCAAACCCAGACCAAAACAGTCTACATACACTTAGAAAAACGCAGAAAAAACCTAAACTCCATTATCAAAGGGAACCAAGAAAATAGAAAAAGAAGAGAACCCAACTAAGGGTTAGCTTATTCGCCCAGTATTTTTCTGAACGCGGGGAACATTTCTGCCGCGCGTTCACGCATCAGCAACTCGTAGTATTGGTAGATGATGCCCACGCTGAGCAGGATACCGGTGCCTGTGCCGAAAGCGCCCAAAAAGTCGCTCAGACCAGCCACTAAACCGACGATTATACCGCCGAGTACTGTGACGACTGGGATGTAGCGTTTGAGAATTTGCTCGATGGGGCGTTCGCTGCGCCGGTAACCGGGAATCTGCATGCCGCTGTCCATAAGTTGCTTGGCGACTTTAGTGGGGCCTAATCCGCCGACTTCCAGCCAAATAAGCGAGAAGACAGCACAGAAAGCCACGATGATACCCAAGTATGCGGCTGCGCGAAGTGGGTCAGCGGCGACTGCTTGAAGGCTATGAGGTGAAGTTACCAAATACGCTAAGCCCCCAACTGGAACCACATTGGTAGAGTTGCCAGATACCGTTACGTTATAGTCTCCTACGATTTGGAAGAACAAGTTCGTACCAGGCGCAGGTTGACCCATTTGGCTCCAGAGCAATTGCGTAAAGAAGTAAACGTTAGCAAACAATGCTGAAGCGAAGATGACTGGCAGGTTGCTGACGTAGAGCAACTTGATTGGGTATCGGCTGCGGAAACCTTTGTAGCCTGCATAGCTCATGGGCAACTCGATTCTGACGCCCTGCAGGTAGATTACTACAAGGAACACGACTATGGTGGCGATGAAACCCAGCAAAGAGGGATAGACACCACTGCCGAATACCCATTCAACAGAGGTCATGGCTCCACCGAGGAATTGCTGGAGCGCACCGAAGAACAGACCCGTTTGCGGGTTGAAAGTGTTCCAAACGATGGTTTGGGCGACACCTGCCATGATGAAGAGACTGATACCACTGCCTAATCCCCAGCCCTTCTGGACTAATTCATCCATTAACATAACGATTATGCCTGCGGCTATTAGCTGGAAGAAAATCGCCAGCATAACGGGTACACCTATTGCACCGTACATGCCGCTTATGATGTAGGCGCCTGCTTGAACGCCCGTTAAGACTATGCTGAAGACTTTGCTGGCGGAGGTGAAGAGTCCTCTGTCTTCAGGGTTAGATAAGTCGCATTTTATGATGCTGGAGCCTGCGAGTAATTGCAGAATTAAACCTGCAGTGACGATGGGGCCGATACCGAGCTCCATAAGTGTGCCTTGGTTAGAGGCGAAGATAACACGTAATGCACCGAACCTGTCTTGGGCATCAGAGCTTATGCCGTAGAGTGGGGTTTCGGTCATTACAAGGAAAACAACTAGGACAAGTGCGGTCCAGAAGATTTTTTCGTTAAAGCTAACTTTGCGTCCAGGCTTTTTGATTTCAGGTAAAACTCGGCCTATTGGTTTAAAGAGGCTGAGAAATCTTCCGGCCATTCAGCAGCTTACTCCTCGGAGACTTCTACTTCTGCTTCTGGGAGTACAAGTTTTCCGCCTGCAGCTTCGATTTTTTGCTGGGCGGATTTTGAGGCTGCTGGAACTTGGATGGTTAAGGCTTTGGTGATTTTGCCTGTTCCAAGGAGTTTGGTGTAGCCGAGTTCGGTGAGGTTGATGCTGCTGCCTGCGGCAAGTTGGTCGAGTTTGTGTAGGTTGATGGTGTTTTCGATTCGATGTTTACTCTGTGGAGAGGTGAAGCCGCTTTTTCCAAAGTAACTTTTGTCGCTTGTTACGACTTTACTCCAAAGGTGCTTGTGGCGTCCGACTTTGCGGTTGCCTTTGCTACCTGAATCGCGGTGTTGTCCAATTCTTCCGTAACCTTGAGTTCTTGAGCCTCTGAATTTTCGTATTTTTCTTAGTTTATGGGGCATGTTGATCTGCTTTTCCTAATACTGTTGATTCAGCTTTTTTAAGTTTGATTTCTAGCACGCCGTTCTTGTATTTCGTGTGCGTTTCGTCTGGAATGACTACCTTCGGTAAATTTAAACTTTTATAGTATCGGCGTTCTTTTGATTTGGCTGACAGCGTGATTTTTTGATCTTTCACATTAATCTTGAAGGTTTCCTTATTAAAGCCTGCGATTTCAGCTATGATTGTGATGTTGTTGTTGTCTTGGAAAATGTCGATTAGGGGTTTGGGTTCCTCAAACTTTTTCTTGGCGTAACTGCTGGATGTGCGGAAATTGGGTATCGCACTTTTCGCCTTCGGGGTGGTTTTAGATTTTTTTGTTTCCCCTAAATCTTTAAGGTCTAACCATTTACGGTTCTTATTGCTTCTTCTCCATTTTGCACTCGTGTGATGTCCCCCTCCAGATTAACGCATCTCTATGAAGCCATTATAAAACGTATCGCACATAAAGGGTTAGAAAATCCCTGACGAACACACCGCAGTTTAATGCTAAAACTAGCGAACGGGTTGGCGCTGGCAGATGCGATTTTTTTTCGATACCCCCTTATATAAAGGATAGATGTTTGTTGGAGAGGGAATGTAGAGTAGGCAAGCACTTGGCAGTGTTGAAATGTAACTTGTGTTTGTTTGTGCAGGTTCCTAGGTGTTCTTATGCGATTGTAGCTGAAAAAATAGGGGACTTGTTGAAAGCGGTTTTGTTGCTTTCACAGAGAACTCGTCCTTGTCTATGGAGGATGCCAAGCGGCGGGTTTTTGGGTTGCCGTGAAGCAACGAATAGAAATGCTGAACTCGCGGTTGTTAATATTGACAGAGGGATTTGCGTAAATTATATAACACAAAACCGCCTAATCACTGTCTGAGGATAAGAGCCAAAAAAAGTTCGCAGGCTAACGCAGGTCAAAGCTCGAGGCAGGCAGCAGCCAAGCGACAAATCAAACTAACCAGCCAATAGCAACTGATCCTCTTAAGCGATCTGAAAGAAAATGAAGGGAGAAAGGAAATCGACTCTTGTCCTCTCCCTCCTTTTTCCTATACAAAGAGCGTTTTATTGCTTTGCCGCTAGCCCCTCCCCTTATTTAACAGTAGTTCAAAAATTAATCTTGGAAGATGCAGGGGACCCCTCTTATTTCATCTTCTTCCAGCAGACTTGGCTAATGTCTGCTTTTTTGCGTCTGCGTATGTGTCTTGTTGCAGGCTGGTTGTGGCGAATTCCGCAAGCAGAACAAACAAAACAGAGGCATTTTGATCTACCGTTAAAGCATAAAAGGGTCATCAGATGCGCTAAACGCACCCAGCGATGCGCTTTGCGTGGCGTCTGTTGCGATTTCCGTGAATTCCGCCCGCATTCAACCACAACCCAACCCTAATAAAAAATTTACACAACAAAACATTACAGAAAATGCCTTTTACAACCAACTAAAGCTCATGTTGAAAACCACGCGACCTCTCCCTCCAATAAAAAAGCTGAATTTTAAATTGAGACTTCAAGCCGGGTTTGCTGGGGTTTCTGGATTGCTTTCTTCAAAGAGAAAGATAAATGCTAACAATACGATGAATGTAGACGCCGCTTAGAGTTCGGGAACGTCGTCGAATTGGTCGACTGGTTTGTTCTCGGCGTCTGTGCGCAGGTAATCCACGCCGTTAATCGTTACTAGATGCACATCTTGACCTTTGCGCCATTTCTCCATTGCAGTCCTAAACACTGTAGAGTAGGTAACGCCTTTTTTTATGTTGGCGATAACTTCGTCTCTTGAAACTATGGCGGTTTCACTCACCATGTTGCCGAAATCTGAGTGTACCTCAAGAGATTCTATGCGGTTCTGGCTAGGATGTGTTCGTACCGCGGATACAAGGAAATCTGCCCACTTCTGCAAACGTGTCACCAAGCCCGATGATACTTAAAGTATTATTTAATGTTTTTTGCATAATAAATTGACATTACAATCGCAAGTTTGAAGCAGAGCGAACAAATCTTCAACTTTTAATCATAAACAATTCAAGCCAGAAGAGAGAGGGGTTGCATGTCATAATCTTTAAGTGAAATAAGTATGGTTCACTGTTTGGAAGGGAGAATATTTGAGGGGAAAACAGATTGCGATAGGATTAATCCTCACGCTAAGCGTTGTTTTACTCTGTTACAGCTTATACATCGGGGTTATGATTGGTGCTGACTGGTATGGCAAAGACTCTGAATTCCAGTGGCACATGAACAACTACATTGTTATGGATGCAAAATACGCGTATAGCATCTTTGGGTTGGCTACGATGGCGATCGGCGGTTTAGCCACAGGGTTAGCAATGGCAGCCTTTTTCATTGTAACTAAAACCAAAAAACACATCCTCATGTTGGTAACAGCTTTCTTTGTTGCCATCGCCATGTCTGGACTCGGCTTTAACACACTTGACTTCATGCTGGGCAGCTTCTACTGGACCAACATGACTTATCCTCCACCGGTGCAGGTGCCAGTTTTCGGTGCAGTGGATGTTTGGAATTTCTATTTCTTCTTCTTTGTCGTGCCACTATGGTTCAGCGGTTTTCTCATGGGTTCAGCAGCATCGTACTATGCATATGTGGTTCAGCCCAAACAGGCCGCGACAGCATACGTAGCCAACAAAAACTTTGGCAAAATGATTGCTCAGGCATCACTGCATAAAGATTACTTGGCAGAATCCAAAGCATTCTCGGTAACCAGAAAGATAATTAAAGAAAACTTTGATAACATCAACTAAGTTTTTCTATTTTTTAGAATAAGCCTAAAATGAAATTGACAAAAGAAGATTGAATTAAAATTTGGGAACGCAGGTTTAAACCATGCGTTTGACGAGGTCGTTGATGGCTTCGCCGCGGTAACCCGCTTCGCCGCCTGCACGATAGGAGTTTTTGGTTTGGCCTTTGTAGCCTTTGCGTGGCGGATGCAACTTGAAGCGTGGTTCGACACCTTCGATTTTGCTGTAGACAGCTTTGCAGTTGACTATGGCTTCTGCGAGGTCTTCGATGTTTTTGAATCCGGCTTTCTGGGCGAATTCTTCGCTGAGTTTTTTTTGACCTGCTAAGCGTCCGCGTTTTGTAAGCATAGCTGTGACTGTTTCTTTTGTTGGTTCGCCCCAAGTGACATAGTTGTTTACGCGTTGGAGCATGCCTTTGTAGGCTGGTCTGCTGTCGATGATGACTGCGTGGTTAGTGTGTGTTAATCGGAGCAGTTCGAGGGTTTCGCGGGCTTCCTTCATTGCGCTGACGGTGCCGCGGACTCGCACTACTACGAGACATTTGCATTCTTCTGTTTTCTGTTGTGACATGTTTACTTCACCCAATCAGTTGTTGTAATCAAGTTGTAAGTCTTCTTCAACCCATCAAAGATAGCGCATGCGTATGATGGAACGGTTCGGGTTGAGCCGTAGCTGCGCATCCAAAGGTCTTTAACGCCTGCTAAGCCGAGGATGACTTTGGCAACTTCACTGCTGACTAAGCCTAAGCCTCTTGGACCAGGGATGATAACTGCTCGGACACCGCCGCATTTGCCTTCAACTTGGAAGGGTATGCTGTGTGGTTTGCCGCAGCCGCATTCCCAACTGCCACAGCCCCGTTTAACTGGGACGATGTTTAGTCGGGCGTTTACTGCTGCTTTCTCTATGGCGTTGCGGACTTGGCTTGCTTTGCCTTGGCCGAGGCCAATGTAGCCGTCTCTGTTTCCTACTGCGACGATGGCTTTGAATCGTGATTTTTCGCCTGCGTCAGTTTGTTTCTGTACGAGGTTGACGTTAATGACTTCTTCCTGTAAGTCTGGGATCAGTGAGTCAACGATTTGTGATTCGCTGATTTTTATTCCGCTGAGGAAGACTTCTTCGATGCTTGTGATTTTGCCTTCTTGAACCATTTTGCCCAAACGGGTTTTTGGTACCCACTGTTCTAGGCTAGCTTGGCGTCTTTCGCTATCTCTGCTTTTATCTCGTGGATTTCTACTCATTCTTTCTTTTCACCCTTCTTGGTTGCCTTTTTGGCTGGTGCTTTTTCTTTAGCGGGAGCGGTTTTCTCTTCTTTAGCTGCTTTTTCCTTGGGAGCTGCCTTCTTCTTTGGTGCAGCTTTTACTTTGGCTTCTTTAGCTGGAGCTTCCTCGGCGACTTCGGCTTTTCCAGCTTTTGCCGCTTTGGCTTTTGCAGGGGCTTTTTCTGCTTTGGCAGCTTTGGGGGCTTTTGCAGGTTTCTCTGCGGGCGTCTCTGCTGGAGCTGCTTTGGCTGGTTCAGCTTTAGCTTCAGGTGCTTTTTCCTCAGCTTTTGGCTTTGGAGCCTCTTCTTTTGAGGCTGGCGCTTTCTCTTTTACTGGCGCTGGAACAGCTTCGGGCGCTTTTGCTGGAGGAGCCTTTTCCTTTGGCGGAGCGGCTTTCTCCTTGACAGGCGCAGCTTTGGCTGGAGCTTTCTTTGGTTTGGTTTCGGGTTCTGGAGCAATGGTTATGCCCTTGAACGTTGCGGCTATTGCAGCTTTTACTGTGCGGTAGTGTTCGGGGAGGTTTTCTGGGGCGACGTCTGCTTCGATGAACTTGGAGAATTTGGCTTGGTACTCATCAGAGTCTGCACCTAGTTCTTCAGCATAAGTTGCTATGTGGTCGCCTTTGTTGCGGTCTGTCACGATTTTTCCTTCGCCATGAGGAACTTCCACGCCTGCGTCTAAGACGCCGTTGAGAACGGCGAAGACTTTGCTGCCTTTAGTTGGAATAACCATGCCGATGTCGAGGATTGCTTCGTTTATGCCTGCAGTTTTTGCTTTTAATCCGCAGAGCAAACCGGTTAAGTATGCGGCTGGGATGTTGCCTGTGGCTGCTTTCCAACCGTATTTCTTGATGAGTTCACGGCTGTTGGCGGCTGCGAGCACTTGGTCGCCGATTGCTTTAGCGATGATTATTTGTACTGATACGTTTTTGAGTGAGGGGCGCACGACAAGGCGGGGTCTACCTGAAACTACCATAGCTTTACGGGCTTGATAATCAGTTTTACCTTCGCGTCTGCGTCTAAGTTGTACTCTGTAGTGTGCACTTCTTGCCATCTTAACGTTTCCTCCACTGGTCATTTGCTTTTAGGTTACGCTCCATTTCAGCGATGGATTGGAATCTGCCGCTACCCGCCATACGGTAGTATTGGGTGTAGGTGGATTCTGTGATTACTCGGCTTGCTTTTAGCTCGCGGAGTTTTCGTCGCAGAGAGCGGATTCTGATCATCCAAGCGTCTTTCTGAGTAACTTTTGCGTAGCCTGCGCCTGTGACGCTACCTGGTCCGCTGCGTCGGCCTAAGCGTTTTTTGCCTCGGATGGTTTTTGCGCGTGAGCGGCTTACGCCTTTCTCAGGTAATGAAACGATGACTTTTTCGTGAATGAGTTTTCGGACTTCTTCACGTGTGATTGCGCCTTCAACGTCGTCCATACGTTCAGGGTCTATCCAAACGCGGTTCTGCCCAATTTTGAGAATTTGAGAGGCTAGACGTCTCTGTCCACTTAGGTTGGTCATTGTTTTTCTTCTCCTTTCTGGGGTTTAGATTTTTCTTTTTTTGCTGCTTTCTTCTTAGGTGTAGCTTTCTTCTCTTTTTTGGGCTTCTTTTCTTTAGTTTCCTTTTCTGCTTTGGTTTCTTCGCCTTCTACTTCGTCCTCTTCTTCTGTTTCTTCAGTGGTTTCGGCGGTTAGTTTGACGTTGAGGACTTTCAGGTTGAGTTCTTTGGCTTTAGCGATGATGTCTGCGCGTTTTCGTTTACCAACAGTGTGGGCAATACGGACTGCCTGAGTGTTGATGTCGACGTTTGCTAGGTCTGCTACGTTGTAAACTATGACTTCTTGGTAGCCTGATGGATGAAGGAATCGGGCGATTTTTGGTCCCTTGTAACCCATGCTGGGTCCTGGAGGCCAACCTTTGATTTTTCGGCGGATTTTGTTGTCGAGTCCGCGTGGTCGGCGCCAGCTTAGGCTGAAGCGGTCGTACTTCCAGCTTTCGGCTCGTACGAATTTGGGCTTCTTATTTCTGGCACGTGTCCTAACTTGAAGTGCTTTTCGTGATGGAGTAATTTTCTTTTCGCTCATTATGCCATTCCTTCGTTACGTTCATAAGTGTAGATGCCGTCAAGGAAGACTCTCGGGTCTTTTCGGCGAACCTTTGTGGATTGTTCGATGTTGGCGGCGGTTTGGCTGACGTCCTCTAGGTTTGCGCCTTGGAGGATGATGTCTTCTGCTTCGATTTTGACTTTGACGTCGCCTAAGATTTTGACGCTGCGGGGTCTGCGTTCACCGGTAAAGTTTTCGATGAGTACGTTTTTGCCTTGGAGTTTAACTGAGATGGGGAAGTGGAAGGCGAAGAATTTCATCTTGTATGTGTAGCCTTTGGTGACGCCTGTGATCATGTTGTTTATGTGTGAGCAGATGGTTCCTACCAGAGCGGTTTCCTTTTTGCGTGGCCACTTAGCCGATATGCGAACGTTTTTGTCTTGGCCTTCTATGGCTACTGTTGCATAAGAGAAGTCGCGTGTTAGGTTACCCTTTGCGCCTTTAACGTTGATTGTTTTGCCGACTACATTGAGTGTTACGTCGTCTGGAACTTGAATGGTTCGGGATACTTCTGGAAGCCGCATAAAACGTTTCTCTCCTAGTACACGAAGGCTAAGAGCCTTCCTCCGATGTTCTTTTCTTCAGCATCCTTGTGGGCGATGACGCCTTGAGATGTTGAGACAACCATGATACCGACGTCTCGAGAGGGGAGGAATTTCTTTTCCCAGTCCTCGTACTCGTCGGCTTGCACTGCAAAGCGGGGCTTTACGGGGCCGCACTTGTTGATTCTACCGAGAAGTTGGACTTTGAATTTCCCTTGTCGTCCGTCATCGATGAATTCGAATTCGCCTATGTAACCGTTTAGTTGCATGATGCGTAGAACTCGCCCCAATAGTTTAGAGGCAGGGCTAATGATGCATTCGCGTTTGTTGCGTGTTTCGTTGTTTATGATGGTTACGAGACCATTTGTTAAAGTGTCCATTTGTTTCTTTTAGCTCCTACTCATATTTCTTGAAACCTAATTTTGGGGCAGCCTCTCTAAAACAGTGCCTACATAAATATAAATTGTAACGTCGGATAACGGGGCCATACGAGCCACATCTTTGACATGGACGTGAACCTTTGCCGTATTTTCGTTCTTTCTTGACTTGCTGTTTTCCCATACATTCACTCTCTGTTTTAGACGATTTCGACTCCTAAGGTTTGTTTTATGAAGACCATAGATTCTTCAGGTGTCAGGACATGCTTTGGACCGATGGATTTACTTTGGCGCTTACGAGTCTTTATGCGTTGACCAGCTCTGTTGACAGTTACGCATATATCCATACCGAAGATGCCGATTTCAGGATCATATTTGATGCCTGGAATTTCGATGTGTTCTTTGAGGCCGAAGCTAAAGTTTCCGCGTACATCGAATGCTCGTTTGGCGAGTTTGTTGTCGACGACTGGGAAGACTTTCTTTAGGAAGTCAATTGCTTCCTGCTTTCGCAGGGTGACGACCACTGCGATGGATTCGCCTTCGCGTATACCGAAGTCTCGGATGGTTGATTTGGCTTTCTTCTTAACTGGGTTGCGTCCGGTGATTTCTGAGAGGACTTTGTTAGCTTTCTCGAGTGGTTCGCCTGATTTACCAACATTGAGGTTGACCACGACTTTCTCTATTCTGGGTTGAAGCATCGGGTGCTGTTCCCAGTTCTTAATCATGGCTTCTTCAGACAACGTTGAATGCCTCCAGCGTGTTAATCATCGGGGCGGCTTCGCCGATTGAAAAGACGAAATCCATGATTGTTTGGTATCGTTGGCCTTCTGCGTCTTCAATGACGACGAGAGCTTGGCGGCGTTTTTTGGCTTCAGTTTTTTCGATTTCGACGATTTGCCAGAATGC
>JAMDCQ010000021.1 GCA_023488905.1 Candidatus Bathyarchaeota archaeon
CATCGCTTTGGGCAACAGTTTTTTTTGAGTTCGCTGGATACATCGATTTTTTCTGCCGCAATGTGACTTTTGAGCTTCGCCTCCGCCGAAGAGTCGCAAAAAGCCGTTTTCCCTTTAGCTGCTTTCTTGACGACGCTGGCGTCAGCATCAGTGCAAACCACGCTGAACCCTGCGTCTGCAAAGGCGTTGGTGAAGAATATGCCCTTGTGCCCGCAGCCGACGACGGCAACGCTGATTTTTCTGCGTTTGTCGATGCTGTCGACGTCTTGGGGGGTTAGGTGTAGAATTGGGGGCAAGGGCTGCTCCTCAGGTTCCTGCTTAGATTTTGACTAAGATTTTTTCAAGTCTGGCGATGTAGTCTTCTACGAGTTTGACGGCTTTTTCGTGGTTTTTAGCTTCTGCGTAGAGCCTAAAGACGGGTTCAGTGCCGCTTGGGCGAATCAGAATCGCGCTGGCGTCTTGGAACCAGATTTTAACGCCGTCTATGGTGCTAACGTTCTCGTTTTTGACTTGCTCGTAGATTCCCCGTTGCAGGGCCTCTTTTTTGTCGTTGGGGCACTCGATTTTGCCCTTCTCGATGAAGTACTGAGGCTGCTCAGCGACGAGTTCAGCCAGCGATTTGCCCGCCTCTGCCATAATGTTTAGGAGGAGCGCGGTTGTCATGGCGCCGTCTCGGACTGCTTGGTGGGGGCGATAGAAGATGCCGCCGTTTTCTTCGCCGCCCAAGTTGGCGTTCTCTGCCTTCATGGTCTGCGAGACCGTGACACTGCCGACTTTGGTCCAGATTAACTCACCCTTGTAAGCGTCAACGGTGTCTTTGATTAGAGTGGAGCTGCTGACTGGAGTGACGATTTTTGCGCCCGGATTCTTGATTAGGTAATGCTTGATTACTACGGCGAAGGTTTTGTCACCCCAGTAGATAGTGCCGTTTCCGTCACAGAATATGGAGCGATCGGCGTCTCCGTCAAAGGCGACACCCATGTCCGCACCTACTGCTTTGACGGTTTTGGAGAGGTCGCCGAGGCTCTCCGGTCGAGGCTCAGGCAACCGACCGGGGAAGGTTCCGTCGATGTTAGCGTTGATGGTCGTGCATTTAGCGCCTAACTCGCGTAGCAGGGGCGGTAAGGCGATTCCGCCGACGCTGTTAGCCGCATCCACGACGACGTGGAATTTTTTGGCGGCGATTGCTTGGGGGTTTACGTGTTTTTTGATTGCGTCTTTGTATTCGTCGTTTATGCCCGGTTGCTCTTTTTTGGCTCCGAGTTGGTCCCATGGGGCGTAGACGATTTTGTTGTCAAAGTAAATGTTTTCGATTTCGACCTCTTGTTCATGTGAGGTTTCGATGCCGTCGCTCCAGATGACTTTGATGCCGTTATACTCTGGGGGATTATGGGATGCGGATATGATTACTCCACCATCCATTTTGTGGTTTTTGACGGCGAATTGAATTGCGGGGGTTGAAGCCATGCCCGAGAAGTAAACGTTGCAGCCCGTCGCCGTCAATCCTGCGGTGACTGCTTTGGCGAACATGGGGCCGCTTGTTCGCGCGTCATACCCCAAAAGTATATTCTTGTTTTTTCCAAAGAAGGTTCCGATGGCTGATCCAATTTTTATAGCCATCTCAGGTGTTAATTCAATGTTAACTAGACCTCGAATGCCGTTTGTTCCAAAAAGCTTTGTAGTCATGTAATATTCCTCTCAGACCTGTACCCTTTAACAGACAACTTTGGGTTTTAAAATGTTTTCAGAGATTTCCTTCGCCGGACATACCGATGAAGACTCATGGATGCCAACGTTGTCTTTCACTTTTACTAGATCACCGATGATGCATCCCTTGCCCAGTTTGACGTTTTTGCCGATGCGTGCACCTTCCCCGACGATTACTCCGCTTATTGTGGTGTCGTCGCCTATTTCCACATCGGGGAAAACGACTGAGTCGCATATCTGGACGTTTTTGCCTACTTTGACGTTTTTGCCGATTATTGCGTATGGCCCTATCGTGGAGCCTTCTGCGATGGTGACGCCTTTATCGATGGCAACTGGGAGGCTTATGTTGATTTTCTTTGATTTGGGCTTCTTGAGTTTGCTTGAAATGGAATCCAGAATGGTTTTGTTTGCGTCAAGGTATTCTTGGGGTTTGCCGATGTCCATCCACAACCCCTCCATGCGGAAACCGCTCAACCTGCTCTCAGCCGCCAACTTCGGAAAAACCTCCCGCTCAATCGAAACAGCCCTGCCCTCTGGAATGTACTCAAAAACTTTGGGGCTCAAAACGTATGCTCCTGCGTTGATGAGGTTGCTTGGCGCTTCGTTTTTGGGTGGTTTTTCGATGAACTGTTTAATTTGGTTGCCGTTGCAGACGTCAGCTACACCGAAGGCGGAGGGGTCTTCTAAGGTGCAGAGTGCTATGGTGGCTAAGGCGTTTGTTTCGGTGTGTGTTCGGAGGAGTTTTTTGTAGTTTATGTCTGCGAATATGTCTCCGTTTAAAACTATGAAGGGTTCGTTGTGGCCGAGGAGTTTCTCGGCTTTCTTTATTGGTCCAGCGGTTCCAAGGGGCATCTTGGGCGGGTCAATGGAGAACCTCACCTTCAAGCCGCACTTGGGCGGTTTCTGTTGCCTGATGTAGAACTGTGTTAGGGCGTTGACTGCCATAACGACTTCGTCTACTCCGTTGTCTGCTAAGCGCTCAAAAATCCACTGCAAAAGTGGCTTGTTGACTAGTGGGAAGAGTGTTTTGGGTCTGGTACAGCTTAGGGGGCGTAGTCGGGTTGCGAAGCCGCCTGCGAGAATCAACGCTTTCACGGTGTCACCTTTGGTTATAGAGTACATTTATGGCTGCTTTATAAATGCAAGTGCATGTTTAGGGTGACAACTGTAAATTGTCGTTTTCCCCTTTTTGGTCTATTCCCACTCTATTGTTGCGGGGGGCTTGTGCGTTACATCGTAGACCACGCGGGTAACCTGGGGAATCTCATTAGTGATGCGAGTTGAAATCTTCTCCAGTACCGCGTACGGCAGTTTGGCGAAGCTTGCTGTCATGGCTTCTCGGCTCTCCATCGCTCGTACCGCAACCACATAACCATAAGCCCTCGCATCGCCCTTAACGCCTGTAGCCTTGGTGTCGGTAACAACCGAGAAGTACTGCCACAACCCGTCTGCAAACTCGCACTGCTCTATCTCTTCGCGGACGATTCTGTCGGATTTCTTGGCGATCTTCACTTTCTCGTCCGTTAGCGGCCCGATTATGCGCACTGCTAGGCCTGGTCCTGGGAAGGGTTGGCGGTTAACGATTTCTTTGGGCAGTTCCAACATGCGTGCGACTTTGCGTACTTCGTCTTTGTAGAGGTCGCGTAGTGGCTCAAGGATTTTCCTGAATTTGATTTTCTCTGGCAAGCCGGCGACGTTGTGGTGAGATTTGATTTTGTCGCTGTTTTTGCGGAAGCCCGATTCGATGCGGTCGGGGTAGATTGTGCCCTGTATGAGGTATTCTGCGCCTGAGTCGCTGGCGATTTCTTCGAACACGCGGATGAATTCTTCGCCCATGATTTTGCGTTTGGTTTCGGGTTCGGTGACGCCTCGGAGTTTGTTCATGAAGCGTTCTTGGGCGTCGGCTACGATGAATCTGATGTCGAATTTTTCGAAGGCTTCGCGTATGGCTTCTGTTTCGCCCTCGCGCATGAAGCCGTGGTCAACGTATACTGCTGTGAGTTTCTCTCCGAGTGCTTTGGCTGCGAGTGCGGTTGCGACGCTGCTGTCGATGCCGCCGCTTAAGCCGATGATGGCTCTGCTTCCCGCGGTTTCAGTTTGGATTTCTTTAACCATCTTTGTGATGAGGTCTTCCATCTGCCAGTTAGCCTGCGCCTTGCAGACTTGGAAGATGAAGTTCTGAAGCATCCGCATGCCGTGTTCGGTGTGGATGACTTCGGGGTGCCACTGTAAGCCGTAGATGGGTTTGGTTTTGTGGCGGAACGCGGCGACTGGGCAGTTGTCGGTGTGAGCTAAAGTTTCAAACTCAGGCGGCGGAGCCATAACTGTGTCGCCGTGACTCATCCAAACCTGCTCCTTCATACTCAAACCTTCTAGTATGCCGACTGGTTTGTCTATGTCCACTTGGGCTATGCCGTATTCTTTGCAGGTTGCAGGCTCAACTTTGCCGCTGACTAACTGCGCCAAAAGCTGATGCCCATAGCATAAGCCTAAGATGGGCAGGTTTACTTCGAGGATGTGTGGGTGGAGTTTGGGTGCGTTTGGTTCGTAAACGCTTGAGGGTCCACCTGATAGGATTAAGCCTTTGACGTTAAATTTCTCGCTTAATGCCGCCACTTCTTGGGGTGAAATATCGTGGGGTACGATTTCGCTGTAAACGCCGTGTTCTCTGATTCTTCTGCCGATTAGGTGGCAGTATTGACCGCCGAAATCAAGAACGAGTATGGTGTCGTATTTGGCTGGCATGGGTGGCTCAGGACTATTGGGGTTTTGGCTCTAATTTAATATTGCTATCTATTTTCTGTCAAAGCACGCCGTTTTTGGGGCTTTTATGGGTGTATTTGGCGTGTGTATTTTGGTGGGGGTAACTAAACTTTTATAAACTTAATCGACTGATTATCAAAAGTGTGTTCCATAAAATAGCGTTTCACTGAAAAAATGTTTAGGAAGAGAACATTCATGGAATTAAACGATACAGATGTCAAAATCCTACAGGGCCTCTTAGAGGACGCCAGATTTTCCAGTCGCCAAATCGCTAAAAACGTCGGCGTATCCGTCGGCACAGTCCTGTCCAGAATCAAAAAGATGGAGGAAGACGGACTCATCAAAGGTTACTCCGTAATTTTAGACCATGAAAAACTGGGCTACCAACTAACCGTAGTCACCGAAATCACCGTCTCCAAAGGGCGACTCGTCGAGACAGAAGCCGAAATCGCGAAAATCCCCAACGTATGCGGAGTCTACGACGTCACAGGCTTAACCGATGCAATAATCATCGCTAAATTCAAAAGCCGCGAAGACCTCGGCGCATTCACCAAAAAAATGCTCGCACTGCCATACATTGAACGCACTAACACGCATGTTGTGCTGACGACAGTTAAAGAGAACTTCCGTCTGCTTTAATCCCATTTTCCCCAGTTTATTTAGCAGTAGTTCAATTTTTTGTTTAAGTTGCCGTGGACCCCTCTTATTTCATCTTCTTCCAACGGGCTTGGGGGAAGCGTCTGTTTTTGCGTCTGCGTCGGGGATGTATTGCAGCGGGTTGCATCTCAATTCCGCAAGCAGTTTGGCTTGGGGAGGCGGCTTGAGGCGGGGTCAGTTGCGATTTTTTTTCTATACCCCCCTTATATAAAGGGTGAACTAAAAGTTCAACCTACAATTCACACAACAAAGAAGCAACATACAAAACCACGCGACCTCTCAGCGCTGACCTCCCCTCCCTTATATAAAGGCAAAAACCGCTTAAACCTACCCATCTACGTTTCGTCTTCTTCCCTGAGCCTGTCAAGCTCCTTTTTCACTACTTCAGACTAACGTACTAATCAATAAGGTACAAAGTGAATAAAAATAGACATAGCTTTCTATGGAAATTAGCCCTTAAAGAGTGACCGTTGGGTGTACTATGTGTGGGTTTTTTGCATCCAGTATTTTGAACGCTATTTTCCATGATATTTTGTTATGTACGCTAATGCAGTTTGTGTAGTTTTCCAAGTTCCGTTTTGGTTATATTCAAGAAAACCTTGTTTTTCTAAATCTTTCATATAGTTGTCAAACCCATAGCCACCCAGAACAAGCACAGAGCTTTGACTTTGCCAATAATCATATTGCTGTCTCAAGAACTCTGTTGTTCTTGGCGTTTGACATAAAATTGCAATTCGCTTTGCATCTTTAAGGTCTAAAATGCACTCTGAATGGCTTTCTTTTTTAATTAGATTTGAATGCATTTTCACTCTAACCAAAATATAAGTTAGAATTACAATGAGAATGATTATAATTAAAACTAAAATGAGCAGAATATTGGTTGCTAAGAAAGCACTTATTGGAGTCCATAAATCAATTGTTCCAAAATATTGAAGAACACCCAAAGCCGATAAGATACCTACAATTGCCGCTATGACTTCTATCGCTTTAACAGCGTCACTTTCCCACCACTTTAATTCTTTAGTCATAGCAACCTAACGGTTGATTATCTGACATTTGCTTAATAAATTTGTCACCAGATAACGAAAGGGCAAAAACTAAAGTATTAACCCTAACTTAATGCAAGACCAAGGGTTTCAAAAAATGGAATACTTTCATGTGATAATCAAAAATGTGTCAAAGCTAACTAAAACGACAGACATTATTGTTGATCTCAACCGTTCTGAAGAATACATTAAGGAAAAAGTTGCAAAACACTACAACAATGGTGAAGAATTCATTTTTAAAGGACGGAACGTAGACCCTAATTATGTTGAGTTAGTGAACGTAAGTAAGTCAAAAAAGGCTTTAGAAAATTTTGATGCAACGTTCATCCCTGAAGCTTTTAAAGAAGGCAACTCACTTGCAGTAATTTTAGACCACCTTGAGGCTGAAGATGTTACCGAATTATTCATAACTCAACAACTTAAGCCTAAAACAAAGCCGACTTTACAACAGCCTACAGAGTCAGTTTCACCAAGCAGTAACATGGAAATGATAAAGAACGAAGAAAAAAAACGTTATGCTTTTTTTATATCATATATCTGGTGCACTGGCTTTCAGTATGCTCGACATCTTAGGGAGAATGCGTACCGAATACACCGCAATGCCTTTCTTGACAAGATAGATTTGCCGAATGTTGCGGAAGAGAGCGAAGAATTTAGAACTCAAATAGACAAAGCAATTGAGTCAAGTCCGAACTTTGTTCTGATAATGACTCGCAGGTTTAGTGAAAGCCCAGAGGTAATTCGGGAATATAAGAAAGCTCAAAATGGAAAGAAAATTTGGCGATTTAAACAGAAGAATTTAGGAAAGAAGGATTTAACATGTGATTCCGTTGATTTCGTAAATAAACATTACATTGAGTTCACCGATGAATTTGACCTACTCGCAAAGGTAGACGAAGCATTAAGCGGAGAGTTGAAGCCTAACACTTTTTTTGAAAAGGACGTAAAGGCTTTGACAGAAAGCGAGGGGGTCGAATTAAGGCAAACAAATGAGCCTTTTATGGAAGTTATAGTCGGACCTATTGATGAAAAACAAGAATGGCTTTCTTTTGAGGACGAGGATTTGTTAAATAGAAATCCATATGTTGATAATTTCAGCTCCGTAAAAGCATACAAAGACTTTTTCGAACTGGAAGCAAGGTCAAATTATACTGCCCGAACACTTCTCCGCATTAAAAATATTGGCTTCTTTCATCTAATTGAGCCAATATCCTATCAAAATGAATTCTATATTGATAATATCTTCAACCAAGCGGCTGACATGCTTTTGTACTGCATAACGGTAATGCGGCAAAAAAATGTAAGGGCACATCAATCGGCGTACATACGTTTGAATAATGTACGCAGGCTTGAAGCAAAAGTTGATCCACACCAATTGTCTTTTCCTAAGTGGTTTTTCCCTCGAAGCGACCCTGACCCATTCATTATAGGCTTCGACCCTTCTGCCGATTGGTCTGAGATTGGTCAACTATTACTTAATTTGTACATTGAATTTTGCCATTCAATCAGTTATAACGAACCAACAAGTGCCGAATTCAAGAAAAAGCTTGCAACTCATCTAAGCAGACAGAGCTATTATCTGAGGTATTCACTCACTTATCATAGACTTGGGCAAACGATGAAAATCCCATCAATCAATATTTCGGACTTGCAACTAAGTGACCATTAAATGAAGTATAAAGCCAACAGAGACATACCGAAATTAGCTCGGAAATATAAAAGGGTGGATGCTAAGAAACTTGCATCCATCATCTCGATGGCGTTAAACACAATAGTTAAGGCGGAATCTATTCGAGCATGAGATACCAATAAGGGCTTAGAGATATATTAGACACCTAAAATTGGCATGTCGTAAAAAGAATAGCAGAAGGATGCACTAACAAAGTTACTTGTTTAGTATTTTTACTGCTTTCTGTGCTGCGCGTTTGTAGCCTTTTTTGGTTATCATGCCTTGTTTGGCCTTGGAGCAACAAAACCTCTGCCCAAAAATCAGCTAAATGATGCAAAAACCGCTTGGCTGTGTCTGTATCATCATGTTGTGCCTAGAAAAATTTATATGGATAAGGCTGTCATGTTGTTGTTCGCATTAATGGAGGTTTACTTGATTTGTCAACAGCATCATCACAAGCAGGCGGAATACCCATTATGGTTCTCAAGGAAGGCTCAAACCGCAGTCGCGGCAGAGAAGCCCAACACAGCAACATAATGGCCGCCAAAGTTGTAGCTGAATCTGTTCGAAGCGCACTCGGCCCCAAAGGCATGGATAAAATGCTGGTCGATAACTTCGGCGATGTCACGATAACAAACGATGGCAGAACAATCCTCGACGAGATGGATATTCAGCATCCAGCCGCCAAGATGATGGTTGAAGTCGCCAAAACCCAAGACAAAGAAGCAGGCGACGGAACCACCAGCAGCGTCATCGTTGCAGGCGAACTTCTCAGCCGCGCAGAAGAACTCGTCGACAAAAACATCCACCCAACCATCATAATCGAAGGCTACCGTTTAGCCTCACAAAAAGCGCTTGAAACACTCGACAAAATCGCCATCCCCGTCGATTTGAAAAAGCCTGATTACCTCAAAAAAGTCGCCGTAACCGCCATGGGCAGCAAAATCGTCTCCGAATACAAAGAATACCTCGCCGACATAACCGTCAAAGCCATGCTTGCCGCCGCTGAAAAACAGGGTGACGGCTACAAAGTGGACGTTGACGATGTTAAGGTTGAGAAGAAAACTGGCGAATCACTCGGCGAAACCAGCCTAATCACAGGTATAATTCTGGATAAAGAAATCGTCCACAGCGGCATGCCTAAACGCGTTGAGAAAGCAAAGATTGCCCTGCTTGATGCTTCATTAGAAAACGAGAAGCCAGAGATCGACGCAAAAATCAACATCGAAAACCCAGCGCAAATCGAAGCCTTCCTCAAACAGGAAGAAGCTATGCTCAAAGGCATGGTTGACAAAATCCTATCCACAGGCGCAAACGTCGTGATCTGCCAGAAAGGCATCGACGACATGGCCCAGCACTTCATGGCAAGAAAAGGCATAGTTGCCATACGCAGAGCCAAAAAATCCGATATGGAAAAACTCGCCCGCGCCACAGGCGGAAAAATCATCTCCAACATCGACGCCCTGTCAGCCTCTGATTTGGGTGAAGCCAAGTTGGTGGAAGAACGCAAGACAGGCGACGACAAAATGACTTACATCGAGGGCTGCAAGAACCCCAAATCCGTCACCATACTCATCCGAGGCGGAAACCAACGCTTAACCGCAGAAGCTGAACGCTCAATCCACGACGCACTCTGCGTCATAAGAGACCTCATCGAGGAACCCAGAGTTGTCGCGGGAGGAGCCGCACCCGAAATGGAAATGGCCAGCGCCATCAAAAAGTACGCTCAGAAGCTATCAGGCAGAGAACAATTTGCCGTCCGCATCTTCGCGGAGTGCCTTGAAGCCATCGCAACTACTTTGGCTGAGAACGCCGGCTTAGACCCAGTTGATTTGCTAACGCAACTTAGGGCGAACCACGAGAAGGGCCAAACATGGGCAGGCATCGACGTATTCGAGGGCAAAGTCTCCGATATGACTAAACTGGGCATTTATGAACCCCTCGCAGTCAAAAAACAAATCATCAAATCAGCCACTGAAGCAGCATCCATGATACTCAAAATCGACGACGTCATCTCAGTTGCAAAGATGAAAGCTCCTCCTATGCCACCGGGAGGAGGCATGCCAGGCGGAATGGGCATGGGCGGTATGGGTGGAATGCCGGGAGGCATGATGTAGAATGCAAGAACACGTAATCAATGTAGGACCACCAAAAATTACTCGCTTCGAGAAAGCACGCATAGTCGGCGCACGCGCGCTGCAGATCTCGATGGGAGCACCAATCTTGGTTGATGCAGAAGAAAATACGAACCCAATCGACATAGCCGTAACCGAACTCGACGCAGGCATCCTGCCGATCACCATACGCAGGACTCTGCCAGACGGCACCTTCCAAGATATACCCTTAAAATGGCTCTCTTAAACGCCATTTCTTTTCTTATTTACTCTCTCCGAATCACTAAATGCTATTTACGGTGTTGACCTATTTTTCTTCGTGAGCTTCGGTTTTCTCTGGCGCGATTTTTTTCTATAGCCCCCTTATTTAAAGGCGGAACCACAAGTTCAACTTAAAGTTCAAAAACAAAGAAGCAACATACAAAAACCACGCGACCCCTCTGCAGCTACCTCCCCTCCCTTATTTAAAGAGACAAAATTTTGAGGCGCCGAAGAGTTAGCTGACAACTGGGAAAATCCGCGTCAATTAGCGGCTAAACCTTCTCTTCACAATGGCTATAAGTGTCTCTTTGAGGAAAGGCGGCAAATCTACACCATCACAATCCGCCAATTGCTCGCAGTCCTTGGTTGGTGTAGCAAAGCATTTGGTTATGGTTTTCCAGTTTTTGTAGTCGGTGGGCAGCAGGTTCTTCTTGTAGTCGTCATCCATCTTTGCAGCCGCCAACAAAACCGCGCCAGCCCACGGGTTCTGGGCTAAAATCTCTCTCAATTGCTCCGCGGTCACCGTTAAGCCTTCGATTTTGGATACCTCAGCCGCCAACTTCTCCACCGGCAGATGCCTCTCACGCAGCCGATCCAGCACACTACGGTTAGCCCAAACAGGCTCCTGCTTAAGCAACGCCTGCGTAACCGCTTTCCGTGCGCAGTGCCCGACGAGTTGACCCAGTTTCGATGCTGGACCACCCAACACGATTTCTGTGCCTCTGCCTGTTGTAGCTACGGTGACGCTGTCGGTTATGGAGCCTGTTGCGGAGTCGCCACTATATCGGCTTCTCATGTCAAAGTCACGTAGGGCGGCTGATTTGGCTTCTGTAGCGGTTATGAGAGCGGCAACCATGCAGCTCTCGGTTGGGTTGCCATCGATGAAAACGATTATGTTTATGGTTCCTGTGATTTCTTCAACTTTGATGTCTTCGCCGCTGGATTCGCCATGTGAGCAACCAGCGGTTGCGGCGACGCTGACGCAGAAATCCCCGTCTTTTTTGGTGACGAGGGTATAGTTTTTGATTTTTGCAGCGGTTACCATCGCGAGGTAATCTTTGGTTATGTTTAGTTTTGCTGCGGATTGGGTTATGAGTTGTAGCGGGTCAAGGTGCAAGGAGAGGTCACTGTAGCCCTCCGGCACCCCAATATTAAGGACGGCTTTAACCTGTCTGCTCCCGCCGTTAAAAATTGCGGAGCTAACTGTCTTTAAAGGGTTATCACAAATTACGGCTAGTACGTTGTCTTTTATGACAAGCTTCGTTTTTTCTGCTAAATCAAACTGCTCCAATCTGAAATCCCGCTGCTACTTTTGGGGTACGCCAACATTTAATGTGATGGCTTTGGCTGGACAAAGATTAACGCAGACACCGCACTTGGTGCATTGGACAACCGCGACATATTGGGGTTTGCGGTTCTTGCCCTCTTCTAGCGCGCCTTGTGGACAAACACCGATGCAGATTTGGCCTGTGCAGGGAGGGCACTTGGCGGTGTCGATGGTTATGGGTGACTTTTGTTTGTCCATGCGAAATCAACAACTAAATAAGCGCCAACAATATATCTGTTGCGAGCAAAGGTATTGGGCATGCAAATTGGCTTAGTCACATACAAACCTGAGTTCGTTGAAGGTTATGATGTCCATGTTTACTTCTCTAAATGGGTGGATGGCCAAGTTTTTCCGGCGGCAAAGGGTATGCAGAATGACGTTACTGTTTTCTGTGATGCCAAAGCCATCCGAGAAGACCCAAGTATCGTTTCGCTCTCCAAAGGCGGTCCAGCGCTGCGTCGCAACCGCAAATCGAATTTAGCTTTTGATTTCGTATGCCCCACTCATTTGGGATACCGCAAGAAAGTTTTTGAATACCTTGACAGTGTTTCCAGTCAGGACATTCAAGGAGTTACCCTCAACCTTTACCATTTTGCTGACCTCGATTACTGCACTTGCCCAAGATGCACCGAGCAACGCGAAAAAAGCGGCTTGAGCTGGACCGAGTGGCGAGCCCACACAATCACAGCTTTCCTAAAAGAAGCCAAAACCCACACAAAAGGCACTTTTGCAGTTGAAATGTTCCCCGACCCCGTCTTGGCTAAGGAACGCTTCGGCATAGACTTCGCGGCTATCGCTGAGTTGGTGGATTACTTCCATGTGCCGCTGTCGTCGAGGGATTATTTCACTAACTATTGGGTTGACACTATCGTACGTGACTTCGTTGCCACACTCAAAAAACCTGTGGTGGTGGAGTTGAGCGCGGAGATGCCGACCGACGAAAAAATTGATGCTCTTCTTCGGACTGTGGCTTACATTTCTCGCCATAATTTGATGGCTGTTTTGCTGTTGGTTCATGATTCGGAGAACGCGAGGCAGGTGGCACGGTTTGCAGTTCACAACGAAGCCTTCCGGGAATGGCTTCAAACTTACGAGTTCAAAGAAATGAGCCGCATCGTGGATAATTGGGCTAAGATTTACTGAGCTTCTTTCTGTACTCTCTAAGCCTCTCCATATCCAACTCCGCAGTCAATACAGAGTCTTCTGGCGCGTCGGTGACTTCACCCAGTATGCCCCAAGGCGCAATGATGGCGCTTCTGCCGCCCCTCATGTTTGAGCAGACGTTACCCACCTTCAACACGAATACGCCGTAGTCTCTGGCGATGCCCTCTGTTAAGGGGTGCCCTTTAACGATTGGATGTGACCCCATGGCTGCAACAGGTAAAGAAACGATTTCCGCACTTAACTGTGCAACCTTTTTCACCAGCACGGGGTCAAAGCTGTCCGCGCAAACTAGCAGCCCGATCTTGCCGATTTCTGTTTCTACTGCCACTGGTTGCTCACCTCTGGCTACGCCCGCGTTGATTTCGGCTTGTATGGGGTTGATTTTTTTGTACTTAGCTAGCAATGTGCCGTTTCTCCATAGTGTGCTTGTGTTGTAGTATTTGCCGCTGTCTTCTTGTAGGACTGTGCCGCCTAAGAGGTAGATGTTGCCAATTAGGGTGGAGGCTTCTTGGAGGAAGTCGAGTGTTTTGGTGCAGGTTTCTTGGCTTATTTTTGCTGCGTTGGTGAAGTCTGCCATGCAGTTGGGAACGGTGAAGTATTCGGGTAAGGCGATGAGGGCAGGGTTTTGTTTGGCGGCTTTGAGTATGGCTGTTTTGGCGGCTTTGAGGTTGGTGTCTAGGTTGGGTCGGATTTCCATGTGGAGTATGCTGGCTTTCAAGGGGGTTTCCTCTTGGGTGTTTGTGTATTGCTTTTGGCTGATGGCTTTTGAAGTTTACTGTAACCGTGACTTTTCTATAAGGGGCGATTATGGTGAATAATTCGGTGTTGCCGGCTTGTATTCCTCGAGTAGATGTCGCGATTGTTCAAATTTACTGTGACTTTTCGCACAAACGTTTAGGTTTTAAGGGCTTTTATATGCATACAGTAAACTTAATTAGCGTCGAAGCGACAGAAACTATAACAAACGTGATGTAAATGGCCATTAACGAAACAGAAGTTAACAAATACAAAGCCGAAGCCCGAGAACTAATCCACAAAGTAGTTAAAAAAAACCTGGCCGACGGCTTCCTCTTCTCCGCTGGAACCGACACCCAAATCATCGCCTACGAAGCAGTAAAATACAAACCCAACATCCCCTGCCTTACCCTCGCATTCAAACATGGACAACCAAAAGACACCGAATACGTCAAGATGATGGTGGACTTTCTCCACCTCAAACACGAAACATACCAATTCGGTAAAGAAGACCTCATGAAGTACTACCCCAAAGTCGTCGAAGCACTCAAAAAATACGACCCCATGGAAATCCGAAACAGTCTCCCAGTCTACATCGGCTTAACCCTGCTTAGAGAGAAAGGCATCAAATCTGTATTCACCGGTGACGCATTAGACGAACTTTTCGGTTACCCCTGGCAGTTCCATTTAACTGAGGAGCAATTCGCGGTTAAACAGCAGGAGATGTGGGCTGAAATGGGTTTCTCATCTATCCCCATGGCGCAGTCACTGGGTATGGAAATCAAGGCGCCCTATTTAGACCCGGAATTTCAGGAATGGGCAAAAAAGATCCCGATCAAATACAAGATTAACATGTACAACGGCATCAAATACGGTAAATGGATTCTACGCAAAGCCTACGAAGACGTCATACCTAAAGAAGCCATCTGGAGACCTAAAGCGCCCCTTGAAGCAGGCACCGGAACCGAAACCCTGCGCACATACTTCAATGACACATTCACAGCTGAAGAATTCAAGGAATTAACCGCTAAAATCAAAGAGCAAGACGACGTAGAAATCGCAGACCAAGAACAACTGCTCTACTACCAGCATTTCCGCAAAATCTTCGGCAAACCCAAAGACGTATTCCCGCAGACACCCGGCGCAATCCAGTGTCCCAAATGCAAGAGTTGGCAGGTAACAAAGATTCAATTCTGCAAGAAATGCGGAGCATACCCCATCTAACTCTTTTCTTTTTTGTCACAATTTTTATAATAGAAAAATTAGGGTGTTTTGGAGCGTTTTCTTAGCAGTAGAATGATTATTGCCCCAATTACAACTATAACCACTACTCCCACCATTGCGATTGTCCACGTTGAGTCAAATCCGCTTGGTGTTGGTGTCGGGGAAGCTGTGGGGATTACCGTGGGGTTTGTACTGGGAGGTATGTAGGTGGTTGGTGCCGGCGTTGGCGTGACTGTCGGATTGGGGGTTGCGGTTACGTCTGGGATTCTGGCAAGTAACGTTGTTGACCCATTGTTGCCTGCATGATCCAGCGCGGATAAAGTTACCGTATAGTTCCCTACAGCTGCATACCTGTGAATTACTGTTACGCCGCTTGTTACGTTACCGTCTCCGAAATCCCACGTAAAACTCGCTATTCCAAAGTTGTCGGTGCTGTAGCTGGCATCAAAATATACTGTTTTGTAGTCGCTGGTGTACCAGTCGGCGTATGCAGCAGGTTCAGGCGGTGTAGTGTCAAGGATGATGGAAGCGCTGGCGGTTGAGGTTTGGCTGAGGCTGTCTTGGAATTCAACGTATATGGTGTATTCTTTGTCTCCTTCGGTTAGTGTGTAGTTTATTTGGGTGGCGTAGGTTTCCCAATCTGACCATGAAGAGTTATCGTTGGAGAATCGCATCTGAACTGCGTTGCTTGAGAAGAGGGTGAGTGCCAGTTTGGTAGCATTGGTGTAGGCTTCTCCGCTGTTTATAACTATGGAGCCTGTTTGGGCATAAACCTGCCCAGAGAACACGCTTGCTGCGGAGGCTGCGGTGAGAATTAGCATTAACGTTAAGGCTATGGTGGGTATCTGGCCACGTTTCATGAAGATACACTCTAAAGCTACAGCATCAGTTTTCAATATAAGAGTTTACCAGAATTGCGCCCCTGTATCAGCATTTTTTGGGAAAAACCTTAATCTCTAGTTCTGCACATCTGAATTCCACTGAGAGGGGCAAATACTTGGCTAATCTGTCACAACTCAAATTCGCAATGGCAACCTCCATATTCCTATCCGCCTTTATCTTTGCACTCTTCGTCTTTGGCATAGTTTACTTTCTAGAATTGGACATA
Source organism: Candidatus Bathyarchaeota archaeon (assembly GCA_023488905.1). Lineage (GTDB taxonomy): Archaea > Thermoproteota > Bathyarchaeia > Bathyarchaeales > Bathycorpusculaceae > Bathycorpusculum. Next base: position 15,776 of record JAMDCQ010000021.1, read on the forward strand.
TACTTGGGGTTGCTTGTGGCTTTGGGCGGCTCAGCGCTGTTCATCCTTTTCCAGTACGCCGTTGGCCCAGCCATAGTTGCCGCAACCACACGGCTCCATTACCTAAAACCCGGTGAGAACCCGTGGCTTGAGTCAACCGTGAAAGAACTCGCAGACAAAACAGGCTTACCCATGCCTAAACTGGCGACGGTGCCAGACAACACGCCTAACGCTTTCACTTTTGGCAGAACCACCAGCAGCGCCACCCTAGCCGTGCATGAGGGGCTTCTGCGGCAGCTTAACCAAAACGAAATCAAAGGCGTCATTGCCCATGAGTTGGGGCACATCAAACACAAAGACTACATCGTCATGACGGTGCTCTCGACCCTGCCGCTTATTGCGTACATGATTGCGCAGGTTACCCTCCGCGCAGGAATGATTAGTGGTGGTAGTCGCAGAAACAGCAAGGACAACAGCGGCGCCGCACTCTTAGCCATAGGCGCCATATCCTTCGCCGTTTACCTAATAACTTTCCTCATTGTCATGAGGCTAAGTCGGTTGCGAGAGCACTATGCGGACGCTTTCTCAGCCTACGTCACAGGCTCTCCCCGTTCATTGAGCAGTGCACTTGCAAAAATCACATACGGCCTGTCCATAGCTCCCAAAGCTCCGGAAGGGGCGCGTGCTTTCTACATCGAGGACCCGGGCACTGCAAAGAAGGAAATGCAGCAAATCCTTGATAAGAAGAGCCAGTACGACTTGGATCGCGACGGTGTTTTAGATGAGCAGGAGTTGCATGCGGCTATGGAGAGAGAGTCCAAATCCACTTGGGTGCAGATGAACAGCCTTTTTGCAACTCATCCTGCCACGTTCAAGCGGATTCTTCTGCTTAAAGAAATCGAGCAGGAGATGGATACGGGGCAGTATGGCAGCGACAAAATGTACCGCCGCGTCTAACCCCCTTTTTTGGGTTAACGATATGTTTCTAAAACGGTGGCTTTTAGGATGAGTTGTAGTCGTAAAGGTGGACAGATACACGAAGCAACCTACACTTAGGGGAACATAGGGAACTTACGACTACAACTCCCCACAATTTATTATATAATGGTTATTTCGAATAAGAATATTGAGTAACAAGAATAAGACGCTTTTTTCATAAATATTCACTATTAACACTTGAGCTGTTCAAGCAGTTTCACGCGCAAAAGCACGGAAAAACGCACAAGACTAATATTTCTGCATCGCCGATTAACTACAAACCGAAAAAGGTCATACAGATATGGTGAATTATTGTCCTGAATGCGGCGGAGAAATGCACTACATCTCCTTAACTAAGCACTACGTTTGCAAAGGCTGCGGCTTATCCTGTACAGGGCAGGAACTCAACGACTACCATGACAAACGCCGACCAGACTACGACAGCGAGGAAGATGCGAAAGCAGCCCGCCGAAAAGAGTATCTCAAATGGTACCTTAGCAAAAAATAGGTTCGCCCCAAAAAGGGGGAACCGACGGCATCCATAGCCTTGACTATGCACCTTTTTTGGAAAGGCTATATGGGGAACCCTCTTGACCGTTGATGTCGAAGTCATCTGTATAGGCAATGAATTGCTCATTGGCAAAATCGAAAACACGAACGCCTACTGGCTCGCAAAACAAATCACCGTTTTAGGCGCAAACCTCAGGCGAGTAACAGTAATCCAAGACATTATCGACGAAATCGCAGGTTGCATCCATGAAGTCGCCGACAGAAAACCCCAATTCATCATCACCACAGGCGGGTTAGGCCCAACTTTTGACGACAAAACCTTCCAAGGCATCGCCAAAGCCCTCAACCAAAAACTCACCATAAACCCCGCGGCATACGAAACCGTGAAGCAGAAATGCACAGAGTACGCACAGAAACGGGGCATGTCCGGTGAGGTTGAGATGACGCCGCCGCGGGTGAAGATGGCGATTTTTCCAGAAGCAACCCAGCCAGTAACCAACCCAATTGGAACCGCGCCGGCGCTACGTGCCCAAATCGGTGAGGCGGTGTTGTTTGCGTTGCCCGGGGTGCCTGCTGAGATGAGGGGGATTTTCAGCCAAACCATTGCTCCGGCGATTAAGGCGGCTGGGATGGGTGTTTTCTGTGAATGTAGCGTTTTCTCAGATGGCGTTGTGGAGTCGCGGTTGGCTCCGCTGATTGATAGGGTTATGGCGAAGCATGTGGGGGTTTATGTGAAGTCTCATCCGTTGGGTTTCGAGGGGGTGGAACTGCATTTGACCATGACTGCACAAGGTGGGGAACCTACGGTGTTGCTGCAGAAAGCGGCCGAGCAGCTCAAAGCGCTGATTGCTGAGAACGGCGGAACAACCCACACATAAGCACAAACCCCTTCACCAACATATTTGGGGCATATTAGAAACTCATTGCAGAACCTATAGAGGGGAGGAGGCAACGTTTCTTCCTTTATATAAAGCAGAAATTTGCAAAACCAGCAAGCAGAACAGCGCTTACTTCTTTAAGGTAAAGTATATTAATCGTGTTTTTCTTTTGCCTAGTTGATTTTTGGTGAACTTTATGGAAAAAGTAAAAACCTTTACACTACCCAAACTACCCTACGACTACAACGCCCTCGCACCCTACATCTCTGAAGAGCAGCTTAAACTCCACCACGACAAACACCACCAGAAATACGTCAACGACGCCAACGCACTCTTCGCAAAAATCGACGAATCAAAAGCCGCAAACACCATCCTCGACATAAAAGCCGTAGCCAAAGAGTTAGCCTTCAACATAGGCGGACACCTACTCCACACCACTTTCTGGGAAAACATGGCGCCCCCAGACAAAGGCGGCGGAGGAGAACCAAGCGGAGCCATAGCGGACCTGATTAACAACAACTACGGGAGCTTTGAGCGGTTCAAAAAAATCTTTTCAACCGCCGCCATAAGCACGGAAGGCTCAGGCTGGGCAGCCCTATCTGTTCACCCATGCATTGGAAGACCACTGGTAATGCAAATCGAAAAACACAACGTCAACATTTACCCCAACTTCCAAATCATCATGGCCCTCGACGTCTGGGAACACGCCTACTACGTGGACTACAAGAATGACCGCGCCAAATTCGTGGACGCCTTCTGGAACGTCGTCAACTGGGATAGAATAAACAAGAACTTGGCTCTAGTAAAATAAATGAATTGAAACTGACCTTTTCGGGTCAGCTCCCAACTTTCTAAAATGCCTTTATGGGGCTTGTGTGATTTTTATCGCTGCTGCGGGACACTGCATCTCGCAAGCTAAGCATTGGATGCATTCTTTCTCACGGGCAGGGTCAGCTTTTCGGTTCGAAATCGGGTGCCCTGACGTGTCAATCATCTCGTAGAGCGATACGGGGCAGACGTCGGCGCATACGCCGTCTCCGACGCATACATCCCAATCCACCGCAACGTTTGTTCCATGGATTCCAAGAGTTGCTGGGGGTTCAACGGTGCCCCAGACTTTGTGGCCGTTATGTTCGCCACTGACTTGGCGTTTAGTTTGAAAATCAGGGTCAATCGGCAAAAACAGTTCACCACAAATAGTTCAGGAGGGCAGATAGTTAAGGCTTTCTTCCAAGACGTATAGCTAATTTTCAGGGCTTGTCGACCAAATTATGCTGAAGAGGTTTGCTGGGGCTTCTGGGTCATTTATTCTTTAAGGAGAAAAGAAAAATGAAAACCACGATCGCAACATCGTAAATTCAGAACCAGAAACCCACTCAGCCCAGTCTCTAATTTCAAAGAAACTAAAAAAGGGAGGGAAGATTGTTGTCTTCATTTTTTTCACTTTATGGGTGTTTTCTGAGTAGCAGCAGTGCAAGAACTGCACCGATTGCTATGACTGCTATGATGATGGCGATGGACATTGGCAGGAAGTATAGGTCAGCTGCTGATGGCGGTTGTGTGGCTTGTGGAGTTGGGGTTGCTGCGGCTTCGTCAACTGCAAAGGCTGCTTCCGAATATGAACCATAGTAGCCGTTGTTGCCTTCAAAGATTGCAATTACTGTGTATGAGCCTGTGATGTCTGGTGTCCAGTTGAGGTGGTAGAAGCCACTTGAGTCAGTGGTTGCGGTTCCGATGGCGCGGTAGTTGCCGTTTGAGTCAACGACGTTGACTTCAACGTTGACGCCTGTGAAGTCGGTTGGCATTGCCTGATCCATGTACACGTATTCCATCCATGCAGATGTGCTTGCGTCGGAAGCCACTGGAACTCCGTTAGGGAAGCGTGCAGCTTGTTCTGTTTGTGTGGTGCCTACTGAAATGTCCGTGACTGTGCCGCTGATGACTACGCTTTGACCTGAGGTTGCTGCTATACTTGGAGCTGATACGGTTGTTTTGGTTGCGCCTTTACCTATGCAGTAGAGTTGGTTGTCGTAGTAGTTGTAGTAGACTAGTGAACCGTCTGCTAGAACAGCTGTAGATGTGCCGGTTCCGCCGGTTTGACCTGACCAGCTGAGCATCTTGTAGATTTCTTCACCTGAAGTTGCGTTGATGCAGTATATGCTGTAGCCGTTGTATAGTGGTGAGTTGGGTGAGTGTTCGTTGTTGAAGGCGTAGACTTTACCGTCAGCGACAGCTGAGATGAAGATTGGCATCAGACCCCAACCTGTGTCGGCGCCGCTGCTTGTGTTGTTGTATTTCCAAAGTAAAGATCCATCGGAGGTGTCATAGCAGAAGAGTTCTCCGCCAAAGCCTTGGACGTAGAGATTTCCGTATGCGGTGGCTCCTCTTTGGCCTGCGCCAGAGCCACTGCTAAAGTATTGCATCGCACGCATTTCTGTGTCTGTTGGACCCCATAGTAGGTTTCCATTGTCGAGACTGTAACCGAGCCATTGCATCGTTTCGGCGTCAGTCATGGTCCAAACTCTGTTAACAGGGTCTAATGGGCCAAGTGTGCGGGTGGTGTTGTCTGAGGGCGCGCTGAAGGATTTCTTCCAGAGAAGGCGTCCTATGTTGTCTTCGTCTAAGCTTAGTGCCCAAACTGTATATGGATCGGCTGTGCCTCTGGTTCTTGAGACACCTGCTGTTATAGAGGAACTTGTGCCAAGCAGTGTATCGCCTTCTAAGACGTATGCTATTGCGGGCGAGGCATTTCCTGTTAAATCAGCGGTTATGGTGACGTTCCATGAGTATGCAGTGCTGCAGTTGATGTTTTTGCCTACTGGTCTGTACTGTAATGCGTTAGTTCCAGAACCAGGTAACCCTAAGGTTACGGTTGGCGCTGAAGTCCAGTTCCAAAGTGCTAGCCAGCCGGTTTTTGAGGTGGTATTGTAGGACAATATGTATTTGACGATTTCACCGTTTTCGGTGTATGCAATTGTGCCTGTAGATGGGACATCTGTTAGGTTGAATAGCCATTTGCCCGTTTCTGGATCATAGGCTATCCATGTTTGGTTTGCTGTAGAGCCTGTTGGGGTAACTGTTTGCCATAAGTAACCGTTTGAAATAGTACCGTGCTGGTTGGGTGATTCGTACGTGTAGAGTTCGCCGAATGTTGGATAGATAGTATCATTTGTCCAAAGGACTTTACCAGTCGCTAAATCTATTGCGGTGTAGGCGCCTGCGGTAGGTGAGTCGCTTAGTGGTTCTTTATAGAAAAGTTTGCCGTCGAGAATTATTGCATTTTGGAATCTGCCTTCATATGAACCGCCAGAATAGTATGTAGCTCCGTCAACGTAGGTGTCTGTTCCTCCAACAACTCCGCCTGACTCAATTGGGTATGTCCAAAGTACGTGTGAACTGTCAGGTGCTGAACCGCCTGTTTGCCAGAGGTTATATCCACTTAGTTGGAATGTACCAAAGTAGTAGCCGCCCAGCCAGTGTGATGCGATGGTGTACCAGTTATCGTTTGCGCCATATATTGGACGCGACCAGTATTCTGATGGAAGAGGGGCATTCGATGATGGATTAACAGCTTCTTCTTGCACAGTTAAGGTTGTTGTTGCATTATCGCCCAGATACTTTAGTCCGTAGTATGGTTGTTGTGCAGTTGTGGCATTCCAAGTGTAGGTTTGGTCAGGGTACGTGAAAGTTAAAGTGTAATTGCCGACTTTATCAGGAGTAAAAGACGTTGATTGCACACCTGTTGTGTCCCAGATAACATCCCAGGTTTCAGTTTCCGTATTGCCATCTGGGTCTGTGATGACAAGTTCGTAGTCATGTCGCCGAATTTCATTGGATTCTGACGCGTCGGGCAATGGAACGTCGACCCACATTGAGACGTAGGTAGTTTGACCTACACCCACGGGGTTAGGTGCGACAGCAACGAAAGCGAATGATGCCATTTCACCTGAACTTGCAGCAGCTGCAGTTTGCACTGAAATCAAAGGTATAGCAATTGACAATATTAGAAATGCCGTCATCAAAATAGATGATGTTTTTTTAAATTGCATTTTTTCTTTCTCCAATAATTTATGGGAAAGTAAGAGGGGACAAAATGCAGTTAAGTGTTTGTCACAAGTGCCTCTTCTGACAAACCATAAAGATTGCCACGTAACCGCCAAGAGTATGCTACAAAATCCAACATTATGTAGTAATATGGGAAAATATTTAAAAAAAACGACGGGTGCTTCACTTTGGAAGGGTGCCTGTAACTACGCAAAACGATAAAGTCCTTGATGTACTGGTGAGGTTGGGCCTAACCGAGTTACAGGCTAAAACGTATCTAACTATCGCGCGTCTGGAAAAAGCTGAAGTAAAAACAATCTCCAAGCTTTCAAACATTGCTAGACAAGATATCTATCGAATAATGCCAACCCTTGAAAAACTCGGGCTCGTAGAAGAAATCATAGCGACACCCAAACTATACAAAGCCATACCCCTAAACGAAGGCACTACAAAGCTTTTTCAGAAAAGAACAGAGGAACATACCAAACTGAAAAGCAGCATAAAACAGTTAACTGAGAAACCAGAGAAAAACCCTGAGGCAGAAATCCAAAGTAGCGAATCAGAATTTGTCATAACCTACGAACGAAAACGTTTAATCACCAAGTTGGAAAGATCATATTCTGAAGCTTCGAAGTGTGAAGTAATGCTTCCAGGAAACGCCATAAATTTCATGATCCACAATTTTTACGAGTGTATCTCATTAGCCTTATCAAGAGGCACAAAAATTCGAGTCATATCTAAAAAAACAGATATGTCTTCAGTCACAGCACGAAAATTTGCAAATTTAAAGGCTAATCCTAATTTTAAAATAAAATTTGCCGATTCCGAATTCGATTTTGGTCTGGTAATCTATGACGATAAAGAACTAAATATCGCCATATCTGACAAAGAATTACCGAGTCTACAGACAAACAACCCCCAAATCATAAAATTAGGACAAATGACGTTTGAAAATGAATGGAACGCTGGTCAGAGCGTTTAGAGGCATTTAACCCATAAACATGAAATAAATGACACAAACCATTTTTGCTGCAAACTGCTATCTTAATAGGTGGTGTTTATGGCGAAGTATCACCTGCCCAGTGGTATGCGGTACTCCACTTTGGAGGAGCGGAAAGAGGTCTACGCTGAAGAGTTCAACCTTCAAAAAGTCGCCGAGTGGTTTGGGCCTCTCTTAGGCAACACCAAATTCGCTGTCATAATGGGTAGACACACCAAGATTTTTTTGGAGAAGTACAGAGAAGATGCAGCCACCACCATCATAATCGACGAATATAAAGACCTCAAAGATGTCCAATCGCAGATATTGGATTTTTTGCCTGAAGCCGTCTACTACGACCGAAACATCTACGACGCAGACGGCCAAGTCATCGGGCAGGAACTCGCTTTTGATTTGGACCCCGAAAACGTCACCTGCCCAGTGCATGGAACTTTAGCCGACAAGTTGAAGCGGCGTCAGGGTTTGAGCTTCTGCGAATTAGAACTCGACATCGTCCAGAAAGAAGCCGTTGGGCTCTACGAATACCTTGATCGGCGGTTTTCGGATTTGAGGCTTGTTTATTCAGGGAGGGGTTTTCATGTGCACGTGTTTGACCAAGACGCCTGCAAACTCACCAGCCAAGAACGCCTCGGATTGGCCCAAGAAGTCAAGCAGGCAGGATTCCACATTGACGAATGGGTAACCTCAGGCGAGTACCGCCTCATACGTCTCCCCTACAGCCTCAACGGTTTGGTCTCGCGAATCGTGTTGCCACTAAAAAAGGAAGAGTTAGAAAGCTTTGATGCCGTCCACGACAGCCGATGTCGCCCAAAATTTTTGGGTTAAGCTTTTTTGACGGCTTTAGCTTTCTTTTCGCCCTTACTGTAGTAGGCTTGCTTCTTTTTTTGCTCTTCAGCCGAAGGTTTCTTAGACACAAAAATCCCTACTAAAAATGATACATTGAGGGCGCTTAAAGCCTTTTTTGAAAGCCCCGTTTGCAATTGAAAGGTTTATCTAAATAAAAATGCCTTTAAATGTACAATACTTGTGAGGCTTACTTGTGGAAGAATTTGACATCATAGTTGTGGGTTCAGGTTCGGGGATGCTGGTTGCTTCAGCCGCTGTAGAGGCAGGTCACAGAGTGGCGGTAGTGGAAGGCGGCAGAATGGGCGGCACCTGCATAAACGTCGGCTGCGTACCCTCAAAGATGCTCATTCACCCAGCAGACGTAATCCAAACGCTCAAAGAAGCGGAAAAACTGGGCATCAAAGCAACCTTAGATTCAGTTGATTTTGGCAACATTATGTCGCGCATGCATGCCCTCGTGGACCACGACACAAGCCAACAAGCCGCCGCAGTTGAAGCCACCTCCAACATGAAGTGGTTCAAAGAACACGGCGAATTCACCTCAGACTACACCATGCAAGTCGGTGCTCAAACCATCAAAGGAAAAGTGATTTTCATCGCGTCAGGCGCTCGCACCGCGATTCCCCCGATTAAGGGCATAGAGAGCGTCAACTACTTGACCAGCGACACAGTGCTGCAACTCCAGACCCAGCCCAAGAGCATCATAATTGTCGGCGGAGGCTACATCGGCATGAAGTACGGGCACTTCTTCTCGGCGTTGGGCACCAAAACCACGGTCATCCAGCGGTCGGACAGGTTGTTACCTGAGGAGGAGCCAGAGGTTTCAGAGTTGCTTTTGAGCGAGGTTTCTAAACGGATGGATGTTTACCTTGGTTATGAGGCGCTGGAAGTAAAGCAGGAAGGCGAACAAAAAACACTCACCACAAAAAACCGCATAGACGGAACAGAAAAAACCTTCACAGCCGAAGCCCTCCTAATCGCTACTGGCAGAATCTCAAACGCCGACCTAATTAAACCCGAGAAAACAGGAGTAAAACTCGACGGCCGCGGCTTTATAGAAGTAAACGAGTACCTCGAAACCAGCAAAAAGCACATTTACGCTTTCGGCGACGCCATAGGCAACCAGATGTTTAAGCACTCAGCCAACTACGAAGCAGGTCTCGTCTGGCATAATAGCACCCATGACCACAAGGTCAAGATGGATTTCTCAGCTACGCCCCACGCCGTGTTCACGCATCCCCAAATCGCCGCGGTCGGCTTAAAAGAGGAAGAAGCAAAGAAGCGCTACAGCATAGCAGTTGGTAAAGCGTACTATAAGGATACGGCTATGGGTGCCGCGATGGGTGACCCTGAGGGCTTCGTAAAAGTCATCGTTGACGCTAAGACGGGAAAGATTTTGGGCGCCCACATCATCGGCCCCGAAGCAGCAGTAATTATACAGGAAATCACTAACGCTATGGTCAGCGGCAACGGAGACTACGGCCCCATCGCAAGGGGCATGCATATCCACCCAGCCCTAAATGAGGTGGTGCAGAACGCGTTTGGCAACCTCCAAGAGCCCGGACATCAACACTAACCAAACATATTTGGAGCCGAGGTGTGTGCAGAATTAAATTATTTATAGTTTACCCGCTAAGTTATCTTTGAGCGGTCTGGGACTTGCGCCCGATTGTACTATTGATTTGGTGTCTGAGCAGCTCCATTATCAATGTTAGTGGG
>JAMDCQ010000023.1 GCA_023488905.1 Candidatus Bathyarchaeota archaeon
CTCGTGGAGGAAGGGGCGGTCTTCGTTGCGGACGATTTTGCCGTCTGCGCCACGGAAAGTCGTACCTAACACGCCTGAGAAATTCTTTTTTGCCTGCACCCTCTGCAGAAGCTCCACAAAAGTTAACTCGCCTTCCCTGCGCACAATTACGTCTATGCTTGGGCACTCGTTGAGGGCGTTTTCGTCCCAGAAGGTGACGTGGCTGCCGCCGATCATGGTTGTGGCGTTTGGGTGTTCCTGTTTGGCGGCTTCCATTATCTGTTTAGCTTGGTTGTAGAGCAGGGTGGTTGAGGTTACGCCGACGACGTCTGGTTTCTCTTTGCTTATTCGTTGACGGAACGCTTCGACCGTGAGGTGTTCGGCTTGGCAGTCTATAACGTTGACTTCGTGTCCTTCCCTTTCAGCCATGGCGCCGAGGTAAGCTATGCCCAGTGGGATGAAGGGGGGATGTGAATGTGCGTTTTGGGGGTACGGTGGGTTGACAAGGGTAACTTTCACGTGTATTCGCCCTAATTTAGTGTGAGGATAAAACGGTGGAACGCAATATAATGTTTACGTAAATTATTGTGTATAAGTGGAAGGCTAACGTTTTTAGCAGAAATAACGGATTTCTAACAGTTATGTCGAAGAACTCTTTTGAACAAACCGTTCATTATGTTGATTAAAAGTTTTGTTCCTCTGTTAAATTTGGGGTTTGTAACTCAAGGAGCCCTAAGAAAAGTAAAAAATGCCCCTTACAACAACTACAAAAGTATTTGTTTGATGCTGCATAAAGTTAGTAAACGAGCATGATTCAGCGTTGCCTGAAATAGATAAAAAAGTTTTTGTATTTCAATTCACTTAAGTGCGAGGTCAGCAAGCATGAGAGCACTTAAGTTGATCTCAAAATAAGTCTTGTTAGCGTCTAAACATGAAGGGCACGACGTAAAATTTGATTTGTTCTATCCGCGCGTATACCACTATTAAAGAATTGCTTGAAATAAAAGAACAGTGGAACAAATTAGTTCACTCCAAAAGCCAAAATCCATATTGCCTTTATGGTTTCATTGAGCAATTCTTCGCCTCGGCAATCAAATCTGATGAAAAGCCTCTGATAATAGTGGGGTTCTGTGGAGAAAAAATTGTTGGAATTGCTCCCCTTGCAATTTGCTCTCGGATGGGGATATTTCGAGTTGCCGGTTTCCTCACCGGACGCGATTTTGATCCAGATTTTATCGTTGAAGAAGAATATCGGGACGTGTTTTTGCACAAAATCGTTGATTTCATTTTCAAAGAGGCTGGTTGTAATCTCATAGATTTCTCAATGCCTTCAGAAACTGAAAGCCTGAAAGTCTTGAAGAGAACGAGTACGGAACTGGGAACTTATTATTTGCCTACTCCTGCTGAGGGGCATTCAGTTCTCCCAGTTGAAGGGACTTGGAGTGAATTTGAAAAACGAAGGGGCAAAAATTTTAGAAAATTTTTCAAAAGTATAGGCCGAAAAATGGAGCTTTTAGGTCCATGGAAAATTTTGTCTTCAACAGGAAATAACTCTCCAGTCGCGGTATACAAAGATATCTTGGAAATTGAACAATCAAGTTGGAAGCAAAATTACAGGGCTCAAAAAGGCTTGGAGAACGATGAAGGTCTTCTTGCGTTGTTGACAGGTGCGGCCAATACTTCGCGTGAACCAGGATTTAGCTGGCAGGTGGACTTTTTAGAAATCGAGGGGAAAAAAATTGCTTACCTTTTTTGGTTTGAATATAAAGGAACAGTATTTCTCTGTAAAACGTCTTTCAACAACGAGTACAGAAAACTCTCTCCAGGTGTTTACATAAATAATGTTGTGGTTCGTGAGGCTTTCAGTAGTACGTCTGCTAAACAGATCGATTTTATGACCAACCTACAGTTTCACTTTAGATGGAACCCAAAAATCGTTTCACGAACCAGAATTATAATATCGAAAAGCCCCATTCCAGTTGCAATTCTAAAAGCATCGCAGAGTTGGTATGTGTTGCCTATCCGCCGTAAAATCGGCAGAATTACTAATCGCATTCTTAGTTTTTCGTTTCTTTGATTTCAGCTCAGAATTCCAATGTGGGTGGTTCCCTTTAAAAGAGCCGTGCTTAACAGTTTGTTGTTAAACGTCCAAAACACCTTTGAAGTACATACTTAAGAATTTAAAGAAAATATACCTAAACTAAGAAGGGGAAAACTTTCCCTGTAGTTTTTTCCGCGCGTTTTAACTGTCGAAGTCTCCACGGCATCTTTCCAGTTTTTGTTAGCCCCCTGCAACCTTAGCGTCTATAGGTAAGCAGATGCGTTTTGTGAGCAACCATCCTGTGCGTTCGCAGGTCGTCTGGATTCTTAAACTGAGCAGAACATATCCTACATTTGTATGTTTCAAAAAGATAGTTTTTGTAAGTTAACATAGTTTCACCTTCTCACTCAGATCCAAATTTACAGGTTTGTCGGCGGTTAAAGAAAAAAGCCGCAAATGCCACTTTGTTTTGGCAATCAGTTCATCCCCTCAGGATGCTTGGTCATCAAATCCACAGCATAAGCAGTAGCTTTCGATTCAGTCGCAAATTCAGGCGAAACTACCTTGCCGTTCTCATGTCTTCCAACATAGAGCATAACATGGTAGTTCACGCTGAACTGTTTTCTGGAAACAAGCAGAGTCTGCTCTGAGCACTCGTTAATGTAACTGCCATTGTTCCCGATTTTTTTCCAACCTTTAATTATCTTCATCTATTAGACCACTTTTTGCCGGTTTTGGCGTAGTTTTATTTTATCTTCTTCGTGCCCATGCCTGTTTCGGCTCGAAATTGCTGCTTGTAGTTGCCCTGATTGGTCTGTCTGTTGTGCGTTTGGCGTAGCATGTTTTGCAGTAGACTGGTTTGCCGGGTGTGGGTTTGAAGGGGACAGTTGTTGCTTGATTACAGGTGGAGCATTTTGCTTCGTAAATGTTTCTTTGTATATTCATTCACCTCAATTTTTTTAAAGATAAACCTTTAGGATGAGCTGTGAATGGTTTTTGCTGCTTTTGCGATTTACGTCTGCTGTAATTTTTAACTATACCTGCTTGTAACATGCACAAAGCTCATTACATCTGGTTTGCTTCGAAAAGAATCCGTTTATTCAGATAGGCTCATCCCAAGAGGATAATAGAAACTCTTCAACAACGAATGCATCAAGCAGCCTTATAAAGACCACGCCCGAAATTGTCTTTTTTTACCAAAAAAACAGTAAAATACTGATTTCGGTCGAAAAAAGGCGTTTAAATTAATTTTTTCCCTAAATTAAGCTAGAATCGCCAAAGCTTGCCGCCAGCATAACTGTTGACGACCTTTTTGCTCGGTTAAAGATTTGAAGAGTTTCTTGAGGACTCGTTTAGAAAACGACACTTGGATTTTTGGCTGATCTAAAAATGGAAAGGTTGTGAACTAACCGATTAGTTCAACTTTCGTTCCAATCGCTTGACCGGGAATCCCGCGGCGGAATCTTACTCGGACCATGCCGTTTCTACCATGGGTACTCATGACTTGTCCGATAATTGTGCTGTTAATACCCTTCCAAGTTACCTTTTGTCCAATTAGTTTGCCTGCTAGAGCTTTTGAGGCCAATCCTTCGAATTCAATAAGGCATTCATTTGAGGTTTGTGACTTGATTCCTGTTCGGTAATTAGTAATTCTTCCAAAAACTTTTTGCGACAAAAATATTCACCATTTGAGTGTCCGTGTTAAGGCGAACTAGCTATTAAAGATGCCCTACTCTTAGAGCATATACGTATAAGAAAAGCGCTTAAAAAAAATAAAAATTGAGAAGGGAAAAAACTATTTGTAGAGATTTTCCCAGCGGGCAAAGAGGTCTAATACTTCGTCGCCGCCGTGGTCTTTGAGGAACTCTCGTGTCTCTTTGTCGGCTGCGGCTTCTTTCTGGAACTTCTGGATATACTCAGCTTTCTCTGCCAGGAAGATTATGCCGTCTACGCCTTGTCTTGCAACGCGGGTTGCAACGGTCATGATTTGTTTGGTTGGTGCAACTGTGTCCCATGTTTCGTTGGGGCCGCGGACGTAGAAGTTTACGAAGACTGGCTTCTTTAGTTGGCTCTTGAAGCCTCTTGCGATGGTTTCCCAGTACCAAGGGGTTGGGTATGCTTTGCTGAACATGGGGATAACGAAGTAGTCGGCGTATTGTGCCATGGCTTCGAAGTCGTAGCCGAAGCGTACTTTCCCCATTAGTGGGTCGGGGAGGAGGTTGACGAATAAGGGTTTGCCGGATACGATTTCTTTAACTTCAGCGAGGAAGTCAGTAACGGTTTTTGCTCTCCATTCTACCCAGCTTAAGCCGCTTTTTGCTTGTGCCGCGATGCATCTTGGGCAGGTGCAGAAGCCTTGGTCTGCGAAGTGTTGGCTGCTGATGCTGATGCCGGGGGTTAGTCTGGCGCTTTCTTTGATGATTTTTAGGTTGTATTCTCGGGCTTCGGGGTTAGTCATGCAGACTACGTCCCAGCGGAGGTTGAAGCGCTTGTTTGTGCGCAGGGCTGGACCGAATGAGCTTACGGATACCCAGTCTGGGCGTTGTGCGGCCATGTTGTTGTCGCCGAATACGGCGATGTTAGTGTACATTTGGGGGTTTGCTTTACCGACTATACCTGATTCTGATTTTTGGCGGTAAAAGTTGTAATCGACGCCTTCAACAGGCTCGGGTTGATAGAGAAATACGCCGAATTTCAAGTTCAATTCACCATTGTTTATGTCTTTTTGTATGGAATTGGATTAGCGAGTTATAAGCTTTTGCAGTTAATTGGCTGGGTTTGTGATTTTAGGTTGCGAGTGTGTTTGTTTTGCGCTGTAAGGTTGTTTACTTGTTTGACTATGGGTGAAAGGGGATTTCGGTCTTTTAGGAGCTTGTTTTGTTAGCTGCTCTTGGCTGACTAGACCCCCTTATTTAAAGGCGCATACGAAACCCTGCGCGGAAAAGTTAGAAACCACGCGACCTCTCAGCCGCCACCTCCCCTCCCTTATATAAAGGCACAAGTGCAGGGCAAGCATCGGTTATAGTTTAAATGGTTGAAACCCACAATACCATAACGGTATCAGGGAGAGAGCATGGGGTTAGATTCTCGCGAATACGTCTATCAGAGGTTTAGCGAGTTCTACAAGGACCCCGCCAACGCCGTCCCCGCACCACCCTTGCCCCATAAACGCGAATTCGGCTACCTCACCTTTAAAGAAAAATTCATGGTCCGCCACCGCCGCTTCGAACAAATCGCTAACTTCCGAACCGTCCTCGCCGACACCGTCCCCTCAGACGTCTACCACAGCTGCGCCTACTACGAGAACCCAGACTTCGACATGGATAAAAAAGGCTGGATAGGCAGCGACGTAGTCTTTGACATAGACGCCGACCACATCCCCACCTCATGCAACAAGATCCATGACGAATTCCGCTGCGTCAAATGCGGGTTTGAGGGCAGAGGACTCACCCCCGAGGAGTGCCCCTGCTGTGGAGGCACCAAGTTCGAAACAAAAATCTGGGCATGCGACCTCTGCATAGCATCTGCCCGCGACGAAGTCGCCAAACTGCTCGATATGCTTGAGAAGGATTTCGGGTTCTCCCAAGACGAAGTCAGAGTGTTTTTTTCCGGCCACCGCGGCTACCACGTCCACATCGAAAGCGAAGTGGTGCGGTCTCTGGATGCGATGGCGCGTAAAGAGATCGTTGATTACGTGACGGGTTTAGGAGTAGCTGTTTTAGAAAAAGAAGACAGAGAGCAAGGTGCTCGACGCAAAAAGAAGCTGTCCAAGAAGTTTAATCTTCACAATTATGGCTGGAACAGACGCCTAAAAGTGGGTATGCAAACCTTCCTCGAAAACGCTTCGCCAGAGGACCTCAAAGAGGTCGGGTTAAGAAACAAAGCCCTGCTAGAGAGCAAAGACACAATCATTAAACGCGCCATAACTGAGGGCAAATGGGAAAGCATCCAAGGTGTAAGCGTGCAAACTTGGCTCAAACTTGCCGAGCACATTCGCGAAGTGCAAGCAGCCAAAATCGACACCGTCGTCACCACCGACATCCACCGACTCATCCGCATGAATGGCACCCTGCATGGCAAGACGGGACTAAAAAAAGTCGAGTTTAAACCTAAAGAATTGCAAACTTTTGACCCTTTCACTGGGGCAGTAGCTTTTAAAAAGGGCAAAGTGAAAGTGTTGGTATCTGATGCGCCAGAGTTCAGGATGAGTGGGGAAACGTTGGGTCCATACAAGAACCAAACCCTCGAGCTGCCAGTTGCCGCCGCGGTGTTGCTTATCTGTAAACGTAGAGCTGAGGTGGTACCCTAAATGTACGAGCAACTTTATGAAGCGTGGCGCCGAGAAATCGACGACCCCTCACTTGGAGGGCTACCGCCTGACTTTTACGCTAAAATCGCAGATTACTTGGCGCATATCAGAGAGGAAAATAGTAAACCAGCCGACAAGAAAACCGTTAAAAGCAGTTTGCTGGAGCATGAGACCCGTAACGTGGAGCGGATGCTTGAGGAACTGCTGGATTTGCGGTACAGAAAACTCCTTAAAACCATCACTCGCCTACACAAGGCCCCTAATGAGTTGCTGGCAAACGAGGAGGCGAAGATGTGTGAGACCTTTGTCGGTTTCGCTGGGGCTTATCAGCAGTTCAAAAAGAACCTCATGCAAGGTCAACAGGCACCCATCACAGTAACCGTCATCCAAACCAAACCCACCGCACAATCCTCGGAAACGCCCAAAGCGGAATTCAAACCGCCCACTCATGTAACCCATAAACGCTTAACTCTACGGTTTAGCAAAGCCATCCCAGCCATAATGGGTGCAGACATGAAGTCCTATGGCCCCTTCCAACCTGAAGATGTAGCTTCTCTGCCTGCGCTAAACGCTCAGATTCTAATTAAGCAGGGTTTAGCGGTTCTGGTGGATGTCTCCTAAACTTTTGCCAAGTCATTGTCAAACCCAAAATGATTAGCGGGTAGGCGACTATCCATGTCATGGCGTAGAGTGGGCCATAGTAGAAGTGGAAGTTTTGCACTTCAGGTGAGTTTACGCCGTACTGCATGCCAATTGTGAATATGTTCGCTATGCGTAGGACGTTGATGAGGTAGGTTACGGCGGCTCCGAGGGCGAAGAATCCGATTTTGGCTTTCCAAGATATGTGCATGTCTTTCAGGAAGAGCAGTGCCACAGCCGTGAAGATCAAGAGGCTTTCTATGCCTGCACAGGGCCACGCAATAGCGAACTTGGCTTGACCCAAAGAGCCTGAAACATCCAATGTGGGCATACCTGAGCTGGCTTCGAAACCTGAGACAACCGTGTAACCCATCAAGCCTAAAACTCCTGCGGCAAGGGACGCCGTGGTGGGAACCAAAAGCTGGAACGGCGTAAATTCACCATAGGGAAAAACGTTGTCGATAATGTAGAGCACACCAACCAGTGCAGCAAAGAGAGCAGGCAAAGCAAAACCAGTTAAACCCTTCTTGCCGAAGGCAACAAAAACGGTTAAACAGAAAAGCGTCGCGAAAACCAAGTATTCCACGGCTAGAGGCATCGAGTCGGCGAAGGCAACTCCGCTCTGCGTGGAAAAGCCTACTATGGCACCGTTTAACCCCACAAACTCCAAGGCCAAGTACAGTGATGGAAGCAAAAGCGCCAAGGCGTAAACGGCTAAGTTAGCTTTCTTTTGGAGGGTGAGTTTGGTTTGGATGGTTTCCCAGCTTAGAATGAACTCGAGAGCGATTAACCAAAGAAAGAACATTTGGAATGTTCTGCCCTTCCACATGAGCTCAAAAGACGCCTGAACTGAAACATCCAGGTAAGTGTCCAAGGGGTTAAGCAGGTAAAGCGCCGCTAAAGGCACCGCAAACGCGAGAAGCGGCAGAACTTTGAGCAAAAACCCACTGTAACGCGCTACTTTGGGCTGGGAAGGTTCGTGTTTCAAGCCGAACACACCGTAAATCATGCGTCGCCGATTTTAAAAACACTATGGCAAAAGCGCCGCTATCATAAGGGGGAGATTAAAAGGAAAAATGGGTTTGTTTAGCTGTACTCTCTAAACGTGTAGTTGCATTTGGTGCAACGCAGAAACTGAGTTGAAGACTCGTCAGCGCCGCGTGTCTGCACTTGCCACACGTAGGCGGTGTTGTTGCCGCATTTGGGGCATTCGATGCGTACAGTTGGTAGAGTGCTGAGTTTCTGTTCTTCTTTGCCGATTACAGCTACGAATTGCTGGGGGTTGTGCTGTATGACTTTGGCTACTTTAGGCTCCACTTTGTCGGGTGCTTCTGGTTTCTTGTAGCCGCATTTTGGGCAAGCAAGAACAAGCGTTGCTTCTTTACCACTTTTAGATTTCTTTGGTTCAAGTCGGGAACCGCATTTAGGGCAAAATTCCATAGCGCGTCACTTCCCTTTGGGGGGATTTCCTTAGCATTGTAGCATTTATACTTTTGCCAACTTACCCCCATCATCAAGGGGTAATTCCTGAGGCAATCAGATGGGCGACACGTAGGGGTTCAGGAAAACTGCCCCTCGTCGAGGTTAAATCCACGATTTTCAGCGCATCAGACAGGGTGATTCCAGCTAAACCCATGTAGAGTGTGGCGCCTTTGTTTTTGATTGAATGGATTTCTCCTGCGTTTTGCACGATTCGCCAGCGCTCCTCCATGTTAGGCAGATGCTTAAGGGCTTCGTGGATGGCGTCTAAGTCGGGTTTATCATGGGTTAACGCTATAACTGGGAGGTCTGTGTCGTGGTGGAGTTTTTGGATGTCAACCAAGTTGAACCCCGCAAACGTTATCCCATACAACATAACCAACCGCAACTGACGGCAGTGCGGCGACTCATTAATCATCGTGGTGATTTTGTCTGTGGCGTCTAAGGCGTCGATGCCGATTTTGGTGTGCATTACCCCGTCGATGGAGCTGCCGCCCCGAAAAACCACGCCAACAATTAAGGAGTCGCCTTGGGTGTGGGGGGTGAATTTGCCGTCGTCTATGCCGAGAACTCGAATTTCGGGTTTTATAACTCGGAAGCCTTTGGGGCTACTCAAAGCAAGCTACCTAACAGTAGTAGAAGCGGGGTTTGCTTAAAAAACGGATACCTAAAATACAGGGGTTAGGCTTTTAGGACGCGACCAAGCTCTTTACCGAAAGCCTCGTTAGCTTCTCGAACCTTGGCAACTGCGTCGATTAATGCCTCTTCAGGGGCAGTTCTACCCTTCATACGCATATAGATAATGGGGCTTGACGCTAAGGGGTGCGGTACGTCGTAGCCTGCGAATTCTACGCGTTTGTCTTCTAGGAGTCGTTTCTGAATGAGGTTGCATAGGCCGTGGCTGGTGCCTTCGATTTCGATTTTGAGCTCGTTGCCCTCTTTCTTTAGGACTTTAACTTTCACTTGTTTTTCCCTCTCTCTATATTGGTTCTTTACCGTAATCTGGAGCGAGTTTGCGGCGCTCAATGTTTCCGCATTTGGGGCATCTGAGGTCATATTGCTGTGGCTGCTGCTCTAGCAGGAAGCCGTCGCGGGAGCAGAACGCGTCGATGATGCCTAGGTTTTTGTCGTTGGTGGATAGGTGGAAGACTTGGTTTTTTTCGCTGATGACTTTGGCGCGGACGATGTCGCCTGGTTTGACGGCGTCGCTCATCTGGTCGATGTAGCGGTCAGACACGTCTGAAACGTGTAGAATGCCGCCGAAGGTTCCGCTGATCTTCTTTTTGCCGACTCTGAAAATCTTTACTAGGACGTTGTCGGATTGGGCGTTGCCGATTTGTCCGATGACGATGGTTCCGACTTTGGGGACCACTGCGCTGGGTGCTACTGGGTAGACTTGGACGCGTCTGTTTTGAAGGTCAAGTAGTGAGCGTCCAACGATTTTGGAGTAGATTACGCCGTCTTTGACGTAGGTTCCTGAGTCAGGAATGAACTCTTCGATGACGCCGAGGCGTTCGCCGGGCATCACGAGGTTACCGCTTTTTTGTTGTTCTGGAGCTTTCAATGTCATGTTTCTTCATCTATGTTGGTTAATTTATAAGTCTAATTTGATAAGTGCATAGGTTTAGTTTCCACTCACCGCAATAAACCTTTTGATAAATAAAAACCCCATGTCAAAGACAAACATATGTAATAGAAGGCAGAAAAAATAAGAAAGAGGAGAAGGTTAAACTGGAGCCATATTTGGTGGTTTTAGTTTAAGTCTAACATTTCCCTGTATCTCTGTTGTCCTAACGACATTGTCGGCCATGATCATATAGATTGGTGTTCCATCGGCATTAAATTTCTTCAACCTTTTTACACCCTTAAGAACTAGTTTCACCTTCAGCAATGTACCATCATTTAAACGATAGCTATTCCAAAATTCATTTTCTTGATTCCAGTCCATGTCATCTCCTAGAGTGATGTCCTCTTGGGAAATTGGGTTCTGAAGCATAGTCTCACTTCACCTCCCTCATCCTTGTTGAAATGAAGAAACCTTGGGCGTTGTTTTCAATTCTGCAGGTATGTTAAGCACTCTTACAACGTTCGAAGCATTGATGAGGTAAATGGGGGTTCCATCAGGATTAAATTTCTTTAGTCTCTTGACCCCTTTGAGTACAAGCCTTACTTTCAATGTTGAGCCGTCTTTTAACTTGTACTCGTTCCACTCTTCCTTTATGTCTTCAAAATCCACGTCTGTACCTTCTTCTAAATCTTGCTGCATTATTCTGGTGCTCAGTTTCATTCACCCATGTTGAGTTGATTTGAACTATATTCAGGTCTATTTAATAGAGTTCACCCTATTAAATATATCTTATTTAATAACTGCATTTGTAAATGCATTATTTAACTGTTTAAACAGTTTTAAAGCAAATTAAACGCCGTTGAGGTGAGTTAGAGTTTTGGAATTAACACGCGCTCATTAAAAATGAATTTGTCCCATTGGATTAATCAAAATGCGTAGGAAACTACCCAGTCGTCAACTGGTCGATGTCATTTTTTTATGGCATATAAATCAATGACAAAGTCGTGTTTTAGTTTTCGGTGGAAGTCAAACATTTTGGGAATCGTCATCAGCATCGCGTAAACCGCAGTGACTTGGCCGCCGTGTTTGGCGATGAAGCGCTCCAAGAAGGTGTTGGGCTGCACCTGCACCATGCCCCCGCTGGATTTTAGCATCTTAATCAGCCGCTCGTCCACCTCGGGGTGGTTATGCAGCGAATAAATATGATTGCCGACTTCGAGCGCTTTCACCAAAAAAGCGCGGTCAGCCTCGCGGGTCTGCACGCCAAACGGCGGATTCTGCAGAACCGTATCGAACCTGCCCACAATGGCGTTGATGTCCCCGTTTATCAGCTCAAAAGCCAAACCCGCCTTAGCCCTGTTCTCCCGCGCCTCATGGATTGCCAACGGGTCAACGTCGATGCCCACAACTTCACCTGCGCCCAAAAAAGCGGCACCCAACCCCAACCTGCCCGTTCCGCACCCCAAATCCAGCACCCTCTTGTCAGCGATGTCGCCGTTGGTGTAGGCGGCGAGGTAGAGCATGTTTGCGGCTATCTGCTCAGAAGTCGTGTACTGCTCCAGCGATGCCTGCGGGTTCGGCTGCGGCTTAAGCGAAGCGAGGAAAAGTTCGAGGTCTAGTTTTCGAATAAGCCTTTTTTGAGGATATCCGTCCATGAGACTTCGCCGCACACCACCATAAACTCGTTAACAGTCAACATCGGTTTGCTGAACTTGCCGGGTGCATCCAGCGAAATCCTTGGGCACGCCGTGTTAACGTAGGCTTCGATGCTGGGGAATTCCATGAGGGCTTCAGGAGTGATTTCTCTGCCAGCCAACACAAACGCCGCCCGCCCCGTCTTCTCAGCTAACGCTTTGACTTGCAGGGCTTGGTCAAGGTGTTTTTGTCCGGGTTTTAAGCCGAGGAGTATGCCGATGATTTTGGCGTTTTGGGCTTGTTGGATGTTTGCGTAGCGTTGTTTTAGGATGCGTTGGGCTTCGTCGGTTATGGTGTAGGCGCGGTTGTCGTAGGGGTCAGCTACGATGGTGGGTTTAGAGGTGCCTAACGCGACGCCGAGTGCGTGGAACATGCCACCTCCGACGAAGAGAAACGCGTCAACCTGTCTTGCTATGGCGGTGGCGTTGCTGTAGTTGCAGCCTATAACCTGCCCAGCATAACCCATTTGCCCCACATCACCGATAAAGACGACCTTGCCTGCTTCAGTTAGGATTTGTTTTGCGACATTTAGCGCCTGGATATGCTGGATTGAGGTGACTAAACCGATACTGCGGTAAGCGCCGAGCAAGGGGAGGGCGTGGGCTACGGTGGTGTCGATTGGGATGTTTGCGTAGGCTTCCACGTAGAGTGTGGGCGTCTTTTCCTCTTTGACCAGTCTTGCGTGACCGAAATGCACAATCAAATCCACACCTAAACTTGCAGCGTCTGCTTCAGCGATGTCGCAAGCACCGTAGCAGGGGTCAGAAGAAATGATTGGAATTGCACGGTAATCTTCAACTATCTTGGCGATTTTGGTGGCTTGAGGTTTTAGTCCCTGAGGCATCTGCAGCAGAACCCGTTTAGCATCCAGTCTAACTATTTCTTGTCGTATTCTTTGTTCTTCGAAATCGAATCCTGACATGTTCTATCCACTAACAAAAATAAACAGAAACAAAAAATAAAAGATGAAAAGGAGGCTTTTTACCATTCCCAGTCTGGAACGGGCTTCTTGAGCGGCTGACCACGTGCCAATGCAGCTTGCTCCGCAAGGCGTTCCAGAACAATCTTCTGCTCGACCTGGGCAACGTTTCTACGTGTGTTGACTACGGCGTCGTTGTTGACTGAAATGCTGTCAATGCCTACTCTGACGAGGAACTCTGCAAAGTCCGGCAGGTTCGAGGGCCCTTCACCGCAGATGCTGACTGTGCATCCGTTTTCGTGGGCGACTTGGATGAGGTGCGCGATGATGCGTTTAACTGCGGGGTCGCGTTCGTCGAAGTAACCCATCTGTCCCAATCGCTCAGAGTCGCGGTCGATCATGAGTACGCCCTGAGTCATGTCGTTTGAGCCGATGCTGAAGCCGTCGACGAGTTTGCTGAATTCGTCAGCCATGATGGCGATGGCGGGGGTTTCGGCCATGAACCAGATTTTGAAGTCTTTGTTGCGTTCTAAGCCCTCTTCCTTCATGATTTCGAGGACTTGTTTTGCTTCCCAGAGCGTTCTAACCATAGGGAGCATTACGTAGACGTTTTTGAGGCCCCATTCTGCACGGCATTTGTTGATGGCTTGGCATTCCAAGCGGAAGGCGTCGATGTACCATTTGCTGATATAGCGGCTGCATCCTCTCCAACCCAGCATGGGGTTTTCTTCGTTGATTTCGTATTTTTCGCCGCCTTTGAGTCCGCGGTACTCGTTGGTTTTGAAGTCGCTTAAGCGCACAACCACTGGTTTTGGTTGAATTGCTCGAGCAACTTTAGCCACGTTCTCGGCGAAGATGTCAACGAATTTTTGTCCGTCACCGTTCTCGACGAACAGCATGGGGTGCTGGCCGATTGCGCTTGCCATGATGAATTCGGTGCGCATCAAGCCTATGCCTTCAAAGGGCAGGTCCTTGTATTGCTCGATCATTTCGGGTGTGCCGAGGTTCATGTAAATCTTTGTAGCTGTAACTGGTGCTGATTCTGCTGCTTGGATGGCTTTTCCACCGTTATTGATTGCAACTGGGGCAACTGCTTGTTCGAGTATGCCTTCGTAGATGATGCCGTTTCTTGAGTCCACGGTGTATTCTACGCCGTTCTTCATTGTTGTGGTGGCGTTTTCTGTGCCTACGACGCAGGGGATGTTTAGTTCGCGGCTTACGATGGCTGCGTGGCTTGTGATTCCGCCTTTATCTGTTACTATGGCAGACGCCATCTTCATGAAAGGAACAAAGTCGGGGTCAGTCATGGGAGTGACCAATATGTCGCCTTTATGCATACCTTGAAGTGCGTCTTCAGTCTTTAGGACAATAACGGCTTTGCCTACACCATAGCCTCTTCTCCCAGCGGAGATGCCTCTGACGGCGATTTTTAGGGATTCATGAGCTTTATTTTCATCCATTTTTGTTCCTTCCATGTTCTTTGCGCCGAAGATTGTTTCTGGTCGAGCTTGAACCAGCATCATGTTGTCAGGGAAAGACAGGTCTTGATCGATTGCCCACTCTATATCCATGGGTTTCGCGTAGTGTTTCTCGATGCGTTTGGCGAGTTCAGCTAGTTTCATGATTTCTGTGTCGGTTATGCAGACGGTTCTCTGTTCTTCTTCAGGTATGTCTAGATGGAGTGTTTTTCCTGTCTTGGGGTCGCGGATATACTTGACTGTTTTTCGGGCGATGCGGCGTTCTTTTATCTTCATGCTGTATTTGTCAACGACGAAGTCGTCAGGGTTCACTGCACCTGAAACCACTGTTTCGCCTAAGCCAAAGTTACCTTCGATGACTATTTCATCGCGGTTGCCTGTGACGGGGTTAATTGTGAACATGACACCTGCGGCGCGGCTGTTCACCATTTTTTGTACGCCGACGCTGATGAAGACTTTCTCGTGTGGGAAGCCTTTCTCGTTTCGGTAGAAGATGGCGCGTGGGGTGAAGAGGCTGCTCCAGCATTTGATGACTTTTTCGATTAAGTCGTCTGAGCCTTTCACGTTAAGATAAGTTTCCTGTTGACCCGCAAACGAAGCATCTGGTAGGTCTTCGGCGGTGGCGCTTGAGCGTACAGCGACAAAAGTGTCTTTTAACGCGAAGCGTTTGTTTAGTTCCGCGTATGATCGTCTGATTTCGGTTTCGATGTCTTCAGGCATCGGAGTTTTTTCCATGAGTTCACGGATACGCTTCGATGCGGCATCGTACTGTTTGGGGTCGTTTGGATTAGTAACTGTCTCTGAAATAATTTTGTAGATTTGTTCACTAATTTTCTTCTCTACAATGTAGCGTTCGTATGAATGGGCTGTTACTGCAAAACCAAAAGGAACGGGTAACCCCGCATTAATCATTTCTCCAAGGCTGGCGTTTTTGCCGCCAACAATGGAAACATCGGTATTTCTTAATTTATCAAACCATAACACAAGCTCGGTCTCTTTACCGCTCAAGCTGTCTCCGTCTCCGGCTCTGCCTTCTCAGTTTGGCTAGGAGGTAGCTGGATCTTAGAGATAACTATTTTGCAGGCTATAGGGAGCTTTGCACTACCACGTTTGAGTGATTCTTTTGCAATTTCTTCTTTACCAGCTTTTACACGCACCGTTATGATTGGTTGATTAACCTCGACTTTGGCGGCGGTGCCAACGGCTGATCCAAAGGAGCGCCTCATACCCTGCTGGAGTCGGTCTGCGTGAGCACCGAAGATCATCTTGTTTTCTCTTAGGATGATGTGTGGGTATGGGTGAACTATCATGTAGTAATCGTTTATGAGTTTGTCCATTAAGATGCGGTTTGTAGCTACACGTGCTGCTTCTAATGAGCAGTGGCGTATTTGGGCTCTCTCGGTTGCGAGAAGTTTGCCTTCAACTTCAAACTGAGTCTTAGTGTCCCCCATGGTAAACTTTACGATTTTTGGGGGTGGAAAGCCTCTTGCGTACTCTTTCCGTGTGTAAGCGCGGTTCTTAACGTGTCGATAGTTTTTTGCGTGCATGCGATGTCACTTTCGTAGCATACTCACACGTCCAGCTATATTTAAACGATTTGTCAAATAATGGCGATGCTACCGTGCTTTTTCCATTGTAAACCGAAGGCGCCTATTGATGGTGTTACAAATCATTGACTTATATAGTTAGTTTACTTTTCTTTCTCCAAATGCAAACTTTCCTGTTTATTTCGGGCAAAAACTGGATTCTTTCCCTAGCAGAGCTAACAGAATACTTCAAAGCCAGAGCCATAGAATTCAAAATCGACTACTTCTCAACCGAATTCTTCACCCTAACCTTCAAGCAAGGCCTCCCCCCAGCAATTATTGACGATTTAGGCGGAACCATAAAAATCGCCACAGCAAAAACCACCGTGCCCACGGAAACCGTGAAAGAGGCATTCCTAAACAAAACCAAACCAGCCCAAAAACAAGTAGCCCAAGCCATAATCCAAAGCGGCGCAATAGAAGGCATGACAAAAGCGCCTGACAAGCTGCTGTTTGGCGTAAGCGTCTACACCTCCGATAACAACATAAAAACTGTTGGGGGACGCATCCAACGCTACATCGGCAGCGCCATAAAAGACGAATTGGCAGAGAAGGGCAAGAAATCCAGCTTCATGGGCACCTCTCAGGACCGAAGCGAAGCCCAACTCAGCCACGTCGAAGTCCTAAAAAAGAACCTAATTGAAAACCAAGCAGAAGCACTGCTCTGCATAGGCAAAACCCACACTTGGATCGCCAACACAGTAGCCGTGCACAACCCCTTCGAATTCCAGAAAAGAGACATCTACAAACCCAACCAACGCGCCATCTTCGGCATGCCCCCTCGGCTTGCACGCATGATGGTCAACCTCTCAGGGTGCACATCCCAGAAAACTCTGCTGGATTCCTTCTGCGGCGTAGGCACGATTCTCCAAGAGGCGCTCCTTGAAGGCGCTATGGTGGTGGGTGTTGATGTTAATTCGTGGTGCGTGAAAGCTGCCACTGAGAACCTTGAGTGGGTAGCAAACGAGTACAACCTCTCCGGGGCTGATTTCCGCGTGGTACAGGGGGATGTTAGCCGCTTAGCTGAGAAGGTGGGGGTTGAAAGTGTGGATTGCATGGTTTCTGAACCCGATTTAGGTCCCGCATTGCGCGAGGTACCTACGGGTCCATACGCCCAAAAAATCATCACCAAACTCGAATCGCTCTTTTTGGGTTTCATCGAGGAAGCTTACCATGTGCTTCGCCCTAATGGTCGGCTGGTGCTTGTTACACCCTACATTCGCACTCGTTCCCGAGAAGCCGTAACGATGCCGATTGATGAAAAGATCAAGGAGTTAGGTTTTAGGCGGATTTACGTATTCACTGACGACTTGTTCTCGGCGGAAGCTCCGAATCATGGGAAGCTTATGGGGTCAGGCTCCTTGGTGGAGATGGATGAACGCCACAAGATCGGTAGAGAAATCCACATACTCCAAAAGTAACTCGGATACAATTTATATCTCTCATTCTGCACTAATTCTAAAAACATCTGAAGGCACCTAAATGGCAGAAGCACAAACCAATAAACCTCGACCAAACTGGGACCGTTACTTCTTGGATTTATGTGAAGCCGTCGCAGCACGCGCGACCTGTGACCGCGGAAAATGCGGCGCCGTCATAGTCAAAGACAAACGCATCATGACCACAGGCTACGTGGGCTCGCCCGCGGGGTTGCCCCACTGCGACGAAGCAGGACACGACATGCGCAAAGTCACCAACGGAAACGGCGAAGTCACCCAGCACTGCGTCCGCACCCTGCACGCCGAGCAGAACGCTATCCTTCAAGCCGCCCGCTTCGGCATCCCTCTGGAAGGCGCCACATTGTTCTGTAAAATGACGCCGTGCCGAACATGCGCCATGATGATAATCAACGCGGGCATCAAACGGGTCGTATGCGAGAAGCGCTACCACGCCGACGCCGACACGATTGAGATGTTCAAGCAGGCAGGCATAGAACTGTGTATAGTGAACAATGAAGTCATGAAATACGACAAACAATAGCTTGTCCTTTCTTTTTTGAATTATTTGCGCTTATTTTTTGGAGTAGTGGGTTTGCTGGGGCTTCTGGGTCAGTTTTCTTTAAGGAGAAAAGAAAAATGCAAAACTACGAACGCAATATCGTAAGTTAAGGGGGAGGGGTCTATCGTTGAGGTTGGGAGGTTCTGTTTTCTGCATACTAAAGGGTATGTTGCTTTATCAGTGATCAAAATTGTCGGTTCTGCTTGCGGAAGATGACACAACCAGTCTGCAGTCGCCAACGCCAACCAAACCCAAAAAGCAATCTGCAGCACAAACGGCTGGTTGTTGTTGAAACAAGAGGGGGCCACGGCAACAACAACTACAGAAAAAACAAACACAGCAAAAATTTTGATCTACTGTTTATATAAGGGGAGGGAGGTAGCGGCAGAGCAACAAAGCTACTTTATCGTTGGAACCACTAACCACCTAACATTATCAAACCCATACTTCGTGATCAGGGGGTCAGCGAAGTTCGGAGCCAAACCGTCATCTATCTCCGAGAGCACCACCGTGTCGCCGATGCGGTAGACTATGGCGATTTCGGTAAGGTCTTTTAGGGCTGCGTATTTACCGCGGATTTCCCAGTAACCCGGCTCATCTCGGCCGACCTCCATAATCCAGGAGTACTTGTCTTCAGGGTGTTTACCTTCAGTGTAGTTAAATTCGCAGACTGTTTCGCCGACTACTTTAGGGTCGTCGGCTGTTTTAACGTAGAACCAAAGTGTCATAGAGAAACGCCACTAATCCTTAACACATTTGTGCCCTTATAGGTTTCCTATGTTTGGGGTTTGGCTTCGATTAGGGTTAGGGTTTCAAAGAAAGGCAACTTTTGCTCGGCGATAACTGTTGCTTTGAGATCGCTTTTGGTGAAGGCTCGGATTGTTGCTTCTACGCCTGTAAGCGTGGACTGCATCAAAAGCACTCTGCCATCTGGCGCAAGATGAGCACCGACCGCGGAGATGAAGCGGTCCACCACCAGCCTGCCATCCGCGCCGCCAGCCCAAGACCGCCCAATCCACGACTCCGCCTCACCCTCTTCAGATGGCAAATAGGGAGCATTAAACAAAATCAAATCAAACCTGACGCCGTCACGTATTGCGGTGAAGAGGTCGCCTTGAAAGAAATCCACTCCGCGGGTTCCGTTTAGTTTGGCGTTTGCTTTAGCGCAGCGGACAGCGTAAGGGTTCAAATCCACCGCAACCACATGGCTGGCTTTTTGTGCTGCCAAAACCGCCAAGATACCCGAGCCAGTTCCCAAATCCAGCACCACCTCCCCCGATGCCACTTCGAGGTTTTCTGCGAATAGAAACGAATCCTCCGCAGGCTCATACACCTCGTCAGACACGTCGAAGCGGAAGTCGCCAAATTGGACGCGTTTAGTTGGGGAGGGCATTGGCGATTGCTCCAAAATCTTGAGGCACCAACTCTCGGGCGCGTTTGTCATGGAATGGCAGGGTGGATGCGAGTGCTTCCGCATCCTGCTTGCTTAGCTTGAAGTGGCTGCGTATGTAGGGGGCGAGGGCTTTGGCGAGTTTTTTGTTACGCTGCGTGAAGAGCCATTTGGTTAACTGGATAAAGGTGGCTTCGTCTTTTACTTCGAAGGGTTTGGTAGCCCACGGTTTTAGGCTTAAAATTACTGAATCTACTTCGGGCGGGGGATAAAACATGTCTTTGGGCACGGGGTCTAAGAGTTTTGCTTCCGCTTGATGCTGTGTCACAACAGTTAACCATCCGTACTCTTCGCTTCCAACCTTCGCAACGAGGCGTGCGCAGAATTCCCTCTGTAAAATCATCACTGCACAGTCCACACGCTGCTCCAGCACCCACAAGACCAGTTGAGACGACAAGTAGTACGGTGGAATAGCGATTACTTTGTTAAACGGCGGCAACCTGACTTTCAACACGTCGCCTTCAACCACAGTCACGTTACCTAAGCCCTTAACTTGTTCACGAAGCACCGCCGCTACATCCCTGTCCTTCTCCACAGCTACCACAGCTCTGCACTTATCAGAGAGAAATCGGGTCAGGAACCCAAAGCCTGCCCCAGCATCCAGCACCACATCAGACGGACTCAGCGCTGCGTATTGGGCGAGTTGTGGGTAGAAGGCGGGTTCTACCATGAAGTTTTGGCCCAAAAGCTTGTTTGGGCTGATTTTGCGGCTTAAAAGTAGCTGTTGGATGTCTTCAAGGCTCATCGCTTAAGCCCTTACTGTGCACGCGTGAACAGTCGGTACTTGCTGTCGCCTTCCAACTCTTCCAGGACACGTTTAGTGATGAGTTTCACTGGATTAGGCAACTCAGTACGCTTCTGAAGGTCCTCAAAACTCTCAAAGGGTTTGCGTTGCCGTTCGTTAATGACTTGCCACATGTACTTTTTACCTATACCAGGCACCAGTTCGAGAGCGTGCATGCGGGGTGTTATGGCACGTGCAGTGTTAAAGAAGTTAACAAACCACGCTTCACGGTTAGCCACGATTTTGCTAATCACCGTTGAAAGCTCTGCTCTTGCCGCAGCTGTCAGTTCCTCGTAGCCGATGCGGCCGATGATGTAGGTGACTTCTTGGCGGCTATCTTTACCGACATGTACACGGTCGCCTGGCTTAAGCATCAAACCCTCCTTAACCAGCGCCTCTAGAACGGTGAAGAATTCTTCGCCGACACATTGAATCAAGGCGCCTGCATGGTACCCTGCGCGGCCAGTTGGGCGGAAACCGGGTTTACCGTGGGGAAGGAAGTCTAGTACGTAAGCGGTTTCTTCGTAGCGTTTTTCCATAACACTCACTCTTCTGTCCTCTAATGTATTCTCGCTCTCTGCTTAAAAATACTTAGCCACTTAGGGCTATTTGAGCAGTCGAGTTTCGCTTAAAAGCTCAACGATTTCTTTCAGTTTTTGAGCTTCGATGATTTTTTTGCCGCCAGCTAGGAAAACACGTAGTTCATCCACGGTTTCAGGCATGCAGTTTACGATTTGCACTGCTTCAGCTTCGTCGAGTTCGTATTCTTTGACGAGTTTCTGCAAGAGTTGTTCAGCTTTCTCGGGTTCTGCTTTGCTGAATTTGTTGACGTAGTCGAGTGTGCGGCGTTGGAATTGGTCGAGGTTTTCTTCGCCTATACTGTCCAGTACTTTTTTGACTTGGGGCAGTGTTAGGCGGTTTTCGCTTACTTCTCTCTTGCTCATCTTGACTCACTGGCCTGTGTATGGTTCCATGTGTTCTGAGCGGATGATTATGGTTTTTCTAGCTTCACCCTGAGGTACACTGATGACGTATCCTCTGCCTCGTTTCTCTACGATTTGGCCGATTTTGCCGTGGAAACGTTTGTGAGGCATACTCTTCTGTGTGCTAGAGTCCATCTTTATGATGACTTCGTCGCCTGCTGCATATTCGTGGAGTAACTTGCTGATTTTGGGTTTTCCTTTGGCACGGATTGGCTTGCGCAGAAGACTGCGTGTGCCCGAGTAATAGCCTTTTGAACCTTTCATTTCATTCACTAATCCATTATTACATTGAGAACGTCAAGCTTAAGCGTCTTCGCTGGGTTATCAAGCAAAGCCGACACGTTGGGTACTGTACGTCCTTCATCTCCAGACACCAATTCTTTAACGTAAAGCCCACCTTGACATTTGATATAGAGGAGAGCTTTCTTAAGCGTCACCTTCTTAACTTCAAGCTTATATATGTACCTTTCTCGCACAATATCGGCGCGGCGATGCACAACCCGCAACGGCGTCTGCTGCTTAATCAAAGCGCCAGTGAGTTTCTCCTCCAACATTCTAAGACCATCATCTGTGAGGTCCTTCTCAAACTCGGCCAGTAATCGATATTCCTTCTGAGCACTTTCTCCTTTCTTGAGGTGACGCACGTCATCTTTAGACGCAAAATGCAGCTCTGACACCTCCACCTTACCTAAACCGTTAGCGTTGATTGCGGCTTCGATCTGTTTTAGGTCGAAGATACGTTTCTTAGGCTTAGAAACTTCAACGATAAACGGTCTACCAGAACCCAACATACGGGCGTCGATGTCTTCTCTGCCAGAAGCATGGAAAAACGATTCTTTGCTCCCTGAAGCTTCAAGAATCGGCTTAGAAGCATAAGCCTCAACCGACTCAGGATACAATTTGCCCGTGCCGCCGCATTTCTCGCAGCCTCTACCACGACAGCTACAGAACCACTCCGACTGGGGAATGTCACGCACCAGCTTGCGGTATCTGCCGCCTACAAAGAGAGGGTTAACTTGGACTTTGACTGCCTCTTCGAAGGGGGCGATTACGGGGACAACTTCGGGGGTGAGGTATTCGGCTTCTTTGCCTGTGGCTTTGGCGAGGGCTTTGCCCAACACTCTGCCGAATTCGTGGCGCATGCTTTCTCCATGCGTGATGTTAAAAGTGCCTTTGAATTCGTCTTCCCGCTCTTCAACTTGGATTGGTAACTCGATGCCGACAAGGAAGGTGGTGAATTCGTAGCCTTCCAGCGCCTTTTGGGCTTTCTCGATTAAGCTGTCAACTAATTTGAATTTGCCTTCGCAGAGGTAGCATTTGACGTCTGCTTCTTGTTTGGGGACGCGTTTCTTTAGGTGCTTGAGCGTCTCTTGGGCAGTGGCACAAAAACCGTTGGTTGCCAAAACCTTGAGCCTCTTAACGCCCTCAACGTCTTTTTCTGCGGTTGCTAACTCGTTGGCTTGCAGGGTTAAACTAACTTTGAGGGCTGACCCTCGGACGTTGTTCTCCATGCTGTAGCCTAAAAGCGCGAATTGTCTACCCAAGCAGTGGTCGCAAAGCGGGTATTTACTGAGCAACTCGAAAGCTTTCTCTAAAACATCCATCCGCATTAACCTACTAGAAACCCATCGGGGGCATACCTTTGCCGCCGCCTAACCCGAACGGCAGCTTCTTTTTGCGTTTAAACATTTTAAGCATCTTTTTCATGTTAAAGTACTGTTTGATGAGTTCTTTGACGTCTTTTTCGGTGGTTCCTGAGCCGCGGGCGATGCGTCTGGCACGTGAAGAGTTGAGGAGTTTGGGGTTTTCTTTTTCAGCAGGCGTCATGGATTGGATGATTACTTGCCAAGTGTCAAGGCGTCCTTCGGCAGTGTTTAGCATATCATCAGGTATGTTTGATGAGGACATGCCAGGTATCATCTTCATAACCTTGCTGAATGGCCCCATATTTTTGACTGCCGCGAACTGCTCGTACATGTCTGTTAAGGTAAAGTTGCCGCTGAGGATTTCTTTGGCTTTCTTTGGTGGCACCTTGATTTCGGCGTCATGCACCTTCTCAAGAAGCGTCTCTAAGTCACCCATACCCAGCAAGCGACCTACAAACCGCGAGGGCACAAAGGCTTCGATGTCCTCTATTTTTTCGCCCGTACCAATGAATTTGATTGGTGCACCTGTGGCTGCGACTGCGGAGAGTGCGCCGCCTCCACGTGAGGAGCCGTCTAGTTTTGTGACGATGATGGCGCCGATGGGTGTGGCTTCATGGAAAGTCTTAGCCTGCGCAAGCGCTTGCTGCCCGATGGTACCGTCGATAACCATGATGACTTCATCGGGACGGATGCTCTTCTCGAGATCCTTCATTTCTTTGATAAGATCTTTTTCTTCCTTGTGACGACCTGCGGTGTCCACGATGACGAGGTCGCGGTCGAGGAATTGTTTGAAGCCTTCTTTGGCGACTTTGACGGGGTCTTTGGCGTTTGCTTCCCCATAAATCGGAACATTAATTCGAGTTGCTAATTGTTGAAGTTGGGCGTAAGCGCCTGGACGGTAAGTGTCAGCGGCGATTAAGCCGACTTTTAAGCCGCGTTTCTGGAAGTAGCGGGAGAGTTTGGCGGCGTGGGTGGTTTTGCCTGAACCCTGAATCCCGACTAGCATGATTGTTTTCTTTTTGCCTGGCTCAACTTTGAGTGGGACGGGTTTGTCGCCGATGAAGCGTGTTAGTTCTTCGTAGACGACTTTTATAACGTGTTCGCGTCTGGATACGCCGGGGGGCACTTTTTCTTTTAGGGCACGTTCCTCGATGCTTTTAGAGATTTGGAGCACTAGCTGAACGTTGACGTCGGACTGCAAAAGCGCTCGCTGTATGTCGCGGACGAGTTCTTTAACTGCTGCTTCGTCTACTATGCCTGCTTTGAAGAGCTTTTTTATGGCGTCCGTTAAGGATGAACTCAATTTGTCAAGTGCCATTAGAGTCGTCTCTTAGTCCTTAGAGTTTACTTGTCGTTTTAGATAAAGATTACACAATACAAAGGGAACTATGTGGGTTGAAAAGCGCCTTTTGGGTGAAGCCTCAGTTATATTTCCCCATATTTTGCATTCTTCACAATTCAGACGGCTCTTCATGCATCATTGGCTTCAAGAAGAATCAAGGCTTCATGCTAGAAAATAAACTTTAACGGGTTTGATTGGGTTCTTGGTTGTTGGGATTCTTTTTTCTATTAGTTGTTGTTGCCGAAGACCCCCTATACACAACAACAAGTCGCGGCGTGTGTGGGCGGCTGCATTTTTGGCGCGGCTGGTTTTAGCGGTTGCAGGCTAGTTGTGAAAGCAGCCACAAACAGCACCGAATCGACATAAAGATGCGTTCTGCTGCTCTCAGTGACCTCCCCTCCCCTTATATAAGGGAGGGGAGGTCAGTTCTGAGAGGTCGCGTGGTTTGTATGTGTTTTTTGTTGTGTGAATTGTAGGTTGAACTTGTGGTTCACCCTATATATAAGGGGGGTATAGAAAAAAAATCGCAACTGACCTCAACCTCAAGCCGCCTCCCCAAGCCGAACTGCTTGCGGAATCAACCACAACCAACCAGCAACAAGCTACATCAGCAGACCACAAAACGGACGCCAAAACGCAGTCCGCTGGTTGTTGTTGTGTATAGGGGCTTTCCTGCAACAACTACTATAGAAAAACAGTTTAGCTTAAGTCACCGCAGAAGCTTTTGGCTCTAAACATTTTTCTATACCCTTGTCATGCTATTTGGCTGAAGGCAAAGTTATGAGTGAAGAAATCGTCGGTCACGGCACATGGTACGACATGATGGCAAAGAAAGTCATCGAACGAGAGCAATCGCTTAAGCGTGACATGAGCCGCGTCCGCACAGAAATGGGTTTAGGCGCCTCAGGTTTTCCGCATATCGGCAGTTTAGGGGATGCAAGCCGCAGTTACGCCGTCACTTTGGCGCTGAAGACTTTGGATTGTAACTCGGAGTTGGTTGCCTTCTGCGACGACAAAGACGGCCTCCGAAAAGTTCCCGCAGGTTTACCCCCAGAAATGGCTCAGAGCCTAGAAAAGTATCTTGGTTACTCCGTCTCCACCATCCCCGACCCATTCGGCTGCCACGAAAGCTACGGCAAACACATGAGTTCGCTGTTGCTTGAAGCGCTTGATAGGTGCGGCATCGAATACAAGTATTATTCCGCTAACGAGGTTTACAAAAAAGGGTTGCTGCTAAACGAAATCCGCACCCTGTTAACTAACGCTAAACAAGTCGGCGAAATCATCAAACAAGAAGTCGGACAAGAAACCTACAGTGAAGTGCTGCCGTTTTTTGCGGTCTGCGAAAAATGCGGCCACCTCTACACCACCCGAGCATACAAATTCGACCCCAAAACCGACAAAGTCACCTACAAATGCGAAGGCCTAGAAATCCGAGGCAAACTCATCGCGGGCTGCGGACACGAAGGCGAAGTGGACATCAAAAGCGGCGAGGGCAAATTGACGTGGAAGAGCGAGTTCGCAGCAAGATGGAAAGCGCTGGACATCCGTTTTGAGGCGTATGGTAAAGACATCGCCGACTCCGTGCGCATAAACGACCGCATATGCCGCGAAGTCCTCCAGTATGAGCCGCCCAACCACGCCAAATACGAGATGTTCCTCGACAAGGGCGGCAAAAAAATCAGCAAATCCGCAGGAAACGTGTTTACACCGCAGGTCTGGTTCAACTATGGTTCCCCCCAGTCGCTGTTGCTGCTTATGTTGAAGCGGTTCGTGGGCACACGATCGCTTGATGTTTCCGACATTCCCTCTTACATGAATGAGCTTGACGGTTTAGAAGACATCTACTTCGGCAAAAAACAAGTGGGCGAAAAGGAAGCCGCTCGACTCAGAGGCATCTACCAGTACTGCTACGTCATGAAGCCCCCCGCCAAACCAAGCATCCACGTGCCCTACAACCTCATGGCGTTCCTCGTCAAGCTGGCACCCAAAGAATGCCTAAACACCTACCTCGAAGAGAAACTACAAAGCTACGGTTACCTCCAGAAAGACCAAAAAATCGACGACGAACTGCAGAAACGCATCGAATACGCCCAGAACTGGACACGCGACTTCGAAGAAATCAAAGAAACAAACGTAGAACTCTCCGTTACCGAACGCAAAGCCATCTCGGAGTTGATTTTGAAACTGCAAACCGAAAACGACCCGGACGCCATCCAAAACGCCATCTTCAATTCCGCCAAAGACAACGGCTTAAAACCGGGCGCCTTCTTCAGGGTGCTCTATTCTGTTTTGATGGGAGCTCCGCAGGGGCCGCGTTTGGGTCCATACGTGTTGGCTATGGGTAAAGGTAACGTTATTGCGGCACTTGAGCGTGTGCTAGGTAAAGGTTAGACGCTCGGCTCTTTTCCTGTTTTCTTGAAACTAAAAAGGTGTGGGTTTATGGCTGTTTTGCCAGTGTTAACCCGTTTGTTGCGGTGTAGACGTTTTGTTCGTAGAGCAGTTCCCAGTGATCATGCCATGTGCCGTCTATGATGTCAGAGGTGAAGTTGAATTCGCCGACGGGTTCACTGTAATAGTTTCCGCTGGCTTCAAGAGTTAACCGTGTTCCCGAGATTGTGCCCTTCAGAAACATCGGCGAAACGTCTGGTGTATACCCTGAATCGGCGACTAGTTCTCTGCCTGCGTTTGTGAAGGTTACTTCGACGTTGACGATGCTTTCGCTGCTGGTCTTGGTAATGACCCATGTCATGGTTCGGTTTTCGTAGCCGACGTTTTCTCCGTCGATTTGGATGTTGAATTTTGTTGGGAAAGCTGTTTTCCATGTGCCTGATAAGTCTCTGGCAGGGGTTAACGTCGTCGGCTGTGGATTTATTGTTGGGGAGGCGTTGGGTGTCTGGAATCCGCTATCGTTTATCATGAGTGGCTGTAGCACAAATGCGTAGAGGACCACGAATGTCACCACGAATGAAACTGCCGCTACACCGATACTTACTAATGGATTTTTAGTCAATCTCTCACCACCTTCAATTCCTGAACACTATGGTTAAAAAGCTTGCCGCCGCAAAAACACTTCTTAACCAAGCGAACACCTTCAAACAAAACCCTTAACTTTCATCGTACCCATAGGGATTTCTGAACTAATTTT
Source organism: Candidatus Bathyarchaeota archaeon (assembly GCA_023488905.1). Classification (GTDB taxonomy): domain Archaea; phylum Thermoproteota; class Bathyarchaeia; order Bathyarchaeales; family Bathycorpusculaceae; genus Bathycorpusculum. Next base: position 27,044 of record JAMDCQ010000023.1, read on the forward strand.
GGGAGGGCATCTATGGTTGGTTGAGTTATCTCCCTCAGTGAAACTCAAACCCCGAAGAAAAAAGAGTAAAGCTGATTCCATAGATGCCGCTATTCCACCCAGCAGCATTTCCATGACTAAAGAGCGTCTAGAGCAAATTTTAGAGAATATTCCCTCGGCGGTTGTGGTCTTTGATAAACCAGACGGCAGGGTTGTTTATGCTAACAGACGAGCTATCGAAATTCACGGCTTAAACCCCTGTGGCCTCGCCATAGAAAAGCACCCAAAAGAGTTGAAAATTTTTGGCATGAACGGGAAACCTTGTCCCACAAAAGAACTCTACACTTATAGGGCGCTTTTCCAAGAGGAAACTTTTCGAGATCAACCCCTAATCATCGAACGCACCGACGGTAGACGCTTCATCGTCAACGTCAGCGCAAAACCTCTCTACAGCAAAGACGGCAAAGTAACCGGAGCCATAGCAATCTTCGACGACGTAACCGAGCGCTTAGAAACGCAGAGGGCACTTGCGGAAAGTGAAGAACGCCTAAGGATGGCTCAGCAGATTGCGCATCTAGGCAGTTGGGAGTACTGTGTTAAAGAGGATAGGGCGCTTTGGTCGGAGGAGATGTTTAGGATTTTTGGTTTGCTTGTTCAGCAGTTTGGACCATGTACAACTGACTATGTTGCGAACATTCACCCCGAGGATAGAGAAGACGTGAACAAAAAAATGGAGGCCCTGCTGTTTAGCGGCAGATTATTCGCTAAGACAAGTTTCGATTACCGTATACTCAGAAAAGACGGCTCTCTGCGAACAATCCACACTGAGCGGATGATCAGGGAAGTAAACGATGAAGGCAGACCCGCAAAAGTCGAGGGAATAGAACTGGACATAACAGAGCGAAGACAAATTGAGCAGAAACTCGAGGATTACGCTAAGAATCTTGAGCAACTCGTAGAGGAGCGAACTAGACAACTAGAGAAAGCAGAGCGGTTAGCCGCGATTGGCCAAACAGCGGGCATGATTGGACACGACATCCGCAACCCCCTCCAAGCCATAGCAGGCGAACTCTACCTAATCAAACAAGAAGTCCGCAACTCACCAGATAGCCAATCCAAACGCGACATACAGGAAAGCTTAGTCAGCATCCAAGAGCAAATCGACTACATAAACAAAATCATCGTTGACCTGCAGGACTTCGCGCGGCCCCTCAAACCTGAATGGGGTAGAAGTCGATTTATGCATAGCGATCCCGCAGATGGTTGCAACAGTCAACGTGCCCCCCAACGTGCAAACCCTCGCTGTATGCGACAGTCAACTTCCCAAACTCAAAGCCGATGTAACCTTCCTAAAACGCATCTTGGTGAACCTAACAACTAACGCCATTCAAGCCATGCCAGATGGGGGCAGATTAACCATAAAAGCCACCCAGAAAAACGGTGCAATCAACATAACCGTCGCAGATACGGGCGTGGGGATCCCTGACGAGGTTAAGCCCATGATTTTTCAGCCTTTGATGACGACGAAGTCGAAGGGGCAGGGGTTTGGGTTGGCGGTGGTGAAGCGGTTAGTGGAGGCGCAGGGAGGCACCATAGCTTTTGAGAGTAAAGTCGGCGAAGGCACCAAATTTCATGTGACATTCCCCAAACAAGCAGAATAGGCGCGGTTGTTTGTGACCACTATTTTTAAGTTTAAGCAAAGTATTTAGTACACTGCCCTGCTTTTTGGTAGGGTACAGACAGTCGGGCTCGTCGTCTAGTACGGATTAGGGCACCGGCCTGCGGAGCCGGACGTCAGGGGTTCAAATCCCCTCGGGCCCGCCATCCAACTAAAAAAATAAAAGCAGATAGCCTCTACTTGTTTGTTAAGCACAATGACCAAGCCAAACTTCTATTCCCCGCTAAAAATCGGGTTCCTCATAGTCGCGGTTGCTTATTTCCTATTTACATTCCAAGGTATGTTTACCCTTTCTTGGGTCGGCGAATGGGAAGCTTTCGATGGCTCTCTGCGGTTAATAATTTTCGCTGAAGACATTTCTGCCGCCATCGGAGTAGCCTTCAGATTGGTAGCCAGCGCCATCGCTTTGGGAGCCGTCATACTATACTTTGCAAGGAGGGGTCTTCCAACAAGCAGAGTAAAAAAGCTGTTTAGGTTGGTGGTGATTGGGGAAGCCATCTACTGGCTTGGGCTGTTGACGACAGCCGTTCTGTCCTTAACTTCATCGTTCGGTATCACCATCTGGCGTGTTAACGGTCATGTTTCAACCATTCCAATGTTTACCTCCCTTCTAATTTACGAAATACCCTTACTCATAGAATCCATTGTCATTCCCGCTGTCTTGTTTAAACTATCCCACGAATTAGCACCCAACAAACCAGTGAAGAGCGCAATTAAATGGGGGTTAATTGCTGGCACGGTCTACATTTTAGTTTTCTGGCTCACCAGCACTACTATGTGGGTATCAACTGTGTTGAGGCAGGGAATCCACTATCTAACATCCTACCCAGAAAACCTGCTCAGTTTCTCCCTAACCTCGTTTGGATTACTTGCACTTACAATTTTTACTGGTTACTTCGCGAAAAAATCTATCGGAACAGAAAAATTAGAAAAGCTTGGTCTACGAACAATCGGCGGCATCGTCACTGCGTTGGGCTTGTTGTATCTTTCCAATTATCTCATTTGGCTTTTCTTTGGAAGGGATGAAACTTGGAGCTACTGGTATTTGTGGTTCTTGGGAAATCTCAACATGTGGCTACTGTCGCTTCCAATGGCGGGTTTGCCGCTACTCTTTACGCGAAAGTCTCCTCCGGAAGCAGCAACCACGGTAAAACAATAGCAAAAACAAATTATAAAAAGAATCTCGGCAAATCCAGCGCGTCTACCATCCCTTTACTAGATGTCTCTTACGCCTAGCTAAGGGGAAAAGAAGCAGAAGGTTTATGGCTATTAGGTAGATGGGGAAAGCTAAGTCGGAAAAACCAAATGTAGTAGCTGCCAGAAAACTGGTCATCGGACTAAAAATACCGATTATAAATGGCCAAGCAGACTCCGTTTGGGGGTTACGCCATGCTTTGATGAATGTGGGCACTGCTGCAAGGGCATCACCTAAAATGGCAAAAACGATTGCAACATTAGGGTTGTTGGTTAGGTACCATAGAATAAGGGCTAAACCGGAGAGTACCCCACATAGGTAATCAAAAGAGGATAGTTTCCAGTAAGCTTTCCTAGTGAAGAATGAAGCGGTGAATATGAGAAAAGGAGAAAAACCAGACATGAAAACAGGGATTACTGCCCAGCCGACCCCGTTGGAGACTGCGGCGGCGGTGGCTATGAAGGGTGCAACCGACCACATGAACCAGGTTACCCTGTTGGGTTTAGTTTCGCCCCTGAACATGGCGCGGATGTAAACCAGCGCGGCGATGAATGAGCCTGCAGCGGCGACAAACACTAGATACTCGAGCATACTGTTACCTTTTGAGTGGCTCAGGTATTTTAATTGGGGCTACAACGACCCGCCTTTACGTATTTTTTCTTTTTATAAGGGAGGGGAGGTGGCGGCTGAGAGGTCGCGTGGTTTCCTCTGTTGCGGATACGGAATCGTATGCGCCTTTAAATAAGGGGGCCTAGTAGAGAAATCGCAGCTAAAAGCTGACAGAGAATTTTGAATAAATAAACGGAAAGAGAAAGTAGAGGTTACTCTCTGCTTGAGAGCACCAAGATGTAGTCTGCTGTGTCAGCGCACATGTCTGCGGCTTGCTCGATGAACTCGATTAAGTCGTCAAAGATGACCAGTGCACCGCAGTTCATGGTTGTGCCGTACTTGACGAATAACCCTTTGGATTTGAGGTATTCTTCGTCGATGGCGTGTTCGATTTCGCCGACTTTCTTCGCCTCGCGTATGGCTTCGTTTGGTGCGGAGGAAATTTTCTCTATGCTGCCCCGCAGAGTTTGCGCTGTCTCAACGAGTTTGCCAGTCATAAAGACGGTTTTCTCGGAGAGTTCGGCTGGAACGTCGGCTTCAAGGAGCATTTCGAGGCATCTAGCCGCGTCCTTGGTGTGGTCCGCCAAAGTGTCCAACCGTTTAACGAGGTGCAAGAGGTCTTCTCGGTAGTCTGAAACCAACGCTGCGCCTTTGGAGAGCTCCATAAACACGTCAGTTCGAAGTGCATCTACTTCTTCTTCAGCTTTGTAGAGGTTCTCAATGTACTTCTTTGCTTCTTTGAAGTTCTTTTCCGAGAAGCTCTTAGTGGCTTTCTGCAGCCAAGTGACTGTATCAAACGCTTTAGTTATCTGTTCGTGGGCTAACTCTAAGCCTCTGGTTTTGCGTCTCTGCTCAAACCAATCGTAACTTTTCTTTTCCACCAACACCAACTCCAGTTATTAATCAACTATTCGAACTTGTAGATATAACCCTTATCTATTTATAATTCCGAAAGGACTTATGCAATTGTTTACATTACTGAAGCGTCGATTGCTAAGAGCCAATCGATGAATTCATAGTTTTTTGTTTTCACTTGGTTTTTAGATTTGAGTTTTGGTTTCACGTCTCCCCCTCTTTCGCACGCTAAACGTGGATAAAGTACCATGCAGCTTCGGCTTTTGTGCACCGCTTTTTGGTTTTTCTTTTTTGCATGGCACAGCACCCATCTCATATTGAGTCTCTACACTATTTAGAATAACCAACATAATCTATAGAGAACACACTAAACTATAGCGAACCCTTAGAGCCCAAAACAGCCCCAGCCAAAGCCACCTTATCTTCAAGGGTCTTCATCACGGTGTTAGTTACAGTCACCTTCAAACCAAGCTTCTCGATACGCAACTTCAACTCTGCGTCTTGTGAATCGATCACGATGGAATCCAGAAAATCACAATAAAGCCCAGCAACACCAAACGCTGAAACCTCAAAACCCAAGCCACGCAGCATCTTGTCCGCTGGACCCTTAATCGCCAATCCAGCAACAATCGGGCTAACCGCAACGACACAGGCAGAGGTTCTCTTCAAAGCGGCTCTAATGCCCTCAACTGCGAGGATTGTGCCGATGCTAACTAGTGGGTTACTTGGGCAAACCACAACCAAATCCGCCTCAACAATCGCTTCCAAAACCCCCGGAGATGGCTTAGCCGTTTCTTGACCAACAAATTCAACTCCCAAAAATTCATCTCTGCATTGCCTTTTCACGAAATATTCTTCGAAGTGCATGGAGCCGTTTGGTGTGGTTATTCTGGTTTCAAATCGGTCATTGCTCATGGGCAAAATTTTCGTTTTGAGCCCTAAGTGTTGGCGGATTTCGTCGGTGACCTGCGCGAGGGATGCGCCTTGGTTTAGGCGGTGGGTGCGGTAGATGTGGGTTGCTAAGTCTTGGTCGCCGAGGTTAAACCATGTGTCTTCGCCTAACGCTTTGAGTTGGCTGAGGCAGTGGAAAGTGTCTCCTTTTATTCCCCAACCTTTAGCTTCATCCACAATGCCCGCCAGAGTGTAGGTGACGATGTCTATGTCAGGCGAAATGTGCAGCCCGAAAAGGTCTATGTCGTCGCCTGTGTTAACGATAACTGTGAGGTCTTCCTGTGGAATTAGCCGTGTGAGGCCTGTTAAGAATCTGGCTGCGCCTACTCCACCCGCTAAAGCGGCAACCCTCAGAGTACACGCTCTCCCAACTGAGTCATAGAGAACCAAACGTAATCTGAATTGTCGAAGTTAAAAACTGTTTACATCAAAAAGGAAAGAGGTGAAAAGTTGCTTATGCGGTGGGTGCTTCGGGTTCTTCTTCAGCAGCTGGCAGTGGTTCAGCTTTTGGTAGATTGGCTGGGGCTGCGACGAGTTTGGATTTGCGTATGCCGACGTGGCGTAGTGGGGCGACGAGTTTGGCTTGGTTGTAGATGTCTGAGGCGATTTTGCCGAGGACCATTTCTTGGACGAATTGGTCGAGTGTTAGTGCAGCTGCTTTGTCTTTGATGGTTTTCTCCATCATGTCGCGGATGATTTTTTCTTGTGAGGTCTTTATGCGTGAAAGTGTGAGTGCTGAGACGGATATGCGGAGTTTGAAGCCGTCTTTGGTGACGAGGTTGAATAATCCGTCTACTTTGGTTGTTCTTCGCCTGACCAAACTTCTTAGGTAGTCACGTGAGTATTCGTGTCCTTTGAAGAGGGTTCGGGCGGTTTTGCCTTCTATAGTGTTGATTTGGAAGGACATTTTTAGGTAGTGATGTGAAAAGTCACCTGTTATGTCATAGAGGGTTGCTTCTACGACTCTGCCGATGAGCATTTGTTCTTCTTGAGCGGGAATGCTTCCTAATTCTATGTTACCGAAGAACGATGGCGCAACTACCATGTACCATGTTTTACTGCGCCACTTATCGCGTATGTGCTTTGCTGATTTTGCGGACAAACTTATTTCTCCGAGACGACCCACAACATTCTCAAGGATATATTAAAACTTTTAGCGTTTTTTGGTTATTTTTTCTCTGTCCCCCATGTACTTTCTTAGCACTTCAGGTATGTTTACGGTGCCATCTTCATTTTGGTTGTTCTCCAAAAGCGCAACGATGGTTCTGCCTGTCGCTATAGCTGTTGAGTTTAGGGTGTGGACTGGACCAAGTGGTGGAGCGCCTTCTTTGAGGCGATAGCGGACACCTAAACGTCTTGCTTGGTAGTCAGTGCAGTTGCTGCATGAGACTACTTCGCGGTAATCGCCTTGCGCAGGCATCCATGCTTCGATGTCGTATTTTTTGGCGGCAACTGTGCCGATGTCGCCTGTGCAGACGTTTACAACGCGGTAAGGTAATCCAAGCTTCTGTAGCAACACCTCGGCGTTCTCAAGCAGTTCTTCGTGGAGTTTGGCGGAGTCTTCGGGGTTGCAGAATATAAATTGCTCAATTTTGTTGAATTGGTGGGTGCGGAATATGCCGCGGGTGTCTTTGCCGTGTGCGCCTGCTTCTTTGCGGAAACAAGTGCTTATGCCTGCGAGTTTCACTGGCATGTCGTCTTGTTTTAGAACTTCGTTCCAGTACATGGCTGCCAGTGGATGCTCGCTGGTGGCGATCATGTAGAGGTCTTCGCCTTGAATTTTGTAGAGTACCTCTTCAAAATCGCCCAGTGCAGTTACTCCCTCGTAAGCGTCACGCTTCATCATGTAAGGTGGAACAACTGGCGTGTAACCCCTCTGTTGGAGTTCTTCGAGGGCGAAGTGCATCAAAGCCAAGTCCAGCATTGCAACATCGTTTTTGAGGTAGAAGAACCGTGCGGCGCTGACTTTGCCTGCTCGTTCCATGTCCACTTGATCAAGGGCAAGGGCGAGGTCAATGTGGTTCTTTACTTGAAAATTAAACTTTGGAATTGTACCCCAAGTTTTAACGGTCACGTTTTCGGTGGAGTCTTTTCCAACGGGCACCGTGGCGTCTAAGAGGTTAGGTAAACGCAGCAGATAATCTTTGATTTTGGTTTCCTGCTCAACCACTTGCTTCTCTGCGGAAGTGACTTGCTGGTCAACTTGTTGGGCTTTGGCGAATGCGGCGTCGGCATTTTGACAGGCTTTTTTGAGTTTAGCGATCTCCATGGTGACTTGTTTGCGGTCGTGGCGGAGGTCGTTTAGTTTGGTGTTGTTAGCTCGCCATTCCTTGTCGAGGGCAATGAGTTCGTCTAGCATCTGTAGGCATTCGGGGTTGTTGCGCTTGGCCAGATTCTCTCTGACAAGGGCTGGGTTTTCGCGGATGAGCTTGATGTCTAACATTGGGGGTCACTTGGATGATTGTCTAACTAAGATGATGTGATATTTAACTCTACATACAGAGCACTCAACCCAAAAAGCGCAGGAAATAGCTGCTTTGTGTGGACTAGACCCCCTTATTTAAAGGCTGAAACACAAGTCAACTTACAGTTAAAAGAACAAAAGGCAACATACAAACCACGCGACCTCTCAGCCGCCACCTCCCCTCCCTTATATAAAGGCAGAAATGCAGCGAGAAACTGAAAACTCTTTTAGCCAGAACCGCAATCATATGGCTGGAGCCGGGGTGGCGGAGTGGTTATCGCGCCAGCCTCGAGATCTAAAAAATGGGAAAGCCAGACCCGAAAAGAGGCAGGATAGCTGGTGGGCTTCGTGCTCGCAGGGGTTCGAGTCCCTTCCCCGGCGCCATAAAATTCTCAGGTTCTTTTTCTTCGCGTTCTGTTTGTTCGGGAACGTTCTTAACGTGACAAAAAGTTAATTTCATCCAGGTATTGTGATAAATGTATATTTAATTTTTCCAAAATTTATTCTTCTTTGTGTATTTCACTTTAATGAGAAAAGAACATAAGGATGATTCAAACAAGATAACGCTATGTTAGATGTACTAAGAATCATTGTGGAACCTGCATCGGCAACGTAGAAAACATTCCTTGTATGGTTCATGGCAAAACCATACAGACTCACAGGGGAAAACAGCTTTCTCGGCCTACCTCTGGGATTCGGTATTATGGGCATATCACACGTTATTGCCACCGCAGTAGCATTTTTCAATGATATGGCGTGGTTTATGCTCCTATTTAGAACATTCTCTTTTGCATTCATTGCAACAACATATTTCTTTTCAACCAAGTCCTTAAAAAAAACCCAATATCTTTTGAACATAACCCTTAGTGCATTAATCGTTGTTCTCATAACGCTATCTCTAATAGCATTTGTCGCTCCACAATCCATATGGGAAAGCTACAGCATTGCCCAAGTTTATTGCAGAATATTTATCGGAATTTTTCTTTTCTACATTATTGTTTTTACAATCAATAGTCATGTTAAAAGACCCGATCCAGCAACCCTATGGATTCCCTTCGGATTTATTTTCCTTGCAATAAGCCAGTATTCGCTAATATTCTGGTACATTGACAATAGTTCTGCAGCCCTTTGGGGAGCCATAGCGTTTCGTCTTGTCGGCCTAATTGTGTTTCTGATAATCTCTTATCGAACCTTTTACAGCTCAAAGGAAGCTGAATAATGAGAACCTCGCGTAGAGATAAACTGAAAATCTATAGCGACTTGTTGACTGTGCTCCATGAAGAATCAAAAAATGGAAAGATAGTATTATCGTGGGTTCAGGTAAGAACCAATTTGCCTTTTGATCGCTTGAAGAAAAACATTCATGAGCTTACAAAGATAGGGTTAATTGAAGATGAAGTTTCGCTTAAACTTACTGAGAAGGGCAAACAATATCTCAAAGAATACGAAAAAGTGCTTGAATTCATAAAGCGCATGGGCATACCATACGGATAACAAAAAAAGCCGTTCGTGCACACATACTCAGAATACAGTTTTGACAAAGAAGGGGTTGCTGAGGCTTTGGGCATTCTTTAGCAGTAGATCAAAGTTTGTGGTGTTTTGTTTTTTTAGTTGTTGTTGCAGAAAAAGCCCTATACACAACAACAACCAGCCGACTGCACAAAAAACTGCTTTTTGCGTCAGCATGTTTTCTACGTTGCCTACTGGTTGTGGAGCCCACCACAAACAGAAGAAACCATACAAGAATGACGCTTCCTGCTCTCACAGAGCCCCTCTCTCCCCCTATAAAAAGGCAAAACAGCCGCCGAAAAGAGAGAAGGTATTGACTGGGTTTACTGGGGCCCCTGGGTCATTATTTCTTTAAGGAGAAAGAAAAATGAAAACCACAATAACACGATTGTAAGTCAAACCAGAAGCCCATTCAGCCCCAACCTGAAAGCTTTAAAGAAACTAAAAAAGGGAGGGAAAGTTGATTTTAGCATTGCCTTCACCTTATGGTCTTTTTCTGAGCATCAGCACAACAATTGCACCAATTGTAATGATAGCTAAGATTGTACCGATGGACATTGGCAGAAAGTATAAGTCAGCTGCTGATGGCGGCTGCGTTGGTTGAGGTGTTGACGTTACTGGCGCAGGGTCAACGCTAAATGAGGTTATGGCTTGTGATGGCCAATAGGATTCGCTACTTTCGAATGATGCATAGACTGTATATGGACCTTCGATGTCTGGTTTCCAGCTGTAAGTAAAGAAGCCATCGACAGTAGTTGGTGTGCCGATTGTACGATAGTTGCCGTTACCGTCTATGACGCTTAGTGATACAGGGACGCCGACAGTATCGGCTGGTTTCTCCTGTTGCATGTATAGGTACTCCATCCAGCCTGTCATGCTTTGGTCAGCGACTGCGGGAACGCCATTGGGGAAACGCTTTGCAACTTCGTCCTGTTGAACACCAGGGGATGTGTCAGTTACTGTTCCGCGGATGGTTACGGTTGAACCTAAGGGTACTGCCGTCATGGGTGCATCAACGGTTACTGCGCTGGTGCCTTTGCCGATGCAGTATAGCTCGCCGTCATAGTGGTTGAATTCAAGCAAATAGCCGTTTGCAACGACTGGACCAGGTGCCCAAGAAGATATGTTCCAAATCTGCTGACCTGTAGTTGCATTTACACAGAAAAGTTTGTAGCCTCTAGCCAAAGGATCATTGGGAGTGTGTTCGTTTGTGGCTGCAAAGACTTTGTCATCAGCAATCGTTACACCGCCATAGAATGGGTAGTGGCCGTATGCTGTGTCGATAGTAGTTTCAGTGCTGAATTCCCAGACAGTTTTGCCGGTCTTTATGTCTATTGCGTGAATTACTCCGTCGTAGCCCGCTGTATAGATTTTGCCGTATGCAACTTGGGGGTTTGGTTGACCTGCACCTGCAAATGAAGCGGTGTACATGCCGAAAGAGTCCTCATAAGGTTCAGTTGGGCCCCAAATTTGTTTTCCTGTGCGAGCGTCGAATCCGTACCATTCGGTTGTTTCCTGCTTAAACCATGCAAAGCAACCGTCTGATATTGGGCTGAAGTTGTATTGTGGTCGGATAGTGTAGTCGGTTAAGTTCATAACCCAGAGGTTTTCGCCTGTTTCTGCATCATAACCTGCAACAGTCCTAACTGGCGGGTTAGCTTCCCTAAACGCTGCGGTGGTGATTAACACTCCGTCGCCGTACTGAGTGTATGTTTGACCAGTAATATTTGGTATTGTCACGTTCCACATTAATCCGTCTGTCCAAGTGTAGTTTCGTGTAATGCTAGGCGCCCACATTAGGTCATCAGTTGGGTTGACAGCTTTTGTGGAATTCCAAAGACTTAGCCAGCCTGCATTGGCATTTAATGTATAGACTAATACGTCGCCTTCTTCAGACATCGCTACTTTGGTAGCTGCTTGACAGCCACTGACCTTTAGCAGTGCTAATCCTGTAAACGCATCATACATTGTGGATGTGCCTGAGCGGTAGTCCCAGAGGTAAGCATAGACGCCATGGATGTTTATGTTCTCAGTCTGCCATAATTGCCCAAAGCTAATGGAAGTATTGTTTTGGAACCAGAGTTTTTCTCCGGTTTGCAGATCAATGCAAGAGAAGCCTTGCACAGTAGCGCTTGGACCTCTAGTTTCAGTGAGGTAGAGTCTTCCGTTTATGACGACCGTTTTTGGTGGATTCCATTTTGTTTGGTATGATAGGCCGGTGTAGTAGTCTGATTCGTTAAAGTTATCGCCGACTATTCCTCCGAAAGTAAGTGGCATGCTCCATAGTATGTGTGCTGTGTTGGGTGCTGAAGAGTAACTATTGAAGGCGCCCTCAGCGTTAGCGCCGTTACCGAATTGTAACGGTAGCCCCAGCCAGTTTCCTCCTGCCAGGGTTTTCCATTCGTAGTTCTGAGCGTCGATTGGCCGGCTCCAGTATTCAGTTGGAAGGGATGCACCTGAAGTTGCGTAGATTTGTTCTTCCTGTACCGAGACTTTTACTATGTGGCTTGTGCTTGGTTTATAATAATCGTGAGTCATTGGTTGTCCAGCTAAGCGTCTGCCATAGATCCAATCGCCACCATAATGGAACTGGAAAGTGTAGTTGCCGATTTCATCTGGAACGTAGGATGTTGCAGCGGAACCTGCAGAGTCAGATTCAAATGGCCCCAGTACAGTGACTGTATTGTCGGGTTCTGTCACAGTAACTGTGAAATTTGTAAAGGCTATAGCACGTAGTGTTGAGGTCTGTGTTTCTGGAACTGGCGGTGGTTTGTCAAGCCACATTACGATAACGAGTTGTTGACCGACGCCCACTGGGTTGGGGGCGACTGAAAGATGCGCATATGTGTCAATCGAAAGCTCATTGTCAGCTGCACTTGCTGTTTGAGGCAAAGTCATTAGTGGAAAGGCGATAGATACTACCATAATCAACGTAAGGAATGCTGCAGCGTAATTCCTTGATTTTTTCGTTTTTACTATAGTGATATGATTGTTTTTCATTTTTCGCTTTTCTCCATATTTTTGTAGTTAGCAGGTGTATTACCAAATGCTAATAAGACCCACGCACAACGCGTATTAACAAAAAAATGAAAAAAAGAGCATTAAACAATATAATTATCACCATTTATTAACAAAAATAAATGTCAATTAACGGACAATTCAGGTGTACCATATTGAAGCTTTGGCTGCTTTAACCCTATGTATAGATTACTTATCGAATAAGGTCTACAACTCAGAAAAAGGAGATGAAACTACAGAGCAGCAACAAAAAATTATTGAACAATTCATGCCTCGCAAGAGTTCAAGTCCCTTCCGCTGGCACCAAACTTAATTACTTGAAAGCTTGCTGAGTCTCTTGCATAGTTCATTAAAGATTAATTGCTTCTTCTCTTTGCTTAGGTGAAAAACAACTTTGTTAGCCATCTCATGGGAGATGGTGAAGATGTAGTTGAGTTTTATGACGCTGTCTTTTACGGCGCCTTCTTTTTTGGTGAGAGGTATGCCCTTCATTTGGGGGTTGCTGGTTATGCCTGCGATTACAACATTGCCTAACTCTTCGAACAGAACCACGGCAGGTCTAACTTTTACTTCTGCAGTGTCCGTGAACTGTACGCTTGCAAGGATAACGTCGCCGGGCTTAAGCATCTGCCCAAGCCTCGTCTTCCGTGTTGTCCCATAGTTCCTGCATTTTTTTCTGCTGAATAGTGTGTAGGAATTCGTCGTATTGTCTTTGGGTGCGGTTTTCTTTTGAGGTTTTTATGAGGTTTGTGATGGTTTCGTTGTAGGTTTCTCGGGGGTATTTTCGGATGCTTTTTAGTTCCTCTACTACCGACTTTTTGAGTTGTATTGTTGTGACATCGTCGTTCTGCATTATATGTCGCCTATAGTTAGTTATAGTATGGTATAAGCTATTATAAAATAGTTTTGCACACACAAGTCAGCAGTAAACAAGAAATTCTTAAATTCTTAATTAAAAAACAAAAAGGGAAAAGGGGAAGTTGTTTGTTTAGGTTTTTTATGGTCGCTTCTTCATCATCAATACTACTAGTAGAACTAGTACTATGATGACTAAGACGAATAGGCCTGCGACTGCGGGGATGAAGTACATGTCTGCTGTGGATTGTGGCGTTGGTGTGGGTGCGGCGGTTGCTGCTGGTTCCTCTTCGACGAAGAATGCGTTTTGAGCGGTTGAACCATAGTATGCTGCTGAACCTAGGAAGGTGACGTAGACAGTGTATGCACCTGGAACGTCTGGTTTCCAATTGAAGCTGTATTTACCGTTTGTGTCACTTGTTGTTGTGCCAATGGTTCGGTAGTTTCCGTTAGCGTCAAGCACGCTGAAAGTCAACGGGACACCGCTTGCGTTGGTTGGGCATTCGAATTGCTTGTAGACATAGAGCATGTATTGGCTTTGGCTTGCGTCAGAGACTGCTGGAACACCGTTGGGGAACCGCATCTGCAATGCGGCGGACTTTGTTCCTGGTGAAATGTCGGTTACTGAACCTTTGATCGTAACGGTTTTGCCGAATTCAACTGAGATGTCTGGTGCAGTGGCAGTGACTTGTGATGACCCTTTGCCGATGGCGTAGACGCGTTGGTCGTAGGTATCCATGGTTGCGATTATGCTGTCGCCGATAACACTGTTGCCACCCCAACGAGTAGCACGGAACATGCCGTTCACGCGCCAAATTTCTGAGCCATCCGTCGCGTTTACACAGACGTAGGGTGCGCCTCTTGGAAGCGGGTTTTCTGCTGAGTGCTCGATAGTGCTCATGTAGATTTTGCCGTCAGCGATTAGGGTTATCCAGCCCCACCAGTTATTGCCGGTGACTGGTTCGCCGTATGCGTCGGTTAGGTTGTAGGTCCATGCGGTCTTACCTGTGCCAAGGTCATAGGCATAGAGGATACCGCCGATACCAACTGAGTACAATTTGCCATAAGCAAAGTACCAAGTGTGCTCTGCATTACCCCAGCCGTACAGGTCTGCGTAGTGTTCAGAGCTTGTTTCCCAGAGGTATTTACCAGTTACAAGGCTGAAGCCGTAGTGGGTTCTTAATTCTTTGCTCCATACTGCAATGACACCATCGCCGTATGTATCGTCAGTAACGTAGTTTGTTGCGCCAGTGTAGTGTAGAGTGTTCAAGCCAGCGAGCCATTCGGATGGTGCTGACCATGTTTGATCGAATAGCTTTGAGGCTGATGTCGATGAACTTGTTAAGCCTGCAATGTTAAGTGCCCATACTCTTACCATCGATTGGTTGAAGAATATTGAGACGTATCTGTCGCCATTATAGACCTTTGCGATTGGTGTGAAGAAGGACATGCTTTGTTGTAAGCCTGCTGGGATAGAGACGTTCCATTGGTAGCATTTCGGGTTCGATGCATCCAAGTTCTTCATCATGACGTTGCTTGCCCAACTACCAAGCTCAGGTGAATTTGAGCCTAATACTGCTTGTAGACCGCAGAGTGTTGAGTTCCAAAGCATCAGTCGGTTCGTTACAAGATCTATTTGATAGATCAAGATTTCACCGCTTGGGCCATAGACTTGTGTGCCAGAGGGAACATTGGTGAAATTGAAGCAAAATGCGAAGTCAAAGGGATCCCATGCTGTCCATGTTGTACCTGATGTTGTCCAGAGGTAGTTGTATACACCGTCAACATTGTAGCTGTTCCAGTAGAATACTTGACCGAATGCTAGATACATGTCTTCTTTCTGCCAGAGGGTTTCTCCTGTATGTAGGTCAACTGCTTTTATGTCGCAGTCACCTAGGGAACCGTAGAAGCCTGGTGCTGGTCCTGTGTTGTAGTAGAGTACTCCGTTTATTATGACTGAGTTAGTGAATTTGCCTTCATATGCGTCACCTGAAGCCATTCCTGCTGGGACATCGGCCAAGAGTCCACCGGCTAAACCGCCAGAGGTTATGTCTTGAGTCCAAAGTACGTGTGCTGTTTCGGGTGCGTCGTCTTGGTAGAGTGCGATTGAGTTGTCGGGACGTGCAACCCAGTTGCCTGAAATCAGAGACCAAAGCCTCAACTGATCGTCTATTGGACGACTCCAGTATTCAGTTGGTAGAGGTTGGTCTGGGTATTGTGGTGAGGGCTCTTCTGTTACGACTAGTGTGGTCGATGCACTGCTTGCTAGCATGACTGTTCCTTTGGGAATAAACATGGGTCTTTCAACTA
Source organism: Candidatus Bathyarchaeota archaeon (assembly GCA_023488905.1). Classification (GTDB taxonomy): domain Archaea; phylum Thermoproteota; class Bathyarchaeia; order Bathyarchaeales; family Bathycorpusculaceae; genus Bathycorpusculum. The sequence goes on from JAMDCQ010000023.1 coordinate 42,467, forward strand.
CAAATGTGTCTACTGGCATTGCTTGTTGTGGGAAGATGCTTGTTATGGTGTAGGTGCCTACGTGGTCTGGTGTATATTGTACGAAGGTTGAACCTGTGGAGTCTGTCTTGAATGGCCCCAATGTTGTGTTTGTGCCGTCTGGTTTTGTGACGACAATTGTGAGCCCGGACCATCCGTCTTGAGCTGCGCCCACTGCTTCTGAGATACCGGTTTTGAGTAGTGTTGTTTCGCCAACGCCGACTTTGTCGGGGATGGCATCGACGAGGGAGTAGGTTTTCATTGGAGGTAGTTGTGATTCAACTTTTGATAGTGCTCCAAATGTTCCTAGTGCTAGGACTGCGAGTAGCAAAATTGTATAAATTTTTGTGGTTTTCATTCTTTTTTTTCTCCTTAAGGTGTAAATGGGTTTAGTTATGAATGCAATTAAACGCTTGCTAGTAGCACAACCACTAGCAATTTAGCAAAAAGTAATAAGCAACTAAGGTTAAAACAGAATAAACATGCTAAAAGAGGCCGATGTTTACATAGAGACATTAATGAAGCTAGGGCTTACACAGGTTCAGGCAACAGTCTACTTAACTAACGCACAACTGGGAAAAGCTGACGTCACAAGAATCTCAAAACTCTCAGACATCGCAAGGTCAGATGTTTACCGCGTTATACCCGCCCTTGAAAAAAGGGGCCTCTTAGAAAAGACCTTGGGCACCCCAATCATGTACAAAGCCACACCCCTAAACGAAGGGCTCTTAACGCTTCTGAACCAAAAAAACGAAGAAAACGACATGCTAAGAATCGAAACAAATCAGTTAATGCAAAAAATTCAAACAAATGAAATCGAATTAAAACCTGAAAGTGAAGAGTCAGAATTCGTAATTACCTCAGAACTCAATCTTTACTCCAAACACTTTGAAGAACAGATCAAAGCAGGGCAATCGACAGAAGATTTCATAGCTACAACAGCAGCTTTCAAAAAATTGTTAAGCAACGATTATGAGAATTTTAAAATGTTATTGGGACGGGGTGTAAAAATTCGGGTTATAACTGAAATGGAGGTTCGTGAGGCACCGAGTGTTCACAGCAAAATCAAAGAGCTGGGGAAAACCCGTCTTTTTAAACTAAAATTCTTTAAAAAAGACGCTCCTGTGTGCATGGCGATAATTGATAACAAAGCGGTGAATTGCCAAATATCTACTGATTTGTTACCGAATCTTTGGTCTAACAATCCACAGATACTAAAGATTGTTTCAGGTTACTTTGAATGGTTATGGAGCAAAGCCAAGTAAAATCTAGCCAATGGACTCGGGAGCGGTTTTTTAGCTACCTAAGCAATACGTTCTGTGGTGTCTTGGAATGATTCGAATTTACCTCGCTGGACCCGAAGTATTTCTCACCAACGCCAAAGAAGTTGGAGAACGAAAAAAGGCACTTTGCCGAAAGTATGGTTTTGAAGGCTTTTTTCCCCTCGATAATGAGGGTGAAGCCGCTGGCAAAAGCCCAAGAGAATTGGGTCTATGCATAAGCAGAATCAATGAGGACTTGATTAGGGGTTGCGACGCCGTTATCGCTAACCTTACGCCGTTTAGGGGTCCAAGCGCCGATGTGGGCACTGCCTATGAGATGGGGTTTGCACATGCCCTAGGCAAGAAAGTGCTGGCATACACTAACGTTGCAGAGCCATTTAGGGAGCGCACAGTTAAAGCCCTCAACGGGCAAGTTAGCCGCGAATTTGACGGGCGCCTGCGGGATTCTTTAGGCATGTTTATCGAAGAGAACTGCTTAATCGATAACCTCATGATTGACGGCTGCATCAACGCTAATAGCGGATTGTTGGTGGTTGAAGAAGCGCCACTGAATCAAAAGTTTACTTTTTTGGGTGGCTTTGAGAAGTGTTTGGTTGCTGCTCAAAAGATGATGAACCACTGATTTGTTACTCAAAAACGAGTAGTACTGTTAAGTAGTTTACAAATTCACTAATTTATGAATCATGTTTGGGTCCTAATATCCAAGGTATGCATAGCACCTATAGAGGGGTAGGTCTTATTGTCGGAAAAACCGCGTTAGCATGTTAACATTGGCAACTTTTTATAGGGGGAGGTGGTCTAATCAGAGCACAAAACAGCCCCCGTATACAAAAGCATCAACCAAACACACAATCGATAGAGAAAACAATAGCAGACAACCAAAAAAGAGAAAGCGTTGTTTGGTTTATGGGTTGTATGCGTAGCTATTCTGGGTCATTATACCGTTGTCGAGTGTACCTTCCCAAGTCATCATAGCTGTCTGCATGTTAGATGGCATGTAAATGGCAGTTATGGTGTAGGGTGGATTGGGTACGACGGGATTCTGTATGGTGACGTTCCAGCCGTTGCTTTGGTAGTTGTATTTGTTTGAGCCAACCATCATGCCCATGTCCATTTGGCCACCCGTCCAAGACATGCCATGCATGTAGGTTGAGGTATTGTTGTGGTAGACTTTAAGGAACATCATGGTTAAGTCGCGGATTCCCTCCTCAGTCAACGTCGAGTCTACACCAGTTACGGTGGCGCTTGTTTCACTGAAAGCTCCGTTCTGGTAGCTACCCATCCAACTTACAACTACACCGTCCTTGGAGTAATCCACAGCTAAAGAGTAGACGGGGTTAGATACCACAGGGTAATCAATTACACAAGACCAGCTGCCGCTTGTGTAAACATAGGTTTCTGCTCCGAGCAAGCCTGTGTCTTGTTTGCCGCCGCTCCACGAGAGGTCATTCATGGTGGATACAATGCCAGTGTGGTTCGCTGCTAGGTATACCATGGCTCCGTCGCGGATTTCATCGACAGTTAAGAGCGCCTTGGGAGGAGTGTTGGTTTCGCCGATTAGGTTCGGGGTTGGGTTTTGGGTTGGCAAGTATGAGTAGGCGAGTATGCCGCCTGTAATTACAACGATAAGTACGACGACTGCTACGATTATGAGCTTTTTTCGCATATCATTCACTGTGTGAGTGTTAGGTTGATTGTCTATATAGAAGCTTTGCTCACCTGCTTTTAGAGTGGTTTCTGTATAGCAAAAATGCAGGTAAGGCGTGAAACAAAAGAGGTAGGGCGAATTAAAAGCCCATTATAGGATTATGCTCGTGCTCATGCTCGTTTTCCTCACTAATATGATGCGCAACATGCAACGCGAGTCCAGTAGATGCACCTGCAGCTAGACCAACAAGCAGGTACGTTAACCAAGTATAGCCAAAGACCATACCGATAACGGCTAACACATCAAAAACGATTGCGATGCCGAGATAGCCAGCACACCAGGTTTTCATGCTCATGCCGCGGGGTTTGTTGATACCAATGCCCCCAAGATATCCGAACATAGCGAGGAAGCCGACTAATGCAAGAATCAGGTTAATCATGTTTGCATCTAAATCCAAACGGGTTCACCCTTCTCGGAAGGCTAAGTTCCCCTTGGCGGTTAATTAGTCTATTGGGTGTCAACACAAACTCTAAGATGCACCAAAGCTAAGCAGAGAAACCTTTGCTAGCCTTTTTTAGGGTCAACCCTTAATTTGTATGCCAAGTGGATGCACATTTGACCAATTACGATGTTAGGCACTGCCATAAATGGGCTCAACTCCTCATTGAACGTAAACAAAAACTCGACCAAGCCCTATGCGCCATCGAGACAGGTGACTTTGACTCCGCCAAAAAACTGTCCGACCAAATTTTCACCGGCGCCCAAGCAGGCAAACAGGCGGACCCCGGCATGGCGGGTTCACTGCTCTATCACATGGCTATGGTTACCAAAATGGAATCCGAAACCCAAGTTCTCTTAAGCGAATTTAAAGTCAAGGAGCCAAACGTTTCTGCCCAGTTGAAGAAACTATATAACGAATTTTACGATGACGCTAAAGAATTCACCCAAAGCTTTCTGCCCCTAAACTACGATGCCGATGTCATAGCCCAAACTAAGCACTTAAGCAGCGAAGAAAAAAGCGCTCTGTTCACCAAGCTCAAACAGGAACACAAAAAAGTCGATACCCAGATAGCTGACAAAGACCCCAAGGCAGCCAAAGCAGTAGTGAAGCTGTTTGATGATTGGGGTCAGCATGTGGCTTTGATGCGGCTGACTCAAGAGTACGAGACCATAAGAGGTCTTCTTGTTTTAAGTGAACTCACAAAAACGCGGGGGTACGAGGCTGTTGAAGCGGCGATGATGCGGGTTAAAGACGAGTTTGGAAAGAAAACCGTTAACATCGCGCTTGACGTCACATTAAAAGTGGGCATGCGCAGGGAAAAATTGCAATCCGTCATGCTCTCGGACCACTTCATCAACATGACCATGGATATGGAGAAACTCGACGGCAACATGGAATTCCTCAACTGCCCCATCCACGGCGGACACCACTACGCCCAAAAAAAATACGGCGTAGACCCCAAAGTCTCCACCCTCTTCTGCAAGCACTTCTGCTTCGCCCACGCCAACGCCATGCTCGACACGGTTTTGCCGTTTCCCTTCACGCTTTGGCAGCCAAAACTCATGGCATCGGATGGCATCTGCCAATACTACCTCAAACTAGCCTATTCACCTCAAGCGCAAAACGCAGAGCGGTTTGTGCCGCTAATTATGTCTTGGAACGTTACCCGAGAATGCAACATGAAATGCAGTCACTGCTACATCAACGCCACCGAAAAGAAACTCAGCAACGAGTTAACCACACAGGAGGGCAAGGCATTGATGGACCAAATCTACGAGGTCAGCAGACCACTTTTGGTGTTAAGCGGCGGCGAACCCCTCTTGCGACCAGACATCTTTGAACTCATCGAATACGGCTCAAAGAAGGGGTTGAAGATGGGATTGGGCAGCACAGGGTACCTCATAGATGACGCGGTGGCAAAGAAGCTCAAGTCAGCAGGCATCGCCACGGTGTCAATCAGTTTAGACTCACACATCCCAGAGCAACATGACGAGTTCCGCGGCGTAGCGGGCGCTTGGGAGAAAGCTGTCAACGCCTGTAAAGCGCTGCGGAAAAATGATGTGCTTGTCCAAGTCAACACTACCCTGACTCATGAGAACTATAACCAAATCGATGACATCATGACTCTTGCCGAGTCAGTTGGTGTGGAAAACTTCCACCTGTTCTTCTTGGTTCCTACAGGGCGCGGCAAGAAACTAACTGACATTTCACCCCAAAAATACGAAGACATGATAACCACCACATTCGCAAAAGTTCACCGCCACCGACTCAACGTACGACCTTCCTGCGCGCCACAGTTCATGCGCATCGCCAAAGGCATGGGCTTAGACATGAGACAATGGATCCGCGGCTGCATAGCAGGCATGCACTACTGCCGCATCTACCCCAACGGAGACGTAACCCCCTGCCCCTATCTGCCCATCAAACTTGGCAACGTACGGGAACAGAGCTTCAAAGACATCTGGTTCAACTCGCCCGTGTTCAAGAACCTCCGTGACCCCAGCTGCCTCAAAGGCAAATGCGGCGAATGCGAATACAAAACCCTTTGCGGCGGATGCCGAGCCCGCGCTTACGGTCTCTCAAGTGACTTCATCGATTACTGCGGCGACCTCCATGTCCCAGCGGCGCAGACAAAAGACTACTTAACCGAGGACCCCTGGTGCGTTTACCAACCAAAAAAACAGTAGAACCACCTTTTTTAATTCTTATTTTGGATTCATTAACCGTATAAGCCTCCGATGTCCATTACCTTAAAGTTAACCGCTAAGCCGTGATTCCACATGGGGGAGAAAAAACAGGTCATCTGCCAAAACCCTTCTTGCAAAACAACGTTTACCACTCCCCTAAAGACGCTGAACCTTCAAGAAAACCCGACTGAACCCTACTTTGCATGTCCCTTCTGTTTAACAAAGCTAGAGGATTTGCCGATTAAAAGCCAAGAGGGACTCAAACAAGATGTGGAAGCAAAGGGAGCTAAATTTGGGCATGATTCAAAGAAGCCCGTTGAGGGCAATGCGTCTTGCAGGTTCCATCTTGGCTACTTAAGTGAGCGAACCAACAAAGAGCAGATTCCCGACGACTGCTTAGTATGCAAAGACATCGTTGAATGCATGCTTAAGAAGATGCATGAATAAATAATGCGGCAGACAAATGGCGTCTATTGGTTTTGGTTGAAGTAAAAAAACTAAAGAAAAGAAACAGATGATTGAAAAAGAAAAATTGTTGTTTATTTCTTTTTCTTTGATTTATCGTCGGCGGCTGCTTCGGTTGCGGCGGGTTCTTCTTTCTTGTCTTCGATTTCAGTTGTGATTTCTTCGATTGGTTTTGGCGGCGGGGTTGTTGCCATTGTCCAGCCGATCCATGCGCCAATGAATAGAATCGCGACGAAAGCGACCAGTACTGGAACAGCGATGAGCCAATAGCGAACGGCGTCAACTGTGCCTATGTTCAGCCATGGCAGCACTGAAATTAACCATTCGTAACCAAAGAGTGCGACTAAGTAAACTATAGCGACGACTGCGCAGACTAGGAGTATTGCTCCACCTATTGCTTGATCTTTGCTAACCATTTAGTGATTCACCACTTTAGTAGCCATGTATTCGCTTAATCCATTTAAAGTTTGTCATAAAATTGTAAGGGGCAATTGATCAGGTTGTACCCATTTCCCACGTTGAAAGATACTTTTTCTGTTCCTCAGTCAACTCATCAATTTTGATGCCCATGCTTTGCAGCTTGAGTTCAGCGATCTTCTCATCGATGTCTTTTGGCACATTGTAGACTTTGGTGTCTAGTTTGCCAGATTTTGCAACGAACTCTGAGCAGAGAGCCTGATTGGCAAAGGACATATCCATGACTTCCGAGGGGTGACCTTCCGCTGCGGCTAGGTTAACTAGTCTGCCTTCTCCGAGCAGGTAGAGGTGTCTGTCGTCTTTGGTTGTGTATTCTTCCATGTTGGGGCGCATCGTGCGTTTTGATTTGCTGATTGATTCGAGGTCGGGGATGTTGATTTCTACGTTGAAGTGGCCGCTGTTGCACATGATTGCGCCGTCCTTCATTTTTTCCATGTGTTCTTTGCGGATGACGCTTATGTCTCCTGTTGCGGTAGCAAAGATGTCGCCGATTGGGGCTGCTTCAGCCATTGTCATGACGCGGAGTCCGTTCATGACTGCCTCCAGAGCGCGTGTGGGTTGTACCTCAGTGACTATGACGTTGGCTCCTAAGCCTTGTGCCCGCATGGCGATGCCTCTGCTGCACCAACCGTATCCGCCGACAACAAAGTTCTTGCCAGCGAGCAAAACTGAGGTTGCGCGTAGGATGCCGTCGATGGTGCTCTGTCCTGTGCCGTAGCGGTTGTCAAAGAGGTATTTGGTGAGCGCTTCGTTTACTGCCACGATGGGATATTTGAGTGATCCATCTTGTTCCATTGCTTTTAGGCGGACGACGCCAGTGGTTGTTTCTTCTGTTCCGCCGATGATGTTTGGGATAAGGTCTTGGCGTTTGCCATGAATCATGCCGACGACATCTGCGCCGTCATCCATGGTGATTGTCGGTTTGTATTCGAGGACTTTTTCGATGCATTTGTAGTAGTCCTCTGTGTTTTGTCCTCTCCAGGCGTAGACGTGTACGCCGCTGTCTGCTAATGCTGCGGCTACGTCGTCTTGGGTTGAGAGCGGGTTTGAGCCGCATAATGCGACTTTGGCGCCTCCTGCGATGAGTACTTTTATGAGTACTGCGGTTTCTTTGGTTACGTGGAGGCATGCAACGAGGGTTTGGCCTTCGAGGGGTTTTTCTTTTTCGAATCTCTGTTTGATTATGTTTAGGACGGGCATGTGTTTGGCTGCCCATTCAATCTGTAAGTGGCCTTGGGGTGCTAGGCTTATGTCTTTTACTTGATAGTCTTCCATGAAGGTTCCTTCTTTTAGGTGATTGTGTGAGGTCGTCCTTATTTAGAATTTACCTACGTTTCATAAGGTGTAAGGTATGGCGAGGGCTCTCTTCGGCTGGAAAAAGTTAAAGGGCACCATACCCCAAGCTAACCGTGAGAGGTTGTCGCGTGAAAGAATCTTTCGCCGCCTTTATTGAAAGGGATTTAGAGCCGAGAAGTTTAGTGATAACCTGCGGGCTGCCTGCAAGTTACAAAACAGGAGTCGCTGAAGACATCCTCAGCTTGAAAAGGTTTGTTGTTCTGCGGAGTGATTTGATTCGGCGTGAGGTTTTAAAAAACGAGGATGTTTTTGATGAAAAGGTCGCTGGAAACATGAATAAGCGACTTTCAGTCTATGATGAGATGTTTAGGCGGGCAGAAGACTTAGCCTCCAAGAGCACAAGCGGCATAATTTTAGATGCAACTTTTGTTACGCAGGATTTGCGGGAACGCGCGGCGGAGATAGCGGCAAAACACAACATGCCGTTTGTGATTTTGGAAACCAGCTGCCCCGATGAAGTCGCCTTAAACCGAATAAGCAAACGCACTAAAGAAAAATATGAATCCAACGCCCTAACCCCCGAAGCCTACCTATCGAACAAGGCTAAATTCGAACCTGTAAACGTTGAAGCCTTAAAGAAAAAATACCCCAAACTAACAATTGAGCACCTAATCATCGACACCTGCAGAGGCGGATTGAAGAACCTCTCTATAATCGCGGAAGAAAAGAGGTAAGCCGCTTGAACATCGATTTGCATATCCACTCAAACGCCTCCGATGGCAAGCTCAGCGCCAAAGAAATAATCGTTGAAGCCAAAGCCCGCAACGTAGGGTTCCTCTCGATTACAGACCACGACAACATCAGTTGCCAGCACGTAGCCATACAAGAAGCAAAAAAAGCAGGTATCCGCTACATCACCGGCGTCGAATTAAACGTCACTTTTTCTAACCCGAAATACAGAGAAGGAAAACCGTTTGCGCTGGATTTTTTGGGCTACCAATTCAGCCCCGACGATGGCGCCCTGAAAAGCAAGCTTGTGTTGATGGCGAAGTACCGCGAGGAGCGTGCGTCTAAAATTCTAGAAAACCTCAACGCGGAGTTCCAAAAGGAAAACATCGCCCCACTAACAAAGGACGACTTGCATCGGATTGAGGAAACGGTTGAGGGCAGCTTGGGCAGACCCCACATCGCCGATTACCTTGTCAAGAAGGGCATCGTGGCTAGCCGACTGGAAGCCTTCAACAAATATTTAGTTAAATGCGACGTCCCAAAGTACCCGCTGCATCTGGAGGAAGCTTCAAAACTCGTTAGAGATGCAGGTGGAAAAATCATCCTTGCCCACCCAAACGATGCTTGCGGAACCTCACTGCTCCCCATCACCAAAGTGCCCTCAGAACAAACCCAAATAATCCAAGAGACGATGCTGCCCTACATTGATGGCGTGGAATGCTGGCACCTAAGCCATACACCCGAAAGCACCAGCCACTACGTAGCGTTCGCTAAAACTCAGGGCTTACTTATGACGGGCGGCAGCGACTGCCACCAAAAACCCATCATAATGGGCAACGTTGAAGTCCCCAGCTGGGTAGTGGAGCAATTCAAGCAACCTTAGAGATCGTTTGCGTATCTCGCGGCTAGCTGGAAATACGCCTGTGCCTCTTTGGTGGCGGCAGCTTTTTCATCCGCTTTTACGTTTGGGTCATCCAGCCTGAAGCTAACGACTTTGCCCCGCACGTAGGCGCGGTAGCACTTGTAAAACGGCAACAACACGGCTAGCTGGGCGTCTTTTGAGTAGGCGGTGTATTGGGCGATGAAGTAGTCGGCTAGGTCGCTTCTGTTTTGGTAGTCGAGGTCCATGGCGAGAAACGCTACGTCGGCGGCTACGTCGCTATATCGAAAGCGGTCGTTGAACTCTATGGCGTCGAAGATGCAGATTTTGTCGGTTACAAAGATGTTGCCTGAGTGGAGGTCGCCGTGGCAGTCGCACACCCGTCCCTCTGCCATGCGGCTCTCGAATAGGGCTTTGTTTTTTGTCATGAAGTTGTTGATTTTGGTTTGCATTGAGTCGTAGTCGGCTTTGCTGAGGGTTTGGCCTATGTATTTGGTTGTTTGGCTGAAGTTTTCGTCCCAGTTGAACTTGACAGCTTTGATGCCGCCGATTTCAGTTATTTCCGCGCTGGTTTGCGCTTGGGAGTGGAATTTGGCGACTATGGCGGCGAGTTGGTCGATGGTTTTTTTGTCGATTTTGCCCTCTTGGAGCAGTTGAGTCATAATTCGCTCTTGGGGCAACCGCTTCATCTTTAGGGCGTATTCGACGGTTTCGCCTTCGCCCTTGATTTTTAGGGTGGCTGACTGGTTTATGGGGACGACTTCGAGGTAGATTTCTGGGCACAAGCGCCTGTTGAGCTGGAGCTCTTTTTCGCAGTACATCCGCCTCTTATCTAGGGTTGAAAAGTCTAAGAACCCATAATTTACGGATTTTTTGACTTTGTAAGCATAGTTTTGGGTTAAAAAGACAAAGGAGATATGGGTTTGGATGAGTTCGATTTTGCCTGTTGGTTCGGGGTATGTGTTGGGGTTTAGCATGGCTTGGACGAGAGGGTTGTCTGGTTGCATATTGATGCATCCTTTTGGGTATTCTTGTCTGCGGATGCCAATAAAGATGAGGGTAACTGAGTTTAGGCTATTCAACTTCCGAATTAAAACGGTGAATTTATATGACTAAGCCCCTTTGAACAAGGGGTTGATTGCCTTGCGCACCGACGGACCAAAACGCATGAAAAAAGCCCTAGTCAGCACCGGTTGCTCATCGAAGATTGCTGACAAAATCGTAGACTGGTACAACCCTTAACTAAAACTTTTAACGTAATCCAGCACAGCATCAGCCTGCTCTTTTGTTATATGTTGATTTTTGTAGAGTGAAGGCACTATTTCTGTGATTTTAGCTAGCGCATGCACATTGTAGCCGAGTTTTTCGAGTTTCTCTTTGCCGCCGTGCTCGCGGTTCACGACCACCAGCATGTGTTTGACGGTGGCGCCGAGTTCTTGGAGCGGCTTTACCCCTTCAACCTTTGACAGCCCCTCGCTTACTACGTCGTCGAAGAACAGGATGTTGTCGCCTTTGGCTACGTCTGCGCCTGCTATACGGCCTGTGACGCCGTAGGCTTTGTCTTCTTTGCGTACGATTACGCAGGGTAGGTTGAGTTTTATGGCTATGCTGGGGGCGATGAGGGCTCCTTTGAGTTCGATGCTGGCGAGTTTGTCGATACGCTCATCTGTGGCGATTTGCTTGATTTTTTGGGCGGCGGCTTCAGCGATGACTTCTAGCTGCTGTGGCGCAGCTAGCACGCGGGCTAAGTCGATGTAGTAGGGGCTAATCGCGCCTGATTTGATTTTGAAGCTGCCAAACCGTAGGCATCCTGAGAGGTAGAGTGCGTTTGCGATTTTGTCGGTTACTGTGGACATGTGGTTTCCCCGATGTGAATGGGTAACTTGGGATTTAACCCTTTAGCAGCTCAACATGGAGGGAACTTGCGCCCTATTCAAAAGTGAGGGGCAGTTTCACTGTGAAAGGTAGCGCAATTGAGACCGGGTTTGCTGGGGCTTCTGGCCCATTTCTCTTAAGGAGAAGCGAAAATGCAAAACCACGATCACAACATCGCAAGTCAGAACCAGAAAACATCTCAGCCCGGAAGTGCTTGAGGAAATCTCCACAACCAAGCAGCAACCCAACACAGACACAGAAACCAAAACACAACCCCCAGCCAAATCCGTTGGAAGATGATGAATAAGGGCGGCATTCTCTTCTTCTTAATACTAAAAAACAAAAAATATCTAAATCTGCTTAAATAAGGGAGGGGAGGTAGACGCTGAGACGTCGCGTGACTAAGCACGGCTACACGACGAGGTCGGACATGTCAACGCTGCGCTCATAAATCTGCCTCAGGAAAGACACCGCTGCCAGAATCTGGGGCATCAAATCCACCGACGAATCCTTCGCAGCTTCCTCAATTTTTGAGCACGCCTCTTCGATTTTGGCTCTTTGGATACGGACACTCTCGGCTAGCGCGATGTCCTTGGTCTGGAAGGCTTTGAAAGCTTGTTCAGTAGCTTCGCAACATGCCCCCTGCAGTTCCAAAAAGAGCTTTCGGAGGTCAACTGAGAGTTTGTTTCCATCCAACTCTAGCGTGCTGGATGCCATCTGGACACATGCATCGCCGATGCCTTCTATGAAGCCTGCGGCTAAACGGTAGTCCAAACACTCAATCGGGGTTATCGCTAGCTTTTCACTTAGCCGCGGATTCTGCAAAATCGTTCGAAGGATTCTGACAAGCAAAAAGTAGAACTTGTTATTCTCCACATCGCGTTCGATCACGTTTTTGGCTAAGTCCATATCCAGATTGACAAAGGAGCTAGCTGCGTCGCGGATCATGCGGGCGGCGCTGGCTTGGTTGCGCTGCAAAATCCTCCCCGGCGACGTAAACGGCTGCTGCATCAAACACTGCAAAGTCATCATCGAAGTCGTTTCTTCAACAATCATCAACCCAGCCAAAGAGTTAGCTGTGGACTTAACCAAGTTACGCATGTTTGAGTCGATGCGGTTTTTGGCTTCCACCTTGATTATGTCGTAGCCGAGCAGGTAGCGGCCGACGATTTCACGGCTCAAATATGGACCGACGGTTAGGGAGATTTCTTTGGGTTGCGGCTCAACTTCCTCTTTTGCGTCGACAAGCAGTTTGCCGTCGCTTGTTACTTCAAGTTTGATTTCGCTGCCTTTTTGGAGGAGGTTTTCGTTTGCCCAATCACGTGGGAGGCAGACAAAGAAGGTGCCGGTTGGCGTTTGCTGAACCTTGCGTGTTACACTCACAGGGAACACCAGTTATAATTCATCTAAACATTTGTGGGCTTATATAAATTGCCTCAAACCTGTTAGTTTTCCAGTGCTAAAAATACAATCAGGCGCAAAGTACACCACAAAACCAGCCACTAAAAGTTATTTTGAAGCCTTGTGGTGTAAACGAGAAACAGTAAATAATCCCAAACACAATACTGCCTAACATCAAAACATAGCTAGCCACGGGCAGAAAACGAGATGAGTTCAGAAGAGAAGCTCCAACAGGCAATTGAGGCAACCATCGCTGCAGGGTATCAGCTAAACAGCGAAGCCTTTGAGTACCTCATCCAAAACGCCCAAACCAGCGACCCCGTCGCCGTGATGAATCTGGCGCTGGAACGAATGTCCTCGTTGCAGGATAAGCCCATGTTTATCGAGAAAGCTTTCCTGGAAGCGGTTATGCAGCAGGCAGCTGCGGCGGTTCAGGAGGCGCTGGTTGAACAACTGCAGCAACCCACAGTGGCGCAGACGCAAAGCTACGCTAAACCCGCCTTTGAGCAGCCCTCCTATCAGCCTCAAATCAGTGCAGCAGACACCTTTTATCCATACGCCAAAGACATACCCTCAGACCTCAAAATCCTCGACGACTCCACAGGCAAACTCACCTCCAACGGCACACTCACCGAGTATGTCGGTCTTTTCCAAGATCGCTTCAAACGTATAGAAAAACTGCTGAGGCAGAGGATGGATGTTAGAGCAGCCACCCCACTGGTTGAAGCGCTCAAGTCGCAGCCCAAAACAAAACTCAAAGTCATATGCATGCTAACTGAGAAGCGAGACTCCAAAAACAACACCATACTCGCCGTCGAAGACCTGCACGGCAGCGCAACCATCCTCATTCCACAGAAGGCACCTGAAGAAGTCAAAAAAAAGGCGCTTATGCTTTTACCTGACACAGTTTTCTGCGCCGCAGTCATCAAAACCCGAACTAATCTGCTGATGGCGGAAGACATCATTTTACCCGAAGTCGGCAGAAAAATGCCCCAGCGAGCGCAGGAACCCGTCTACGCGGTGCTGACCTCAGACATCCACGTCGGTAGCACAAAGTTCACCAAAGAAGCCTTCAAACGCTTTATCATGTGGCTTCGAGGAAAATGGGGTACGTCTGAAGATCGGGAAATCGCTGGGCGCGTAAAATACCTCCTTATCGCAGGCGACATCGTTGACGGCGTCGGCATCTACCCCGGACAACAAACAGAGCTAACCATCCGTGACGTGCACAAACAATACAACTTTGCAATCAAGTACCTCGAAAAAATCCCAGACTACATCGAAATCGTGCTCTCACCAGGCAACCACGACGCCGCACGTAAATCTCAACCGCAACCCGCCATCCCAGAAGGATACCTAGCCGCAATCGAGGGCAAAAAGAATATTCACTCAGTCGGCAGCCCCTGCTACCTCAGCTTGCATGGCGTCGAGGTCCTAATGTATCACGGTGTAAGCTTAAACGATATAATCGGGGTTGTTCCTGGAATGGTCAATGACCGCCCTGAAAAGTCGATGCGGCTGCTAATGCAGGGTCGCCACTTAGCACCTGTATACGGCGGAAAAACCATGCTTTCTCCAGAGAACCGCGACTACTTGGTCGTCGATAAAGTTCCCGATATCTTCCACGCAGGCCACATTCACGTATTGGGCTTCTGCAACTACCGCGGGGTCTTGGTGGTTAATTCGGGAGGTTGGCAGGAACAGACCGAGTACATGGAGAAGCTGGGGCTGGTTCCCACGCCGGGCAAGGTGCCTGTGGTGAACCTGCAGACACTGGAGATAACAGTGCTCAATTTCATGGAACCCTAATTATCTGAGCCTTTATGCAGGGCTTTCGGCGAGTAGGTAATCAGTTGACCAAAACGGCTCTCGCCACCCAAAACATCGCGGATTAAGCCACGGCTGATTTCGAGACGGATCTTTTTGGTTCTGCCATATCTGCCCATGCTGACGACTTTGGCGTTGACCAAACCCATGGAATCCAACTCGTTCACCAATGAACCCAGACGTCGCTGAGTCAGCAGCCCCGCGCCCATTTCGCCGCATAGTTCGTTGTAGATGTCGTAGATTTCGCCTGTGGTGGCGCTGGGTTTGTTGAGGTGGTAGACGCTTAGCAGCACCAGTTTGGAGTGGAGGGTGAGGTTTTTGAGGGCTTCTATGACGCGGTTGTGTTCGATGTGTTTCTCGGCTTGTCGTACATGTTCCTCTGTAATTGCTTTTGCGCCTTGGCGTTCAGCGACCTCTCCAGCAACCCGCAGCAGATCCAGCGCGCGTCGGGCATCGCCGTGCTCTGCAGCTGCCAAAGCCGAAGAGATACTCAAAGCGGAATCAGAAAGCACACCCTCTTGGAAGGCAAGTTTTGAGCGCTCCAGTAGTATGTTACGAAGTTCCCCTGCATCGTAAGGTCTAAAAACCAGTTCCTCCTCGCTCAGCGAACTGAAGACGCGGGGGTCGAGAAATTCTTTTAGACGCAAATCATTAGAGATTCCGATGATGGAGACTTTGCTTTTGTGCAGGGTTTCGTTTATACGGGTAAGTTCGTACATAAACGCGTCGCCCTTGTCTTTGATTAAGGCATCAACCTCGTCGAGAACTATAATGAAAATTATTCGGGACTGATCAAGACCCGTTCGGAACCTGTCAAAAACCTCTCCCACTGAGAGACCAGTGAAAGGGATTCTTAAACCCACACTTTGACTCAGCGCAGCAAAAACACGGTACTCGGAACCAGTCATGCGGCAGTTTATGTAGCAAAACCTTACTTGGGCACCGTACTCTTTAGCTTTTGACTCAAGATGGCTGAGGACATATTTTGCGACGGCTGTTTTTCCTGTACCTGTTTTGCCGTAGATGAAGATGTTTGAGCATCGGGCATCTCTTAGGACAGGGGCCACGGTTGCGCCTAGCAGGCGTATTTGGTCTTCCCGGTGTGGAAGCCTTTCTGGTAAGTAGTCGTGTCGGAGCACTTCTCGGTCTTTGAAAAGTTTTTCTCCTTTCACGAAATTATCGAATACATCATCTAATACGTTGGAATTTGCCATTTTGCCCATGCTCTCCCTTTCAGAGGTACAACCGTTATTTCGAGTGGAACAGATAAAGGATATAGTCTAAAAAACTGGTTTAAGAGCACAACTATCCTAAAAGCAGAGTGAAACAAGCGATGACAACCAAGTAAACCAAGAAAAACACACACCCGTAGATTTCTACTGGAAAAACAAGTCGCTATAACTAACTATCTATTATTAATATATAAAATAAATATACTCTGAGTAGTAAATCAATTAATTGTATATTAATGATTGTTATCCAAGAAATTAAACTAACTCTCTGTAAATATTTTTCCAGCCCTTTCCAGAATCTTTTTTGCCTCAAAATGCTCGACTGGAAACATAGGGGTGTCTGTTCAGGCTTAAATCTATGGAAAAACAACATAAAATCACAGTTTAGCTCGCATTTTGAGTCTTGGCTTGCTTGGCTTCACTCAAAGATTCTTCAAGCAGTTTTTGCTATCAAGTTTGCTTTCACTCCACATTCACAAAACTGTGAATACATGTGAAATAGCACTAAATCTGCCGCTTTATCAGCCCCCGTTTTTGCTGAATTAGCCTAATTCTGTCAGTTAACAGTGAATAAGGCACCCCTTGACTTCTACTGGAAAACCCGAACCAACCCGTAAAGAAACGTTTTTAACTGATTAGTTTTCTTGTGAAGCTGGTAATTCCAGAAACAATCAATAAAACGCTTATTATGTGAATTAAAGCTTGATTTAGTATTTTTTTGTTGCCGTGCTTCACCATCACAGTTATAAGCTGTGAAGTGTAAAGCTTGTGAACAACCTATAGGTGTACAGTTTGCCGGCTCGAAAAATACGCGTAGAGCTCTTCGATAGCGATGGGAATCGATACACTATCGCTTTTGAGGGTCAAGTGACCCGTGATAAAGCTCTGCGTCTACTTGACTTAGTCGAGTTGCTAGGCGGTGCACCCAATGAGGGACCAATTGCCGGCACAGCACCAACAATGCCTAACCGCGCGCTGTCACGTTTAGAGAAGGTCCAACTTGTTATCCAGAAAAACTTCCCCCTCATCTGGTTCTCTTCGAAAGATATTCAGTCGGTGTATGAGCAGGAACTTAAAGAACCCGTCAGCCTCAGCACAATCTCAACTTACCTCTCCCGCATGGCCACCAAAGGCATACTGCTCCGCACAGGCACCTCAAACAACCTCAAGTACAAAACCGCCCCAAACATCTCTCCAGCCATAAAACAACGCATCATGAAATAGACTTCACAATCCTTCACATTTGTTCACAGAAAGTAAAGTTGTAAAAAGAACTGAGAACGTGTTTTTGGTCAGGTGGCGGCTGGGCCTTCTACCTTCTGCATTAGCGCTTCCATCTCTTTCTTTAAGCTGTAGCGGAACGGGATCTTACCTGCTCCGCGCTCCAAGTAACCGTCCTCGTAGAGCTTTTTCATCAACCGCGCCGTGTGCTCCCTGCTGAGGTGAACGCGCTCTTTGATTTCTGGGGCGGTCTTGGGGCCTTCTTTGGAGAGCATCTCTAGCACTTGGATTTCGGTTTCAGTTAGCGCGGCGAGGGCTTTGTCGCGTTTGATGGGGATGGGTGGAAGCACAATTTCTCTGGATTCGACCTGCACAGGCGGGGCGGCGACTAGCTTCTGCACCTGCTCCTCAAAAGTGGCTATGCGAGTTTTGAGCGTTTCTTGGGTGGCTTCTATGTCTTTTAGTTTAGCTTCCAGCCCTGAGAGTCCAGAGAGGATGCTGGTGCTGTTTTGGGTGGATTCGGCTAGGTTCTGGTTGATTGTCGCCGAGATCGCTTGGTAGGATTCGGCTAGCGTCTCGACTTGGTATTGGAGGGGTTCGATTTTGTTTTCTACGCTTTCGGCTTTTCGGTAGCTGACGTCTGCGGTGCTGTAGCTGCCTTCGACCTTAGCCACCATAGTGTCGAACTTTGCTGATTCCCGTTTAAGTTCACGATCAAAACTCAAAACGATGTCCTCGATGAAATCTTTGGCTTTTAGGTACTCTTTGTGTGCTAGGCGTATTTGTTTGATGTACTCGTATCCTGCTACCGCTGTGACGGCTATCAATACGCCTAAGATTACTGCGATTGTGAGGTCAACCGTGATGTGTTCTCTCCGTGATTTGCTTGTGACTCAACCGTGACATCCGTGATTTTGGCGGTTGCATCACACATCACAGTATTCCCATGGACTTTTAAGGTTATTGGTCCCGTAATCACATGCTAAATATGATGTCACACATCACAGTTATAGGTGCCTGCTAAAATATTGGCCTTTCCATACGTTAAAAAGGCGATGATTTAGGCTTATTTTGCGAATTAGCCTATGAATTAAGCATGTAAAAAGCGGGTTCCTTTACTTCCTCAAAAACGCAAAAAAGTGATGTGAAAAGTGTGATTTGTGACGTCACAAGGGCTCTGCAGATGGACTAGAAAGCCGTTTTAGGCTTGTTTCTAGCTCATTTCTGATGATTTCTATGACTTTTTGATGGTCTTTTAGTTCCTCTTCTTTGCTAGGTAGCTCCTGGTGTGCCTCGACATATTGGTGCAGTTTATTGGCTATTTCGAGGTACGGGTCGAGAGTTGTGCTCTCAAAAACACCCAAATACCCCAACAAAAGCACTGTGTAGATGGATCGGATGACGTTTTCACGGGACTGTTTTAAAGTCCTATTAAAGCTTCCGCGGCTTATTTTAGCCCTTGTTAGGCGTAAAGCGGCTTTATCATCGTACTTTAGCTGTTTCCCTGATAAATTCTCGGATAAAACGTCAATAAGTAAAGTTTCAAGTTGTGTTTTTGTTAATTGGCTGTTTTTAGCCAGTATTTCTACAATAGGGTCATTTAATGCCCCGTTTAACCATGCTGTTACACCGTCTTTTAGCTTCAAACTGCTCGTATCTCCCATATGCTGAATGGATACAGTTTTGTATACTAACCCCTGTTTTTATTCTTTCTCCGCCCCCAAAACCCAAATATGCCAATGAAAATACGGCTAAATCAGCCCTTATTTGGATAAAAAGTCTATACTCTAACCATTATGGCAATTTAGCGCCTGATTTAGTACATTTAACATAAAAAAGGCTAAATCCTCGGTATTTTTTTCAGCCAAAACACCTCAACTTTACACAAAAAATGCACTTTTGCAAACACCCCCAAACCACAAAACTCCCACTTTTAACATGCCCAGCTAAATTAAAACACACTTTTCCAAGCCCCATCCACACTTTCCTATAACACACCTCACGAGTGATACACCCAAAAACCGCCGTGACATCACCCAATCACGCCTAAATCACCGTGATTTCACCCAAAATCACATGATATCACTGGTCTGTGATGCACCTGTGATGTAGCTATCCAACCATGCAGCTTATAGGGTAGATCAGATTAGCTCAGAAAGGTGTTTAAGCTTCTCAAACAGCTCCGGTCGCAGGTCCCGCAATGTGGGAATGAACGTTTCCGCCGCCCGCAAATCGGCAAAATCGACGTCACAGACCACAAAATCCTCTAAATCATACTTTGCCTTAGCTAAAACATCGCCTGTTGGGCTCACGAGGCGACTGCCACCCCAGAACTGCAAACCATCCTGCACGCCTGCGAGATTAACATAGGCGAGATAGCAGGTGTTTTCGATTGCTCTGGCGGCTGTTAAGACTTCAAAGTAGCTCCTGCGCACCGCTGGCGAGGCAGAAATGCAAACTATTAGCTGCGCTCCCATTAGTCTGGGGAGACGGAACACTTCTGGGAAGAAAACATCGTAACAGATGGTTAATCCGATGTTGCCTAACTGCGTTTGGAAAGCGGCTGGCTCATAGCCCGGGCGGAAGTAGCGCTTCTCTTCAAAAACGCTGTGAGTGGGCAGATACATCTTGCGGTACTTACCGATGAAGCCCCTCGGACCCACCAGCACCGCGGTGTTGTAGACAGTTGCCTGCGTCTTCTCGCTAAGCTCCGGCATCCCAAAAATGATGTGCATATCTGTTTTCTTTGCTAGCGTCTCAACCTGCTTTGTTGTGGGTCCTGGGATTTGCTCGGCTAGCTCGTAAACCTGATCAAGAAGGACATACCCCGTGAGGCACATCTCTGGGAAAACAGCCAATTCCGCACCCTGCTGTTTTGCCTTGAGCGTTAGCTCCTCTATCTTTTGGAGGTTGGCGGCTTTATCTTCCCGTTTGCTGCTGATTTGGCACAGAGCAAGCTTTAGTTTGTCCTTCATGGCTGTCACATCAGTAAGTGTGCTTAGGAAGCCTGAAATCGTTTCCCACTGTGCGGAACCCAAGCTTAGGCGGCAGCGGCAATCTGCGTTTATGCTCGTTTGCTAGCCAGCGGGCTTTAACTCTCTCTACGGTAGCTTGTTCGATGGTTAGCTGCTCGGCGATTTCCTCTGGCTTCATAAACCTCTCCAGCCCAAACAGAATCAGGTCAAGCGTTTCGTATTTGATTTCAAGTTCTGATTCGGCTAGCTGGTTAGGCCACAACGCAGGTGTAGAGGGTTTTAGTGCCAGCTCCTTTGGAATCCCCAGATGCATGGCTAGCTTGCGCACTTGCGTCTTGTAGAGGTCGATTATTGGGGCTATGTCTGTTGCTGCGTCTCCCCATTTGGTGAAGTAGCCCATCATGGTTTCGGATTTGTCTGAGGTGCCGCAGACGATTCGGGTTTGCTGGTTAGCGTAGTAGTAGAGGAAGATCATGCGGGTTCTGGCTTTGATGTTTCCTTTGCAGAGTTTGTCGTTTGGGTTGAATGTGGGAATGCCTTTGTAGATGGCGTCTAGGGCTTCGGTCATGTCGCAGAGTTGCGTTTGGAGTTGGAACTGGCTGGCTATGGTGTTGGCGTCGTCGAGGTCTTTCTGTTTGAAGGTTTCTTTCTCGGGAAGAAGCAAAGCCAAGACGTTTTGGCCTCCGATGGCTTGACTGCACAGGGCAGCTGTGGTTGCGCTGTCCACTCCTCCAGACAAGCCCAGAACGATACCTTTGGCGCCCGCGTTCTCCACGTACTCTTTGATGAAGCGCACAATTCTTGTTTGTACTTCAGAGAAATCCATTTCCAGTGCAGCAGATGTCAACTTCAATGGGTTTTCACGCAGCCTCTTAGTCAAATCTTTAGTAGGCAAGTATTTAAGGACAAGCATAAATAATAATGCAACATCACCAAAACACAAGAAGGATTGCTTTATGGGGCGAAGAAGGAAAAAAGTGGTTCACATTCCAAAGAAGAAGTTGCCGAAATTCTTCTCTTGCCCTAGATGCGGGAAAGAAACCGTCCGCGTAGAAATTTTCCGAGACGAAGGCGGGCGTTCCGTTGCACAATGTAGCAGCTGCGGGTTAAAAGAGGAATTCACCGTTAAACAAGCGCAGGGCGAAGTGGACGTTTACTGCATGTTAACTGACCGTGTCTACGGTAACCAGAAACGTACTCCAGCAACAAAAGCAGAAGAGTAGCTGAAGGATTAGAATGGTTGGGTTCATTGAACGGTACTTGCTAGACAAAATCAAAGCCGATGGCTCAATTCATATGACGCTTATTGACCCCGAAAAGGTCACAGCCGCAGGCGCTGCTAAAGTCGCTGAGAGTTCCAAGAGCAGTGGGACAGCTGCCATCATGATTGGAGGCTCAACGGTTGCGTCTCATCAGCACCTTGACGACGTGGTTGTTGCGATTAAAGCTGCTGTAGATATTCCGATTATTCTTTTTCCAGGCAACGTCAACGGCATAAGCAGCCACGCCGACGCCATCTGGTTCATGTCCATGCTCAACTCAGCCGACCCCTACTTCCTCATGGGCGCCCAAATCCTCGGAGCACCCTACATCAAAAAATTCCAAATCGAACCCCTCTCCATGGGCTACGTCATCGTTGGAGACGGCGGCATGGCAGGCAAAGTCGGCAAAGCCATACCAGTGCCCTACAGCAACCCTGAGCTAGCCGTAGCGCACGCCTTGGCGGGGCAGTACCTTGGCATGCGCTTCCTCTACCTCGAGGGCGGCTCAGGCGCATCAACCCCCGTGCCCCCAGAGATGATTCGAGCAGTCAAAAGCGCCATCAATACAACCCTAATTGTTGGCGGTGGCATCAAAACCAAAGAGCAAGCCCTAGCAGCCTCATCGGCGGGTGCAGACATAATCGTCACAGGCAACATCACAGAAACAAGCGACGCCAACGAACGCATATCACAGATAATCTCAGCCATCAAACACAAGCTCTAAGTTTTCTTTGCGCCCTTTCTGTTTTGTTTTCGAAAGCCCAAAATACCCATCAGTGTATATGTTGGCTGTGAGCGTCTGCTTTGAACATTAACAAGGGCATCAGCAAGGGCTACCGAAGCTACGTCGAAACGATGGAGGAAGAGCTTAAACGGCTCTACCAGATAAGCGACAGCGCCAGATCACTTGGTTTGGACCCCGCGCTTAAAACTGAATGTATCATCGCTCAGGACATCGCGGACTTGGTGGAGGGCTTGGTTGGACCCAAAGGTGTCGCCCTCAGTATCCGCGAACTCAGCAGCAAGATGCCTCGAGAAGAAATCGCCTTTTACGCTGCCAAAGAAATCGCGCAGGGCAAATTTGCACAGACCGACGAGGAAAGGCAGCCTGAGAAGCTAGCTGAGCAGGCCATTCGAACGGCGTTGGCGATTTTCACTGAGGGCTTAACTGCCGCCCCGATTCAGGGCATTGCGCAGGTGAAGATTAAGAAGAACGCGGATCAGAGTCGCTATTTGGGGATTTACTTCGCTGGGCCCATCCGCTCTGCTGGCGGCACCGACCAAGCCCTAACGCTGGTCGTCGGCGACTATGTCCGCAGGGAACTGGGCTTAGACGTTTACAAACCCACTGAGGAAGAAATCTCCCGCTTCGTCGAGGAACTCCGCCTCTATGAACGCTCGGTGGGACGTTTCCAGTATCACATCCCCGACGAGGAACTCCGCAAAGCCCTCAACCTGGTACCCGTGGAATGTACGGGCACTGAATCTGACCCTGTCGAGGTCTCCTCATACCGCAACCTGGAGCGGGTGGAGACTAACCGCGTTCGAGGCGGCGCCCTCCGTGTCATCAACGACGGCATTGTGGGTCGTGCGCTGAAAGTCTATGTTATCATTGACAAGCTCGGTTTTGAGGGTTGGGAGTGGCTTAAGAATTTCAAGAAAAAGTCCGAGAAGAAATCCGGCGGCTTCATGGACGACGTGATTGCGGGTCGCCCCATCTTTGCGTTTCCCTCCACACGCGGCGGCTTCCGACTCCGATACGGGCGGTCACGCAACACAGGGTTATCTGCGGTGGGGATTCACCCCGCGACGATGGCGGTTGTGGAGAACTTTTTAGCCGCGGGCACCCAGATGCGCCTCGAGTTGCCCGGCAAAGGAGGCGTAACCCTCCCAGTGGACAGCATCGAAAAACCCGTTGTGCTCCTTAAGGATGGGTCAGTCGTGCGCGTTTCACTGGAAAACTGCCCTGACGTTAAGGGCAAAATCCAGAAAATCCTCTTCTTAGGCGACATGCTCATCGACTTCGGCGACTTCCTCTACAGCAACAAAGCCCTGCCGCCGTCGGGGTATGTGGAGGAGTGGTGGAGCAAAGACCTCCAAAACGCCATCCTCGAACGCTTCGATAACAACTTCTGCAAAGCCGCCGACGCCTCCAAGGTCCCAGCCGAAAAGCTCGAAGCTTTCGTTAGTAACCCATTCCAGATTAAGCCCACCACAAAAGAAGCCATCGCACTAAGCCAAACCTTGGGGGTGCCGCTGGCGCCGAGTTGCACCTTCTTCTGGACCAACCTTACCACCTTGCAGGAGGCAGAGGCGTTGCGCAAGTGGCTAGCAACCTGCGAGGTCTGCGTCGAAGATGGCATAGCCAAAAAGATTACGGGCGACTGCACTGATGAGGCAGTTAAGGTGTTGCGCAAAATCTATGCACCACACAAAAACCAAAACGGCAAAATCACCCTCTCAGGCGAGGACGCCGCTGCTCTCGCATTCACGATGGGTTACGCCACGCCGAGGTTCACTGAAGCCTTGCAAGCCCAATCAGTTCTGGAGTTGCTAAGCCTGCTCAGCGGAGTGCAAGTCAAGGACAAAGCGCCCACCTACGTCGGCGGACGCATGGGCCGACCCGAAAAAGCCAAACACCGCGAAATGAAACCCAACGTCCACGTCCTATTTCCCGTCAGCTTGGCAGGCGGCAGCCACCGCGACCTCCTCGAAGCCGCCAAAAAGAACGCGGTTTTCGTGGAGATGGTGAAGCGCAAGTGCCCCAACTGCAAAACCTATACCCGCAAAATCCGTTGTGACACCTGCGGAGCCGACACGGTGGCTGAGAAGTTTTGTCCCCGATGCGGACGAAGCCTAAAAGAGGGCTACTGCGGAACCTGCAGAGCCGACGCCATCCTCTACCAGCGTCAACCCGTGAATTTCAAGGAACTCATCGCCAACGCCAGCGCCACTCTCGGCTTGCAAGCTCCCAAGATGCTGCGCGGCGTCAAAGGCTTAACCAACGCCGACAAAACGCCTGAAATCGTCGAGAAAGGTATCCTACGCGCCAAGTACGGCCTTTCGGTGTATAAGGATGGCACGATCCGCTTCGACGCCACCAACGCACCGCTTACCCATATCACGCCCGCCGAAATCGGCGTATCCATTGAGAAGATGCATCAGATGGGTTACCACGCCGACACCTATGGGTTGCCGCTGACTGACCCCCACCAGGTGTGCGAACTCAAAATCCAAGACGTCGTTATCCCTTGGTCGGCGGGCGAGTACTTTGTGCAGATCGCCGCCTTCATCGACGACCTCTTAGTCCGCGTCTACAAGCAGCCCCCCTACTACAAGGTTAAGAAGGCGGAGGATCTGGTGGGGCACCTCATCTTCGGGCTTGCACCGCACACTTGCGCCTGCATTTTGGGCAGAGTCGTCGGGTACACCGACCGCAACGTCATCTACGCGCACCCTGTCTGGCACTCCGCTAAACGCCGCGACTGCGACGGCGACGAAGACGCCATCATGCTCGCTCTCGACACGCTGCTGAACTTCAGCCGCATCTACTTGCCTGCGCAGATAGGCGGCATCATGGACGCCCCGATTCTGCTCATCCCCTTCTGCAACACCAAAGAAGTCCAGCGCCAAGCCCACGACTTCGACGTCAGCATCACATACCCGCTTGAATTCTACCGCCAAACCCTCGTGAAGGGCGAAGCGAGGTCCGTCAGCGCATTCATGGATGTCATCAGCCACCGATTGGGCACTGAGGGCCAGTTTGAGGGCTTCCAATTCACCACACCCTGCGCCAACATCAATTTGGGCAACGCCAACAGCAGCTACAAAGAATTCAAATCCATGATAGACAAACTCCACATGCAACTGGAGCTGGGGGAGAGAATCGAAGCCGTAGACGCAAGACGCGTGGCGCTTAAAGTGCTGAACACGCATTTCATGCGTGACATCGCAGGCAACATGCGAGCCTTCTCTACGCAGGGCTTCCGATGCAAAGCCTGCAACAAAAAATTCCGCCGCCTACCGCTGGTCGGCAAGTGCCCCTGTGGAGGCGCCCTAACCCTGACTGTCTACCGCGGCGGAATCGAAAAGTACCTTGTAGCTGCGCAGCAACTCGTTGACAAATACGGTTTACCCAACTACTATACCCAGCGCATGGACCTCATCAAAGAGGAGTTGGCGTTGATGTTTGATAACAAGAAGCCTAAGCAGGCAACGCTTTTCGACTTCAAGTAGCTTAAAGCTTTTCAAGGGC
Organism: Candidatus Bathyarchaeota archaeon; assembly: GCA_023488905.1. GTDB lineage: Archaea > Thermoproteota > Bathyarchaeia > Bathyarchaeales > Bathycorpusculaceae > Bathycorpusculum. The sequence continues at coordinate 67,999 of JAMDCQ010000023.1, forward strand.
AAACGCGCCTATTCTATCGGTGGCTTCAAATTAAGGAAATCTGGCACCCCAACGCCTGTCTAAAAAACATCCGAAACGTCTGCAGCGGTCTCTCCGCCCGAACCAAGATCCTAACCCTACTGGACGCGGAGCCCTACAGTGCATCTAAACTCGCCAAACAATCCAACCTACACTACAACGTTGTGATGTACCATCTGCGGCTCCTAAAGTTCGAGGGCACCGTTGAACGCAGGGGCACTAACCGCTACATCTGGCTCTCCACGGGGCTGGGGCAGAAGCGATTGGGCTAGAAAGTGCAGGCGCACGGGGAACTTTGGCATTTTGGGCATTTGTGCGGGTACTTGGCTAAGGCGGCTTTTTCGAGGTCGATGCCCATGATGTTTGCCAGCGATGCCAGCCACGCGATGACGTCGGCGAATTCTTTCTCGGTGGCTTCGCGGTCGCTGCCTTTGAGTTCCTCGCCCAACTCCGCCACTTCATCCAGCAGCCAGTTGAAAGTCCCGTCTACATCGCGTGCGCTATCACGTGTAAAATAGAGGTTTTTCATCATTGTTTGGAATTCACGTATATGCATAGGAAGTCACGTGTTGAACGGTCGGTTCGGCGGTTATTAAGGTTTAAGGGAGCCATTTTTGTGGGTTTGGTTGATGCTTTCGTATACAGAAAAAACGAAAAAACTGTTGATTGTCTTATTCAATAATGCTTATTCATTAATACTTATTGAATAATGCTTTTTCATTAATGCTTTTTGAATCACAAAAATATTCTAAAGCAACCGTCGCATTCCAATCAGTAGAGGTCTCGATTATGACTAAAGGTACCCCTTGGACAGTTGAAGAAGAACTCCAACTCAAAAAACTCGTACAAGCAAAAACACCCCTATCGGCGATAGCGGCAACGCTGGGAAGAACCGCACAGGCAACCCTCGTCAAGTGCCAACGCCTCGGATTAGAACCACTCGGACACGAAACCACCCTCACATTACCCTTGCCCGCCGAGTTGCCCAGCGTAGAAGAAACACTCAAAAAACTCGCGGGTGCACTCGAAGCCGCCACCGCCCCCGGACTCAGCAAAGTAGAAGTTGAGCGGCTGCAAGTCGTAGCAACACTCGCACGCGCCTACAAAGACATCCTATCCGACTACCTCAACTACCGAGAAGTAGAAGCCAAATTAAATGATATGGAGGTAAAATATGCCGCGCTCCTCGAAAGCAAGAACAATGCGCCCCAACCAGTTCCAGCAGAGATGGCAAAAACTCCAGCACAGTGACCTGCAAGCCGAAAACTTGGCAGTTGAGGAAACTCTGGAACTCAGCGCCGACCCCGCGGATTTTTGCAGGAACATCTTGGGCTTTAAGCCGTTTGCCTATCAAGAGGAATTCATCAAACTGTTTGTCGAGAACCAGTTTACGGCGGCGCGGTGGAGTCGGCAGAGCGGCAAAAGCTTCATCGTAGCCGCCCTCCTGCTATGGTATGCAACCACCCACCCAGACAGCGCCATCGGTCTAGTTGGGCCGTCTTACCGCCAAACAAAACGCATACTCTCACGCATCGGTTCCCTTTCCCGTAAGCTTCCCAGGGGGCTGGTTTTTGCGCCACAACGAACCCAAATTCACTTCACCAACGGCAGCATCATAGAAGCCTTCCCAAACAACCCCGAAACCATCCGCGGACCGACTTTGCATGTGGTTTATGCTGACGAATTCAACTTTGTCGCTAACGATCAAGAACTCTACGACGCCATCCTCTACACGCTGGGGACAACTAACGGCAAGTTTGTCTGCACTAGCACGCCATGGCATACCGACAGCGTCTTCTATAAAATGTTCACCCACAAAGACTTCGCAGACTACAAAACCAGCCACGTCACCGTCGAACAAGCCACAGAACCTAATGGACCGCTCAAACCCAGCATCATCCAAAAAATCAAAACCCAAATGGGCGATGACCCAATCCGTTGGCGACGGGAAATGGAGGCGGAATGGGCAGAAGACCAAGACGTATGGCTAACACAGAGCCTTATCGCTAGCTGTATAGGTACAAAGGCAACCTGTGGTGTAGACCTACAAGAATATAGCTCTGAAATTGAGCGTCGAGGAGAATTCTTTGTGGGGTTGGATTTGGCGCAGACCCGCGACTACACCGCACTTGCCGTGATAGAGCGGGTGGATGGGCGGCTGTTTCTGCGGCACCTCAAACTCTTCCAGCAACCCACCATCTACGCAACCGTCTTGGGCTACCTAAAAACGCTACAGGACCGCTGGCATGGCTTCGAGAAAATCCGTGTGGATTTCACACGGGAGGGTCCAAGCTTCATAGCCGACATGGAGGCAGCAGGCATACGCAACGCTGAAGGAGTGAACTTTAGTGTGCCCCGCAAAAGCGAAATGGCAAGCCTGCTTAAGCAGCGCATGGCAAACCACCAACTCTACTATCCCCTACTGCATTGGGAGCGTCCGTACCGAGGCGAAATCTGCACAGAACTAAACGTCGAACGCTACAGCCTAAACAAAGACGGCACCATAGGCTACCAACACCCCCAAGGTACACACGACGACGTATTCTGGGCAATAGCACTAGCGGCTTATGCGACTGCAGACATGGGGCCTGAGCCATTTCTTGCAATAGTACCACGTTAACGTTTAGTTATTGAATACTTGCGAAATGGTTCATTGGGAATATAGGGAAAATAACAAATATCTTGTGCGATATTAACGCAATGTTTCTCTAGGTGGCGCTGAATGTCTTACGGTTGGGAAAATAGAAGACACATACCGATATCGACAGATGCAATTGACCGGCAACACAAACCACATGGTGGCTCCTCGAAAAAAGACAAGACAAATTATAGTGAAAAAGGTAAAAAATTGTTGGAACAGTATGAGAAGTTAGTGACAATGTCTTCTAAAGAAGAGAAAATCTCTGAGGATGAGAATCTGTTTTTTGTCTTACGCACAAAAAAGACAATTGAACAAGAAGAGAAAATACTTCAACCGCTTGGCATTAATTTTTCCTTACAAACAGAAACACATTCAGCTATAGTAAGAATTGATAAAAAGGACGTACAACCTTTAACTGAGAAAATAAGGCAATATAAGGAAAACAATGATTTTAGGACGTACATTAGAGAAATAGAAGAAATCAGTCCAGTAAAAATCGAGAAAATTAGCCCTGATCTTACTGACTGGATACAGTCCAATGAACCAACTGCTATCGAGATAGAAATGTTTCCTAATTTGGGGAAGTCTTGTTATGAGGGGTTAGTTCAAAAAACGGGAGATTTTTTGGTTAAGAACAATGATCAGCTTATTGACTCCCTATTTGATGATGAATCGGCTTCGCTGCGAGCGTTTGCTAAGCCACAGACGGCGCGAGCGATTATACAGGGTATTGACTCGGTTTGGCAGGCAAGAAAGGTACCGATAATAACTTTAGAGACACCTCAGAATTTTGAAGCGCCAGCACTCCCAACACCAGGTGAACCACTGTCAAACTGTAAGACCATTTGTGTATTGGATACTGGAGTGAAAAAGAATCATCCCTTCCTTGCGAACTTGGTGACTGATTCGAAAGATTTTTCATCAGATAATAGTTGTGAAGACTTACAAGGACATGGAACTTTTGTAGCCGGACTTGCTGCCTATGGAAACCTAGAGAATGTTGTTGATGCGCAAGCATCTGCCAAAATTATCAATGCAAAAATACATGGAGCAACGAACAACGGTTATCTAGAGAAAAGTATTACGAGGGCGGTAAACCACTTTCATAACATAGCAAAAATCTTCAGTTTATCAGTTATGTATGAGACCTATTCTAACATTGACTACCCCTCAGACCTAGCCTATAGAATTGATAAGCTTTCAAATGAACTTGAAGTTATTTTTGTTATCTGCACAGGAAACATTAGAGACAACTTACAGCCTTTATTAAGTGTGCAGAAATATCCCTCATATTTTCGCCAAGATGGTTGCAGAATTTTCAGCGGCGCTGAAGCAAGCACAGCAATAACAGTTGGCGGGATAGCTAACAAAGATACCAAAAAATCTTTGGCAAAAATCGGCCAGCCCAGTCCTTTTACGAGACGAGGACAATTAGCGAAAAGGTGCAAACCTGACGTGGTTAACTATGCTGGAAATCTTGAGTTAAACGCATTCGGTCAACTTAGTTCACATAATTCAGCGTTAGGTGTTATTTCATTAAGTCTAAACAACACATTAGCCTATGACCTTGGAACAAGCTATTCAGCGCCGATGGTTGCAAACATTCTCGCTAGGTTATATAGGGAATATCCGGATGCTAGCCTCAATCTGTTAAAAGCCCTGTTGATTCATTTTTCCGATGTGCCAAAAAATCATTACTATCTCAAGGCAGATGAAGCCTTGAAGAAGTCACTCTATGGCAAAGGGCTGCCTGAATTTGAAGCCTGTGCTTTCTCTCAAAACTATGCTCCAACATACATAATTGAAGATTCAATAGGTTATGATGAAGTCGCTTTGATTCCGGTATATGTTCCCCTCGCCATGAAGAAGATATTTGGGGCGAGGAAAATGAAAATTACGTTGGTCTATAACCCACCAGTCAATAAAGGAGTTGAGGGTTACACGTTGGTTGACTTAGACTTCCAATTGTTTAAACGATTGAAAGATGGTGAATTGCAAAGGCAAACCAACTTTAAATTCAGCAAATACTTCAAAAAACCATGGGACAACGTAAAAACCGACCTAATTGAGTGGGAACATATACCGGAATCAAAGCGACTTCATCATAACCTATTGAATCTTCAATTATGTATGTTGGAGCATAGTTTTGAGAGAAAGCACAGGCTTCAAA
>JAMDCQ010000019.1 GCA_023488905.1 Candidatus Bathyarchaeota archaeon
ATTTTCCCCTTCGGCGTAGACGAACGCCACGTCGATAAAGCGGTGGAGTTGGTTGACGAGGTCTGGGTAACAGGCAAAGACGGCACGGTCGCGCGGATGATGTTCACCTCAGTATTCCACAAAGGCTAAAGAGGTTTTCCACAAGCAGTACAGAGAACCATGCACCCCGCATACAAAAAAGAGGCGGAGCCAAAGGGCTTTGCTTAAGAGACTACCCTTAGGCGATTAGATTTGGAGGCTATTTTTTGGGAAGCAACTCGTTTAGTTCGTAGCTTGCGCCACAGAGCACGGTGTCTGCTCCGCCGTAGTAGACGATGACTTGATCATCTAACTGTACGTTGCCGCAGCTGAAAACTACGTTTGGTACGTCGCCGACGCATTCGTAGCCTTCGCAGGGTGTCAGTATGGGTTTTTCTGAGCGGTACAGCACTTTTTCAGGGTTACTCTTGTCTAGGAGAGCTGCGCCGAGTGAGTAGTGTTTCTTTTCGTCTACACCGTGATAGATGAACAGGTAACCTTCGTTAAGTTCGATGGGTGTGCCTGCTGCACCGATTTTGACGCTGTCCCACATCTTGTCCCGCGGCTCCATAATGGATTTGAAATCATGCCACCGTTTGAGGTCCTCGGAATAGGAAACGCAGATGCTAGGTTCGATACGGTGAAACATTACGTATTTGCCGTCAACTTTTCTGGGGAAAATGACTGCGTCTTTGTTGCGGACGCCTGGAAATGGCAGGGTACGTTCTTTCCAGTTCCAGTTGCGTTTCACGAAGTCTGTGAGGTTAATTGTTGTTAGTGAAATTTGGAATATTATTGGGAAATCGTGGTTTCGATAGGCAGTGTAAGCCATGATGCATTGGTCGTCGATTACGGTTAGACGTGGGTCTTCGCAGCCGTCACGTTCCGCATGGTTGACTGGCGTGAAGATTGGTGTGTCAAAACGTTCTTTGATTGTGAAACCGTCGTTTGATGTTGCTAAACCCAACCTTGAAACCATGTCTGTGCCCTGTGCGCGGTAAACGATGTGGACTAAGCCGTCACTGTAGATTGCTGCTGCGTTAAACACAGACCTATTTTCCCAAGAGTTGGCCTTTATTGGCTCTAATATGGGGTTATGTACAAATCGTTTCATGATCCCCTCTCCCTTCCTGAAGCACTCCTCTAGCAGGGTAAAATATAAACTTCATCCCAAAGTATGGTCAAAAACGCCTGTGTGACTGTCAAAGCACAATCACATGCGCTTAAAGACAGCCAAAACTTATGATATGGCGTGATTTGTTGTTGGCAAACTACAGTCTAGGCACCCCCACTCTGGCTAGCGTTAAAGAAGTTGCTTACGTCAGCACTTTTCCACCCAGAAAATGCGGCATAGCTACCTTCACGGCAGATTTAGTTAACTCTATGGGGCAACTCAACAAATTAAGAAACCAAAAAGTCATCTCCATCGATGGACGACGACTGTTTAAACCGACTTTTGAGGGGTTTGAGCATAAAATCGGCCGCGACTTCGCTGAAGACTACGTTCTAATGGCGAATTTCCTTAATAACTCCTTAGTTAACGTGGTTAACATTCAGCATGAATTCGGCATTTTCGGCGGCGAATCAGGCGAATACATCTGCCAATTTCTTGACCGCATAAAAAGGCCTGTTGCCACGACACTTCACACAGTTTTGCCCAATTTTGAGAATAAAGCCAAAGAAGTCTTCCACAAAGTGGTGGAGAAGAGCTCGGCGATTGTGGTTCTGAATGAAACTACGCGATCGCTGCTCAGTAGCTATGGGGTTCCATCAAAGAAGGTTAAGCTTATTCCTCACGGTTGCCCTGACCTGTCACTGGTAGCCAGCAGCAAAGTCAAGCCAAAATTAGGGCTGAAAAACAAAGTCGTCCTATCAACGTTTGGGCTACTGGGCAGGGGCAAAGGCATCGAACACGTCATCGAAGCTCTCCCCAAAATAGTGAAGAAGGAACCTAGACTGGTCTACTACGTTTTGGGTGTTACGCATCCTCAGGTAAAAAAAGCGGAAGGCGAAGAATACCGCAACTCGCTGCTGAGGAAGGCAAAAAATCTCGGTTTAAGAGACCATGTTCGATTCCTAAATCGCTTCCTCTCCAAAGCTGAACTCTACAATTACCTGCAAGCCACAGACATCTACATAACCCCCTATCTGTCGCCAAATCAAGTCAGCAGCGGCACCCTATCCTACGCTTTGGCAGCGGGAAAAGCAGTTGTTTCTACGCCCTATCTGCACGCCAAAGAAGCTCTCGGCGAAGGACGCGGCCTCTTCTGCAGGTTCAACGATTCAGAATCCATAGCTGAACAGGTATCCACCGTCATTGAGGACCGAAAACTCCGCCGCTCACTTGAGAAAAAAGCGTACCTGTACAGCCGCAAATTCACTTGGCCGCTAGTAGCCAAAAAATACCTCAAATTATTCGATGAGTTAACTCTGCATTCGGAGGCGAATTGTCATGCAGCTTCCCCCATTAAAAATCGATTATCTCAAAGCATTTACAGATGACACAGGCGTGTTCCAACACGCAAAATTCTGTATCCCAAAACGTGCAGAAGGCTACACAACCGACGACAACGCCCGAGCATTAATCGCCGCCGTCAGGTACCACCGCCTAAAACGCGATCCCACCATGAAGAGCTTATCACACACCTACTTGGCGTTTCTTAATCACATGCAAAAGCCTGATGGCAACTTCCACAACTATCTCAGCTACGAACGCACATACCTCGACGTGGATGGCTCGGAGGATTCTGCAGGTCGAACGCTTTGGGCCTGCGGATGCGCCCTGAACTCGGCGATACCGTCAGATATGCGGTTGGTTGCAAAAGACATTTTTGACCGTGGGTTGCCGTGGGTGTGGAAATCCATCTCGCTTCGGTTCTACTCCGCAGCCATAGCTGGACTCTACCAATACAACCAAGCCATCCCCGACGGAGGCCTCAAAGAATGCGCTGAAAAACTCGGTGACAGCCTCGTGCAGCATTTCCGTGACGAAACTAAGGATGATTGGCGTTGGTTTGAACCCTACTTGACCTATGACAATGCCCGGTTGGTGCAGGCGCTGTTTTTAGCTCACAGTATGGTCAAAAAACCCGAGTTCCTCACTGTGGCGGAGGAGGCGATGGGTTTTCTGCTTAAAACCCAGATGGTGGACGGCGTGTATGTGCCTATCGGCAACGATGGGTGGTATCAGCGTGGTGGAAGCCGCCCCTTCTATGATCAGCAACCGCTTGAGGCAGCGGCGATGGTTGAGGCAGCGGTAGATGGGTATTATGCAAGCAGAAACAAACGTTACCTTGACGTTGCCAGTAGAGTTTTCGGGTGGTTTTTGGGCAGAAACAGCCGCAACATCATGATGTACAATCCTGACACGGGTGGATGCTGCGACGGTTTAGGTGCTGATTTCGTTAATCCAAATCAAGGAGGCGAATCTTCCATCTCGTATCTGTTGGCTCGGCTTAGGCTTGAAGAAGTCAGCCAAGGTTTTTGGCGTCAGAAGAGAATTTAAGCCTGAAACCACTAATTGATAGTTGGATAGTGTTCTGTTTTTTGGGTGATTGAATGTGTGAACCCATGCTTAAAATCAAGGATATTATGTGCAAGAAGGTTGTTACCGCAAAAGAGGACATGTTAATTCAGGATGCGGTGCAGGTGCTAAATGATATGCATGTTGGCTCCATAATAGTGATTGACGAGGAAGAACGTTGCAGGGGAATCTTTACAGAACGGGACGCCATACGCGTAGTAGCCGCCAAGTACCCCACCAACGAGCCCCTAAGCAAAATCATGAGTCGCCACGTCGTAACCATCTCGTTTGAAGCCTCCTTCGACGAAGCCAAACGCCTCATGCTCTCCCACGACATACGCCACCTGCCAGTAACAGACCAAACAGGCAAAATAGTCGGGCTTTTCTCACTACGGGCCTTTTTCGATGAGATTATGGGAATTAAAACGCCGATACCGAGCGCAACTTAGGGTTGAGCTATGGAACGTTTTGCAGGTAACCCCATACTAAAGCCCATAGAGGCGCATGCTTGGGAGTCAAGAGAAGTCTTCAACGCAGCCGCCATCTACCTTGACGGCAAGGTGCATCTACTTTACCGAGCAATAGGCAACGATGGTATTTCACGACTGGGTTACGCTTCTTCTAAAGACGGCACCACCATAGATGAACGGCTGCCGCAACCAGTTTTTGAGCCCGCCTCTGAAAGCGAAAAAAACGGTTGTGAAGACCCAAGACTCTCCTTGATAGACAGGCAATTAATCATGACTTACACTGCACTCTGCGAGTTTAGCCACATACAAGCCTATCAGGTTGCATTAACAGACATTTCAGTTAACGATTTTATCCAAAAACGGTGGAATTGGGGAATCCGCAGGCTACCTTTTTCGGGTATACGTAACAAAAACGCCGTGGTTTTCCCCGAGAAAATAGGGGGCCGCTACGTTATGTTTCATCGCATTGAACCAGACCTCTGCGTTGCTTACTCGGAAGATTGGGTCAAATGGTGTGATGTAATGTGTGTTATGAAACCAAGGGTTACGGGTTGGGATAACTGGAAAATCGGCGTTGCAGGTACACCCATCAAAACCAGTGAGGGCTGGCTAGTCGTCTATCACGGCGTTAGCGTTGAGAGAATGTATTCGCTGGGGTTGGCTATGCTTGACTTGGAACATCCAGAAATGGTGCTGTACCGCTCGAAGACGCCGATTTTGGTTCCTAAAGCTGATTATGAACGCTTCGGCAAAGTGCCAAACGTGGTTTTCAGCTGCGGCAATGTGGTTATAGGCGACCGCTTATTTCTCTACTACGGCGGCGCCGACAGCGTGCTGTGTGTTGCCTCAATAAACTTCGATGAACTCCTAGCTTTAGTGCACAAATAGCCTTTAGGCTTTGATTATGTGGTAACCTGACGCCTTGCGCAGCCTATTCATCACAGCTAAACCCAAACCTTCCGAGGGTACCCCCTCAGCCAAAATCACATCCACCCCTTCAGCATCAACCTCACGCAACAGGCGAAAGAGGTTCTGCGCGACCACCGCCAAGTTGAAGCGGCTCCCAAGCGATTTGACAACGTCGGCTTGGTATCTGGTTTGGGTTTCGTCGGTTGCGAGCACGGCGACTTTTGTGCCTTTTGCGCGGTAGGTTTCGGTTAGCTCCACAATTTTAGCGGTAACCGCTTCAATATCTCCCCCTACTAGAATCACAGCGGCTTTGGGCGCGTAATGCTTATGCCGCATACCTGGCGACCGCGCTTTTTCAGGCGGCAACTCCTGCTCAGCCTCAACAAACGGATGCAACCGCAAATCGCTCAGCACCTTCTTGAGGGCTTCAAAGGGGGTTCCGCCGGGGCGCAGAAGCATCGGGGGATCCCGACTCAAATCGACTACTGTCGATTCTACGCCTATGTTGGTGGCTCCGCTGTCCAAGATGGCGTCTATGCGTCCGTTTAGGTCTTCGTAGACGTGCTGGGCGGTGGTTGGGCTGGGTTTGCCTGCGAGGTTGGCGCTTGGTGCAGCGATGGGTCGTTGGCTCTGTCGGATGAGGGCAAGGGCGACTTTGTGGTTCGGCATGCGGATGGCGATTGTGTCTAAGCCTGCAACAGAAGCACTCGGCACCTTCTCCGACCGTTTAAACAGCAATGTAAGTGGACCAGGCCAGAACTCTTTCATCAGCAACTCAGCCTTTTTCGGTACCTCTGCAACAAGCAGATAAACATCCGCGGCCTCTGCTATGTGCACGATTGCGGGGTTGTCAAGGGGACGCTTTTTTGCTTCAAAAAGCCGCAAAACCGCCTCAGAGTTAAGGGCATTCGCGCCGAGCCCATACACGGTCTCTGTGGGAAACGCCACCAATCCGCCGTTTCGCAGGATGTCGGCTGCGGTTTGGATTTTTGATGGGTCAGGGTTGTCTGAATCAACCTTTATCATGAGGGTTTTCATTGGCGACGCCTTTTCTGCTCCAACACAACCGAGGTCTCAACTTGTCTCTCTGGTATGTTCCAGTATTTGTGGAGGAGCTTATTTGTCTCTTCCCTCGAGAGCAACTCAAACCCGTGCTTCTGATAGAACTTGATTGCCCAAGTCGCCAACTCCCAGGTGCCTACCAAAACCCGCTCGGTTTCGGCCAACCCCAGCAGGTAGTTGAGCAGTTTTTCGCCTAAACCTTGCCGCTGATGACTGGCCAATGTGTAGGCATGCCTGATCAAGGCGACTTCGCCGACGGGTTGAATCCCCATAACCGCCGCTAACTCACCGTCTTGTGTGATACCGTAGAATTGGACGCCTGACTCTATTTCTGCTTGGAGTTCTTCTTGTGGCATGTAGGGTTCTTTGAAGCAATCTTGGGGAATTTTGCCTTTGTACGCAAATGAGGCGTCGTTTATGATGGTGTAGATGGCTTGAAAATCCTTGCTGGATAGCTTACTGATCATCCAAATTCACAAGTGGAGGTTAGATTGCTGTGGGTTCTCTGTTGTCGGTTTTGAGCACTTTTTCTATGAGGTGCATAAAGAACTCTTGAGCCTGAATCTCGGTGACACGTTCCAAATAGACTGATACCATGGCTATTTTGCCCTTCTTCGCAGCCACATATTCGGCAAACATGCGAGCGGAAATTATGTGTTTGTCTCCGATTAGAACCTGTGAAGTGACGGAGCCTACCATTTCGCGGGGTTTAGGCACTGCGATAGCCATAGTGCCGAGTTTATCCTCTTTTTCGCTTAACATGATCATGATGCTGTTTTTAGCTTCTACATAGACCGCTAGAAACCGTGTGTCTTGCTGCTGTATTTCTTCTTTTATGACGTTGGCGCGTTCCAATGCGTTTCCCTCTCTTTGGGTATTGCGGTGCCATCCTTAAAAAGACTTCACAACAACCTGAATTGTTTTATTTTGATTAGTAGGGCTGGGCTTTGGATGTTTTGGAGAAAGGGAAAGCTGAAGTTACGTTCCATAGCTATTTTGATTCAGCGCCAAAGCCCAGTCCTTACTGCCTTATTTTGGGTTTTATCCTTATATAGTTTGCACTTTAGTGATTGTTTTTGAACTTTAATTCGGTTTTTAAAAATATAAAGTTAATAAAAATAGTATTTTTGACTTAAAATAATTATTGAGGGCTAAACACGCCGCAAGTTTATCGAACAGGCTTGCTAAGCAAACGGCGATGCGTTAAAAAAAGCCCTTTTCCTGACAAAAAATAATGTCAAAAATCGAGCCTGCCGAACTTTAACCCCCGTTTTTCTCATTTTCTCGCTAATACATACAATCTATGGCTACATTTATTCATTTTTTTAATAAACTTTATTTAACTGACATTGATTATTTGCCAGTGCAATGAAAGCAATAGTGGACATAGACGACATTGATGCAAAAATTTTGCAGCTACTTATCGTAGATGCCCGTACAAGCCTCAAAGAACTCGCTAAAAAATGCGGCATATCCTCTGTTTCAGTTCTTAATCGCGTTAAGCGACTAAAAAAACTCGGCGTTATAACAGGCGCTACACTTTTTTCGCCGATTGAGATGCTAGGATTAGAAATCGCGGCTTCAATCGGAATTGAAATTGGTCCAGAGGCAAATATTGACGAATTAATAAAGTTCTTCCGAGAACAAACCGATCTAATGGAACCCTCCGTTAGCGTTGGAAAATTCGATTTAACCGCTTTTGTTTGTGCAGAAAACGTTGCGCTCTTGAACACGCAAGTCGAAACGATTCGCAAACAGGTTGGAGTTAAAAAGGTAGTAGTGACTGTTTGGGCAGGACGACCTTTATCCAACATCGAAAACCTCGAATTAACGCCATTAAAGGACGCATGAACCCGATGGATAAGCTAGATTACCTCATACTCTCCGAACTTTACAAAGACGCTTCCCTCTCATTTGTGGACATAGCTGACAAGGTTGGGACAACTCCCTACACTGTTAGACGGCGCTTTGAGAAACTAAAAAAAGAAGGCATAATATCCAAAGCAGTTGTGTCAATTGACCTCTCAAAGTTAGGATACCAAGGCAAAGCCTTCCTCATGATAACTGTAGCATCAAACAGCGACAAATCACAAACCATAAAATACCTAAAGACACTCAGAAACACGCTATTTGCCATTGAATCGCTTGGACCCTGCGACGTGTTGTATATTGCACCAGTAACTGACATGAAAAGCGTACTGAATTTAGTGAAAGAAGTCAAGAAGGCCCCTAACGTGGCGCGGGTTGAATTCACCTGCATCACCGAAGTAGATTTCCCTATTTGTGCGAATTTTGGCAGGATACTAAGCGCAAAATGTCAAGCGCTGGCTACCGCTTGTCCCACCAAACCACCAAGTTAAGGCAAAACAGTTTTTGTAGTTACTGCTACCGTAAGCGATATAAACTGAGCACCCAAGTATCGAAGCGATGCTTGACCTCCTCACATGGCTGACACAAAACGCCCTAAACATCCTCGTCGCCATAGCCATGCTTACTCTCGCTATCATGTTGGATTTGATAGTCGGGGACCCCTCACCCAATTACCCCGACAAACTGCTGTTCAAACTGCACCCAACAGTCGTCATGGGAAACTTCATCAAGAAAATCGAGCCCCACTTCAAAAACCCAAACGCGAAAACCGAAAAATTCCTCGGCGCTCTGTTGGGTTTAACGACTATCGCCGCTTTTGCTGTTCCCACGTTTCTTGGGCTCTGGGCAATCTACACCTACGCACCCTTCTACCTCAACATCCTGCTGTACGCTTTTATTGGTATAATTCTGCTTAAGATGACCATATGCATTAAACTTGAAACTGACTGGGCGAAAGCCACCGCCAAAGCCATAAACGCAGACGACGCTGCCGAAGCAAAAAAGTACAGTCACTTCTCACGCAGAGACAGCCGCAACCTCAACAGCAGCCAAATGGCCAGCGCAGTCATAGAATCCATGTCCGAGAACCTCATAGACTTCAAACTTTCTCCCATGATGTCCTTCGCGCTCTTCGGTGTCACAGGCGCCATCGCTTTCCGCGCCATAAACACCCTCGACGGTATGGTGGGCTTCAAAACCAAAGAACACATAAACACAGGCTGGTTCAGCGCAAACCTAGACAACTTTGTTAATTATGTTCCAACTCGGTTAACTGCCCTGCTGATGATTGTTGCCGCGGCAATACTTCGGATGGACGCAAAGAACGCTTGGCGAATCGCCCGCCGTGACCACAAGAAAACGCCCAGCCGCAACCACGGTTGGCCCATGGCCGCCGTCGCTGGTGCCCTGCGGGTTCAGTTGGAGAAGCCAGGGCAATACGTTTTGGGTGATGCTCAGGAGCCGCTTAATGGCGACAAAATTTTGGGTGCCCTGCGGATTAGGGATGTGACGATTGTGCTGTGGGGTTTGTTCTGTGTAGTTGTGTTGGTTGCGGTTCGGTTGTTTTTTTGGCCGATTTAGGTCAAAGTATTAATCGCAGAGTCAATTAGTTGTGCCTAGAAGTGCCCTCTGATGCGTGTATGCCTCATTAATCCACCTAGGATTCAGCCTAAAGCTTGGGGGAAACCAAACGTTTTTCCACCCATCGTCATGGCATCCGTGGCAGCGGTTCTGGAGAACAAAAAACATGCAGTCAGCATTATTGATGCGCCGACTGAGGGCTGGGCGAACCTGCTGTCACTCGATGAATCCAAGTACCGCGTCGGCTTAAGCGCAGAAACCATTGAAGCCCGCCTCACCGAGTGGAAGCCCGACGTGGTGGCTGTGGAGATTCCTTTTTCGGGCTGGTCAAAAACCGCCTACGAAGTAGTTTCCATTGCAAAAAAGGTAAACAAGAATATTGTCGTGGTGCTGTTTGGGTTGCATCCGTCATCTCGACCTGAAGACTGCCTGGAGAATGCGGATACGGATTTTGTGGTGGTCGGCGAACCCGAATACACTGTTGCAGAGTTGGTTGAGGCGCTGGAACAAAAAAAGAGGGGCTTCAGAAGCATCGATGGGCTCGGCTTTAAGGAAAAAGGCAAAGTCGTCCTCACAAACAAGCGGGCAGTTATTGAGGATTTAGATGTGTTGCCTCTGCCTGCACGGCACCTCTTACCCATGGAAGTTTACGCGCAAGCAGTCAAAGCTAACCCCTTACGTGGCGAAATAACCAAACCCTACACCATCGTCATCACCAGCCGCGGCTGCCCCTTCAACTGCGTCTTCTGCACCCACTGCATCGTCTGGGGCAAACAGTGGCGTCCACGCAGCCCAAAAAACGTCGTAGACGAACTGGAACACGTAATCAAAACATACCGCATCATGCAGGTGGATTTCGCTGACGACAACATGACGTGGGACCGTCAGCGGATGGCGGAAATCTGCGATTTGATTGTTGCGCGGGGGTTGCGGTTTGAGTGGTTTACGCCTAACGGGGTTAGAGCGGACACGCTTGACGAGGCGTTGCTGCGGAAGATGAAGCGGGCGGGTTGCAAAAAAATCCGAGTTGCCCCCGAATCAGGCGTGCAGCGGGTGGTCACGGAAATCGCCCAGAAAAGCCTTGACCTCAAAAAAGTTGAAGCGGCGGTTGTGGCTTGCAAGAAGGTCGGCATAAAAGTCGGCTGCTTCTTTGTCTTGGGATTAATCGGCGAAACCAAAGCTGACATAGAAGAAACCATCCGTTACGCTTACAAACTCAAACGCCTCGGTGCGGAGAGTTTCATTTTCAGTATTGCGATGCCGCTTTATGGTACAGCGTTTTATGAGCAGGCGAAAGCAAGCGGTTACATCAAGGAGGGCTTCTGTGATTATGCTTTGGCTGCGACGGAGCCGTTGGTGGAGACGCCTGAGTGGTCAGCTGTGGAGATAAGCGAGTTATGCATGAAAGCTAACGCCATAAACCGCACTTTGACGCGGAAGAAGGTTCTAAAGGCGATGCGGCACCCCTATAAGACTGCAAAGATGCTGCTCAGAAAATAGCTGCTACTTTCCTTTTCTTGTGGCTAAAACCGCGATTACCGCTATGTATACTGCTATGACGCTCACCACGGTTACTATCATCATTAGCGATGTTTGCGGTTGGGGTTCTGCTTGGGGTGGCTGCATGGTGGTTGTTGCGGTTGCGTTTGTCTCTTGTGGGCTTGGACTTGGAGTAACAATTGCGCTGGGCGATGGAGTTGATGCGGCATCTTCTGTACCGCTGGCAACCTGAATGTCAACTATTTCTGTTAAAAAGAACATAAGTAACACGACTAAGCAAACCACGGCTTTATTCATCCAACCACCGCAGAACTATCTTGTTAAGGTTGGCTTTAGCTCTCCCTGCAGAACAAAAACGTTCCACCACCAGAACAGTATGCAAACCCAACTTGGCAACAGACATTTGGAACTGCGCCACATCTCGGGCGGTTTCCCTCCCTTACCAGTAGATCAAAAATTCGTGTTGTGTGTGTTTTAGTAGTTGTTGTTGCTGTGACCCCCTCTTGTTTCAACATCAACCTACAGGCGGTGTTAAGAGGTGCTTTTTGGGTTCAGCGACTGGTTACGGTTGCAGGCTGGTTGTGGCTGATTCTGCAAGCAGAACAGACACCATAGTGAGCGGAGGTTGTTGCTCTCAGCGAGGACCCCTCCCTTATATAAAGCTGCAGTGAATGTGCTGGTATCTTGCTGTTAGTTGTTTCCCAAATACGCCAAAACAAGTGCTGATTTCATGCTTTTGGATTGCCCTGCTTTTCAATCATAACCTGTTCCAGTGTTTCCTTCATTTTTCGTGCATCCACATCCAGAATCGGCGATTCACAAATCATCGTCGGATGCATCCCAAAATCCAAAATCACCTCAGCCAACAACCGAAACTCCGGCCCAAACGCCGCCTCGTCGAGGGTATGGTGGCGTTTTTCGCCTTGAGCGGTGAACTCGATTTTTGAGAAGTGACAATGCATGCTTCTGAGTGTTTGGGTGCCGAGTTGCTCTTCAATTTTCTGTGCGATTTTGCGCATATCATCTGAGGTTTTGAATGTGCCTTGGTGCAGCGCATGCAGATGCCCCCAATCCACAACGAGTTGGGTGTTTTCGACTTGCTGGTTTATGGCTATGATTTCGTCTATGGAGCCCACTTGGAACTTGCGCCCCATCGTCTCAGGTCCCAACTTAACCTTCAAGCCCTGCGCTTTCATTTCGGCGCTGACTTCTTTGAGGGCTGAGATGCATGTTTTGAGCGCGTAGTCTTTTTCGAATTTGCCATAGAATCCCGTGTGGAAAACCATCACGTAGGCGCCCATCCAGTCTGCGGCGGTTGCGGCGGCGATTAGGCGGCGTTTGCTGGCTTCGACTACGTCTCGTTTGCCTGTGAGGTTGATGTAGTATGAGCCGTGCATGCTGAGGCGGACGTCGTTTTTGCGTGCTTCCTCGCCGAGCCGCATTGCATCCTGCTGTTTTATCTGCGGCTTTTCTCCCCAACGGACACCTTGATACTCAAACGCGTCCAAACCCTCTTCACGTAGCAGCCTCGGCGTATCCACTGTGGAGGCGCCTAAGAGGCGGAACATTGGCGGTACACCTGCGGGTCCAAAACGGGTATGCTCAGACATGGGCAAGTCTCTTACAAGTTAGGTTACGCTTCAATCATTAAGGCTTTCTATAAAATTCAGGTTATTACTCTGACTTTCTTTTTTGAAATTATCAGTAGCTTACCCGTTACTTCTTTTAGATTTATTCGCTTCTGAGCACTGTCAAGGGTTTGTACGATATTGACAGGCGTCGCGGGTTTTGCTTTGATGATAATAACGGTGATTTGGTTATCCTTGAAACTGCGATATACTTGTGCAAAATGGTTGTCTAACGTGAGAATAGCGAGTTTATTTTTTGCCGCGTAATTACCTATGGTTCGGTCTTTAGCGCCTCTAAGTTGCGTCTCAGTAACACTTGTTATATCAAAGCCTCTCTTGATCAGCCACTCTCTGACATCACTTGGAACGTTTTCATCGACAAGTATTCGCGGCACTTGTCACAACCCTCTTAGAGGGTAATAATTACCTCGTTCTCTAAGCATTTAGACGCATAAAGAAGCGCTGCCTTGATATCCTCTTCTTTTAGGTCTGGATATTGCCAAAGAACCTCTTTTTCAGATAAGCCATTACCAAGAAGCTCAACGATGAGGTAAATAGGAATGCGCGTACCTTTGATAACTGGTTTACCGCCCAGAATCTCTTGGTCAACTGCAATTCTTTCCATGAACTTTTCCATATTTACTCACCTGATAATCCAATTAGGTACTAAATATATTACAGTTGCCTTTTTCCCTTAAACTATCCCGATTAAGCTGGCGATGGTTGGAATAGAGAGGAAAAGATACGTGTAAATAGCCACCACCAAAACGATGATGGTAAGCGCTATCAACACATAGTCGCCTCTGCGGAGCCTTAACGCGAAGAGGTTAGTGCGTTTCTTGCATGCGCCCCAAGCGCGAGACTCCATCGCTTCCGCCAACTCAAGGCTTCGACGAATAGCACTAACAATAAGCGGAATCAGAATGGGGATGTAGTTGCGTATGCGCTTCATCAAACCGCCTTTTTCAAGTTCTAAGCCGCGGGCTTTTTGGGCGTCCATGATGGTTTGGGCTTCCTCCGCCAAGACGGGGACAAAGCGGACGGCTGTGGTGAAGGCGAAGGCGAATTCGTAGGGGACCCGGGATGTTTCCAGTGCCAGACCTAAGTGGTCTGGTGAAGTGGTGAGGAAGAAGACGGAGAAAGACTCGACCAGCACGACGAATCGCATGGTCATGGCTACTGCGTTTTCCACGTCAGCTACTGGTAGAGTGTAGCTTTTTGTGAAGTAGGTTGTGACGATGTTGATGATGAAGATGAATGACGCCAAAAAAGCAGCCCCACGCAACGAGCGTAGCCACTGCCGCTGAACCCGCGCCAGAAACACAAACGGCAACTGCATCACAAACAACACAATCATCGGGAGGATGTCGCGGAAGAGTATGGCGGCGACAAAGATGCAGATGACATAGACGAATTTGACTCTGGGGTCAAGGTTGTGGATGGGTGAGGAGACTTTGCGGAATTTTAAGCCGTCAAAAACACTCATCTGCCCAACCTCTCCTTAGTTTTAAGCAGCAACGCTTTGGCTTCGTAGAGGTCGATGATGTCTTTGGGCAACCCCAACGCGGACAATTTTATGAATACCTGTGCCACCTGTGGCAGTACAATCGAGGACATCTCAAGCATTGCTGGGTCTGTTAGGATTTCGCGTCCAACGCCGTCGGCGACTACTTTGCCCTCTTTCATCAACACGACGCGGGGGTTGCATTCAGCCACAAACTCCACGTCATGCGTGACTGCAACCACGGTTTTCTTTTGCGTTTGAAGTTGCATTATGAATTGGCGCAGTTTCTCTTTTTGCTCGTGGTCTTGTCCGATGGTGGGTTCATCGAGAATCAGCGTGTTTGGGTCCCATGCCAAAACTGAAGCCAACGCCACCCGCTTGCGTTCGCCGCCGCTGAGCAGAAAAGGCGAGGTCTTGCGGTACTGAGTTAATGAGAGGAGGTTGAGTGCCCATGTGACGCGGTCTTCGATGACTTTTGGTTCGAAGCCGAAGTTTTTGAGGGCAAACGAGATTTCTTCTTCAACGGTTTCGCTGAATAGTTGGTGGTCTGGGTTTTGGAAGACGAAGCCTACGTTGCGGGCCAGTGCGGCGACGCTGGATTTTGTGGTTTCCACGCCGTCGATCTTGACGGTGCCCACTGAGGGTTTGAGTAAGCCGTTGAAGTGTTTGACAAAGGTGGATTTGCCTGCGCCGTTCTGCCCCATGATGGCGACGAATTCGCCGTCCTTAATTGTGATCGAAATCCCTTTTAGAGCTTCGACTTTGCTGGGGTAGCTGTAGTGGACGTTTTCGGCTTCAATCATTTCTGCCCCAGTGCCTCCAAAATTTGATCTGCCAGCTCCTCAGATGAGAGGGGGGTTTGGTCGCCGAGGTTGAAGCCTTCCTTCTTTAGCATTTGGTAGAGCAAGGTGGCTTTGGGGATGCCGACGCCGATTAGGCGGGTTTCCTCTGAGTTGAGGATGTCTCGGGGGTCGCCTTCGCATCGGACGGTACCTTGATCCATGAGGATAAGGTGGTTGGTGTATTTGGCGGTTAAATCCAATCTGTGCTCAACAAGTATGACGGTGATGCCTTGTTCCTTGTTGAGGCGATAGATTACCTCGAAGATTTTTTCGGCGCTAAGAGGATCCAGAAAGGATGTGGGTTCGTCAAGGACGATGATGTCGGGTTCCATCGCCAACACGGACGCGATTGCCACTCGTTGTTGCTGGCCGCCGCTGATTTCGTGTGGAGACCGTTCGCGAATGTCGTAGATGCCTGTTTGGTTGAGTGCCCAGTCCACTTTTTTGCGCATTTCCTCTCGTTTTGTTCCTACGTTTTCTAATCCGAAAGCTACGTCTTTTTCGATGGAGAGGGCGAAAAGCTGGTTTTCTGGGTTCTGAAACACCAAGCCCACATGCTTCGCCATTTCGTAGGTGTGGTGTTCAAGAGTGTTTATGCCTGCGACGGTTACTTCGCCTTTGACTTCGCCTTGATAGAAATGCGGCACTAGCCCGTTGAAGCATCGGCACAAAGTTGTTTTGCCGCAGCCGCTTGGACCCGTAATCAAAACGAACTCACCTTTCTCGATTTTGAGGGTCACATCGTGGATTGAGGGTTTTGATGCGCCTGGATAGGTGTAGGTGAGGTTTTTGATTTCAATTAGCGCCAAAGTTTTGTGCCTGCTTTACCTTAAGCGTGAGTATTTGCTCATTTAAGCGTAGCTACTCAGCTTTGGTTTTTTCTGTTCTTAGCGTTTTGGCTTAATTAAGAATTTCCATTGAACAGTTTAAACAAATCCTAACTCTCTAAACATCAAAAATGGGCGGCTATTCGGGTTTGGCTATTTTCGCTTCAACCAGAGCTAAACACTTTTTGAGGGCATCTTGGATTTCGCCTTTGCCGCTGACGCCTGAAGCCATAGCGTGGCCACCTCCGACGCCCCCTAAGTATTCCCCAAGTGGAGCAGCGATATCGGTTCCGAGGTGAATGCCTGCGCCCTCGTTAAATTGGCGTACACTGCGCAGTGATATCTCAACCTTTCCGTTCTTTTTGCCTGCAACCGCCGACATGTGCGCACCTAAATCCACCAGCGCCTTAGCAGCTGGAGCCTGAAATGCGCTTACGTGGGAGAGCGCGATTATCCATCCTTGGACTTTTACGATTTTTGCTCGTTTGCAGGCTTTGAGTTTGGCCACGCGTTCTGAGGGGTCGATGGGTAAGGCGAATTGAGCAAGCGTTTTTTGTGCATCTATGCCTACAGCTACAAGATTGGCGATTATGCTAAAAGTAGGCGAGTTAGCCAACGCAAAGTGGCGTGTGTCAAAAGCTATCCCTACAAAGAGCGCTTTTGCTTCGTTGAGGTTAGGTTCCACTTCCGCTTCCTCATAGAGGCGGTAGATGAGTTCGCAGTTTGCGGCTGCTTTATCGTCGATTATACAGAGTTTGCAGACTTGGAGGGTTTCGGCGCTTGAGGCGTGGTGGTCGATTATGATTTTTGGGGCAGAAGATTTTCTGATGACTTCAGCGACCTCGTCTAGCTGCTCGATGGTATTCATGTCAAGCAGGACGATGGTTTCTGCGGATTCAATGTTGGGTTTAAGGTTCACTGTGATGGGCAGGTTTTCCAGCAGCGTCTTAGACGGCTTATTGATGCCCTGTGGACAACCAATCTCAACAACCACATCAGGCAGAAACCGCTTCAGCAGCCCCTGCAAGCCATACGCTGAACAAATCGCATCCGCATCTGCACTGCGATGACAAAGCAGAAGAACAAAAGACGCCTGCTGGTCTTTTAGAATCTGGATTAGCTTTTTTAGGCTCATTTTAGTTTTCTCAAAAAGTTTTCAGTTGCCCTGTGCGCAGCTTCAACAGCTTCCTTCACCAAAACCTCCACGTCGAAGCCCTTGGTTTCCTTGGTTAGGAGGAGGTTGATTTCGACGGTTACGTTGACGGGTTTGGTGCCTTCCACTTCGACGGCGATGTCGAGGCGTTCCACGTCTTTGCTTTGGACTTTGCTTTGGATGTGTTTGCGGGCTGCGTCTTCGGTTGTTTGGCATAAAAGTTCGATTTGCTCGGTGGATAGCTCTGGAAAGCCGAGCTCACCCATCAAGCATCAATCCTCTGTTTAGGAGAGGGGTTGACCTGAGACTGGGCTTAGGTCTTCTTGCAGTTTAGTTTGGGATTCTTTAACTTGGTTGCGTATGCGTTCTTCTTGGCGTGCGATGACTGTGCCTCTGGTTTCCAGTAGGCTTTTGCGTTCGGTGAGGTCTTCGGCTACTTTGGCTTTTTCGGCTTTGACGAGGAGTGAGCCGACGGCTTTGTAGATGACTGCGTCGTCTGCGGTTTTAGCTAGTTCGACGAGGGTTTGTTCTACCTCGTTTTTCTCCATGTCAACCTGCTGTTTCTGGGCTAGGATTGACTGCAGGGTTTGCTGTAGCTGTTGAAGGCGGAGAAGCCTTTCTTGAACGTTAGGCGGTAACTTGGATAATTCATCACTCAAAGTATATTCCTTCCACCCAGAAATGAACGGCGCTATTAATTAAGGGTTTCCAGCGTTTTTGCGGCTTGAAATGCTGTTTTTTCTTCTATAGCCCCATTATTTAAAGGGATGTTGAAGCCCCGCGTTTGTTGCTTTGCCATAGACCTCTATTCCTATAAAGAGACGAAAAAGGTCAAGTGATGCGTTAAACGCACTATCCCCGCCGCCGCTTAGAGCCCCTCTATAGGTTTCTGCATACATCTGATATTTGGATCCAAATATGTCTGCGAAAAACGCACGGCAACGCAGTGAAAACGTGGCAAACAGTGCGTTTTCCGTGAAAAACAGGCAACATCAATTTAGCGAGGCAAAAGAACCACCCGACCTCTCACAGTGGACTTCCCCTCCCTTATATAAAGAACCATGACGGAAGTTCTGCTGCTCCCCCTCTACCCCCTATCCCCTATATGAAGGCGGAAGACATCGGCGGCTACAAGTTTCCATTGCGCCAAGTCTTAACCGTTTCATAACACAGAAAAACAACCAAAACAGCCGTCACCACCAACGAAAACACATAGCCCTGATAAAGAAACATCGGTCTCATGACCGTCAACTCTAAAACAAGCGCCGTCAAAGCGAAAACCGCGTAGAAAAAGTACCTCGGAATCAGGAAGCGGCTGATTTTGATGCTGTTCTCCAACAGATACTTACAGACCGTGAACCCACCCATCTCTCTTTTTAGTAGCCCAGCATCCTCCAGCTTGGCTAAATGATAGTTTGCGATCGATGGACTGCTAAAATTCAGCGCCCTCTGAAGCTCTCGTGTGCCCACTGGTTTGCTACTTTTGAGTAGGAAGCGGTAGACTTCAAGAGTGGTTCCTTTGAGTACTTCTTTTGATTCATCGGTTGCCACAGAGGTCACGTGGTTAAAGGAATATCCTGTTTAAGAATTTAAGAGCTATGGACCGAGCGTGTTCGAAATATTAGAACATTCATTCTTAAAAATAGCATTAAATAAACGTCTGTACCTACAATTATCGATTGAAGATAAGGTTCGACAGGTTTGGACACTAAACTGTTTATGGCGCCTGTTCTAGCGGTTACACTTGCTTTTCTCTTAGCGGGAGCAATCATCGTGATTATCCCCCAAGATCCCATAAATTCTTTTTCACTAACTTCAGAAGATACAAAGTCGCCTTCCTCAACCCCGACACCCATGCCTACCTCTGCGCCGCAAGCTGCTTCAGTAGCCGACCTCCATAGCCTGCCATTGTTTGTAACTTTTGTAGTTGCTGCAGTAATCGTAGGTATCGCTGCTGTCCTACTATTCTTCCGAGAAAAACCGCTCAACAAAGATTAACCTGAGAAACAGCTCTTTTTTGGTGTGCTAAAAGGCGAACATAGTGTGCTAAAGCATCGCATTAAGTACCGCTGCCCAACTTACAATAACTAAAGGAGAGCAGCACTATTGGCGATAGCAGCCCCTTGCCCAATCCCGTACATTCTACTTTTCATCATGATTTTCACAATCCTCGTGATTTGTCTATTCAAAATCCCATCACTGAGGACTTATCGCAAAAGAAATCTGGTCATCTACGCTCTTTTCGCCTTGTTATTGAGTGTGCCAATGTACCAAGCATATGATACAACCATAGGTCCAGCCATTGTCACCTACCGATTAGACACCGCAGAAGACCATTTCTCCGCTGGAAAAACTAACACATTCAACATTACCTGCACAAACCTCGGCATGCGGCAGACCAACTTCAATCTAATCGTAAAAGCCATCAACGCTTCCTTGATAGTTACCAACCAACAAAACTACCTCCAAACAAACAACACTACGATTGAGATACCGTTCAACTTCAATGGATTGCGCGATACCCAGAGCCAGTCTGTGGCGTTTACGATTGACCAAAACGTTTCAGCCTTCGTTTTTTCCTGCCTTATTGACTATCAACGGGGCGGCCCGATTGTTACTGGCGCCATAGAAGGGCTTCACTGCGAATTCAATGGTACAACCAACCATTATGCAATAAACAGGATATACGGCCCCTATGTTTGAGCAAAATATGCATGCCCTTATGTGGGTCATTTGAATTTCATTTTGAAAGCCAAAATGATGAGCGCTTGAACAAACGCTAACGCATTCGCGAAGATGATGGGGAAATCTTTAACGAAGACCCCGTAGACAAACCAGAGTAATACTCCGCCGCAGAAAAGCGTGAACATGCCTGTGGAGATGTCCTTGGTTGATTTGGTTTTCCACACCTTAAGCAATTGTGGAAACAATGAGACGGTTGTGAATAGTGCGGCGGTCAATCCGATGATTGTGATTAATTCCATAGGTTCCGCTAGTGGTTTAGGAGGGTATTTTACCCTTTCGATAGTGTATGTGTTTGTTTCGGGCGAATTTTGCTCATTTTGTTTTGTTTACTGGCGTTTTGTTTGCCTGTTTGCCTTATTGTTAGCTTAACGCTACTTAATGTAGCTGATTTAGCTTTTAGCTGAAGGATATTTACTTGAGGCAATTTTTTTCTAAATAATTTGAACAATTTATCTTCAGAAATTACCTACAGTTTATAAGGTAACTCAAATAAAGTAAAGCCCGCAACTTTAGGAGAAAAGAAAATGTTAAAAACCAAACTAGTTACCCTGATTTTCGCAACTATTCTAATAGTCTCTACAGCAGCCTCTATAATACCTGCAACCACGGCACAGAGCTCAGGCGAATTCGCAACATACGCCTACATCTCAGTAGCGCCAAACCCAATTGGGCTAGGTCAAACAACCTACATCTCAGTCTGGGTTGACGTTCCCTTGCCTTCTGCAACAGAAGCAAACGATGTCCGACGACACAACTACAAGCTCACCATAACCGCACCCGATGGTACAACCGAGGTAAAGACTTGGAATATTATCTGGGATACCACAGGCGTAGAATTCACTTCCTTCACACCAACTCAACTCGGAACCTACGACCTCAAATTTGAGTACCCAGGACAAACATACACATGGGGCTCAATCAACGCCGCATGGAATAATACCAAATTCCTAGCATCATCTGCATCTACGACACTGACCGTACAGGAAGAGCCTATCAGCGGCACACCAGTTACTCCTCTACCAACCGAGTATTGGTCTCGCCCAATTTTCGGCCAAAACCATGCATGGGCACAACTCGGCTCACACTGGCTTTGGGGCGCCCAATTCGGCACTTTCCAGATGGCTAGCTATAACCTCTGGCAGCAGAGCGGTATTGGACCGGGCAGTTCCCACATAATGTGGACCTATCCAATAGAATCTGGCGGTGTTGTCGGCGGAAACAATGTTGGAGTCGACGAATCTACGTACTACTCAGGTGGTTCTTACGAAGGAAGATTTGCCAACGCAATAATAATCGATGGAAAACTATGCTTCAAATTGCCCCTAAGTAACAGCCAAAACGGCGGCGACTACATCGCTATGGACTTACGCACAGGTGAAGAACTCTGGAGAAACGCAAACATCAACCCAACATTCGGTGAACTCTACAGTTATGAATCAATAAACCAGCATGGTGTTATTCCAAGTGGCTACCTCTGGCAGACAGTAACTCAAAGCGCTGGACTGCAGACATGGATAGCTTATGATCAATTCTCAGGAAAATGGCTGTTCAACTTAACTGATGTACCTTCAGCGGGGACTATTGCATACACTGAAAAAGGTGAAATCGTGAAGTACATACTCAACTACAACACGAACACAAAGACTGGCTGGATTGCACTGTGGAACTGGACCACCGCACCTGCCGCTGCAGCAAGCGCACCCGGAACAGGTTCTGGTGCATTCCAATTTAGACCAGTGGGCAAAAACATTAACTGCAGCACCGCATACTCATGGAACAAGACCTTTTCAGGCGACCTAATCGGAAACCAAGCACCATCTATCGTCTACGTTTTGCCAGGTGACATAATACTTGGAAGAAGCAGCGCAATAACCGCAGGTGTCTTCAGGGATAGAGGTACACCCGATCCGTACACCGTTTGGGCTATGAGCGTAAAAGGCGGACAAGAAGGACAGATTCTTTGGAAGAAATCCTACTCTGCACCTTCAGGCAATGCGTCTCGCACACTAGGACCACTAGACCCAGTAAACAGAATCTGGACGATGACTGATGCTGAATCAATGCAATGGCTAGGATACAGCTTGGAAAACGGAAACCTCCTTTGGGGTCCAACCAACATTGAAAAACGTTCTATGCAGTTCTTCGCCAGTGGCTACGGAGCAGGTCAAAGAGCAGTCACAGCTTACGGTAACCTCTATGAGGCTGGTTTCGGCGGAGAACTCTTCGCTTACGAAGCAACTACAGGAAAACTATTGTGGAAGTACAACAACACCAACGCTGGTACAGATAACTCTTGGGGTCTAACACCTATCTTCATCGCAGCAATCGCCGACGGAAAAGTCTATGCCTTCAACAACGAACACTCGCCAAACGCACCACTCTACAAAGGCGAATGCGTCTACATCATCAACGCAACTGACGGCACAGAAATCTCAAAGATGTAGACGCATTCGCCTTTGTA
>JAMDCQ010000020.1 GCA_023488905.1 Candidatus Bathyarchaeota archaeon
CTGCTTTTTTAGGCTTTGCTGGAACGGTGACTTTGTTGAGGATAAGCCTGATGAGTTCACAGGCTTCCATAAAGCCAAGAAGGCGCTTGCTAGATTTAAAATTATGCACACCTCTCGGATCCTAATAGGTTGGTATCGTAATAGTTGCAAACTTCGCACAAAAACAGTCATTTTAGTTAATAGTTAGGGCTTAGTAGATACCGCCTTCTGAAGTAGTGTGATTGGTCAAGAAACCTAGACCTGTTAACTCAGTTTAGTCAAGGAATCTGGACAAAAAACCATTTATTACCAGTCATCACAACTGTTTTTCAGATGAAAAATTGAAGAACAATCGCCTTGATCGAAAGTCGCCTTTTGTGTTCTTTTTGATAGTTATTCTTGTTTTGGCGCTCAGTTTGGCATTGTATTTTCAAGAGCCCAGTAGCAGACCAAATCAGTCAGAGCCGAACGTTCCCCAAGTAAAGATTACCGATTTTTCGGTGAATGACTATTGGCGCCCCATCGGTGGTTTGATCGTGGGCTACGACTTTAACTTATCAATCCAAAACGCAGGTGCAAGCAACGTAAGCGGGCTGGTGCTGAATATAACAGTTACAATCAATGACACAAGTGTTCCATACAGTACTTACTTTAAGGGTACATATGAGAACAATACTCTAATTGAACCGCTTGCTGTTGGAGAAGTTAGAGCATGCGATGGAGTACTTATGACTAACTTGGGTTCAGGGACACCCTTTATTGTTCACTCGAACGGGACCTCAATTAAAGCCTCAGTTCTGTTGAATGGCGCTGTTTTGGATGAGCGAGAAAGCTAATGAAAAGTGCAGTTAGTAGATGCCGCCTTCTTTGAAGTAGTGGTTTTCTTCTTTTTTAGGACCAAAAGCGCGTACCCCATCCTTTTTGAGTTGGCACCTAAGTTCCTTGGCGTATTCTTTTGTGATTTCGCCCTTCTTCTCCAAGTAAGCGATGATTTCTTCTGCTTGCGCTTCAGTGTCGCATCGGCGCAGGAAATCCACGGCTTGCGGGTTAAAATGCCGCAGTTTATCAGGCGTCTCGGTGCGCGGTGCTAATTCCTCTTCTGGTTCATGGCATTCGTCACATGCACATTCGTCCACGCCCTCTACTTCAGATTCAGCTTCCAAAGCGTTCTTTCGCACAGCATCAATCGGAACCTTCACTTCGCCACTCTCTAATTCCTCGTAAAGATGTGGAAACATTTTCTTCAGAGACTTCTTGTCAATAGCCATGACATATCATTTAACTAAAAATGAAATGGAGCTTTAAGTTTTTTTGATGACTATTCCCTTTTTGCGTGAAGCTATTCCGGTATGAACCGTTGCGTTGGGTTGTATGAGAGGACTTTTTCGAGCGCCCTGATGTTTAAGCCTTTGAGTTCGTCGCCAAACGTTTCGCAACGCCGCTTTTTGCCAGCCTCCTCTCGGTTGCGGGCGACGACTTCAAGGCCATGTTTAGCCTGCGTCTGGGCATAAATATGGAAAGACCCCAAAGTTACCCCTTTCTTGTTCACCGATGTCCAAGCCGTCTTTGTAACCTTGACGCCGCCAGCTTTCAAAACGTTAACGACGCCCTCAGGGCTATCGGTGTAAACTGCGATGTCGATGTCGCTGCCCTGCTTGATCGTGCCACGCCAAACACTACCAATCAAAACTGGACAGAAAGCGCTCAAAAGCCTCATTACCTCCAAAGCTTCTCTGCGCATCTCGATTAAGCGGTCTTTACGTTTTTCTCCCTCGTTTTCCTCAGCTATCTTATCCAGCTCGAGAGCCACTTCAAGGTTGGAGGGCAAAAAATTGGTACCCAACGTTTGGGCTGCTTTATCTTTGGCTTGCTTGTATTCTTTTTCTGCTCCAAAATAGAGCAGGGTGGCTGCTTCCCGTGCGACTCGACGTTTCAAATCAAAGTCGTCGGACAAAGCCTTTACCGTTTAGCGATGGTTTCGTAGAGCTTAACGGTTTTCTCAGCGATCTTGTTCCAGGTGAACTCAGCTAGGACGCGTTTTCTGCCGTTTTTGCCCAAGGTTTTTTGCCATTCAGGGCTTTCGAGAGCGTTGGTGACTCCCCATGCGATGTCGCTTGGGTTGTTGGGGTCGATGTGGTAGCCGCACTGTTCAGGTCCGCAACAGATGACGATTTCACGCATACCACTTACGCCAGCTGCACCAACGACGACTGGTTTCTCCATGCTCATGGCTTCAAGGGCAACTATGCCGAAGGGTTCATAGAAACTGGGGAACACTGCGATGTCGCATGCTGCGTAGTGGCGGATGCGTTCTTCCTCGGGGATGAAGTCGAAGCAGAATTTGACGAAGTCACCCATCTTTGTTATCTGGGTAAGGTTAGTTAGATATTCCTGCAAGTCGCCGACGCCGACGATGACCAGTTTTGCCTTGGGGATTTTCGTTAGGATGTGGGGCATAGCCATGATGAGTTTGTCTACGCCTTTAACGACCACGAGTCTCCCTAAGAAGAGAATCATGTATTCGTCGTCTTTTATGCCGTATTTAGCACGGATACGTTGGATATCCTCTTTTGAGACGGTTTCAGGATTATACTTCTGTGGATCTACGCCGTTGTAGCTTACTTGGATTTTCTCGCGTGGAAAACCAAGCCCAATAAGTTCGTCCTTCATGGCGTAGGACACGGTGACAACCATGTCAGCCATGTTGCCCGCCCGCAACTCAATGTTGCTCACAACACCCGAGCCATTACCCATGGTCCGACCCTTCTCAGTGGAATGCACATGGAATGCAAACGGCAAATTCGTTTCACGCTTAACAGTAACGCCGCCCATCGCTGAAAGCCAGTCATGGGCAACCACAACATCGTATTTCATGGCTTCCTGCTTGATTAATTCGTTAACGAGTTTCGCAGCGGATAGATAATTGTAGACCATGAGTTTGCCGAAGAATTGCTGTCCGCGTCCCCACTTTTTGATGTCTTCAGATATGACGTCGGGGAGTGAGTCGGAGATGTCTATGTGGAGTGGGCGGTGTATTTCGATGCCTCGCCAGATTTCTCGGGTTGGCATGGAGCCTTCGTCGTCGTTCATTGTGAAAACGGTAACGTCGTGGTCGTTGAGGACGAATTTGCGGGTGATTTCTGCCGCGTAGGTGCCTAGTCCGCCGACGATTTTAGGTGGGTATTCGTAGACAAAAACAGCTATCTTCATGTTTTGAGTGTCACCATTTAACCATTTAGAGGTGGGAACCTCTGTACTAAAGCTTTACCCAAGCCAGCTAACGAGTTGCTACTTAAAAACCAAGGGATTGCTCATGGTTTCTGTAGGTTTTGGGGAAAACTTTGATTAGACTGAAACACATATCCCCTTAAGAGGTAAGGTGCCGCTAAGATGAGTTTATCACCTATTAAATTGGAAATTCTGCAATCTATGTTGCTATCGGACAAACCGCAGAAAGCCATGGAAATTGCTAAAGATGCCCATAGAGAGTTCCAGCCAGTTATGATGCACCTCTTGGGACTCCAAAGAATGGGCTATGTTTCGTCTCCAGAAAAGGGACTCTACATTATTAGCTCAGCAGGCAAAAAAGTTCTCGGTATTCCTGAAATCACAAAAGAGAAGGCGACAGCCATACTCGCTTACGCACCACACGATAAATCCTTCCACTTCTACGCTACAGTGGGCAAACCGCTCAGTATGCATGCCCATAACCTGCGGGATTTCGTTGGGAAAATCGACAAAGCAGACATAATCTCGGTGGAATTCCACTTTAAACGTGGCGACTTTGAGAGCTGGTTTAAGGGGTTGGGCGACGAAGAATTAGCCAAAAAGACAGCCCTGCTAAAGCAACGCAACGTAGTCGGCGAGGAACTCAGAAAACAACTGCGCGAAATGACCCATAAACGCTATCACGAGTTGGCTGAGTTGACGGGTCAGGTGTTTCCTGAAGACGAGCACAATAACCATCTTGCCCCCCACGGTGGACACACCCACATACACGCTTAACAATAAAGCAACTTTTTCAGTCTTTAATTTCACTTAATATTTCATTTAAAACGTAAAAAGTGGTTCTTCCAAAAAAAGAGGAAGAAAAAATTTAGGTTATTTGCTTGTAAATCGGGTGCTCTTTGAACTTCAGAATGGTTGAGGACCACTCGATAGTTCCGCTTGGCAGCCTCGTGCAGAGCGACTGAACTTTTGCGCCGCCCTGAATGAACCGCACGCCATCAAGCATTTCTCCTTTAGTGATGCCTGATGCAGCGAAAATCATCTCGTTACCCTTCGCCAACTCGTCTTCAGTGTAGGTCTTGTTTATGTCTACACCTGCAGCTTCGAGGCGGGTCATTCTGTTCTCGTCGTCTTTTTTGTCCTTCCACACCTTAACAAGCATGGTTCCGCCTAAACATTTAACTGCGGTAGCTGCAATGGTGGCTTCAGCTCCTGCACCTGCGCCAACCAGCAAATCCACACCTGAATCAGACAGGCAAGTAACGATGGCGCCTGCGATGTCTCCATCAGCGATTAAGATAATTCTTACACCCATCTTTCTGAGGCGCGCAAGCAATTCGTCGTGTCGGGGTCTTTCCAGCATGATGACGGTGAAATTCGCTAAAGGTCTCTTTTTGAGTGTGGCTATGGTTGTTACTATTTCTTCGATGGGCATTTCTAAGTTGATTTTTCCTTTTGCGATGCCGTTGGTTGCAACTTTGAAGTAGTAGCCGTCGTCAGGCAAAACTTGGAGGCACCCCACCGGGGCACAAGCCAAGGTTGATATGGCGTCTTTTTTGCCTTTGCTGGTGGCGGTTGTGCCGTCCACTTGGTCGATGACGAACTCCACTTTGGGTCCGTTGCCGGTACCGACTTTTTCGCGGTTGTTAAATGCGGGTGCGTTGTCTTTGGGTCCTTCGCAGCAGATAACTTCGCCGTCGATTTCCATTTGGTTCATAATTGCCCTTGAGAAATCTAGGGCGGTTTGATCAACCATGTCGGGGTCGCCTTTGCCAATGTGCAATGCTGCTCCGACGGCTCCGGCGGTGGTTATGCGAATTAAGGATGGGCCAAGAGATCGTAGAGATGTCATGTCTATCACTTTTTCCTCTCGTTTTGCCAGAGTTCTACAAATTCCATGTAGTTCTGGGCGATTTTTTCAACTGCTTCTTTTTGGGTGGCTTTGCCTGCTCGGAACTCGACGAGGGGATCCCAGAAAATTGTTCTGCCAACTGCGAAGCCAATGATGCCTGGGATTTTGGCTCCGACTGCAAGCCACTCTTTAACTTTGTCTTTGGATTCACCGCGTCCCAAAGTGATGACGCCTGCTTTGCGTCCGTCTGCTTGAGCCTGAGCGACGATGGCTTTGGCGTTGGCTGGGTCTTCGACGCCTTCGAGTTTCCAGATGGCTGGTTCAACGCCGCCGTCTTGGATTTGCTTTAGGCTTTCACACATGAGTTTGGGGCGAAGTTGTAAGTCATATTTCTCTTTGGAACCGCCCAGTGAAGCAAGCTGTGTGGGGGTTGCGGGGACGATGAGTTCGAATAGGAAGGGTCGTTGGGTCTTGGCGAGGTAGTCGCTGAGTTCCTTTAGGCGCTGGAGTTGACGCTTGTTTAGGATTGGGTCGCTTTCGGGGTTGTAGCGTACCAGCACTTTGAGGAAGGTTGGGTTGAATTCTTCGATGTGCTTGCTGTATTGGCTGCCGTATTCGAAGTCAAATTCGTCTTGACCTGACTTCTCTGCGGGCATGGCGAAGTTGAAGCCCTCTTTTTTAGCTTGACAGAGGATTTTTGCGCCGAATTCTTCGTCAACTAAGAGTCCCGCGATGTCTTTGGGAACCCTCTTTGTAAGCGCCAGTTTGAAGCCTTCAAAAATTATCTTTTTAGCTTCTTGGATTTTCTTTTTTTCTTCAGGTGTCGGGGGGCGGCCTTTGATTCCGAACAATTTCTCGATGAAAGAGGCTCGATGATCAAACGCTAAAATCAGCAAATCCTTTTTAGACCAATCGGTCAACATTGCTCACCGAGCCTTTATCATGTTTTACTCAAATAAATCGTTATTGCTCCCGCTTGTTTTCCAAATAAAGCAGCCCTTTTTCCTGTCTGATAGGCAGGTTTTAGCGGGTTAGGATAAACTGAAATACAAAACCCGCCATAATAGCACAGTCAAGGGCTAAACATGACTGACCCAAAAATCGTCACAGTCAAACTACCCGAAGAAGTCTACCAAGAAATCGCTCTGCGCATACCTGAAGGCGACCGAAGCGACTTCATCCGCGAAGCCATCGCTGAGAAACTCCAGAAAACCCCCAAACCCGACAAACTCTTAGCCCTCGAAACCCGCATGGCACAGCTAGAAGAGCAGTTTGGCCAAATCAAAAAGTACCTCGCCGACCTCGACATACTCACCTTCCAACATGGAAAAATCAACCCCTACCAATACGCCACAGACGAATTAGACCGCAAAATCATAGAGTACCTCATGAACTACAAGTCCACTACCACTCCCGAGTTGGCGGATTACCTCAAAACCAACCGCTGGCTCGTACTAAACAGGCTGCAGAAAATCGAGAAGAACAGCAAAAAACAGGCGGGCAAAGCAATCATTGAATACTATGCGGGGGAGCGGTCGGGGAAGAAGAAGGCTTGGTGGATAGATGAAGAGTTAATTCAGGAATAGGCTGGGTTAGCTTTAAATTCTCTTTGCATGTTTGGTTTCTGCTTGTGTGGGCTCGTAGTCTAGCACGGATTAAGGCATCGGCCTCCGGAGCCGAGAATCCTGGGTTCAAATCCCAGCGGGCCCGCCACATTTGACTCGAATTTAACCTCTTTTCCCCTTTCTTTTTTTGAGCATTTAGAAGGTCCTACGTTAGGCGTTAAACGACCAGAATCAAGAGTCCCTCAGTGTATGGATTGCACTTTTTGGTGTGGCCGCTGTTCTGAGCCAACGTCGGATGTCAAGAAGTCGATTAATTGTCTAGCATCGAGTGATGCTTGCTCCAAGTTTTCGATAAGAGGGCAGAAAGCTCAGGAGGCTCAGGTTTGAGAAAGTACCAGACTTGGGCTTACTTGAACGCTGAAGGCAAGAAGCTCTGGGGCGACGTCTTTCCTGACGGCGAAATCCCCATTCAGAGTATGATTGCTCAGGCTGCAACCTTAGAGGGCGTCAATGGCGTCGAAAGGGTTCTTCTGGTTGACTGGAAGGAACTCGCGCCGAGCAGCAAAACTCTGTTCTTGAGAAAATCAGCAAATTAAGTGGCGCCTCCGGAGACACCATCCTCAAACATATCTCGAAAGTTGGTTTGCCCTTGCGTGAGAAATACACGGAAGGTTGCGGAACAAGCCGAATGGGGCTCCTCATTTAGGAGGACTTGCCATGGACTTCAACGTTAGCAAAATAGATCCAGTTGATTGGCTGACTGACGACAGATGGATTGTTTTTAGCTTCTACGGCGGCTTTGCACAGTACCTAGAGCACTCTTACTTCACTCCAGGAACGCCAAAAAACGCCGAGTTCGAAGTCATGGTGGCTCCTGTTTCAATCAACGGTTTGAATGGCATAGCGCCTTTCTACCGCATAAAAGATAGTGCCGAAAACCGTGATTCACTCCGAGCAGCACTCTCAGAGTTCAACGAAAAACGCTTGCTAACTTTGGCAGAACTCGACGAAAACATTGAAGATCTAAGACAAAAAGTCAGGGAAATAGTTCTCCCAACACTTCGGTGATTTTTTTGGTTGATGCTATCGGTAGAAGTCAAAACTTTTCTTCTTCAAAGTCAAAAGTCAAATTTGACTTTACTACCGTTCGCACCAGAGTCATCCCAATACTCAAGCGTGTGCAGGTCGGTGACTATCCTGCCAAGATCGGTCGCACGTATGGTTGGAGCAAACAGCACGTATCTTACTACCTAAACAAGCTGGAAAAAGCTGGATTGGTTTGTCGCAGGAAGCGGAGTAGTGCTGTGTTTATTGAGTTGACGCTTAGAGGTCAAAATTTTCTCGGGTCATGTGAGGGCATCCTCTTCGGGTCAGGCGTGTTCCGTTTGGAGAAGGTCCAGTATAGGTATCCGATTTTGGCTGAGGGTTTGCTTCCTGCAGATTTTCGCAGGATTGAGATGCAGAATTGGACTGCCTTGCTTGGGTTGGAGCAGGGTGTTAAGGTTAGGCATACTTCGAGGTCTTGGATTGTGCATGTGGAGACTCTTTATGGTCGTAGCCCGGGAGAGTTGTTTACGCTTTCTAAGAATTTGGCTGACCGTGTTGCTAAGGGTTTGATGGTTAAGTATGGCTGCCGACTTGCTGATGGGGAAATCTGTAAGGGGCATGAAGTAGCAATTGACGATCCAGTGGCTCAGTTACTCAGCAGATACTTCACGGTTAGCGTCCCAGGCAAGTGCCACATGGACCACAGTCCCGGAGAGTTGGAGGGTGAGATTGATTTTGAGCAAAGAGACATGGCGGTTGAATATCTTCTCATGCCTGAACGGGTTAAGAAATTGGAAGGGCAACTTGCAGCCTTGAGTTGTGACTTGGAAAGAATTGGCGCTAATCTCGAGAAGTTGACTGTTGTTTTGGGGAAGCTCTGTGATGTCGAAGGAGAAACCAACGCTCACAAAGGTGCAGGAGGTAGCCAATATGTCGCTTGAGCAGGGCGTTAAGTTAGCGCTAATGGCAGTGAAAACTTGTTCAAAGGCACTTTTAGCACTTAGTCTAAGGCATGGAAAAAGTCCATGCTTTTTAAAAGTCGCCTTGCAGTCCGGCTACTAGATTAGCCACGCTTTCTCTGATTGAGCTTGGAGTGCTTTGTCCCAGTGCACCCAGTTCCTTACCGAGTGTTCCCATGGTTTTTGCGAAATCAGCCAGGTCAAGTGCTATAGCTTTCATCTGCATAGCGAACTCTTCTGTGATCTCCCCTGCCTGCAAATCTGAGATAGCATCAGCTCTTGCTGCTTTGGCTTCGTCAATCTTTGATTTAAGTGCAGTCACATATTCGTCTACGATGGCAAGTTTTGCTTCTTGTGCTTCTGCGCGGTTAACTTTTGTTTCCAAGATGAAATTCTGAATGTCAGCTTTGTGTGTCTGTGTAATTTCACGAATCTCGCTTGCTAGATCTTTACCAAGTTGGCCTTGAGTGCTTTGCGCCTGAACGAGCGCCATTAGGGAACATGCGATTAGCATTGCTGCTATTGCTGAGATTGCGAATGTTTTCTTTAATGTTTTTTTCATCCTTTTTGTCCTCCGTTGATTGTTGGATTTTCATTGTGAATGGACAATAAAAGGGTTTTTTCGTTCGATTTCGCTCTATAACCTTCAGAAAGGGTCATTTCGGTATTTTAACCTTCAGAACAGTTATAATTTTCCTTCGCAACTTTTTAGGCGGTGCACACCCAGCTAACGCACGGGAAACGCTTGCCTTGAATGAACAAATTCTCCAAACAGTCAATTAACGCTGCGTTTTCGTTAACTTCTGTCCACAATAAATGTGCAGGGAGCCTCAAAGGGGGGTTGGTTCATGATTACGCCTGTCGCTTTGTATTCTCCAGGTGTGGCGTCTGTGGGTTTCCATTTTTCCGTGTAGGTCAGTGTCTCGTTGGGTTGTAGAATTAGTTGCTCTATGGTCATGGCGAACATTTTTCCGTTTGACCAGCGCCAGATTTCCTTCTCGCCTTTTGAGATTATGAAGTCGTATCGTTGAGCTGATGTGAAAATTAGCTCGACTGGGCTCCGACCTCCATTCGTGATGGTAACGGATATTTCCACTTCTTCCTCTACCGAATATTGGCTTTTACTCGTTTGAGTCTTGACTGAAATTTGCGTCTTCATTGTCAGAACTCTTCAGTCATGGAAAAAAGGGAGAGGGAACTATGCTTAACCAACTGTGAAATACGTTTTTCCTGTTGCGGGAGTGTAGCCTGCTAGAGAGGCTGTTGCCTCAACGTTGTATGTTCCAGTTGTTGCTTGAGGTCCCACCCTGTACTTGAACTGCGCTATACCATCTGTGTTTGTTGTGCCTGAGCCTGATGCCGCCCGACCGCTAGGATCGGTAACAGTAACGGTTACAGCTGCTCCAGCGAGTGGGCTGTCAGTAAGAGTGTCCTTAACGGTCACTGTAATATAGGCAAACGAATTCTTCGAGTATGTTGTCTTGTCAGTTGTGACGGTTACACTCATAGTCTTCTCAGTGTCGGGTATGTTGTCGACGGTTACCGTTATTGAGCTTTGAGCAGTTTTTGTACCCTCAGTAGCAGTAACTGCTATAGTATGGGGTCCATCAGCTACCACTGTGGTATCCCATTGTGCCTCATAATAATCGCCGACTAACCCCATAGCATTCTGCGCTCCCCCATCGATGGCATATGTTACAGAAACTGACCCTGCCGCGTTTGTTAAGGATGCTCGGATCGGAACTGTGCCGCTAACAGTGGAGCCTGCAGTTGGGTTTGTTATGCTAACAGTTAAAGATGGTGCGCACTGTGCCACTGCTTTTGCTGCATCTATTCTGCCGTATCCGTAGCTTGTGTCAAATCCTGGCGACCCCAGATCTACCGCGGTACCCTGCAGAATGCTTCTAACTTGAGCAGGAGTTAATGATGCCTTAGCTAACATTAGTGCGACGGTTCCAGATACATGTGGGCAAGCCATGGAAGTGCCGCTGTGAGTGCCATAACTGCTGCCGGGCAAAGTGGAAAAAATGGAAACGCCTGGCGCTGCAAGCTCAACAGCTGGCCCAGTGCTGGACCAACTAGCCCTAACATCGTTCTGATCTGTAGCGGCGACAGCTATGACTGAGTCATATTTTGCAGGATACCCAACAGTGTCGCCTGTCCCATCAGCAGTACCGCTGTTTCCTGCAGCAGCCACCAGAATAATGTTGTATGAATAATATGCCTTGTTGCATACATCTTGCAGCGCAGAACTCGACGAGGACGAGCCAAAGCTCATGCTGACAACCTGCATCTGGTTAGTAATGCACCATTCGATGCCTTTGACTATGTCACTTACAAATCCTGAACCTTGGCTGTTTAGCACTTTGACAGCGTAAAGCGAAGCGCTTGGCGCAACCCCCACCACTCCAATATCATTATTTACTGCGGCAGCGATGCCTGCACAGTGAGTACCATGTCCATTGTCATCATTGTAGGTTCTTGTGCCCCTGACGAATGTTGCTCCGCCTTTAACTGACAAATCTTCGTGTCCAGTGTCGATGCCTGTGTCCACTATGGCAACTTTTATTCCTGCACCACTGCTTGAAGGCCACGCCAAATCAGCGTCTATCCTGTCTACGCCCCAAGGAAGAGTTTGGGCAAGAGCGTATGCTTGGATATCGGATTCTAAATAAGCAATGGCGGGGTTGTTTTTCAATGCGTCTATGGCTTGGGTCGGGATTGAGGCAGCTATCGCTGGAACATAGTCGTAAATGTATTTTATTTCGCCTCCAGATGCGTGAACTATCGCTGTATTTGGAACGCCTTTGAATCCTATGATAACTGGTACTTTCTCTGAAGGTTGCGCTGCAACACTACTCACAGTTAGTATGCTGGATGCGATTAAACAAAGAATCAGAACTGAGACTAACGCTCTTTTCATGTTCGATACGCCTGAATATTGCTCTGTCGACCTAACGTATTAAGTTTGTTCTGAGATCGATTATCCTATTTGGTGTTGTACTTTTTGTGCTTGTCTTAGCGTATGCGTTGGTTTCTGAAGAAAAACCGCGAACATGTGGCTCGCTGCGGGTTGACTAAGCTTTCTTTGCCTCGTTATGGCTGTGCGAATTCGAATCCAACATCAGCTGCATCCGTTGCTCACTCTTCCTGTTAGTCTCTTTTGGTTTTCTATCATTGTTTTTTGAAGGTTGGCAGCCTAAGGATGTGAACACTAACACCGACTGCGACAGCAACCATGATTAGTTGCATTGGCAAAACCAGAGGAGGCGGCAATAGACGGCTTAGAAAGAAAACAGTTGAGACCCCAATCGTAGCCCACAAAACTGTGAGAGCAGTAACCTTTGTTTTTATTGGGAGGCCTCTGCCTTCCTTGTAGTTTCTTATGTACTCCCCGAACCACTTGTTGTTCAGCAGCCAATTGTACATTCTTGTTGAGCTTTTGCAGAAACATGCTGCGGCAGCAAGTAGAAAAGGCGTGGTTGGCAGAAGCGGCAGCACCATACCGATGGTTCCCAAACCCACACAGATCAGACCTGCAACAAGCCATAGTGCTTTGGTGACTTTCCGTCCTTTCTTTTCGCAGCCTGCTGTTTCAGAAGTCTTTCCGTTGTCCATAGCTTACATCTCTGCATAGTTTGCGCCTGTTTCACCTTAAAAACTATGTGCTGTCGCTACCTCTCTCCTGTTCGTGCATGTTGGGGCGAGATCTGAACCTTGTTTCGCGCATGCCTTGGCTGGAACTGGCTCGCGAGAACTTCTTTACAGTAGCTGCGTTCAGCTTTATCCACAGAAATAGTTAAAACTGTCCTCTGTGCTACGGAGTTAACTCACAAGTGTAATCTCGTGGCTTTCCTCATATAGAAGCTGCAGTTGTTTGGAAACGTGTTAGAAGGAGGGGGTGGCGGCGGAGGCGGGATTGGCAGTTGTTGAACTTGCATCTTTCTTCTACGTCTCCATACCAGCACAGCTGCAATAATGGCAATCGCCGCTACCATGCCTGCTAGGGCAAAGACTATTTGCCACGAAAAGGGAAGCGCAGGATTAACGTTTGAACTCGCCCACCATTGATCCACCGAGCTGGAATCCCAAAACGAAACATAATTTTGCAACTCCTGCGAGCTGAAGCCGTTTTGCCCCGCATTGGGCAGGGTCAAGGATTGACCTGACTCAATTGTTACCGTGTTGCCGGACCGCCAATCAACAAAAACCACAGGCCCAGTGATAACATTGATTGTTGCCCCTGTGTTTGATACACTCACTATGTACTCTGTGCCCATCGGCACAAGATAGCCTTGACGTATAGCAACTGGCTCCGCGTAGTAGTGGGTATCTGTGTCTGTTGAGTGCCCCTTAAAGTGCGCCGTACCCTCCAACAAGTAGAGCAAGCCTTCGACAACTACTCCCTTGAAACCATGCATAGCGCCTCCCAAGCCCATCAAGAACCAACTCAGCGGACCCAACCCCTCATCAATGAGCCCCTCCTCGTATGGCCCACTGTAGCCTTCGTTTGGGAGAGGAGGAACAGCTGCTTCCAACGTCAACGTCCCGTCAGCTTTGGTTTCCTGCTGAATGCCTACGAACTGCAGCTTCGAATCAGCCCCCAGATCCACGTAGCAGTCTCCGCTTGGATAACGAAACTCCACCACAGAATCGCCCGTGGTTCTGACTATGCTTCCAGAGGATATTTCTCGGTCAGAGGCGAGTGGCGTGTATTGTCCCGTGTTTGGATCCATGATTGCCGCTGAACCACGCAGCAGACCAACCGTTCCCAACGCGTAGGTTTCCGTTGGAGAAGGCGTGGGTGAAGGGTTAACTGTTCGAGTGACTGATATGGAGGTGCTCCCCGAGATGCTCGCTGGACCTCCGCTTGAAGATATAGGCGTGGTTACTGTGTAGCCGTCCTGCAATTTCACTTGGTATGTTCCCGAGGTTGTTTGCGTGATTGAACTTATTGGGACGCTGATTGGCGTCGTTACAGTTTGCCCTGCCACCGTCGTTGTGATGGTCCCCGAGAGGGTGGAAGGCGCATTCGTCGCCGTTACAGTGACTTTTAGGGTGGCTATCATATCTGAGCCAACGGTCCCAGAAACTGAATCCGTTTCCGCAATGTTCACCTGGGGAGCAGATATCGTTCCAAAACCCCCTCCTGTATTCATGCTTCCAGACATGGAAACTGCGTAGTTGCCGTTGCCTGAGCCTGACACCTGTTGACCCGTAACGGTCAAGTGCAAAACGTTGCTTCCGGACATGGAGACCGTTATGGAGGCCCCGCTTTCATTTACGATGGAGGTGGCGCTAAACTGCATCGTTATATCCCAATAACCTGACTGAGCAAACACGAAGCCAACTGGAAAAACGGTGAGGACAAGCAGAGTTATGATGATAAACACTGCTGATGAAAACCTTGTTTTCTTTTGAGATGACAGGGAAAGGATGCTGTTGCCTCCTCGGGTTCTTTTCGGCACGGAATTTCCTCCTTAACAAGTAAACCTTTCTCGTTTACGTATTAAAAACTTTGCAATCTAGCGCGGCAGAGACGCATTTATCCTACTCAATTATTGCAAAAATCTGACGCCTACGGCACGTTAATTTTCTCAAAAAAGAAAAAGGAAGGGAAAAAAGCGGTATAAATGTGCGCAGAGGTGGTGGGCACGCTGGGATTCACGCGCATCTGCGCCACCAAGTTAGAAAACTTCTAAAAAAGGAGAAAGTAGCTGCGTAGAAATAAGCGTGGCGATAAATTCTCTTAACATCACCAATGAGTCTATGTTCAAATCAACCGTTTGTTAAAATTGGGGCGGGTTCGTTTGATACAGACAGACTTCCTTAGCCCGGTTAAGGGCAGAAATTGCGCAGATGTACAGAAGCTTCATAGCTACGTTGATATTCAAGTTATAACTATACATCCGAAAAAATGGTGACTAGGTTGAGCGAGATAAGTAATGTTATTCAAAAGAAGGGAACTGACAGGCTAAAGCGTGGATTCGCAAAAATGTGCAAAGGTGGCGTTGTAATGGATGTCACTAATGCAGAACAAGCTAAAATCGCAGAAGCTGCAGGCGCAGTCTCCGTTATGGCGCTGGAAGCTGTTCCAGCTGATATAAGAGCTCGAGGCGGGGTCGCTAGAATGGCTGACCCAAAGAAAGTGAGAGAAATAATAGCTGCCGTCACCATTCCCGTAATGGCCAAATGCAGAATAGGTCATATCGCAGAAGCTCAGGTACTCCAAGCTCTGGGTGCAGATATGGTTGATGAAAGCGAAGTGTTAACTCCTGCTGACGAAGAGGACCATATCGCAAAAACAGGATTTACTGTTCCGTTTGTGTGTGGTGCAAGAAACTTGGGGGAAGCGCTTAGGAGGATAAACGAAGGCGCTGCTATGATAAGAACAAAAGGTGAACCAGGAACAGGGAACGTGGTTGAAGCAGTGAGGCATCTCAAAGTTATGAATAAGGAGATAACTTCGCTCAAACAAATGGATGATTTGCAGTTAAAGGCAAAAGCGGAAGAATACCGTGTACCTATTGAACTTGTAAAAGAAACAAAACGACTGCAAAGATTACCCGTCGTTAACTTTGCCGCCGGAGGAATAGCAACCCCTGCAGACGCAGCCTTAATGATGCAGCTAGGAACCGACGGATTGTTTGTAGGTTCAGGAGTGTTCAAATCTAAAAATCCAGAGGCTTACGCAAAAGCTATTGTAGAAGCAGCTATGCATTATGATGATCCCAAAATTATAGCTAACATATCTGAAGGCCTTGGAGAGCCCATGGCTGGCATTGATACCTCAAAGATGGAAGAGAGCCAGAAGATGCAGACTAGGGGAACTAATTGAAAGTAGGCGTCAT
Source organism: Candidatus Bathyarchaeota archaeon (assembly GCA_023488905.1). Lineage (GTDB taxonomy): Archaea > Thermoproteota > Bathyarchaeia > Bathyarchaeales > Bathycorpusculaceae > Bathycorpusculum. The sequence continues at coordinate 15,482 of JAMDCQ010000020.1, forward strand.
AGCAGTACAAGGTGCAGTATCTGAACACATTGATGCCCTGACGCAGGCGATGAAGAGTGAAGGGATCAAAGGAAAAGCTGTTCCAGTACGAGTACTTGAAGACCTCAGTGATATTGATGGGCTTGTTATTCCTGGTGGCGAATCAACGACAATAGGTCGCCTTACACTGTCTTCAGGGCTACACGGACGCATAGTCGAGCTTGCACAAGGAGGACTTCCGATTCTTGGAACATGTGCTGGCACTATTCTGTTAGCCTCCGAGGGAGACCGACAAGTCAAGGATACTGACACAAAACTCCTTGGCTTACTAGACATGCAGGTAAACCGAAACTCTTACGGTAGACAAGTGGACTCATTTGAGGCAGGCTTACAAATAGCTGAGTTGGGAAGAGCACCATTTAAGGGAGTGTTCATTCGTGCTCCAACAATTGAAAAAGTTTGGGGCAAGACTGAAGTCTGGGCTAAATACCAAAACAAAATCGTTGGCGCAAAGAAAGGCAATATTTTGGCTCTAACTTTCCATCCAGAAATAACCGAAGATCTCAGGATTCACCAGTTTTTTTTGAAACAAATAGAGTCATAAGATACTTTTGACGATAGCACTTGATCTTCATAGATGAGTATTAATAATAAAAAAAGGTGTGTATTTAGCTCTAACAGTTTTTTCTACAAATTCACTTTAAAATCCATTGGAAGGTATCAATTTGAGCGACATTAAAATTAGCCATTTGACATGAATTCATCAGCGTATAGGCAAGAGCTAAATACACACAAAAAAAGGGAGAGAAGCTGCTTAGGAGAAGCAGAATTGGCGATGTCGCCAACGGATATGGGTTCAATTCCCATCCCCAGCTCCAAAAACTGAACTTTGCATGCAAGCCCAGTAAGTTATTGCTGACTATTTTCGGAAGCAAAAGAAGAAATGAGAAAAATTAAATGATTCATTGCTTATTTCTAGCCATGGAAAACGTCAGTTATATTGAATGGGTGCCTGCTGGAGCATTGATTAAGTGTCTATTTGTTGGATTTTCTGCCTATATTGTGATTTTTTCTTTAGCAATTTTTCTATTTGTTGAATTATCTGCTGAGACTGTTTATGGGCTTGTTTTGGGGTGGGGAATTTTGGTTTTTCTTTTGTTCCTAGTGTGCTAACCAATTTATGGGACAAAAGCAGCGCCCTCTGCGAGTATGTTAAGTAAACAGTTTAAACTTTGTCTTGACGTAAAATGTTGTAGATCATGGGCTGCAAGTTTGACTACTCAAAAGCCTAAAGAAAAGCGTCATTTCCGTTATAAGAGTGAAAGTTGTGTGCAAAAAACCAAGATGTTTAAATAAGGTGGCACATGACAAACTTTCTCGGAAGTGGCTGACTTGGTATCAGGAAAAGCAAAAACAGATATACTGGGGATTGTTGGGGTAGCCGGTTTATTAATCTCAATGTTCATGGCGGTGGTGTTGTTTGGGCCTTATTTCGGGTTTAGTTTGCTGACTGTTGATGAGAATTTGGCGATAGTTGTCTTTTCAATTTCGATTGCTGTGACAGTCATGGGTTTTAGTTTCCTTCAGAAAACTGCAATAAAAATAACCAAAGAAGCAATCGCTGATTTTGCTAATCCGATATTGAATTCAAAGGGCAAGGTTTCAGCTCGCGAAATAGCTGATAAACCGCTTAAAGGAAAAATGGAGATCGCCATTCTTGTGAAAAGCTATCTCGAACCAATGATTGGGGAAGGTTATTTTGAAGGCGCCCGTCTTGAAGGTGGGTGGTTGGTGAAAGACGTTATCCCCTGTGAGTACTGCGGGAAGCCAGTCCGGTTAACCGACACGAAATGCTCCAGCTGCGGAGCTACAATTAAAAAGTGAGTTAACAGGCGTGGATGGCGGTCAGCTAAGTTGCTTTGCCATGTAGGGTCCGTCTCGCTCGTAGCCGCGCGCGGGTTTGCCAAATTTTCGTAGACAAGCGCGCACTCTTTTTATTTAAACTACTAAGTATAGACTTAAGATAATTTAATTTTCTCTCTTGCCTCACTCCCATACACGTAGAGCTCAGCACAAACATATTCGCACACCAACAGAATTTGAGTCTTAATTCATATTTTATTTTTGCAGATCTTTATTAGCTTGAAAGCAGTAGCTTAGTCAGCTTGATGAATTTATGACCTACTGCACGGGCTGTGGAAAAGAAGTGCCTGAAGGCTCAGAGTTTTGTCCGAGCTGCGGAGCCTCTGTTAGGTATGTGGCAGGTTTGCACGGGGACTGCTGCTGAAAGAATCATGAGCGAAAGTTCTTTGCAGCAACACTGGGTTAAAAGAGTTATCGATATCGTGATTGATTCAATCATTGTTGCTATCGCAACCGCGATCTTGGGGCTTGTAACCGACATAGCGGGGGTTTTCAACTTGCTGAGTTTTCCCTTCGCGATGGGTTTAATATACGTTCTCTACTTCACCATAACTGAGTCCCTTTATGGCTACACCATTGGAAAGAGACTGGTCAACCTTAGAGTTGAGACCTTGGATGGAAGAAAACCGGGTTTGCAAAGCGCCTTCATAAGGAACATCAGCAAAATCCATTTTCTTTTCTTGATTTTGGACACAATCGGCGGTTTTTTCACCTCGAAAGATCATCATCAAAATATATCGATCAAATCGCGCATACAACAGTTGTCTAATACTTCTTTTTACGGGTAATCCTTACAGCGTAATCTTTTTTGGCAAAATACGCTATATTTTGGCTGATTTAACTGTTTAAAGCATGGAATACGCACCTATTGCAGTCTTGGTCGGCGCATTGCTGACGATGGCGTCAGTTGTTTTCGGCGCGAAGTACACGCAGGGCAAAGGCAAAGCCAAGCAGCTGACCAAGCTTCTAAACACAATTATTGACGCTGCACAAGACGATGAGGTAACCGAAAAAGAGTTTCAAAGGATTGTTGCTTCCGCCAAGACCATTTTGGAAAAACCGGAGGCGCAATCAGCCTGAGAAGAAAGCTTCTTGGTTTCTCTGTTCTTTTCCTTCTGTTTTCAGTTGCAGCTACCTATGGTGTTCAACAATATCAGGTTAGAATTCCTGCAACTGGCAACGTCAAAGCAATCGGTATAGGTGTCTACAATGATCAAGCCTGTACAAGTTCACTTTCTAGTATTAACTGGGGGCTGTTGTCGCCTGGAGAAAACAAAACTTTCACTTGTTATCTAAAGAGCCTCTCAAACGTTAATGGTTCTCTTGCTTTATCGGTTGGTAATTGGGCGCCAACTTCAGCAAGCAATTACATTATTCTTTCATGGAATCGGGAAAGCTACCACATAACGCCGGGCGAAGTCATTTCAGCGGTATTTGCGCTGCAGGTTAGCTCTTCCATTCAAGGTGTGACCAGCTTCAGTTTTGATGTAGTTGTCACAGCTGTGGAGGCTTAATAGTTGAGCAAAAACCAAAGCACGAAGAATACCGAGTGGCTTCACAAGTGGGAGCAATTTGGGCAACGCATTAACCAGTTTCCTGAGTGGATGCAAACAATTCTTTTGGAAGATGTGGAGACGGCTATCCGGAATCGACTTGTCATTTTTGAGATGATCCACAACAAGGTAAAAGGAGCAAGCTAGCATGGGCTATTGCGAAGTTGAAGCCGTTAAACTTGTCTTGCAGATTCCCTCTGAAACTGAAACCTTTGACGAGGAAATATCTGGTTGCATTGTCTCGGCTGACGCTTTAGTTGATAGTTTGCTAAAGCAGAAAGGCCTTAGCGTTTCTTCACCTACCCCTCAGAATATCATTGATGCAAGTGCCATTTTGCAGCTTGGCAATTTCGGCGTCGCCGAGATCCAGTTGGGGCTGAAGCGTTCTGGTAGGAAGCAAACAGGTTCCTGGATGTCTACGGGGAAACCGAAGGAGAATTACCGTTTAAGGTGTGCCAAGCTTGATATCGGTTGAAGTTAGCACTCATGGTTTAGAATTTGACGAGGTTGTGCAACATCTTAGTGGACCGTTAAGGCAGAAGCTTGTTGAGAAGCTTGCGGATATTGCCTATGCCTCTGCGTTTTATGGTGTACCTTGGCTAACTGGTCGACTTGCCCAGTCAATCGTTAAGGAGATTGGTGATGGTGAAGTTAGAATTGCAGCTTTGGCGCCTTATGCCATGTACGTGGTGAATGGAACATCGCCTCACGAGATTAGACCTGTTAACACTCGTGTGCTGGCTTTTAGCGTCAAGGGCAAGATGGTTTTCGCTTCTCTGGTTCATCATCCAGGTACTAAACCTAATCCCTTCATGCAAGAGGCAGCCGAGAATGCACGCAACCAAGCCGACATCGAAAATCACCAACTAATAGTACTGAGCAATCAACTTAAGGAGCTGATACGCAATGAAAAAACAGGCTAAATTCCAGTCAAATCTTTTGAATCCCAGCGGGCCCGCTACTGCCCTTCTTGCTTATGAAGTTAGATTTTTGATGTATTTCCAGATTAGTTGTGGCTGGTCAAACGCTGTTCGCAGCGCCTTACCTGGGTGCTTGATGTGACCCATCAAAGACAGCCTCTTGTACTCCGCCAGTGCCTTAGCCGCGATTTCCTTGACTTCTGCGGGCGTGAATTCGTTTGTGGTGATGAGGGGCATGCCTTTTGCTTGTCTTGCCTGAGCAAAACTGTTCCACGACAGGTCAGCTGGCAGGTAGCCTTTGGCTTTGCATTCCTCATAGAGCCTTGTACCATAAGACGGCGTTGCCGCGAATAGGTGCATACCCACATCGTACTTCCGCTTGAGCATCAAAGCGAAGTCCACGGTGCGTTGCATGTTTTCTTTGGTTTCGCCGGGGAACCCGATGATGTAGAAGGCACCAGTTTTTAAGTCGATTTCTTTGGCGTTTTTGGCGAATTCGACCACGCGGTTGAGGTCGAGGCTTTTGCAGATGACTTTGTCAAGGATTCTCTGGTCGCCTGATTCTACGCCTACGAAGATGCTGTTGGCACCTGACTGCTTCATCTTCCTCAGCAGCTCCAGATTTAGGCAGTCGGCTCGGACGCCGTTGGGGGTTTCCCAACCGATCTTGATTTTCCGACTTATGATGCCGTCGCAGATGGCTTCGAAGCGTTTCAGATCCAGCGTCAAGTTGTCGTCTTCGAAGAAGATGTTTTTGACCTTGTACTTGTCTACGACGAATTGGATGTGATTAAGGACGTATTCAGCCGAGTGTGCGCGGAAACCCTGCCCCATGTGCAAATGCACGGCGCAGAAGCAGCAGTTAAAGGGGCAGCCCCTGCTGGTCACCATCGAGACCGCTCGGTTTTGGAAGCTACGGTAGCCGATCTTTTTGGGGTTAAGGTAACTTTCCATGTCTACTAAGTCGTAGGCTGGATAGGGCAACTCATCAAGGTCTTCAATGAAGGGTCTGCGCTCGTTGACGGTGACGGCGCCGTTTTGTCGGTAAACTATGCCCTTGATTTCGCTGAGCGATTTTTTGCCCTCGAAGTATTGGGCGATTTCCAGCATGGCGTATTCGCCTTCGCCTGTGACTGCGATGTCAACGGTTTTTGCTTCTTCTAGGAACTCTTTGGGAACCAAGGTTATGTGGGGTCCGCCGACGACGGTTAGGATGTTTGGGTTGGCTTCTTTGGCGGCTTTGCTGACTGCGATGGCGTGGCCGATTTGGCTGGTGAAGGGCCCCGCTATGCCCACTATGTCGGGGTTTCTACTCCGTATTTCCTCTTCAATTCGCTTAAGGGGTAACCCGATGGTTACTGCTTCACCGTTTTTCTCCTCAAACTCCGCCCCAGCCATAAACGCATCCATAATCTCCACTGCGTAGCCATTTTTCTGGAGCACGGCGGCTATGTACATTAATCCAAGCGGTAGATTGCCTGCTGGCGGGTCAGAACCGGGATAGAACGTCTGCGGCGGGTTAACGAGGAGAACCTTCATGGCACACTCAGCAACTAAGTAGTTCAATCCTGCCTGATATTTAAATTGCTGAAATAGATGGATTCTCTTCTGTTCTTGTGGCAGATTCAGATAAGCGTCATACTGTTGTTAATACTTCACCTCCCAACCGCATACAAACCAAGTAAGACGTAGGCGAACGGGTCATCCTACACTTTATTCTCCGCTTAAGCCGACTCGGGGCCATTTGCCGTCCGCAATGTCAAAAATCAGCCAAAGGGTCTCAAAGCCCGCTCTCAGAATACCGATTGCCTTGCTCTGCATGTAAGACCTATTCCCAGGATAGATAACACTTCTTATCGGGCTGTCACATTCAAAGCAACGTCTGACACACGGTACACCTCATTGGTAGAAGGCCAAGAAACAAGGACTACAGGAATTGTTTAGAGTAAACCCTCAAATTGCGAATAGTCGAACTGAACTGTGCTTGCACCTTAAAACAATGAAGGCATAACTGCAAAGATAAATGCTAATACCAGTTTCTTCATAGCCTCTCATTTCCTTGGTGTTTTTTGAAATAAACCAGCAAACCCAAAACTATCACGACAGCTATCGATATGAAAGCAGTGGCGACAAGCGTTGTTGAAAGAGGCTGTGGTTGGGATTCTGGAGGTTCGGTGGGTTGATCGGAAGGGGAAGAAGTCTGCATAGGCGTGATTGAGGGCAATGAAGTTGGATTGGTTGTTGGCGAGGGCGATGTAGATGGTGGCGGAGACCAATAAGGTGGGAGAGGTCCTTGATAGCCGAACGGAATGTATAGTTCAGTAGCCGCAATGGCAGTTCCCTGAAGATTAAAAAAGGGAGTACCTCCAAATGCGTATACCGTATCATTCACAACCCCTACGGCAAAATTAAATCTGGAAGTAGGCATCGAGGCACCCAACGTCCAACTGTCAGCTTCCGGGTTGTAAACCTGAGTAATGTTAGTACCGAACAAACTTTGTGCAGGCAATCCTCCGAAGAGGTAAATTCTCTTAGGTGCCCATACACCGGTTGTAGCCGCCGCAGCTGCTTGCCAGACTACATTTGGCATGGGGGTTCCAAAGCTCCAAGTGTCCGTTGTAGGATTATAGATTTGAACTAAGTCCAAGTTCACTGAATCGGCAAATTCATTCTGACCACCCATTATGAAGATTTTACCGTTAACGACGGTTGATGCGTATTGGACAACAGGATGAGGAATGTGTGCTTTTGTGGTCCATGAATCTGTTTGAGGGTCATAGACTTCGGTTATATCTACAGTAGTGAATTGTCCGCCAGTTCTTCCGCCTATCAAGTAGATTTTACCGTCAACCACGTTCGCGTTTAATTGGCTTCTGTTCATGGGCATGGGCTTCTTGCTTTCCCAAGTGTCAGTTAGTGGATCATAGACCTCGTTAAGCGAACTGAGAATATGTGAACCGGTTGATTGATCAAAGCCCACACTGCCACCTATTACATATATTTTGTTCTGATAAACAGCTATTCCAAATGAGCTTCGGGGGGTTGGAACAGGCTGTTTTGTTGCCCAAGTTAAAGTGGCGGGGTCATATTCTAGGTTTGTGCCGTCGGGTCTAATGGTATAGATTTTTCCATTAACCACAGCTACTTCTAATCCAGATTTTGCATCAGGCATAGGTGGTCGATCTATCCAAGAATTTTCTGTAGCGCTTGCAGCCTGTGTTATCACTAAAAATGAGTATGCTGCAATGACCAGAATAAGCAACCAACCAAGGCTTTTTCTCATACTTATCAGTTAAAACGGATTATTCATACTGTAAAAGCGTTTTCGTCAAGGTTTCTTGACTAAACATTTATTGAAAGCTAGCAGTAATTGGTTTTTAGTATCTTGTCATCGCTTTAACTTTTTGCGATTCATGGTCCCCAACAAATTTGAATTAGTTGGAGGGTACGTTCTTTCCCCAGTTGAAAAAGCTTTTTACTGTTGTCCTGTTGTTGGGGCGGACTTTTCTTCCCAGAGTTCCCACCCAAACTTTATGGCGTTTTTACGGAACTCATCTAGGCGAATCAAACCCTTGTCCGCAGCAGCGATCAAGTCAGCAGAATTCAGTTCTGGCTTTTGGGGTACCGTAATTCAGCCGCACCTTATTGGGGTCAATCCCAGACTGAGTAATAATAGGCAAGAATAGCTCCCGTTCCACTTGACACTTTACATAACGCTGGACCGGTTTTATGAGCATGTCCTGCAAATCCAGCGCCGCCGTTATAGGTGCTTTGGAGCGGGTAACCTGTAACTTTGTAGGGCAAGAGTCCATGTTTTAGGCCTCCGGGATTGTGTTCTGGTGCAGATACCTAGCGATCATGCAACTTGGCGCCTTCAACCGCACAAACCTCCAAGCCCTAAATCGACAATCACAGGCTTTTCTCTGTTATTTTGTGGCAGGTGTGGAGCCTATAAATAAGGGGGGTATAGAAAAAAATTGCACGTCAACAGCAGAAGTCTCCACAGGTATTTCTATGGCTAGCTTGGCATGTTACTGCCATGCGACAACAACATATCTTTATGAGCGGTTATTCGGCACTAGTCTTGTTAACTTTTCCGTAGTTTAGTAGGAGGTGAATTTTTTGAGTACAAGAACTGAAGAAGCAAGAAAGGGCAAAATGACCGTTGCCGAAGCCGGAAGGAAAGGCGGACAAAAAACCGCATCCACCCACGGACGCGAATTCTACGAGGAAATCGGACGCAAAGGCGGCGAAAAAGTCTCAGCTGAAAGAGGACCCGAATTCTACAGCGAAATCGGAAGCAAAGGAGGCTCTGAACGAGCCAAGCAGCATGAAGGCACAGCTGAAGCAGCAGGCAAAACCAGCCTAGAAGAAGCAGGACACAGAGGAGGACAAAGAGTTCGCCGACTGATTCAAGCGGGGAAGGAACGTGAAGGGCGAGAATAAACGCAAGTAGCCTGTTTTGAAGGGTTCTGTTTTTCGAGACCAGTAGTTTAGCAGGGGAGGTGACATTTTTTGGAGGAAAAACGTGGAAAAATGACTGTTGAGGAGGCTGGACGCCGCGGAGGATTAAAAACCGCCCAGACGCATGGCGAAGAATTCTACAGTGAAATCGGGCGCAAAGGCGGAAGGATAGGTGGACCCAAAGGAGGGCAACGTGTCCGAAGGCTTGTGGAGCAGGGCAAAGCCCGCGAAGAAGAATAAAACAAAAAAACAAAAAAAAATCAAACCGTTTTTTTCATTTTTTTAAAGGGATCAATAGGTGTAGCTCTAATCGCAAAACTGGTTGTTTAGCTGTTGCTGTTTATGGACAGCCACATATGTTTAAGAGGCTTGTTCTAAGCTAGGTCATTGAGTAGAAAGCTACCGTACGACTTTTTTGGAGGTGAAAAGTTTGAGCGCAGACAGAAGGAAAGGTAAAATGACCGTGGAGGAAGCTGGTCGTTTAGGTGGAGAAAAAACAGCTCAAACGCACGGCCCCGAATTCTACAGCGAAATAGGCAGCAAAGGCGGATCTCAAAGAGCCAAGCAGCATGAAGGCACAGCTGAAGCAGCAGGCAAAACCAGCCTAGAAGAAGCAGGACACAGAGGAGGACAAAGAGTTCGGCGCCTAATCCGAGAGGGCAGAGAATATGAGGAAGAATAAAAACCGAGACATTGCATTACCAGAAAACCCCCTCTCTGAGTAAGCATGTTTCAACGGGAGGTGAAGTTGTTGCCTGATAGAAGGAAGGGAACGATGACGGTGGAGGAAGCTGGACGCTTGGGCGGAAGGATAGGTGGACGGAGAACGGCGGAGACGCATGGCAGGGAGTTCTATGAGGAAATCGGGCATAAGGGTGGGCAAAGAGTTCGAAGGCTAATCAGGGAAGGAAAAGAGTACGAGGAAAAATGATCCATGTTGTGGAGGTGAAATTGGTTGTCTGAAAATCGAAGGAAAGGAAAAATGACTGTGGAAGAGGCAGGTCGAATGGGCGGGGAAAAAACCTCTAGAACACACGGTGAAGAATTCTACAGTGAAATCGGCCACAAAGGCGGCCAGAAAGTCAGAAGGTTGATTGAGCAAGGTAAAGAATACGAGGAAAGGTAAGTCAGCGTTCAAGTTTTTGGTTTATTCAAGTTTTTTAATTTGACGAGTTTTTGGAGGTGGTATGCAACGAGTGAACAAACAGCGACTACACGGCGAAGAGGAATTGGGCAGGGCAGAGGCTCAAGGCGGCAATACACTGACCGAAGCGGCAAAGCAGGTCACGTAAGTCCCGCCATAGTAGAGAAGTACCTAAAGGGTATGCGTTACCCCGCAGAAAAAGAACGTTTAGTTAACAACGCCCAAACCAAGGATGCACCCGACGACGTAATGAACATCATCAACAGACTGCCAGAAAAAACGTACAATTCGCCCATCGACATAACTAAGGAAATCGGAAAAATACAGTAACCGTCTTTTTTTGTGGTTGCTCGGTGAGCCCACATACCCTTAAGGCACATCATTCAGTAGAAAAAATTAGACCTGATTCTTTTTTGGAGGTGAATAATTTTTGGCGATGAAAAGTGAACAAAAAAGAAAAATGACTCGACAAGAAGCAGGTAGAATCGGCGGAAAAAAGGTTGCCCGCGAAAGAGGACCAGAATTTTACCGCGCTATCGGCAAGAAGGGCGGCGAAACAGTGGCTGAGCAGCGTGGCTCAGAGTTCTATCGAGAAATAGGCAGAAAAGGCGGTGAAAGCAGAAGCAACAAAGCAACCAGAAATAGAAGTGCAAAGTCAAAGCGTGCATCAAGAAGAGGCGCTTGACAAATCTATTTTTTCTTGTAGGGAGTTTTCAAGTGGGCAATCACAAAATTGAAATATTTTCCAAGCTACTTTTAGGGTATGAAGAAATTACTTGTTTTGTATTATAGTCGCAGTGGGAACACTGAAAAGATGGCTAAAGCAGTGGCTGAAGGAGCCCAGAGCGTAAACGGCGTCGAGGTGGATGTCAGCTACCACGTAGAAGCCTCAGAACTGACTAACTACGACGCTATAGCGTTGGGAGCGCCGACTTACCGAAAAGAAATACCTATAGACTTCAAGAACCTCTTCGAAGAAGCCTCAGCCCAAAACTTAAGTTTAAAGGGCAAACTTGCCGCTGCGTTTGGTTCCTACGGATGGAGCGGAGAAGCACCCAAAATGGTCCTCGACATCATGAAAGAAGAGTTCAAAATGCAAGCCATCGAACCGACCGTACTCGCGAAATACATTCCTGACCAAACAGCACTTGACGACTGCCGAGCGCTTGGGAAAAAGATTTCCGAAACCTTGATGAACACCTCTTAACACCTATCGATTGGAGGATTTTGTGTGGAACCAAAAAAAGAGCTTCTTGATTTCTTGAAAAATCAAGTTAACGTAGAAAAAGAAATTGTGGATTCGCTTGAGAAAGCTATTGTGGATATGAAGAACCCCGCTGTCAAAGGCGTCCTAAAAGGGGTATCTCTGGATTCAGTGAAACATGCGGAACTCTACACTTCAGCCATTACCCTGCTAACAAGTGCATCAACCGCTTTAGCCCAAAGCGACCTAGACACCCAGCGCGAACTCATCCAGAAACACATCGACATAGAATCCAAACTCATCAAAGTACTCAAAGAAAAAATCCCTGAAATCGAAAACCAAAAAGTCGTTTTCCTCCTAAAAGCCATCCTCGAAGACGAAATTCGTCACCACGCTATGTTAAAAATGACGCTTGAAATAATCGTCAAAGGCGAAACCATAACGGAAGATGACTGGTGGAAGATGCTCTGGGAAAATGTACCTTTCCATGGCGCGCCAGGCGGCGGCTAAAAGTAAAAATAAAGTGAAGTTAAGAGTTTTCGTTGGCGTGGAAAACTTTTTGGGAGGAATTCCACGTTTCCTCAACTATTTCATGCATACCCTCAAGAACTGAAGCCAAGGTTTCGCCTTTGCAGGTTAAGCCGTATGCTTTGGGGGTTCTTCTTATGAAAACTAGTTTTTTGCCTTTTAACCCTCTGAGGTACTTGTAGATTCTACGTGTGGATAGCTGTGTTTCTTTGGATAGTTTGCCTGCAGATATGCCCTCGCTTGGGATGCTGTCGTAGACTTTTCGCTCTGTTTCACAGAATGATTCCAGCGATGGGTCACGTTTGGATTGGAAAAAGAATATGTAATCACGGTCTTCGGGCGTTTCTATTAACCCGACTTCGCGTAAACGTTTCAGGATGCGAGACGCAACTTTAGGTGAAATAACTGTTTCTATTTCTTCAAAGGTCTTCGGACCAGCCAATAGCGCCCTGAGCAGGGTTTCTTCGTAGCATTCCGAGTGCGCTGGTAGAACTTCAGCGAATTCGGGAAATACTCCTAGGACTTCTGTTAGGCGTCCACCGAAATGAGTGGCGTAGTATTCGTCGCATGACTCGTTAGCTAAGCCCACTGCCATAAGCGGTTGAAGGTACTCTTCGTTTATGGTGTCTTGGCTGTGGGTGCGCCCGGTTTTTTTGAGTTCCTGCTGAAGTTGACTAACGGAGTATCTGCCGTCAGCTATGGCTTTTAGAATGTGGAGGCGGGTTTCATTCTTTAAGACATTGAAGAGTTCTTTTAGGTAGTTTGGGTTCTCCATTGTTTGGTTGAGTTTGCGGAGTTCGTTTTTGAGTTTGTATGCTTGGCAGCGGTTGATGCATTCAAGCGGTGAGGTAGGTGCGCAGTTTCGGCATTCGGCGTCGAGTGTTTTTAGCATGGTTGCGAGGTCTTTTTTGTGGTTGTTGGGGGTTGGTTGGAGGACGTTGCCCATTTTTTGTTCTCCTTTTGCCGGTGTCAGCCGGGGAAGTGGAGGTATGGTGCGCTAAGGTGCTTAATACAACTGGTTGCCCGTTTTGACACGCGTCATATTTAATGACATGCGTCATACTTAAATAAGTTGCCCCCCAAAGATACCAATATTCAGGTGAAAACTTGATACTACCATGCGAAGTAGGAGTCAAAACAGTTCTCCCAGCAGTCAAAGCAGTAATGGCACGCACCATAGTAGAAAACCACGGTTTAACCGAAAAACAAACCGCCGACCTCCTCGGTCTATCCCAATCAGCCGTAAGCCGCTACCTCGGACGCGAACGAGGCAACCACCTAACCCTCGAAAACACCCACCAAGTCAAAGACCTAATCAACCAAATGGTAGCAACACTTGTAAAAGAACCCCAAAACAAAAACAAAGTACTGGAACTCTTCTGCCAAACCTGCATAACCATACGCGAATTGGGTTTGATGTGCCCCAAATGCCAGCAAGAAATGCCTAAAGACTGGGCAGAAAAATGCTTCTTCTGCCGCTAAAATAGCCTGCCTAAATGCGGCTAAATATAGAACTCGCTGCAAGAACCTGAAGAGGGATGGCTATGCGTCTCAGCCCTTTAAATAAGGGGAGGGGGGTCCTCTCTGAGAGCAACAAACGCGACTCAAAGTCAAATCCTTTTGTTTATCCTCAAAAAGCGAGTTGAGATGTCGGTAAAAGTAAATAAACAACGTGACCTAACACTAAAAGAAACCGCTGTTTGGTGAATTCGGTGAAGCGAACCCTCGTGTTACTGCTGATTTCTGCTTTTGCTTTAGTCGCCATTCTGCCCTCGATTTCACTGGGCAACGTGGTTTCTGCGCAAGACAGCGGCTACAGCATTGAAAGGGTGGACCACCGAGTGCAGGTGATGTATTCGGGTCACATGGTGGTTGCGGATACAATCCATGTTTCAGGCCAAGTCACAGACGATTTCCTCATCGGATTACCCTTGAAGTATAGTGCAGATGTCCTCAAAGCATTCGCTTACGACGACAGCAAAATGTACACAGTGCATTTAGGTGTACCGCTTGGAGACCGCGGTGGATTCTACGCAGCCGAAGTAGATTTTAACGGAGATTCCCCAAGCGTTTTCACCGTAGCCTTTGTCCTATCTAACAGCCGAATCGAAGAGGGCGGAGGCGGCAACTTTACCATCGATTACCCCGCTTACCCAAGCTTAACCCAAACTGTGGGAATCTGCAACGTAACAGTCACTTTCACCAGTACCCCAACAAGCATCTCTATCTCCAGAGACGGAGAAAACGTCAACACCGTAAATTACCTGACCAATAACCTGCCCGCCTACACCTATTCCGTGGGTAAGGCGCTTGTTAGAGTGCCAGTCGGTTCCCTACAGTTACTTACCGTTGACAGTTTAGAACGCCAAGTAACAATTGACCCCACAGGCGGCGTATCAGCCACAGAAACTTACCGTTTAACCAGCAAATCTACTTCTTCGCTAAGCGCTGTTGTACTAAGTTTACCTCCTGACGCCACAAACATAATCGTCAAGGATGCATATGGCGGAACGCTTCAAAGCGGGCAATCTCCCACGCAAGCCACCGACCTGCTGCTTGTAAATGCCACTCTGTCGGCTTTTGTGAACAGTGGGCAATCAATTGGCTTAACAGTGCAGTATACTCTGCCCAAAGCGACCTTGGTTAGCGGCCAGTACGATCTGGTGGATTTTGACTTTTTCGCAAATTACCAATATGTTGTCGATCACGCAACTGTGACGTTTAATCTGCCTGAAGGCGCAACCATCATAACGCCACATGCCACTATGCTTGGCTCTAACTCGACGCTTACCCGCCAAACCTTCCAAGACGCCTTAACAGTCACCCAGAACAGTGTAAGCTACGCCGACAACCTTGCACCCCAACAAACCAGCCTGCACCTGTCCTTCAGTTATAACCCAGTTTGGGTTTCGTTTAGACCCACTTTCTGGGCGGCTCTGATAGGTGTAGTTGGTTGTATAGGCGCGGTTGCCTATAGAAAAATCAGACCTAAAGAGCAGACTTATCGGGCGAGGTCTCAGCAGCTGGCTGATCAACCACCCGAAATCGCGGCGCCTGAAACGGTTAAAGCGGGGCAACCCATAGATTTAGCGTCTCTCAAAGCCTTCCTAGAAGCCTATGAAAGTAAGCGACTGGCGATTGCTGAGCTTAAGGCGCTGGATGTGCAGGCTCAGAAAGGCAAAATCCAGAGACGCCAATACAAGATGCAGAGAAGCGCCGTGGAAACCCGCTTAGCAGGCTTAAAGATTACCATCGATCGCTGGCGAGCAGTGTTTCTGGCTTCGGGCAGTTCGCATGCGGATATGGTGCGGCAGCTGGATTTGGCTGAAGCGGATTTGGCTGAAGCTGAAGAGGGCATGAAAGTCTTTGAGGCGCGTCGACATAGAGGGGAGATTTCGCTTGAAGCCTACAGGCGTAGTGTAGCTGACTCGCAGAAGGTGCGGGATAAAGCTGATTCAGCCATCAGCGGAATCCTGTCGCGGTTACGTGAAAAAATCAGGCGTGCCACCTAAAACCTTTTATTTTACTCATCAGCTTTTTGAAAAACCATAGCAGTGAGGTAAGACAAAATGGTAAAAATTGTTGTCGATCCTAAATGCACTGGATGCGAGACTTGTGTCAACACTTGCCCCGTCGGCGTTTATGAAATTAAAAGCGGCAAGGCCTCTCCAACCAAGGAAAGCGAATGCTTGGTTTGCAGAGCTTGTGAAGCACAATGTCCTGAAGGTGCAATTCAGGTAATCGAGTAAAAACGTAGTCTCTCATTTGCTGAGAGAATTTCCCTTTTATTAAACAACCTTTTTTGAAGATATTTGTTGTCTTGTGCTGACTGCGTTTTCTATTTAGTAGTTGTTGCCGAACCCCCTCTTGTTTCAACAACAACCCGCGGCGCGTGTGGACGGTTGCGTTTTTGCTTTGGACGCGGGTTTGGGTTGCTAGCTGGTTGTGGCGAATTCTGCAAGCAGCATAATCATTTTCGAAGGTTTTGTTATCGGTCAACTAGCTGAAACCGTCGCATACTCTATAGTTTTTCCTAATGTATCTGAGCGGTTTAGCCGAACAGTTGAGACAGGTTTTTGCCCACTGAGTGAAGATCGCTTGCTATTTCGTCTGGCCTCTGCTTGCTGTCGTGGAGGTCTTTTAAGCTGTTGAACTGGGAAGACACAAACACCGTCCGCAACCCCACATCTTTAGCGCCCTTAATGTCCTCAAGCGGGCTGTCGCCGACAAAAACCGCCTCCTCCGCCTTCACCTCCAACCGCCCAAGCAATTCATGGAAGATGTCTGGGCAGGGCTTTCTACATCCAACCTCGTCAGATACGACTATAGCGTTGAAGTATCGGGGTATGCCGACTTTTCTTAGGCTCTTGTGTATGACTGGGGCATGAGTGAAGTTGCTGATTAAGCCAACTTTGGTTTGGGCAGAGGTTTGTTCCAGTAGCTGTTTGGCGCCTTCCCGCAACTCGAGCGTATCGATGAAATCCTGAAAGAACACGTTTAATGCGGCTTTGATACATTCATCTTCTGGTGTAACCCTGTAGCCCAAGCTGCACAGCGCCTCCGCAACCCAAATCGCGTTGGTTACTTCTTTGAATTCTTCGTAGCGGATTCTGCGGTACTTAAGGTGTGCAATGTGGTAGGCGTCTAGGAATTTGGTTTTGGTTATGTCGAAACCTTCGGCGACGAGGGCGGAGAAGAGGTTGTTTTCTGAGGCGGTCATGCTGTAGCCTTTGCAGTTGACGAGTGTGCCGATGTAGTCGAAGATTACTGCTTTTAGACTCATTTGCGGTTTCCCTTTGCGGCTTTTTTGATTTGTTCCAAGGCTTTTCCTATCTCTGTGTTGAGTAGGCAGTCTGGGTTGCCGATTGCAGCTTCCACCTGCGGGTCATAGGCAACTGAACCCAGATACTTCAGCCCCAACTTGGCCGTTTCGTGCTCTATAGCGTCTGAGCTGTCTCGCTTCATGTTCTCAATGACCCCGACGACGGGCATGTTTAGTTCACATAATAGTTGAACTTGTTTTTTGACGACTTCGAAAGCCAAAAGCGACGGTGTAGTGACGATTAGAAATTCGATTCGCTTAACCAGCCGAACCAAATCGAGGACAGCGTCACCGATACCTGGCGGCATATCAATTATCAGAAAGTCCAGTTCGCCCCATTGGGTGACAGACAAAAGCTCGATTAAAGCGTTGGAGACGTCTGCCCCACGCAGAGGAGTTGCCTTATCCCCAGCAAAGTAAACCAGCGACATAAACTTGAACCCTTCAACGGTTGCTGGTACGATGCCCTTGTCTTCTGTGGGCTGCACAGATTGGGGCACACCTAAAATGATATGGGTTGAGGGACCGGTGAAATCTACATCGAACAAGCCAACGCGGGAGTTTTCTTTTGTAAGCGAGAGCGCCAGTGCGGTGGCGATCATGCTTTTGCCTACGCCGCCTTTTCCGCTGGAAACGGCGATTATCCGCTTTATCCGCGCTAAACGGGTGCTGATTACGCTTGTCCTCGGGTCAATCACTCAGTTTTGACTCCTTTGATGTCCTCGAGCCAGATGCCGCGTCCGCTTGCGATTTCAAAGTCAGGACTGCCACATTTCGGGCACTTAATGTAAGAGTGCGCCACTTCGGGCACGAAGTGTATGGCTTCGGCGGTGGCTTTGTCGAGTTTTTTCTGGTTGTACTGCCAAGTGGTTCCGCAAACCCGACACTTCAATGTCGATTTGGCTTTTAGGATACGGTATTTTGCGCCTCTTAAGATGCCGTCGCCCATCTGTTTGAGGGCAAAACGTAGAATCGGCGGTTCAACCTGCTGAAGCGCCCCCACTCTAATGGTGACTTCCGACACGGAACAGAGGTGCTCTTGCTCAGCTATTTGCCGTGCCGTCGCGAGAATGCCTTCAGCTAATGCCCACTCATGCATACCTAAAGAGGCAAAGTGCAGAAATAAAAGAATATTGCAAACGTAAACAATTTTGAAACGATAGTAAACTTAAACACCGAACTGCTTTCCCGGCGGGGAGCGGTTTCTGGTTGACTGTGCAAAGCCTTAAAATGCTTAGCCATCCACGTTAAGGCTTGGTGAACCCACATCAAAGTCATAGCTGACCTGCACATTCACGGCCGATACAGCCGCGCAACCAGCGAACAAATGAACCTAGCCGAAATCGCGAAATACGCCAAAATCAAAGGCCTAAACCTCGTCGGCACAGGCGACTTCACCCACCCCCTGTGGCTCAAAGAAATCCGCGAAACCCTCAGCCCCGAACAGGACACGGGACTGCTTAAACTCGCCAAAGGGGATTCGCCTATTCGGTTTATGCTTCAAACTGAAGTCTGCACAATTTTCGATTATCAAGGTGAATCCAAAAAGGTTCACCACGTCATTTTAGCCCCCAGCTTGGAGGTCGTAGACCAAATCAATGAGCGCCTCAAACGCTTCGGCGACTTAGCTTCCGACGGCAGACCCATCCTCGACGCCACCGCGCCCCAACTGGTTGAAGAAGTCATGGCAGTCAGCGGCGACAACATGGTTTTCCCCGCGCATGCTTGGACACCATGGTTCAGCATCTTCGGCGCATTCAGCGGCTTTGACACCATCGAAGACTGCTACCAAGACATGACCAAATACATTCACGCTCTCGAAACGGGGCTCTCCTCAGACCCGCCCATGAATTGGAGGCTAAGCAAACTCGACCGCTATGCGCTGGTCTCAAACAGTGACTGCCACAGTTTTTGGCCTTGGCGCATCGGCAGAGAAGCCAACGTCTTCGATCTTCCCGACTTTACCTACAATAATGTAGTGTCTGCGGTTTCTGACAATGACCCTGAGCGCTTCAAGTTTACAATCGAAACTGACCCAGCCTATGGCAAATATCACTGGACAGGGCACCGCAACTGCAAAGTGTCGCTCTCGCCTCCTGAAGCCATCAAATTCGGCAACGTCTGCCCCGTCTGCCGACGAAAACTGACCAAAGGCGTCGAGCAACGCGTCGAAGAACTCGCCGACCGACCTGCAGACTACAAACAGCCAAACGCCCCCGGATTCAAACGTCTTTTACCGTTGTCTGAGATCATCTGCGCCGTTTTGGGAACCGATTCGCCTGCCATCCAAGCAGTCTGGAAACCCTACAATGCGCTTGTGGAGAAATTCGGCGACGAATATACAGTGCTACTTGATACGCCGTATGAGGCAATGGCTTTAGTTGTGGATGCACCGTTTGCGCAGGCAATCGTTAAGGTTCGGGATGGCACTGCTAAGGTGACGCCGGGCTATGACGGCGTGTACGGACAGCTGGTTTTGGGTTCAGATGTCCCAGTGGTTAAGCCTAAGCCGCCACAAGCGCCGAAAGTACAGCAACGGAGCATGAGCGACTTCTTTGGCGCTTAAGCGTGGGCTATGAAGGTTTTTCCTGCAAAGTTAGGCGACGGCGAATCACCCGTCCAGAGGTCGCTTGAAACCAGCGCTTCTCCAGCGTAGCCGTAAGCCACCGACACAGAATCCTGCATCCAATAGTAAGCGCAGACGCCTATGCTGAGGTCCTTGGCGTTTTGGAGGATGGCAGTCCAGAAGTCATATTCACGTTCTCGTCTCTGCGCTAAAGTCATGTTGCCTCCGCCGAACCGTTCCTCGACGCTTGACCAATAGTTGTAAATGAAATCCGCATCCAAGACACCCATCTCGTTGAACACCAACGGCACAGTGCAGTTGATGCTTCTTGTCTGGGGCACCATATCCACAGAGTTTAGTTGGCTTTTAACCGCTTCATAGGTGTTTGCCCACTGCAGGTTGGGGTAAGGTGAATGCATGTAAGTGTGCGTAGTAAAGGCTACATTGAGGGGTGCTTTGCCCATGGCGTTTTCTAGTTGGCTGTAGAGTTCAGGTGCCCAAGTGAGACTCTGCCACCCCGGCACAATACCCACCTGCCACTGCATAAATACCAAATTCTCGTTGCCTAAGCCGCGGATGGTTTTGTAAGCTTCAACAATGTAGTTGAAGAAGGCGGTTTTAGTGTCGCCGGGTTCATTCCACAACTCAAAAATCACGTTGCCATATCCACCCAGCCGCTCTACGACGCTGGCCCACCATAGATGCCAAAACTCCATCTCACTTCGCCCTGCATCGGCGGTGACGCTTTGGATGAACTGGTAGCTGGCGGTGTTTGGCACCCATGTCCCGGGTTCCCCTTCGAAAGTTCGGCTGAACAGGTAGCCGTTCACGGCGCTGTAGGGGCATAAATCGACGTAAATGCCGTATTTGGCGGCTTCTTGAACCAGCGTTTCGAGGTAGAGTCGGAAGCTTATGGTTACGTCGGCGACTTGGGGCTCATAAGTGCTGCGTGAGATGTTGTCTATCCACCACCAGTCCACGGGTATGAAGACGCGTATCATATTGACGTGCCAGTAGTCACGGTAGCACTGCAGCGTCGCATCCATTTTGGGCAGGTTCTCCTCTATGGGCAACCATTTTTGGGTCCAACTAAAAACCTGCTCCCCTGGCCCCGACCACATGCCAGACGGAGACTGCAAATCCCCCGAGCGCCCAATCCCTCGTAAATAAACCACATTACCGTAAATGTCCAGGATTTTGTAGCCTGACGTGTGTAGAGCCATCGATTTGGCTAGGTCTAAACGGTAAGAATTGACCAGCAATGTCGCTATCAATGCGGCAACTAAAACAGAAACCACGCATGCAGCGAGTTTTTTGTTCACTAAAACGCCTCTCCAAAACGTTGTGGCTTAAACTGCGGAGAAGAGATTCAATTAAAGAAGACGTGTACTGATTTTTAAAGCGTACTGTCGAGCGCTTAGTAGACTAGGCGCAGAAAGCAAAATCGTTTTATGCCCCACAAAAATCTAGTACCGCTATAGGACCGATTATCTTGAAGGACCTTCTCACAAAAATCACTGGAGCTGCCACCGACAACTTCGGGGCACAATACGCAGAAGCAAGAGCACAGCAAATCGCCAAAACTATGCTTACACTCAAGGAGGAACGGGTTGAAGCCGCCAAGCAGGGCATAGAAAACGGCGTCGCCATCCGCGTGCTGGTCAACGGCGCGTGGGGGTTTGCCTCGGTTGGGTCGCTGGACGCCGCAATTTTGGAAGGCGCTGTGTCGGATGCCTGCCGGATGGCCAAGCTGGCGGGCACACGGCTGAAGATTCCGATTAAGCTGGCACCTGCGAAGGCGGTTGAGGCCCATGTGGTGGTTAAGCCCAAGAAAGACCCCGCTGAGGTGTCGGTGGAGGACAAGATCAAAACCGCCCTCACCATAAACAAAACCATCCTCGGCTTCGATGGGCAAATCAAGAGTTGCGGAATAGATTATGCGGATTTGATGATTAACAGCTTTTTCGTCAACAGCGAAGGCGCAGGCATCGAGCAGGATAAGCTCTACGTTTGGGCCCGCGTAACCGCCTCAGCCCAGAGCAATGGCGCGTTCACGTTTAGTCGTGAAGAAATTGGCTCCACCAAAGGCTACGAACTCTTCGACGAACAAGCCCCCGAAGAAATAGGCAGAACCGTGGCGAAACGCGCCGTCGAACAAATCAGCGCCAAGTCACCTAAAGGCGGCAAATTCCCCGTCGTGCTGGGGCCAAACGTTGTTGGCGTGTTTGTGCATGAAGCCTTTGGGCACTTGGCGGAGGCGGATTTGGCGCTTTCAGGTGGCTTGCTGGCTTCGAATATGGGCAAAAAAATCGGCTCCAACCTCGTCACCTTCTACGATGACGGCACGATGGAGGGCTCGTTTGGTGCCTTCAAGTACGATGACGAAGGGGTCGCCAGCCAAAAAACCCTGCTCATCAAAGACGGCGTCGTCACAGGCTTGATGCATAACCGCGACACCGCACACAAATTCAACACCGCACCCACAGGCAACGCTAGAGCCGAAGACTTCCGCGTGGAACCCATCATTCGAATGCGATGCACCTACATGGCACCCAGAGACCGCACTCTCGAAGAACTCCTAGAAGGCGTCAAATCAGGCTACTACTTCAAGAGTTTCCGCGGAGGCCAAGCCAGCTTAGACGGCACCTTCCAAGTGGGCATCCAAGAAGGCTACGAAATCAAAAACGGCGAAATCGGCGCTCCAGTGCGCAACGCATCCATCAGCGGCAACACATTGGAAACCCTGCATAAAGTGGACAGTGTGGGTAAAGATTTTCATCTGGACCGGGTCGTTGTGGGAAGGGGCAGACAGCTTTTATCTGTGATGGTGGACCGCACATAAGAGTAAGCGAGGTGGTTGTCGGTGGCAGTGCTTGAAAAAAACACCATGCTCAACTTAGCCGAAAACACAGTGAAAGCGGCGCTTAGGCTGGGAGCAGCGGAAGCAGAAGCTTACGTCTACGACGGCCAGGCAGTTAACATCGGGGTAGAGTTGGGGCAAATCAGCAAAACCAACCGCATCATCGACCGCGGCATAGGCGTGCGACTCGCCGCAAACAAGGCAATCGGCTTCGCCTACACTAACATAGTCAACGACCAAAACGCCATAGAAACCGTAGTTGCCCGTGCACTCGGCGCAGCGAAGGCAAGCAAACCTGACTCTGACTGGAATGGGCTGCCCCAAAAGAAGCCATACGGCGCCACTGTGGGCACTTTTGATGAGAAAATCGTCGCATTAAGCCCTGAGGATTTAGTTAAAGTTACTTCGGCGATGTTGGATGCTGCGGGCGGGGTGGATAAGCGTGTGTTCCCAATCGAGGGCGGAGTTGGAAGTGGCTGCGTTTCAGCGGCTATCGCCAACTCCAGTGGCGTCACTGGCTACGATAGGGGCACAATCGTCGAGTGCAGTCTGGCGGCGCTGGCAAAAGAGGGCGGTGCAGTGACTCCGATTTGCTTCGAATTCAACGCCTCAAGAAACTACCGCTTAGATCCCGAGTGGGTGGGCAGGGAAGCAGCCAAACTTGCAGTCTCGGCGCTAAGACCTAAACCAGTCGAGAGCAAAACCGCTAAAGTCATCTTGACCCAATTCGCCCTCCAAGACCTCTTCGCATACACGCTTATGGGGGCGATAAAGGCGGACAGTGTCCAGAGAAACCAATCGCCGTTTAAGGGAAAAATCGGTGAACAAGTCGCCTCAGAAAACCTCACCATCTACGACGACGGTTTATACCCCGCTGGACTGCGCACCTCCGTATTCGACGGAGAAGGCGTCCCCCGCCAAAAAACGCCTATCATCGAAAAGGGCGTTTTGCGTAACTTCATCTACGACAGCTACACAGCCAATAAAGAATCAAAGGAAAGCACAGGCAATGCCTCTCGCGCAGGTTACCTCTCCACGCCAGGAATCGAAACCACCAACTTCCACATAGCCTCAGGCAACAAAACCACAGAACAAATGTTCTCTGAAGTCGGCGACGGCTTAATCATCTACTACCTGCAGGGCGCACACAGCAGCAACCCAGTTAGCGGAGAATTCTCTGTGGTGGCGACGCCGTGCTGGAGAATCAAAGACGGCGAAATTGCGCATTCATGCAGAGGCGTGATGCTGGCAGGCAACATCTTTGACCTCCTCAAAAACATCACGGTAGTTGGGGGCAATGAGCGGCAGATGGGTTCAATGATTGCGCCATGGGTGATAGTGGAGAATATGCGGGTAATCGGCAAATAATCCGAAACCACGCGACCTCTCAGCGGCCACCTCCCCTCCCTTATCAGTAGATCAAAAATTGCATGACTTTTCACCCACCCACCTCAATATCGGGCAACCAAGACAGGACTAAACACAACCTAACAGCATTCTTGAGCGCATACGCCCGAACACGTCTTCTACGCCTAAAATTCCACAAAACCCACAAATTATACAAAACCACCGCCAAAAAGAAAAACAAAAGCCTCAACCTATACAGCCTCGAGGTAGTTTTAGCCAAAAACAACCCAATCAACCGATAACTAGTCTCAATCCCCCAACGCCGCCTAAACAGCTCCTTGAGCCTTCTGGGCTTAAACAGGGTATTAGTAGCAAAAACAAGCAATCTCTTACTCTGACGCATAGTTACAAGCCTAAAAGACGCCTGCTCAAAAGCTGACCTCTTATGCGTAGTCGTAGTATAAACCACATCCAACCCTGCCTTTAAGGGATCTTTATGCCAAGGAATATGCATGATATAGCTGATTTTAGAGGCATCTAGATACCTTATCACTTGGGTAGAGAAGTAGCCTCTATCCAACAGCACCAGCTTAACTGTTAAACCCAAATCAAAGACGCATTTTAAAAGATACTTGACATGCCAAAGCTTGCTTTTACGCATCATCGGCACAGCTGCCATGGTTAGTCTCTGGCTGTTCCAGAGCACGCTCACGGTTGCATACCTATAAGCGTGATTTGAGCCATTCTTGTGCTGTGTTCCAACGACGTCTCTTGCGTGGGGGTCGCCGTAGTACATTTCGTCATGCCAGTCTATTGCTATGATCAGTGGCTTAGACAAGGCGCCTTTTTGTTTCATTTTTGTGATTGTTTGTTGGTTGATTTGGAGTAGTTTTTGGGGGTTTAGTTGTTTTAGGTGGTTTCTGGCTGTTTGGCCGCAGAGGTTGAGGTTTTGGGCGCATTCTTCTATGTAGTTGTTGTCGATTGCGGCTAGGATGAGTGTTTTTGTGGTGTCTTTGCTGTTTCTGGCGTGTTTGTAGTCAAGGGAGTTGTTGATTGTTTGTTTAAAATATAAGTAAGCCTTTAGCTTATCTTTTCGTTTAGGGATAGTGCTGTAGCTAGTCATTTCAGTTACCAAAGCTGGTTACAGCGCTATTCCGATAAAAATTTTTGATCTACTGTTATATAAAGAGAAAATGTTGTGGTTGTGTTGGTACTACTGCAAACGCTTTTACGCTAAAAAAAGCGCTGTTTTGATGAGTGACTTACCCCATTTGGGTGAGCACTCTTTTTTAGGCAGCAATAAGAGGCGCAGCATCTATGGTTTTGGTTGAAGGGCTAGAAATGCAGGGTGAAATAATATCCAGATGGCAACTTGAAAAAGCATGGAACACGCTAAGCGACAAGCCCTTGCCTAAAGTCAAAATGCTACGGTTAAGCGACTACGACTTCGACCATGTGCTGGAACATAGACGATGCTTGGAGGATGACCTGCGGGAGATTGAAGAATGGGGACGTGTGTTATCCAAGCACGGTACAGACGCCTGCATCTTTAACGCCGAAGACATCGACGATGCAGATTACATCATACTGGTCAGGAAAAATCCGTATCACAGTTTAGAAGAGATTATCCTTCACGAATTGGCACATATCGCCAGAGGCGACCTCTAACCCAACTTAGCCACTGTTTTGCTAAATAATTCGATTCCATCGGTGTTTGGCAAGTCGGCAAAGTACAGCATAAAATAAGTCACGCCCAAATCAGCGTAAACCCGCAAAGCTTTAACGCATTCGTCTGGTGTCCCTGCCAGAGTGTATTTTTTGAAATCTTCAAGCGAAGAACCGACGGGTTTGTACTTAGCGATCTTTAAGTCTAACGCTTTTTGGTCTTCTGTAACGAGAATTTGCCCGCTCGGCCAACAGGACCGCTCAATGTCCCCAAAATCTCTGCCGACGGCTCTGCAGTGCCGTTCTAAAACCGCAAGCTTACGCTTGTAATCCTCTATTGACGCCAAAAAGCCCCAGTCAAAGCGGTCTGCGTGTTTTGCGGTGACTTTTAGGGTGTATTTTTCGCCTG
Source organism: Candidatus Bathyarchaeota archaeon (assembly GCA_023488905.1). Classification (GTDB taxonomy): domain Archaea; phylum Thermoproteota; class Bathyarchaeia; order Bathyarchaeales; family Bathycorpusculaceae; genus Bathycorpusculum. The sequence continues at coordinate 40,866 of JAMDCQ010000020.1, forward strand.
CTCCTCCGACGGTGATTGGGGGATGTGGTTTTTGTTTGGGTTTGGGTTCGCATACGGCGTCTTTTAGCTGGTAGTGTTTGCCAGAATAGTTGGCTTTTCTTTGAGTCCATAGCTGAGTGGTTACTTCCAGAGCTTCCCCCAACTGTGCGGCTCTAACAGATGACTTGGGAAAGTCGAAGCCGTACGCTGTGTGCTCATCTTCTTGTACGCCTGCGCCGATGCCAAATTCTAATCGTCCATTCGAGATTACGTCTATGGTTGCTGCTTGTTTAGCCAGCAAGGCGGGGTTTCGGTGGGCGTTGCAGGTCACCATGGTTCCAAGGCGGATTTTTTTGGTTGACGCTGCTAGGGCGGCTAGTGTGGTCCAGCATTCAAGGATTTGGGCGTTGTTGTACATGAGGTGGTCGTCTAGCCAGACTGAGTCATAGCCCGACTGCTCGCAGGTTAGAACGATTTTTTTGAGTTGATTATAGTATGGTTTGGGGTTTTGGGTTTGGAAAGCGTAGAAGGGGAGGAAGACTCCGAATTTCAGTTTACCCAAATTAACCACTCTGAGCTGATTAAGCAACTATTGCGTTGGGCAGTAATAGCTTTAGCTGTAACAGTAAATCAGGGGGGTTCGGCGTGTTTTGTTTTTTTATTGTTAGAAGAAGAGAGTGCCGCCCTTATTCTTCATCTTCTCGGAAGCTTTGCTGTGCAGTGCTTTTTGGTGTCTGCGTCTGGGATGCGTTGCTTGCTGGTTGTGGAGCTTTCCTCAAGCGAAAGAAATTTTGATCTACCGATAAATCGGCAGAGCGTATGGGAGACAGCGAAAGCAACAATATTTAAGAAGCCCATCTTTCTTAGAGTACTTGTAGATTTTCAGCTGCTTCATGTTCGAATTGAAGGTTTTTAGGGAAATTGCCATGAGAGAATTGGTTTTTCTTTTCCTTTTTCTATCTCTACTTCTTAGTCTTGGCGTTATTCTTCAATTCGGAGGCTCCGATTCCGAGGGCAATTTCGAGTTTATTGGGCTTGCAGGCTACATAACATCTCAAGCTGAACTTGAGAAAACAATCGAACTAATGGAAAACAAACACCTCAATGCCTACCGTGTTAGCTTTAGGCCGAGTTGGATTTCTCAAGAGGGGGAAATCAAAGGTTACAATCCAGCTTGCATTGATTTTTTGCTTGTAAACACCAACTTTCTAGTTATTGTGGATGGAAACCACCTTTATCCCGCAACAGAGGGTTCCCTGTACGCTTACAATCACTGGGACCAAGTGAGAGGCAGAGTTTTTCAGGTTCTTGAAAGATACCCCAATAACTCTCGAGTGGCAGTGGAATTGATTAACGAGTACAATTTAGCTGACTATGACACAAAAATGCAAGACCTTATTGACGAGATTAGAAACGCAAGCTACAGCAATACCATCGTAACCAACAAACTCACTACCAACTGGCACAAATTTGAGGACCCTTTAAACAACACCTATCAGGGCATGCATTTCTATTTCAACCACTGGAAAACTGATGGTGCATTAGCCCAGATGAACAGAGCCATAAATCAGTATGGGATCACAAAAATCCTAAATACCGAAGTGGGAGCAAGCAGTGACGAATACAGGCAGTTCACTCAAACAAACGTCGATGAACTGGAGGCATTTTTGATTCAGAGCCAAAGTTTAGGAGTTAGCAACTGTATATGGATGAATAACGACACCCAAAACTGGCAAGGGTACGCATTATACGATTTTTACCTCAACCCGCCCAATTCCACCCCGACACCAACCATCGAACCAACCTTGCCCCCAACACCTCCACCAACCTATGAACCCACAGCTACCCCAACACCAACAGCCTCAACAACCCCCGAACCGACAAACACCCCACCACCCACGCCGCAGCCAATGCTATTTGCAGACAGCTTTGAAACACAAGGATTCAGCCAGTGGTCAGGGAGAGGGGGCGTCGGCACACACTCCGAAACAATAGAAAACAGGCACCCCCAAGATGGAAACTACAACGCACGATTCTCAGCAAACTCCCGCTCAGAAAGTTGGGCTTACAAGAATCTGCCATCTTCACCAGTTCTTTATTTTCAAGAGTATGTGAGAGTGAATAGTTTGCCGACTTATGGCAACCGGTTGTATTTAGGAACGATACAGGCGAACTCGCGTAATAGCGTGGAGGTGTTTATTGAAAATAGGGGAGGCAACTACTATTGGGGGTTGCTTACCTTGGTAAACGGGCGATCTTACTTTAACCGTGAAGCTGTTGCCAGTAACCCCCACACAGGCACCTACTACGCGATAGAATTCTGCCGAGATACAGCGGAGGATAAGAGCAAGTTATGGGTGGATGGAACCCTGAAAATCGACGTTGACCGCGCTAATGCTGGAGGCGCCAACAGGGTTTACAGTGGAATAACGGGTACAAACGCAAAAAGCCTCGTGTACATCGACAACGTTAAGGTTTCGGATTCATACATCGGTATATCTAATTTTTTAGAGGACTTGCAGGCAGAACCCAATATTTCGCGGGGTTTCCCAGTTATTTTTTCGGGCAGCGTATTGTTTTTCCTCTAAACTCAGCTTTTTTGCCCAGAATCACTACTTCAAGGAAACCGCTCATTTGTTACTATTTTGGACAGTTAACCAAACATAAACGTTAAAAAATGCACATTTTCACCATAAAACACGCAAGGCAACCCAGATAAGTAATTATAATTCATAAAACCTATCTAAAACAAACCCAACCACCCCGTGACTTCCCTATGCCGACTAAACCGCATTCCATATTCGACTTGATGAGTGAAGAAAGCGAAGCGGTTGATGAGGCAGAAGAAAAACGACGACAACGCAAAGAACTTCTCGAGCCTACAGGCGTCAAAGACCTCTTCAAAGAGGGCAAAATCAGCATAAACAAGTTCACCTGCGTCGGCGGTCAATGCAAACTCTGCATCAAAGCCTGCCCAACCAACGCGCTCTACTGGGGCACTGGTGAAGTCGGCATAGTCGATGACCTCTGCGTTTACTGTGGTGCATGTGTTGCCAGCTGCATGGTGGATGACTGCATAAAAGTTGAGCGCACAGGCGAAGACGGCAAAGTCGAGAAATTCAGCAAAATGTCCGATTTAATTAAGCTACAAGAGAAGAAGAACGCTAAAAAACGGTTTGAACGAGTGAAGTCAAACGCTATTCTGCTGAGACGGGCTTACAAAGAAAAAAACGAGACCAAGAAATATCGTGAGCAGCAGAAGCTCTATGTGGACCAAGAATACAGAATCTAACGCGCCAAATTATCTTTCAGGCTGGTAGTTAATGGGAAAAGCTACAATTATTTTTGTACCTTGATTGGGGGTGCTCTCGACAGCGATTTTGCCGCTATGAGCTTCTACAAAGCGCTTGCAGACAGCCAAACCGAACCCCATACCCTTCGCCTTCGTCGTGAACATAGGCGTAAACAGTTTTGAAAGGGTTTCTTGATTCATTCCTAAACCCGTATCTTGAAAGCTGAAAACGACGAAGTTGTGGCTTGTTCTTGTTTTGATGGTTAATTTTCCACCCTCAGGCATGGCGTCAAGAGCATTCTTGATTATGGCAACGAAGGCATGTTCAATCTTGAGGACATCGACCTCCAATACGGGTTTATCTGTTGTTTTGTTAACGATTTCGATGTTGGCGGGAACAGCTATCTGATTAAGGGACATGGTTGTTAGGGTCTTGGGGTCTGTCAGTGAGGGGTGCAATGTGATGACTTGGGAGTAATCTATTAAATCGTTGATTATTTTGTCTGAACGCCTTATGCAATTGTCGATTTCATCTAGCATCTCCTTGCAAACAGGGTCATCCTTTGCGATTCCGTTGTGCGTTTTGAGGTAATATGTGGCGCTTCTGATGCCCTGTAAGGGATTCCGGAGGTCATGCCCAATTATTCCCGCTAATTCCCCGATAGCCGCCAACCGCTCCGCTTTGAGCAGTTTCGCCTCCATCTCCTCGAGGTTTTTGTTTGCCTCTTCCAGTTTCTTCTCTAAGAGGATAAAAGAGGGCAGGCTGCTTGGGTTCACGGTTTGGGGTCCATTAAACATAAAAGCAATGAAGACCAACCCAAAAATGGCAAGCATCACGGGTATATCTACTGAAGTACCAAGATCAATAACAACGCCCTCGAACAAAAAGCATAAAGTAGCAATCAAAAAATGAAGATCCGCAGAACCTCTGCTTTTAGCGAAAATGTAAACCATAATCGGAACGGCGGTTCCCATGAAAAAGACCATTAACCCTAGACGTAAAGGTGCAAATGAGAACTGAGCGAAAAAGGCCGCCAGAGAAAGTACCGCCCCAATCATGAAGACGATAAATGGAATTTGGAAATTGTTGACTTTGAAAAGACTTGACAACGCAGCGATCGCAACTGCGAGAGCCATCGGTATGAACAGCCATTCTCCAGAAGGAAAAACGGGTGTTCTGCCCAAGCTTTCTATTAGCGGTGCATAAAACCCGAAAGCTGATATGAAAAGGCCGAATGCGAAAACAAGTTTACGTTTGTTTTTGTCTTTAAAATAAAGATATGTAAGTACAAGTGAAAGTATCAGTGAAGCAAGGAAGGGGACGAACAAAAATAGGCTGTCTTTTAATTGTTGATACATTCATTTCCTCTACCGCTGAAACTGTTCTGCCGCTGAAAACACTCTGGTTGATTTAGCCACTTAGTGATTTGTGTGTCATTCCAGCAATGAACACTGCTAAAAAAACAAAAGCAGACAGGAAAACTGATAAGCAAAAACATTATTCTACACCAAACACAAGGAAGAAACTGTTATGAGTAAAACTTACACTATAGCCGCGCTTAAAGGCGATGGCATCGGACCCGAGGTCACCGAGGCAACTGTCAAGGTGCTTGAGGTCGTTGAAAAGAAATCCAAGTTCAAACTTAACATTCTCTATGGAGAAGCAGGAGCCCACTGCATTCCACAACACGGAACAAACTTGCCCAAAGAAACCGTGGAACTCATCAAAAAAACCAACGCGTGCCTTAAAGGCCCCATGACCACCCCTGAAGAAGCAGGTGCACCCGTTAGCGTCGCCGTTACACTCAGGCGAATGTTTGGGTTATATGCGAATGTTCGTCCATGCCGCACTTTTCCAAACGTCGAATCCCTCAAACCCAACATTGACCTCGTTGTAGTTCGAGAAAACACTGAAGGACTCTACTCAGGTGCGGAATCGCTTTTGGCTCCAGGCGTCGGCGTAGCACTTAGAATCATCACTCATGAAGCGTCACTAAAAGTAGCTGATTTCGCCTTCAAGTTGGCCATGCAACGCAGAAAGCACCTCACTTACATCCACAAAGGTAACATATTGCGCATAACCGACGGGATATTCAAAGACGCAGTCAAAGAAGCTCAAAAGAAGTACCCAGAAGTCGAAGTAGACGACTTACACATCGACGCAGCCACCATGCAACTCATAAAGCAACCAGAAAAATACGATGTCATGGTCACAACCAACCTGTTCGGCGACATTATCTCTGACGAGGCGGCGCAGGTTACAGGCAGCTTAGGCTTAGCGGCAGGTGCAAACATCGGCGAAACCTACGGCATGTTCGAACCAGTCCACGGCTCAGCACCCAAATACACAGGCATGAACCGCGTTAACCCCATTGCAACCATAATGGCAGGCGCCATGATGCTGGATTGGCTAGGCGAGAAAGCTGGGGCGAAGAAAATTGAGGATGCCGTGATTGCGGTGCTCAAAGAGGGCAAAGTCCGCACACACGATTTAGGCGGCCAAGCCAAAGGCACAGAAATCACAGACGCCATCGTAGCAAAAATCTAACCATCTTTTTCTTCTTTTTTGTTTTTTTAGTTTACTGAAACGAATGTGTTAGAGTCCACGTGGACTTCAACGGAGCCATTGTTTGCCGACTTTATCCGCGCGTTAACAACTAAAAGACGCGGGCTTTCACGCAGCAGCCGCTCAAGCTCCTTAACCTTCTCGTTCCAAACAACCACCACAACCTCGCCAGAATCGTCCCTCAACGCCAACCGCATAACCACCCCATCCGTGTCGTCGCCTCGGGTGAACCCGTTTTTGCCATAAACTGCTTTCACGGTGCCACAAACGTGAACATTGCCCATGTTGCTGTTTAGGGTGCTGATTTTTGTGGTGAACCGCTCGATTGGTGGAATTTCGGTTTTTTCTGGGGGGAGCGGTTCGATTTGGCTTTTGTTGCCCATGTGTAGCTCGGTTTTGCCGTAGCGGTCTTCGCGCGTGTACCCATGCAAGAGGCGAACGGTTTGTCCAGCTTTTAATTCTCCGCGCTCAACTAACTCGGCTTTCTCATTCCACAAAACAACCCTCAAGAGGCCATCGCAGTCGCCCAGCATCAAAGTTGTGAATTTGCCAGATTTTTCCTCACCCTGAAAAGTCTTAACGGGAAAAACCACGATTAAACGCCCCGCAACGTTGACATCGTACAAGCCTGCGATCAGTCGCCCCGAAGTTATGGTGCCGCAGCTCTGGAAGTTGTTCTGCTGAACCGAAACTCCCAGCTTGGCGGCAATCAACCGCAGAAGCGTTTCGTCACCCAATAAGCCGTTGGTTCTAGCCCTCTCGTGCGCCAGTTGCTCTAGGAGTTGGGCTTGGGTTATCTGTGTGTTTTTGGCAGTAATCTCCTCGATCAGGTCTTGGGTGGTCATGTGTGCCGACACGATTAAGCAGTGCAGGCGCTTTTAATTTTTTGCCCTTCCCCGCGGCGTTGGCTACGTTTATTAAAAGCGCGGAACCATGTTTTGGTGGTGCACTCGCTTGGAACTGTCGGCTTTTGTCACAATCGGTATGGCGCTGGTGATAGTCGGCGTTATCTTGATTGTAGTGGCGCTTGTCCGTGCCTCAATGGGCGGCGAAAAAAGCGGGGATAGTCGAGTGCGCGGAGCAGGGGTAATTATGATTGGGCCGATTCCGATTGTTTTTGGGACGGATAAGCAGTCGGTTAAGGCGGTTTTGGCGTTGGCGCTATCGGTTGTTGTTTTGGTTACGTTTGTGGTGTATTATTGGATGTTGAGGTAGATGAGCGCGGTAAGCGAACAAAGCGAGGAGAATGGGGTTGCTGTTTCGGGTAGAACTGTGGGTTTGCTGCTGGCTGGGTTTGCGCTGGTTTTAGTTGGCATCGTCGTCATAGTTGTGGCGACACTGGTTTTTGGCAACGGTGGAAGCGTGGGCGGCGTAATCCTAATCGGACCCATACCAATCTTTTTCGGCTCCGGTCCAAACGCCACATCGCTAATCGCCCTAAGCGTAATCCTAACTATAATCAGTATAGTTATGTTTATTGTGCTGAACAGACGAACTAAAAGAAGCAGCTAAAAAGCGGTTTATTCTTCTGGTTTCTTTTCTTCTTTGCCGTAGTAAGCGTACAGGAAGATCAACGCTAAAGCAATGCCAATTGAGCCCATCAAGATGTACTGGAGTGTTATGAAGTATTCGCTTAATCCCATTGAGGTTCCTCTGTATATCTTACTGTTGTAGCAACTTACATATTTAAATCTAAACCCAAAACAGCCCTTAAGCCTAAACTTCTTTTTTGACCTTGTCAGCAGGCGGCTTTTTCCATTCGTTCATGAGCATGTCGTAGCATTCGTCGTTTTCCTCATAAGTTTTGTACCAGCCGAGGTTTTGGGCAAGCTTCTGGGTGAGCAGGTGGTAGCACATGTGGACTTTTTTGTCGAGCACTCGGAAGTAGAAGTCATCGCAGGTGCAGAATTCAGCTTCGGGCATGATGAGGTAATCGCGTTCCCTGCCGACCACAATCCAAACAACTCTGCCTGAAGGCTTAAACGTGTATTTTTTTACTCTGCCCTCGGTGACTGCGTCTAGGGCTTTGGTGAATCTTTGCCCGAAGAGTTCGTAGAGGTCGTTGAGGTTGTCCCCTGAGAGTTTACCTACTGTTTTGGCTTCTCTGCAGATAGCGTTTAGGGTTTCAACCTCAGAGTTATCGCTCATCGTGCTCAAGCTACTAATAAGGTGAAGAGAATTTAGCTTTTAGCCTATGTTTATGGGTTCGCCTTTGCTTTTGGATGGCTCCTGCTTTGGCAAGACGACTTCTAATACGCCGTTTTTGTAGGTTGAGGCGGCTTCTTTGACTTTGACTTTGGCGGGCAACGCTACCTCCTTGTAGTACTTGTTCTGGGGCGTATCGACGGAGATGTCTATTGAGTCTTCGGTTCCGTGCAGTTTGATGTCGGTTTTTTCGACTCCGGGTAACTCGGCGACTACGCGGACCTCGGTTTCGTTTTCCACGATGTCCACGAGTGGTTCGCGTTCCTCTTTGACTTCGGGGGGTCCTTTGAGGCCTTTTTTGATGTTGCCGAACTCTTGGATTTCGGGTTTGCCGTCGGGTCCGATTTTCATGCTGTAACCGTAAACGAATGGTCCAAGTTCCTTCACCGTGCTGCCGTCTGGCAACTTGCGTTCCTTCACGTATTCTTTGGGTACTTTTTCGGTGAAGTCTTTGAGTTCCTCATCCATCATCTTCTCCATTTCTTTGAACATATTGTCTATGTCACCGAAGAAGGGGTCTTTGGATGGGTTGCGGCGTTTTTTGAACCATTCAGGAAAATCCTCGTTGTCTGATGACACACAGTTCACCAAGATATTGAGGGGTTTTGGAAGCCAATAAGTTTATTGTTAGAAACAGGTGGCTTCATCATATCTCGGATGCGGGTTTGCGTTGCCTATAGAAATTAAAATCATTTTTCCAGCGTTTTGGCCTTGTTTTTGGGTTAAAGGAATTATAGCTGCGATTTTTGTACTATACCCCCCTTGTTTAAAGGCGCATACGAAACCGTATCCGAACAAACAAAAACCACGCGACCTCTCAGCATCTACCTCCCCTCCCTTATATAAAGGCAAATCAGATGGTTTTGGGTTTTTTTGTTTTTATCGTAGAAGAAGAGAGTGTCGCCCCTATTCCTCCTCTTCTCGGGAAGCTTTGTGGCGGCTGCTTTTTTGCGTCTGGGAATGCGTTTCTGGCGGGTTTTGGAGCTTTCGCAAGCAGACCCAAAACTTTGATCTACCGAATATAAAGTAACCAATTCTTTGCTTGAGAAAACCATTTTACCGTATCCCACTAACTGTCTTGTAAGGTAAAGTCCAGTGTTTTGGCGTAAATGATATATTCGCGCTCCGCCTTTTCGATTTGCATCAAGGGAAAGGCTACTACTTTGTCAAACGAAGGCAAAACACGAACCGTTGAAGAGATTAACGCGAAAATCCGCAAGGGCGACGCCCAAGTCCTAACCGCCGAAGAAATGAAAAAGCTCGTCGAGAGCAGCGGCGTCGAAGTCGCTTTCAAAGAAGTCGATGTTGTTACAACAGGCACTTTTGGCGCCATGTGTTCTTCGGGCGCTGTTATCAACCTCGGCCACTCTGATCCGCCCATCAAAATCGATCATGCATGGATAAACGACGTGGAAGTCTGCCACCCCGGCGCAGCAGTTGACATATTCATCGGCGCCACGAACATGTCGGAGAAGCAGCCTTTTGAGTACGGCGGCGGGCACGTCATAGGCGACTTGGTTGCAGGTAAAGAAGTCGAGTTACGCGCCACCGCGTACGGCACCGACTGCTACCCCAGAACCCAAGTTAAAACCACCTTAACCAAAGACGACCTCAACCAGTTCTGTCTGCTGAACTTCCGCAACGGCTACCAACGCTACAACTGCGCCGTCAACAGCAGCGACGAAACCATCTACACCTACATGAGCAAGCTTTTGCCGAGGTTCCGAAACGCCACCTACTCAGGCGCAGGCGAACTTAACCCCCTTATGAACGACCCCGACTACGAGACGATGGGTATGGGTACCCGCATATTCCTCGGCGGCGGACAAGGCTACATAATCGGCGAAGGCACCCAGCATAGCCCTAAAAACCTCAGCGGCACCCTCATGGTCAAAGGCGACGCCAAAAAGATGACGCCAGAGTATCTGCAGGGCGCTGCCTTCACAAAATACGGCACGTCCTTGTATGTCGGTTTAGGCGTTCCAATCCCAATCCTCAACATGGGCTTAGCTAAAAAGACCGCCATCCGCGACAGCGAAATATTCACCGACATCGTCGACTACAGCGTGCCGCGTCGTGATCGACCAAAGTTTGGGCAAGTCAGCTACAAAGAACTCAAATCAGGCAGCATAACCATCAATGGAAAAAAAGTCCGAGTCAGCTCCCTTTCAAGTTTAAAGATGGCCAAGAAAGTTTCCCAGACCTTGAAGTCATGGATTGAAGAAGGCACATTCACGTTAACTTCGCCTGTGGAGCGGTTGCCAACTAGCACCGTGTTTAAGTCTATGCGGCAAACCGAGGAAATCCCCTTTGTCGTCAGCGTCATGCACCCCGCGGTCACCTGCACCGAAGACGAAGAAATCCGAGCCATCGCAGAACGCATAGTCACAAAATCCGTCAACCACATTGTTGTCGTTGACGCTACAGGTAAACTCCGCGGCATCGTCACCTCATGGGACATAACCCGCGCCATGGCAGAGGGCAAAAAAGCCCTATCAGACATCGAGTCACGCAACGTCATAACCGCTAAACCCGACGAACCGCTTGAAGTCGCCTCAAAACGTCTCGCACAACATAACATCTCCGCGTTGCCAGTTGTTGATATCGAGCGGAAAGTGTTGGGTATTGTTACATCGGAAGATGTAGCTAAACTCTTGGGGAGACGTTACTGATGGGCAGAATACTAATCAGGGTCAACGAAGAGCAGGTTTCCGAGCCAATTGCGTCGCAAGTCATCATCGAGTACAAGGTGCCTATGGTTATCTTGTCTGCTCACATCAACTCGAAAGGCGGAGAAATCCTCGTCGAAATACCCGATGACACTGAAGACAAAATCGTGGAAGCCTTACGAAAAAGAGGCGTCACCGTAAGCGTCCCCAAATCGATCGAAGTAGACAGCGAAAAATGCTTTAGTTGCGGCAGCTGTGTCGCCCTTTGCCCCGTGGAAGCTATCAGTTTAACCTCTGACTCCTCAGTGCAGTTTGACAAAGAGAAATGCTTGGGAAGTACCTGCAGTATCTGCGTGGACGCCTGCCCCGCACGAGCCATAAAAGCAGTTAAACCAAACGGCAACGGCTCCCAAAACAACAGGGAAAAGAAAAGTTGACAGGAATACTCATCAAAGAAAACTTTACCCTAAAAGAATCCCAGTGCACAATAATTTCTGACCGCCCTCAAGCCATCGAAGCCGCCAAAGAATCCATCCGCCGAAGCCGACAAGAACTCGAACTCTACGTTCGAGCAACCCCCAAGTTTCTGCATACCCTAACGCCTATCCCTGTGCCCGAGAAGCCACTGGTTGCCAAAATGATGGCTGAAGCTGCAAAGAAAGCCGATGTTGGTCCCATGGCGGCGGTCGCGGGAGCCATTGCAGACCTAGCCGTAGAAGCCATGAAACAGGCGGGTTGCACGGTGGCGGTGGTGGAGAACGGCGGAGAAATCATGGCAGACTCCAATCAGCCCGTGGATGTGGCAGTTGCCGCAGGCGATGAACCGCTTTCTAAACGCTTTGGCTTTCGACTAACAGAGTTCCCCCTAGCTGTCGCGACCAGTTCGGGACGGTTTAGTCACGCGTTTAGTTTTGGGGATGCTGAGGCTGCGACGGTTTTCTGCAAAAACGCCGCCTTAGCCGACGCGGCAGCCACGGCAGTGGGGAACGTAGTCAAAGGGGACGACGCCGAGGCGGCAATCCAAGCAGGCATCACCCGCGGATTGTCTATCGAGGGCGTTGAAGGAATCTTTATCCTCTACAAGGGGCAAGTGGGCACCGCTGGCAAGATACCCCAAATGATAAAGGTCAAGCCCTCAACCTGATTGTGTGTAAGTTCTGAGACGCCTCAAGCGCTAATCTTGAGCGACAACACTATTTCGGTTTGGCTTGACATGACTCAGGAAACCGATGCTGCAGTAGCCAGTAGCGAAGCTTCAGCGCCGCAAAAACCCACTGGCAAGAAGCAAATCAGCATCGAAGAAATCGCCGCCACCTTCCAAACCGTAGCCGAAGACATCGCCCAAATCAGCCAGCTAAACTCCGCGGAAAACGCCGTTGTTACTCAGTTTTTGTCCTCGCTAAAGACACATATGGAACCCCTCACCCCCTCAATCCCCGTTTCCACCGTAATTATCCCCATCGAGTATGGTTTACCTCAACAAGCTCACATTCAGCCAAATGGTCGCCTGCAGTTAACCTATAGTGATGACCGCAAGCAGCTTGTAGATTTGAGTGAGCCTAAAAACCGCGATTTCATGATGGCAGTCATCGACGATGTCATGCCCAAATTGGAGGCTTTAGCCCGAGAGTTTGAAGAGCGCCTGCTACGAAAAGATATACCTGTCGAGGAGCCGCATGTTGAGATTCCTGCGCCACAACCTCCAGCACCCATCATCCCTGAACCCTTGCCGCCTCCAGTAGTCGCGGTTGAACCCGCCGTAACCTTGCCTGAGCCTGAACCTGCCCCAGTTGAAGTGGCCCCTGGACCTCAACCGCCACCCGTAGAAGTCATTGACCCCCCAATAGAGCGAAACGCCAAAATCGATGCGGTTACCACTGAAACGCTGGATTTTCTGGGCATGCTTGGCGGTGAAGTGTTTGAGCAGGAACCTGTCAGCAAATACTTCGACGACTGGATGGTAAACCTGCGCCAAATCATTTTGTCCTTTGAATCCAACGAAGCCATAGGCGCAGATGAAGCCTTTGCCGCTCAGTATAATCAGATTTTTGGGAAAATCCAAGATGAACTCGATAACAGAATCGCCAACGAAGCAGAAATGGCAGTCTCAGCTAGAACGCTGGTAGAGAACAGGTATCTCCTCAACAAGATCAATGAGGAACACGCTGCTCAAACCAAACAGTTAGTTGAGAAGGGCACAAGCGCCATCGAAACACTGATGCGCAGCATGGCTAGCATTGAAAAGGAGTTAGCTGAAGCGCAAGCAGTCAAAGTAAGCTACCGCCACCCCCTGCAGAAGATGGCTAAAGACCAAAAAGTAGCTGAACTCACCCAGAGACTAAACTCCGTCAAAAAACGCTTAGCAATGGCTGTGGGCACCTCTTCCGTTGAAGGCGGAAAATCAGGAGACATCGAAGCCCAGTTTGAGGCACAGACCAAGATGCTTGAGGAGAAACGTAAAATCGCCATGGAACTCCTCAACAAAAACGTGGACGACTTGGTAAATGAAATCGCCAAATTAAAGATGATTAAAACCAGCAACCCCATCAAAAGGGTTTCCATCCAGCAGCAAGTATTCGAGACCGAGCAGAAACTGTTTGAGGCAAAGAAGCGGCTGGAGTTAGCGGAGAAGAATTCGTCAGCTGAAATGGAGCAGCTTCGGGCTGAGTACGAGAAGAAAAAGGAAGCCGCGTTAGGTAAAGTGCAGACGCTGGAGAAGGACATCGCCATCAAAGCGGTTGATAACTCTGCGGGAGTTAGAAAAGAGGCTGCTAACGCTTTGGCGGAGGCTGTTAAGGCTCTGTCAGAGAAAAAGAAGGCTGTGCCAGCCTCGCCGGCGGCTGAGGAGGCTGCTGAAGTTAAGCAGTAATCCGAAACGCTTATATTTTAAAGTCGGTGACTGTTTGCACAGGTTCGAAGCAATGAACACCAAAGAAGCCAACCAACACGTTAACGCATGGCAACGTGATAGCTTCGACTACGGCTTTTATTATTTCGGTTATTTTCCTTAAGCCCAGAACTGAAAAATTTTTGTAAAGCGGTTCTGGGCAGGGCATGGGTGTAACATATTATGACGAAACCACTCTCTAAACGTAAAATTGTCGTTAAATTCGGCGGATCCAGCCTCGCCGACCACGAACGCCTTCTCAAAGCAGTCATGGCAATTGTAAACGAAACCAAAAGGGGCACCAAAGTCGCTGTGGTAGTGTCCGCTATGGGCAAAACCACCGACGTCCTCTTAACCACCGCAAAAAACACATCCAACGGAAAACTCGCCAAACACGAACTCGACGACATCCTCTCCATGGGCGAACGCACCAGCGTTCGCATCTTCTCCACTGCACTGCGCAACAACGGCGTGGACTCCTGCTACTTTGACCCCATGGATAGCAACTGGCCCATAATCACCGACGACAAATTCCAAAACGCCAACCCCGATGTCAAGGCTTGCACTAAAAACATTGCCGAATATGTCTTGCCTATAGTCGAAAAAGGCACCGTACCCGTCATCGCGGGGTTCGTGGGCAAAACAAAAGACGGCAAAATCACCACGCTCGGCAGAGGCGGAAGCGACACAACCGCTTTCCTCTTAGCGGAGGGCATAGGCGCAGACCAAGTTGTCTTGGTCACGGACGCTGAGGGCATAATGTCTAGTGACCCCAAAATCATCCAGTCACCCCAAAGACTGCCCACCATCGACGTCAACACCCTCGTCGGTTTGGCGGATTCTGGGGCGAAATTTATCCACAGCAAAGCGCTCAAGTACAAACCCAAAAACATCGACGTCAAAGTCATAAGCAACGCCCACGGCGACCTCAGCAGGGAAGGCACCATCATAACCGGCGGCTTAGCCAGTGAACTCGACGCCGAAATCGCGCACCCAACCTCCGTTGCGGAAATCACGGTCATCGGTAACGGTTTGTCCGCTAACCCCCAAGTCATCACCCAGATGATCGAGAAAGTCAAAGAAAACACCGTGCTCTTGGGCATGTCGATGAACACTAACTCAATTATCCTCTACGTGCCGCAGACCGAAAACATCAACAGCCTATTCAACCAGATACATCAAATCACTGTGGGCAACAAAGAAACCATAGCCATGGCTGTCAAAAGAGACTTGGTCTTCATTAAAACCAGCGGTGTCGGCTTAGAAGAAACCCACGGCATCATTGGCAGAATCAGCGAGGATTTGCGTGTTAACGGCGTAAACATCAGCGGCATCCTCACTATCACTTCGAGTATTTTGTTGTTTGTAGATTGGAATGAGAAGGAGAAAGCGCTAAAGTTAATTAAAAACGCGCTCAAGTCACATTAGGGGCAATTCAAATTGAACGTAGGCAAAACCCGCAGACTCAAAAAAATCATGCAGAAAGATAACCGCACAGTAATCGTGCCCATGGATCACGGCGTCACTATCGGCCCAATCCAAGGCATAACCAACATGCAAACCATAACAAACCAGCTTCTCAAAGGCAAAGTTGACGCCATCTTGGTGCATAAAGGCATAGCCAAACGCATCGACGTAGACGGTGCAGGGTTAATAGTTATGCTTTCAGGTGCATCCAACCTTGGCCCTAACCCCAACGGCAAAGTCCAAGTTTGCAGTGTAGGCGAAGCTCTCCGCCTAGGTGCCGACGCCGTCAGCGTACACGTCAACATAGGCGCACAGGACGAGGACAAGATGCTTGCGAAATTAGGCAAAGTCAGCGAAGAATGCGAGCACTACGGGTTGCCTCTGCTGGCAATGATGTACCCGCGGGGACCAAAAATCACAAACGAACACGCAGTCGAAGTGGTAGCGCATGCCGCCAGAATCGGCGCGGAACTCGGCGCAGACATCATCAAAACCAACTACACAGGCAACATAGAAACCTTCAAAACCGTCACAGAAAGCTGCCCCGCCCCAGTAGTCATCGCGGGTGGACCGAAATGCAAATCAATGCAAGAAGTCCTACAAACCACATTCGACGCACTCAAAGCAGGCGCCGCGGGACTCTCGATTGGAAGAAACGTTTTCCAATGCGAAAACCCCACCCAAATCGCAAAAGCCCTCTCCACAATCGTACATGAAGGCGCATCTGTAGAGCAGGCAACGAAAATCCTCGGTGAAAAACGTTGAAGGAACTCTGGCTAGAAATCCCCAAAACCGCGTCCGCACAAGAAAAGGACGCTTTACTTAGCCTTGCAAGCGATAATGCAGATGTGGTTTTGGACGATGGACAAGCCCGAAACCGAGCGGGCAAACTGGACCTGACATTTCTAGCGGACTTAAACGAGAAAACCCTTGCCCAGCTTAAAAAAGAAGGCAAAAAAACCGTTTACCAAGTCACCATACGTGGCAAAGAGGACGAGAACCGCGCCGCCAAAGCTGCAGAACTCGGCGTCGACTACGTCATCATCAACTGCCAAGACTGGCGCGTCATACCGCTTGAAAACCTCATCGCCAAAGGCAGAGGCAAAAGCAAACTTATCGCCGAAGTCGCCACCGCAGACGACGCCAAAGTCGTTTTGGAAGCGCTGGAGCTAGGAACCGACGGCGTACTTCTCCAAACCGCCAGTCCCGCTGAACTGGAGAAAACCATCAAACTCATCAAAAATCAGCTACCCAAAATGGGATTAACCACTGGTAAAATCCTCTCGGTTAAACCCATCGGCACAGGCGCGCGCGTCTGCGTAGACACCGTGGATTTGATGGTGCCCGGCGAAGGCATGCTGGTGGGCTGTCAATCCGCAGGCTTCTTCTTGGTCGAAGCGGAAGTCAGCGAGAACCCCTATGTGCAGTCGCGTCCTTTCCGCGTAAACGCAGGCCCAGCGTCGCATTACACGTTGACTTCGCTACAGGGCACCCGTTACCTCTCCGAGTTGAAGGCGGGCGACGAAGTTCTCATAGTGAGCCGCGAAGGCAAAGTCCGAATCACCAACGTCGGCAGATCCAAAATCGAATTCCGCCCGCTGATGCTTATCGAAGCCCAAGTGGACGACACCAAAATCAAAACCATCCTCCAAAACGCAGAAACAATCCGTGTCGTCACCCCAAAAGCGTCCAAACCCGTAACCGAGCTCAAGGCAGGCGACGAGGTCTTGGTGCATTTGGCTGCGAAGGGAGGCAGACACTTCGGCATATCCGTGCCTGAAGAAACGGTGATTGAGAAGTGACGCCGAGAATCTGCGTCTCGATTCTTCCCAAAAACATGGCAGAAGCCCAAAAACTCATCGAAAAAGCCCAAGACGCCCAAGCTGACTTTGTTGAAGTCCGTATGGATTACCTCGAAGAGACACGCAACCTCAAAGACTTAACGGCGAGCACAAAAATCCCGTTTATAGCGACAAACAAGCTTGAGAGCGAGAGAGGTTTTTTTTCTGGCTCCGAAATCGAGCGCCAACAAACCCTGCTCAACGCCGCCGAGTGTGGCTTCAAATACATCGATGTTGACTTCCGCAGCCCCAAACGTAACGAAACAGTCGCTAAACTTAAATCGCTTGGAGCTAAGGTCATCGTTTCCTACCATAAATTCGATGGAATCCTAAACATTTCCTCGCTGGAAAAAATTTTAGATGAGCAAATCGCAAGCGGAGCCGACATCTGCAAAATCGTCCTAACTGCCAAACAAATCGAAGACAACCTCCCAGTCCTCAGCTTCGTCTCCTTCGCCTCCACCAAAGCCAAGTTAGTGTGCTTCTGCATGGGCACAGAGGGCAAGACTTCACGGTTGCTTTCCCCAGTTTTCGGTGCCTTCTTCACTTTTGCCTCGCTAGATGAGGACAGCCAAACTGCGGCGGGACAGATGAGTATAAAAGAAATGAGAGCCGCATACAAGCTGTTGGGGATTGGGTAATGACTATTTCGGGTAAAACTCGAGTTTGCGGAGTCATAGGCGACCCCATCGAGCACACGCTAAGTCCCTGCATGCATAACGCTGCGTTTGAAGCATTGGGGTTAGACTACGTGTTTTTAGCGTTCAAAGTTAAACCCGCCTTTGTAGCAGACGCCGTGAACGGTATGCGAGCGCTAAACATTCGGGGCTTAAACGTAACCATGCCCCACAAGCACACAGTCATGGCAAACCTAGACCGCATTGACCTCTCAGCTCAACTGATCAATTCAGTAAACACAATCCTAAACAAAGAAAACCTTCTATTTGGATTCAACACGGATGGAGTCGGCGCAGTAAAAGCGCTCAAAGAAAACGGCGTCGAACTTAAGGGCAGAAAAGTCCTCCTCTTAGGCGCAGGGGGAGCCGCCAGAGCTATAGCTTACGCGATGGCAAAGGAGGCTGACGAACTTGCAGTTCTTAACCGCACCGTAAAGCAAGCTCAAGCGCTCGCTAGGCTTCTTGAAAAGTCAGCGAACAAAAAAATCGCTTCAGGCTCCCTATCCCCGAGTGATGTGCAGAAAAACCTGCAGGACTCAGACATCCTCATAAACGCCACCTCCATCGGCATGAAACCGCGCCCAGAAGAAACCCCTGTTCCACCCAAACTGCTCAGACGCGACCTCTCAGTCATGGATATAGTCTACAATCCACTCGAAACGAAACTGGCAAAAGACGCCAAAGCCGCAGGCGCTAAAGTCATAAGCGGCGTAGAAATGCTCATCTATCAAGGCGCCGCCTCCTTTGAAATCTGGACAGGCAAATCCGCGCCCGTTGAAGTTATGAGGAAGGCAGCGCTTAACCGTTTAATGAAGGTGTAGACAAGTTGGCGGGTAAAGCAGTGGCTGTAGCGCATGGCGCAGCGACAATCGTTAACGCGATTGCACTTGGCAGGGGCGCCGCGTTCGGAGTCGATTTGTGGACAAAAGCAGAGGTCAAATTGACAAGTGAAGTGGGCGTTTTTGAGGTTAATATCACTTCTGACCCCTCAGAGAGCACTCTCCTCGTTGAAAAGACAGTCACCCGTGTCCTGCAAAGGTTTGGTTTAGAGAAATCTTTCGGGGCAAAAGTAAAAACAGAATCAAATATCCCTGCTGCGCGAGGGCTTAAGAGTAGTAGTGTCGCCGCAAATGCAACCGCGCTTGCGACCACAGCTGCTTTAGGAAAAACGTTGGATGATTTAGAGACAGTTAAAATTGGTGTTGAATCGGCTTTCGATGCCAAATGCACCATTACAGGCGCCTTCGACGATGCATGTGCATCCTACTTCGGCGGAGCAGTCATAACAGACAACACAAACCGACAAATCCTCAAACAGATGCCGCTGCCAAAAGATTTAGCGGTTCTGTTCCATGTCCCAGCCAAAAAAGCTTACACCATTAACTCAGACGTTGCACGGCTACAAACGGTTAAGCCGCTTGTGGAAACCGCTTTCGAGAAGGCGATGGCTGGCAAACTCTGGGAAGCCTTAACACTCAATGGCCTTGTTTACTCTGCTGCTTCTAACCAGAACGCCTCAATTGCCATTGACGCGTTGGCTGCTGGAGCCGTCGCTGCGGGGCTCTGCGGCAAAGGTCCTGCTGTAACCGCTGTAACCCCAACCGACAACGTTGACAGGGTAAAGGCTGCCCTCCAAAAGTATGAGGGCGAGGTCCTATTGGCTCACTTCAACAGCGAGAAAGCCAAGGTGCTCTAGCCATGACCGATGTAACTGTGAAGAGGGCTGAGCGCCTAAGCGGAGAAGTAATGGCGCCGCCATCGAAATCCTACACTCAACGCATGGTCATAACCGCAGCATTATCTGAGGGCACCTCGAGGGTTTGGCATCCGCTGTTTTCAGAAGACACCGACGCAGCGCTCCGAGCCGTGACCGCTTTGGGTGCTGGGTTCCAAACCTGCGACGAGTGCTGGGCAATCAAAGGCGCAAAGCCGCTCAAAGCTGCAAAAGAGCCCATTGACTGCGGCGAATCAGGAGCAACCTTACGGTTCATGATTCCAATTGCTGCGCTGGCTGATGGTCGCTCGACTTTGGTTTTTCGTGGTTCGATTGAGCGGCGCCCAGTGGAGCCGTTGCTAAAAAGCCTCAAAGACCTCGGCGCAGTAGCCCATGTTGGCAAACACGGAGATTTGGATGCTGTTTTCGTTGAAGGCGGCGGCATTGCAGGCGGAGAAACATCAATTGCGGGTGATGTGAGTTCACAGTTCATTTCGGGGTTAATGTTTGCTTGTCCGATGGCAAAAAAGGATGTTAAAATCAAGCTTACCTCTCCGTTGGAGTCTGCAGATTACGTGAAAATGACTCAGGCGGTTCTCTCCAAACACTCAGTAACAGTCACTGTAGATGACGACTGTATCCCTATCCCTGCAGGTCAAACCTACAAGGCAGCCGACGGCACTGTTCCAGGCGATTTTTCCTCAGTCGCGTTCCTACTAGCCGCTGCAGCCATAACCCGCTCTAAAGTCACAGTCACAAACCTTGATTACGAGAGTGTGCAGGGCGACAAAGCCATCCTCGCAGTGCTCAAGCGCATGGGGGTAACCGGAAAGGTCTGCCCAGACAGCGTCGAAATAGAAGGCACAGGCACACCGCTCAAACCCATAGATGTGGACGCAAAAAACATTCCTGACCTTGTCCCAGCCATCGCTGTGCTAGCGTGCTACGCAAACGGTGTATCGCACATTTCAGGAGCAAAAAGGCTTCGGCTCAAGGAATCTGACCGTTTGCAATCCATCTTTGGGGAACTCACGAAGATGGGTGCCCAAATTACCATAACCGATGACGGCTTAACCATAAAAGGCAACCCTCTCCACGGGGCAATCATTGACCCCCACAACGACCACCGAATCGCCATGGCCGCAGCCGTCGCCGCCCTATGCGCAGAAGGTGAAACCACAGTTGCCGATGCGGAGTGCATCAGAAAGTCTTATCCGCAGTTCTTCCATCATCTAAAGCAATTAGGAGTTGACGTTGTTGGCGGGAAACTCGATAGGTAAAGAATTCACGGTTACTACGTTTGGCGAGAGTCACGGTAAAGTCGTCGGCGTCGTCGTGGACGGTTGCCCAGCGGGGCTGCCTCTTACTGAGGCAGATTTTCAGGAAGAACTGGACAGGCGAATTCCAGCAGAGCCCAAAATCGTCTCAGCCCGAGTCGAAAAAGACACAGCCAAAATCCTAAGCGGCGTCTTCAACGGCTACACCACAGGCGCACCCATCGCCCTGATGGTTGAGAACAAGGAAACCAAATCCAGCGACTACGACGCCATAAAAGACCTTCCCAGACCCGCCCACTCCGATTACCCAGCCAAAATCCGCTACGGCGGCTTTAACGATTACCGAGGAGGCGGACGCTTCAGTGGACGCGTAACTGTGGCGCTTATCATGGCAGGCGTTGTCGCTAAGAAGTTGCTGGGCAGATACAACATCGATGTATTGGCATACACCAAAGCAATCGGCCCAATCAAAAGCACCAAAGCCTTCACTGCGGCGGAAATCCGCAAAAACCGCTACACAGCCGCAACGCGATGCCCTGATTTGGCTTGTGCCGAAAAAATGGAAGAAGCCATCATAACCGCAAAGGCAGAGGGTGACAGCCTCGGCGGAGTCGTCGAATGCATAGCTCTCAACATGCCTGCGGGCGTCGGCGAACCCCTCTTTGACACACTGGACGGGGATTTGGCAAAGGCGCTTTTCGGTGTTCCCGCGGTGAAGGGGATCGAGTTCGGCGTTGGCTTCAAAGCCGCGGAGTTGCGTGGCTCAGAAAACAATGACGCTTTCCTTGTCAAAGGCGGCAAGGTATTGACGGCGTCAGAGAACGCTGGCGGTATCTTAGGCGGCTTGTCCACCGGTATGCCCATTGTCATCCGCGTTGCAATCAAACCCACACCCTCCATCGCCAAAGAGCAGCAAACCGTGAACCTCTCCTCAATGAAAAACGCCCAGCTAGCCGTGAAGGGTCGTCATGACCCCTGCGTGGTGCCTAAAGCGGTGCCCGCCATCGAAGCAGCAGTTGCAGTAACGTTAGTGGATCATCTGATTCGTTCGGGCGAGATCCCCAAAATCCTCAAGGAGCACTAAAAGTATGGAAGATGTAGCAGTGTTGCGTGAAAAAGTCGATGCAGTCGACGACCAAATCCTAAGAGACCTAGTTCAGCGCGTGAAAATTTGCCGAGCCATCGGCGACCTCAAGAAGCAGCAGAGTAAACCTGTCCACGACATCCACAGAGAAACCGAAGTCATAAAACGCGTCCGCGAAAGAGCCGAAATGCTCAAGCTTGACCCCGAAAAAATCGAGCGCATTTACCGCGAAATAGTTAATATGTGCAGTAGCGTTCAACAGTAGAGAACTCTCAACGGAGAGCCTGTTCCCTATGCTGTATGAAATAAACGAGAAAGCACTCAAACTCGAAAGTGAAGGAAAAAAGATAATCCGATTAAACCTCGGCGACCCAGACATGGCTACGCCCCCCGAAATCGTGGAGGCAGCTTATGCTTCTATGAAGGCGGGAAAAACCAAGTACTCCTCATCCTACGGTGAGCTTCGGTTGCGCCAGAAAATCGCTGAGGTACACGGCGTCAAAGCAGAAAACGTGGTGATCACCCCGGGTTCGAAGTGGGCGATTTTCTCCACGATGTTTCTGATGCTCAAAAGCGGCGGCAACGTCATCATCCCCACGCCGTATTGGACTGCTTACGATTTAATAGCGAAGAGTTTTGGCGCAAAAGTCAAACTGCTCCGCACCGAGATGGAGAACGGCTGGAATGTTGACCTCGAAAAACTCGAGGGTTTGATTGACAGCGAGACGAAGATGATTATCCTAAACAACCCTAACAACCCCACCAGCAAAGTCATGGACTCAAAAACCCTCGACGGCATAGTTGAAATCGCCAACAAAAAAGGCATCACAATCCTAAGCGACGAAGTCTACGGCGCAATCGCGTTTAACAAAACCAAAAGCATACTCGACTACGGCACCGACAGCAAACATATACTCAGTAACGGCTTCAGCAAAACCTTCACCATGACGGGCTGGCGCATAGGCTACGTCGTCGCAAACAAAACCTTAATCGACAACATCACCAAACTCAACCAAATCACCTTCAACAACGTCCCCGTCTTCATCCAAGACGCCGCACTCAAAGGCCTAGAACTCCACGCGCAAATCGCCAGCAACATCAAAGCAAAATACAAAGCCCGCGCAGACATAGCATCCCAAAAACTCTCCGCTGCAGGCTTCAAATTCACCTCGCCCGACGCACCCTTCTACGTCTTCCCCAAACGTGACGGCTTAGACGGCACCAAATTCACCTTAGACCTCCTCGACCGAGGCGTCGCAGTGGCTCCCGGCTCAAGCTTCGGCGAATACCCCGAACACTTCCGCATCAGCCTAACCGCACCCGACGACCAAATTGAAGAGGGCTTAACGAAAATCTGTGAGGCACCTAGCTGATGCGGACGGCGGTTCTTGGCGCGGGAAAAATGGGCGTCTGGTTTGCCAAATGGTGCATAGAGAAAGGCGACGCCGTTGTTCTCGCTGACAGGAACCCCCAGAAACTCGCAAAGTTAGGCGAAGAGTTGGGTGTGGAAACTGCTGATTTCCCTGCTGCAGTGAAGGGCGCTGACCGCGTCCTGATCTGTGTATCTATCTCTTCTTTTGAGGAAATCGTCAAAAAAATCGCCCCCTCCATCCATAAAGGGCAGCCAATAATGGACATTTGTTCTATCAAAGAGTACCCCGTTAACGTTATGCATCAGTACCTCAAGGGCGCATTGGTTTTGGGTACGCACCCCGTTTTTGGTCCCGGCAGCAACGGCGTGGCACATAAAGCCTACGTCTTAACCCCGACCAACAAAGAGGAAGAAACCTACGCCAAAGAATTCCAGAAGTGGCTCCAGAAAGAGGATGCCCGCGTATTCATCATGACCCCCCAGAAGCACGACGAACTCATGTCAATAGTGCTTGGGTTCGCTCATTTTGTGGGCTTAGCTGCTTGCGAAACCCTCCTCGAGCAACCAGCGTTCCCTGAATCTAAGAAGCTGGCGGGCACCACCTACCGCATGCTGTTTACGCTTGCAGAGGCGGTTGCACAGGAAACCCCTGACCTCTACGCTAACGTGCAAACCAAACTGGCGGGGCTGGATAAAATCGAGCAATCATTCATCGCCAACGCTGAGGCATGGCTGGAGTTGATGAAAAAGAAGGACTCCGCAGCCATCATGGAGCGCATGGAGCGCCTCCGCAAGAAACTGGGCAAAGTGGACAGTGAATACGGCAAAAGCTACGAAGTAATGTATAAGATGCTACAGTCAACAGAGGAATAACCAAAATGACAAAAACCTTGCTGGTAAACTGTTATGTCGATAGTTCAAGAATTAATCCTGTGTGTGATGCATTAAGCAAGTTTACCGTTTGCAAAACTGTTCCCTACACAAAAATCCAGCCCAATTATCAGTTGACTGAAGACATCAGTGCTGTAGTGGTAAGCGGCTCCGAAACGCGGATAACTAACCCCGAGGACAAAGCAAAATATGACGGCGTAATGCAGCTTATCTTGAATTGCCAGGTGCCGCTGTTGGGTATTTGTTTTGGGCACCAGCTGTTGTGCTCTGCGTTTGGAGCAAAAACCGCAACATTAAAACAACCAGTTATCGACAAATTCGAACAAGTCAACATAATTCAAACAGGCGACATCCTCAGCCGATTCAGAAGAGGCCAAACAGTACCGCTTGCCGAGTACCACAACGACTACGTCTTGAAAGACAGTCTCGAAGGCGCAGGATTCAACCTCTTAGCCGATTCAGCCAGCTGTGAAGTAGAGGCCGTCAAACACAAGTCGAAACTGTTTTTTGGCGTACAATTCCACCCCGAGCGAATCACGATAGGCAGCGAAACGCACCCCGAAGGCCACAGGATACTGGATAACTTTTACGCAAACAACGTAAAACGACTAGGCATCTGAGCTTTTCAGGCTTGTAACACTTTTGCTCCATTTGTAACAAACGTTTACAAGAAAAATTCGAGAAATCATTAGATGACTCTGGGGTAGCTTCCCAGAATCTTGACGAAGGTCGCGAACTTTTCCAGTGCTTCAAGCGCTTCGATGCATCTTTTTTCTGTTCTGTGTCCCTCGAAGTCGAGGTAAAAGTTGTATTGCCAGGCGGTGGTTTTGGTGGGGCGCGATTCGATGCGGGTTAGGTTGATGTTGCGTGAGGCGAATTCGCCCAGTGCATGGTAGAGGGTTCCCGGCGCATGTTTAGCCGAGAAGATGATGCTGGTTTTGTCGTCTCCTGTGGGCGCCGCATCTTCTAAGCCGAGGACAAGGAAGCGGGTGTAGTTGGATGGGTTGTCGGCGATGTCGCGGGCGAGGATTTTCATGCCGTAGAGGTCGGCGGCTTTTTCGCTTGCGATGGCGGCGGCGTTGGATATGCCTTTTTCTTTGATGATTTTGACGGCTCCGGCGGTGTCGTATGCTGGGATGATTTCCCATTTGTGTTTTTCGAGGTATTTGCGGCACTGCGCCAGCGCTTGGGGATGCGAATAGACGGTTTTGATGTCGTCGAATTTCGCTGTTGGGTTGCCGATTAGAACGTGAGCAAGTTTCACTGCGACTTCTCCGCAGACTTTGAGGTCGTAGGCGAGAAATAAGTCGTAATTTTGGTTTACGCTGCCCTCAATCGAGTTCTCTATGGGAACTACGCCGTGGGGGACAACTCCCGTTTTGACGGATTCAAAAACGTCTCGGAAATCCTTGCAGGGCACTGGCTCTACTTTTCTGCCGAAAAACTTGTAGACAGCCATTTCGCTGTATGCGCCAGTTTCGCCCTGATAGGTTACCTTCATTGTTTCTTGCCTTGATTACGATTCTTTAGTAGGCACTTGTTTATACCGTTTATCATTGCTTCCACAGATGCCATGACGATGTCTTCTCTGGCGGCACGTGCGCTGACTATGTTGCCTTTTTCGTCTTCGACTTTTATGACGACTTCTGCGACTGCATTGGAGCCTCCGGTGATGGCTTCGAGGCGGTATTCGCTTAGGCGGATTTTTTCGAGGTTGCTGGTTAATTTCTGGATGGCTTTTAGCACTGCGTCTACGGGGCCGACTCCTGTTTCTGCGGCAATGTATTCTTTGCCGTCTAAGGTTAGGCGTACGGAGGCGGTTGGGATGACTTTTATGCCTGTGACGACTGCCATGTCGCAGAGGTCAACGATTTTTTCTTCACCCACTACTTCGCCCATAACTGCTGAGGTTAAGGCTATTAGGTCGGCGTCTGTGACCATTTTGCCTTTGTCGCCCAATTCTTTAACGCGCTGTACGATTTCGCTTAGCTGTGTTTCGGTTGGGTGGATGCCGATTTCTTGTAGCTCCGCTTTGATGCCGCGTGTACCTGCCAGTTTGCCTGCCACTAGTTTGCGGGTTCTGCCGACTAGTTCGGGGCTGATGGGTTCGAAGGTTAAGGGTTGCTCGGTGACGCCTCGGGTGTGGATGCCTGATTCATGTGCGAAGGCGTTTTCTCCGACTATGGCTTTGTTTACCTGCACAGTGACGCCTGTTAGGGATGAGACCATGCGGCTGGTGCTGTAGAGTAAACGTGTGTTAATGTTTGTCTTGTAACCATAAACCACATGCAGAGTGGTAACTACTTCTTCTAGTGCTGCGTTGCCTGCCCGTTCACCTAAGCCGTTGATTGCTGTGTGGACTTGGTCTGCGCCTGCTTCGACTGCTGCAAGGCTGTTGGCGACTGCTAAGCCGAAGTCGTTGTGGCAGTGGGCGCTGATGGGGACTTTGATGAAAGTTTTTAGTTCTTTGAATAATTCAAAGGTTGTTCTGGGTATCATGCAGCCGACGGTGTCTGGTACGTTTAGGGTGTCCATGCCTGCGTCTTGCGCTGCTTTACAGATTTTTGTAAGGAAGGGCATTTCGGTGCGAGTGGCGTCCATGGGTGAGAATTCGCATTTTACGCCATGTTTTTTGACGTATTGGATGGATTCTACCGCTGAGGTCAGTACCTGGTCGGGCGTCATGTTTACCGCGTGTTTCATCTGCACGGGGGAAGTGGGGATGAACACGTGGATTAAGTCAACGTTGCAGTCCAATGCTGCGTCGATGTCTTTTTTTGTGCACCGGGATAATGCGCAGATTTTTGAGTTTAAGCCCAATTTAGCGATGTCTTTGACGACTCTGCGTTCGCCTTCAGAACTGCTGGGAAAACCTGCCTCGATGATGTCGACGCCGAGTTTGCTTAGTTGGCGTGCTATCTCGATTTTGTCGTCGGTTGTTAGAGAAACGCCGGGGGTTTGTTCCCCGTCGCGCAAAGTTGTATCTAAAATGCGGATGGTTCGGGTTTGGGTTTTTTTTGTCATATAGGTCAACTTTTAGCCGTTAAGGCTGCGGCTATGGCTTCCGCCATGCCCACAGTTGTGGTTTTGCCGCCGCAGTCACCAACCGATTGACCGTTCTTCAACGCGTAGATTGTGCCGTTTTCTATGGCTTGCGCTGCCTTGATGCATTTGGGGTCGCTGTATTTTTCGCCCAGCCACTCCAGCATCATTTTTGCAGATAAGATCATGCTCAGTGGGTTTGCGGTGTGTTTGCCTGCCCTGTTGGGGGCGCTGCCGTGGATGGGTTCGAATAGGCCGAAGTTATCGCCGATGTTTGCGCCTGGAGCCATACCTAAGCCGCCGATGAGTTGCGCTGCCTCGTCAGATAGGATGTCGCCGAACATGTTGCATGTGCAGAGCACGTCGAAGAATTGTGGTTCTTTGATTAACCGCATGGATGCGGCGTCAACGTATAATTCGTTGAAGGCGATGTCTGGGTATTGTTTGGCGACTTCGCGGCATACGTCGCGGAATAAGCCGTCGGTTACGCGCATGACGTTGGCTTTGTGAATGGCGGTGACGCGTTTTTTGCCGTTACGTAGCCTTGCGACTTCGAAGGCTTTTTTGGCGATGCGTTCGCTGTTTTTGCGTGTAATGACACGTAAGCAGAGGGCGGTGTCTTCGCCTATTTTGAATTCTAAGCCTTTGTATACGTCTTCTGTGTTTTCTCGGACAAAGTACATGTCGATGTCTGGGCGTGCCGCTGCAACTGCGGGGTAAGTCTTTATTGGGCGCAGGTTTGCGTAGAGGTCGAACATGTAGCGTAGTTTAACGATGACGTCTGCTGCTGATTCGCCGACTGGTCCCTTCATGCAGGCGTGGCTGTTCTTGATGATTTCCACGGTTTCCGCTGGTAATGCGTTGCCGATGGTTTCAAGGGCTATGTCGCCTGCTGGGCATTCGATGATTTTTAGTTTTAATCCGAATTTTTTTTGGACTCCGTCTAGGACTTTTAGCGTGGCTTCGGAGAGTTCTGGTCCGATACCGTCGCCTGGAATTAAGGATATTTTATATTCAGTCATTTCTTATTCATTCTCCGTCGTAAATTCTCAATTAAACCGCCGTCTGCCAAGATTTCTAATATGAAAGGTGGCAGCTTCTCAACTTGGAACTTTTTGCCGTTCGAGACGTTTTCGATCTTGCCGGCTTCAAAGTCCACGGCTAATTCGTCGCCATTCTTAACCGCACTTGATATGCCTTTGCATTCAATTACAGGTAAACCGATGTTGATTGCGTTGCGGAAGAAGATGCGGGCAAACGATTCAGCGATGACGCATCTGACGCCAGAGTACTTTAATGCCAGTGGTGCCTGTTCACGACTGGAGCCGCAGCCAAAGTTTTTGCCCCCGACTAAGATTACGCCGGGTTTGGCTTTTTCGACGAATTTGGTGTCTAAGCCTTCTAGTGCATGCTTCGCTAAGTCGTAGGGGTCGACTAGGATTAGGTATTTGCCGGGTAAGATGACGTCGGTGTCGATGTTGTTGCCGAATACTACGGTTTTGGCTTTGATTTTGCTGTCCATTATGCTTTAACCTCTCTTGGGCTGGTGATTTTGCCTGTTAACGCGGAGGCCGCTACCGTTGCAGGTGAGGCTAAGTAGACGTTGGCTTGTGGGCTACCCATTCTGCCGATGAAGTTGCGGTTGCTTGAAGAGACACATGTCTCGCCCGCTGCCAACAAGCCGATGTGGCCGCCTAAGCAGGGTCCGCATGCGCTGCCGCATACGATTGCGCCTGCATCGGTGAAGATTTTCAGTAAGCCTTCTTCGTCTGCCTGCTTCCAAACCTCTTGCGAAGCTGGAATGACTAGTGCGCGGACGCCTTCTTTGACTTTTTTGCCCTTCATAACCTTCGCGGCTGCCTGTAGGTCTTCTAGTCTGCCGTTGGTGCAGCTGCCGATGAATGCTTGGTCTACTGGGATGTCGCCGACTTCGCTGACGGGTTTAACGTTGTCCACTGAACTGGGGCATGCTACTTGGGGCTCCATCTTGGAGACGTCGAATTCGACTGTGCGTTCGTATTCTGCGTCTTTGTCGCTCTGCAACGCTTTTAGGTCAGGCATCTTCTTAACTCTGCCCGCTAAGAATTCAGCGGTGGTCTCGTCTGGTGCGATGATACCGTTTTTGGCGCCCATCTCAACCGCCATGTTGCAGACGGTCATTCTGCCTGAGATGCTCATGGCTTTGATGGTTGGGCCTGTGAATTCGGCTGCGCGGTATATGGCGCCGTCTACGCTTAGGGTGCCGATGATGTTTAGGATTAGGTCTTTGGGTGTGACGTATTTTTGGAATTTTCCTTTGACGTTGACTTTGATGGTTGGGGGGACTTTGAACCATATTTTGCCTGTTGCCATGACTGCGGCTGCTTCTGTGCTACCGATGCCTGTGGCGAAGGCTCCGAATGCGCCGTAGGTGCATGTGTGGCTGTCTGCGCCGACGATGACGTTGCCTGGGGTGACGTGGCCGTTTTCTGGCATGACTTGGTGGCAGATTCCGCCTCTGCCGACTTCGTAGAAGGTGAGGTTTTGGGTTTTGGCGAAGTTGCGCATGGTTTTATGTAGTTCCGCTGCTTTCACGGATTCAGCGGGAACCTGATGATCCAGAATCACCACTACTTTTTTGTTATCCCACACTTTTGGGGTGCCTATTTTTTTGAAGGCTTCCACAGCTAAAGGTCCAGTTAAGTCATGCACCATGACCATGTCGACGTCAAAGGAAAATTCCAAAAATAC
>JAMDCQ010000012.1 GCA_023488905.1 Candidatus Bathyarchaeota archaeon
AAACAATTACACAAAGAATATGCCAACTATTCTGTTTCCTTCATAGACTTTGTAGATGGGTACTCTGAATGATGACGAAGTCACCAAGCCTTGGGGTATTGTGACGTTCCATGAGTAGCATTTATTTAGTGCACCGTTTAGGCATCTTGTAACTGGGAATGCTGAATTAACCTGTTGACCTATGGCATTAGTTGGGTTTGCAACGCTCGTAGCGTTACCATAGCCCATTCCTGTAGTGCTAAAGGTCCAGCTGCCGTATGATGGTGTACCTATGACTGCGTTTTGTAGTCCTGCTAGTGTTGAGTTCCAAAGTGCCATCCAGCCTTTGGCTAGGTCGACTTGGTAGATTAGAATTTCGCCGTTTGGACCGAAGATTCTAGTGCCTGAGGGAACGTTGTAGAACATGAACTCGAATTCGCCATTACTTGGACTGTATGCTGTGTAGTTTGAGCCGGTTACTGACCAGAGGTAGTTCCATACGCCGTTAACGTTGTAGCTGGGGTAGAACATTGTTTGGCCGAATGAGAGTACTGTGTTGTTTAGGAACCAGAGTTTCTCTCCAGTGTGTAGGTCGATTGCTTGGATACCAGGGATTCCTACAGTTGAATAGGTTCCTGAACCGGCAGTGTTGTAGTATAGTACACCGTTGATTACTACTGAGCTTGCGAATCTGCCTTCATATGCGTCGCCTGCGTACATTGCTGCTGGAATGTTGTTCTCACCGTCGTATAATCCGCCAGATAAACCGCCCTGTTCGTATGGAGTAGACCATAGGATGTGCGCAGTTTCTGGTGCATTATCTTGGTATAGTGCTAATGAGTTGACTGGTCGTTCTACCCAGTTACCTGAGATTGAGTACCATTCCCTGAGCTGTGGGTCGATTGGACGACTCCAATACTCGGTTGGTAGAGGATGACCGGGGTAGGCTTGTGCAATTGGTTCTTCAAGTACTTCTAATGTGAATGTTTTGCTGCTTGCTAGAAGTATAGTGCCTGCTTCAATCCATACACCTCTTTCTGAGGGCATAAATCTTTGTGTAATTGTTTGGTTTGGAAAGTTTGTTGTTATGGTGTAGTTTCCTACTTGGTCGGGTGTGTATGTTGTATAGGTTGAGCCTGTAGAGTCGGTTGTGAATGGACCGAGAGTCTGGGTTGTTCCGTCTGGTTTTACGACGGTAATAGTGATTCCAGTCCATCCCAAAGATGCTGATGCTGTAGCCTCTGAAACACCGCATTTGAGCAGTGTTGATTCACCGAGACCGATTGGGTTTGGAATAGCGTCCGCAATTGCGTAGGTTTTCTGTGTTACTTCTGCTTGTACGTTTATGTTCATCAAGGGTATTGTTGTTATAACTGAAGCTACGAATACTAATAGTAGCATAGTCGCGATTATGTTTTTAGATTTCACTTTTTCTTTTTCTCCTAAAGTTTTAAAGATTCGCCCGCAAATTTTTAATGGAAATTTTGGGCAAATCTTCTAGTAATATTAGCACTTTTACCTTATAAGGATTTAGCAGTAAGCTTAAACTTAGCGTTTTTTACTAAAAAGAGCAAAAAAGCCATTTACCTTTAATAAAGAGGGTTTTGGCAGAGAACAAAGAAAGAGACTCGACAAGACAGCCAAGTGTACTTCTCACGTCCTAAACGACTTTTTTAAGGTAAAACTATCAGGTTCGCCATTGTTTTATGGAAAGCGCAAGTTCTCTGTGGCTTTTTGCGTATTCGACGAGAGATTTGCCAACTAACACTGCATCAACGGCTTGCCGCATTGCTTTAGCGCCGCTAACTGTGCCGTCAGGGTGTCCATGTATGCCGCCGCCCGCCTGCAACACAACATCAGCCCCAAAGGTCTCAATTAAAGCAGGCACCAGCCGCGGGTGCAAACCGCCTGAGGCAACAGGCAAAACAGGCTTCAAACCCCCCATTTCACCTTTACAGACAGCTATGTTTTCGAGGACTTCAGCTTTAGTTTCAGACATCTTGCCAACAACTGTACCGACATGGAGTTGATCTACGCCTATGATTCTTGCGACGGCAGCTATAGGTTTCATGGATATGCCATGCAAGGGGTTTTTGGTGAAAGCTGCGTGACCTGCCCTGTGAGCATGGATGACAAGCTTGAAGTTTTGGTCGCGAAGGGTCTGCAAGGCTGACCAGCCGCATGTTAAAATGTCCACCATGACGTATTCGCCGCCTTGATCTACCACGGCTTGGGCGCGTTTAAGCAGGGTGGTGGTTTCTGCGGTGATGTTAACCATGTAGACTTTGCGTTCGCCTGTTTCGTCTTGAGCTTTGTCTCTGCCTTCTAAGGTTTGTGTGAGGCGGTCGTCGAAGGGGTTGAATTTTTGGCTACTGAGGTTTTCGTCGTCTTTAACTACGTCGCAGCCGCCCAGCCATGCGTCGTATGCGACTTTGGCGTGGTCTTTAGTCTTTAAGCCCAGTTTTGGTTTGATGATGGTGCCCACAAGGGGACGTTTTGGGACTTTGATGAGTTTACGTATGCCAACGATGCCAAACTGGGGGCCTTTAAAGCCTCCGAGGAGGGCTTTGGGTAATTCTAGGTCTAAGAGACGCAAATTTTTGAGCGCCTTTAGCCCGAAGACGTTACCTGCAACGCTGCTTAGGATGTTTGGCATGTTGCCGTCCTCGAAGAGTTCGATGGGATAAGCGATTTTTATGGTATTGCCGTCTATGCCGTAGACGTGGGCTGCGAGTTTTTTGACGTAGGGTTTCTCGGTGGTTAATTCTGTCCAGGTGCCCACGGAGCTTTCCGCTGCGACTCCGCCTGCAGCTTCTTTTAGGCTTATTCCCTCAGGTTCTACATAAAAAGTGCAAAGTAAATCTGTTTCTTTGGGTTTGTATGATAAATCGACAAAGTCAACGTACTTCAAGCAGAATTCCTCGAATACTAACTTGCTTTTTCCCTTAAAATCTTTAACTATCACAAGCAAACAATAACTAAGTGGTCACAATGGAGCTAATCGTTGAACTTTTAAACATCACCACAGGCGGCAACCGCATCGCCGTCGTCAGCGAACAAACCGCCAGCCAACTCGGTGTCCAAAGCTCAGACAGAATAAAAATCACCTACGGCGACAAAACATCCATCGCCATCATCAACATAGCTGAACATTTCCCTAGCAACCGCATCGGCCTCTTCGAAGAAACCGAGGGCGCGCTGGGCGTGAAAGGCGATGAGGTTGTGGATGTGGCGTTGGCGCCGCTTCCTGAGTCGCTCTTTAACATCCGTGCTAAGCTTCGTGGGGAACGTTTACGAGAAAAAGACATAGTTGCCATCGTTAAAGATGTGGTTGAGCGGCATCTGAGTACTGCGGAAATTGCAGCTTTTCTCACTGCACTCAACATTTATGGGTTAAGCACAGGGGAAACTGAAGCCCTTTCACGCGCCATGATTATGACGGGAAAAACTCTCAATTTCGGAGCCTCACCTATCCTTGACAAGCATAGCGTCGGCGGGATTCCAGGCGACAAAACCAGTATGCTCGTAGTGCCAATCGTTGCGGCTGCAGGCTTTACCATTCCCAAAACCTCTTCGCGGGCAATTACCTCGCCAGCGGGCACCGCAGACCGCGTTGAAACCCTCTGCCCAGTCACATTATCAATAAATGAAATTTATGAAACAGTCAAGAAAACGGGCGGTTGCTTGGTTTGGGGTGGTTCGCTTGAGCTTGCACCCGCAGATGACCTCTTTATCCAAGTTGAATACCCACTGGGCATTGACCCGATGCTTTTGCCCTCGATTTTAAGCAAAAAGAAAGCCATAGGCGCCACCCACGTCGCCATCGACATCCCCACAGGCATGGGCGCAAAAATCAAAACCCGCCAAGAAGCCTACACCTTAGCTTCAGACTTCATCGATTTAGGCAAACGGTTAGGGTTAAACATCCAGTGCGCCCTCACTTTCGGCGACCAACCACTCGGCTGCGGCATAGGACCAGCCCTTGAAGCCCGAGAAGCCCTCCAAACGCTTATGGGCGGCGGACCGCCAGACCTAAGAGAAAAAGCGGTGAGCTTATCGAGCATGCTATTTGAGATGGTGGGCGTCGAGAATCCGCGTGGTATGGCGCAGGATATGATTGATTCAGGTAAAGCTGAGCGGAAGATGCGGGAAATCATCGCAGCGCAGGGCGGGAACCCAGCGGTTAAACCTGAGGATTTGCCAGTCGGCCCCAAATCTGCTGTTGTGCGCTCAAAAGAGGCAGGAAAAGTGCTCTGGTTAAGCACCGACGACATAGTGCGCATAGCCCGCATGGCTGGGGCGCCTAAAGAGAAGGGCGCAGGGGTACTTTTGCATGCTAAACTGGGGGATTATGTGCGTAAAGACGGCGTACTGATTGAAGTTTTTGCTGAGAGAAGCAGTAAACTGTCTGCGGCACTTGAACTTGCCAACCAGTTAACGCCAATTGTGTTAAGTAAAAAACCAGAAGCAAAAATGGTTCTAGACACTATCCCAGAGAAGCCGCCACATGAAAAATCCTTCATGCTTGACCGATAAGCAGCCGCCTATCGGGTGACGAGTCCGCCGATAAAACCACCGATAACCGAAGCAATCGTTGCAACAACAGCTATTATAATGCTTAAGGCTGCGCCGACGACCCCGCTGACTAATGCACCGATGAATCCAAAGTTGCTGGCACCGTAGAATACGAAGCCAAAAAGAGCCAAAATAAAAAGAATTATACTGCTCGATATGCCTGCAAGTAGCCCCGCGATGCTTCCGCCAATTATGCCCCGAGCCACTAAGCCAGCGATTATGCCGCCTATGAAGCCGCCGAGTAAGTGGCCGACGCCGGGGTAGATAATGCCTAATACTACAGTGACAAGAAAACCAACCAATGCACCTAATCCAACACTAGCCACATAGATCACTGATTGTTGCATAAGAAAAAGAGAAAATAAAAAGGTTGCCTATCGGCCTCGTTCACTTCTCACTTTAGGCGCCAGCAACGTCCATAACCACTCAGTGAATTCTTGGAGGTTCTTGGTCTGGATGTGAACTTCGCCGGGTCCAGTGATTTGGGTGACTAAGCCTTCGCCGCTTAGCAGGGTTTCTTTCAAGCCGCCTAAGCGGGTAACTTTGTAGCTGCATGATTCACTAAAGCCGACGAGGTGGAAGTTGTCTACGATTAGGGTTTGGCCCGCTTCAAGTTTGTGGGTGTCGATGGCGCCAAACGTGTTGATGAACATTTGCCCGCTGCCTGTGGCTTTAATCATGAAGAGACCTTGCCCGAAAAGGCCTTTGGTGAAGCCTTCCCATTTAACATCTAAATCGATGCCCTGGGTTGAGGCGATGTAGGCGGATTTTTGGATGACGTAGCCGCTGCCGGGTGCGATGTCAAGCTGTTTTATGTCGCCAACTGGCGCTGCAACAAACGCTGCTTCTCCTTGGCCGTTTTGGGCGGTGTAGTCGTTAACCCAGAACGATTGGCCGCCAATGAGGCTTAATCCTAAGCTGCCCAGAAGGCTTTTTTCGCGTTTTCTTGTGTGGACTTCAATATTGGGGGTCATGTAGGTTAGGGCGCCGGATTCTGCGGTGATGGTTTCGCCTTGCTCGAGGTTGGCGACTACCATGGCGTATGAGGGGTTGTATTTAATTTCGAACTTCATGGTAATTCACTCCTTTTTTGCGTTAGTTATAAAAACCCCTTAGTGAACCATGTTAATAAAGTAATGACACAAAGGGCTTAGGCATAAGATGGTTACAGCCGCATCCGTCTGGGTAATTGTGAAGAAAACCTTCAGTTTAACACTTATTTTTAACGCGTTGGTCACTTTGGGATGCGTTGCAGGCATTATCTACGGCTTTTACGTGTCTTACCCCAACTGGGAACCCTACTCGCCATACCTGCTTAACGGTAACCTGTTTTGGCTCGCCATCGCCGCGGCGCTGATCAACATCTTCCCCAGCGCAGCCATCGGCAGAGCACTGCACACAGGCAGATTCCTCTTCCACCACTACGTTTACGGCGCTTTTGTGCTTGCGGGGTCTTCAGCGTACGTTTTCTTCTTCACTCCAATCCCGATACAAAACCTGTTTTTGATAGATTCAAACAGTATACCGATCAACGCTGTCCGTGTATGTCTGCTTGCTGGATTAGCGCTGTTCCTCGACGATTTACCAGACTGCAACAAACGGGTTGAGGCGGGGTTGAACTGGATGAAAACCAAAGCCTTCCAAGTACGCAAAGGACTACATGTCATGCAAATCTTAACGGGCTCATTAGCTATTTACTGCGCTGCATCAATGATTCTTTCAACGGTTTTTGTAGATGCTCAACGTGCGCTGCCGAACTCGTTCTGCATAGGCTCACTGCTCATAACAGGCATCACTTCTTTCGTGCTGGCAAAGAGGGGTGCATGGCTAAAAATCGCTCCGCCAACGCCTAAAGCAGCTAAGCTTTCTGTTTAGCGATTTCTTTGCCTATGGCTTCAAGTTGTTCGCGGCTGAACCTGCGTTGGCTTCCGTGGTTTGTTAGGTAGTTTGGCAGTTGTGGGAGTTTGAGCACTGGTACTGTGGGGTTGTTTAGTTGGAGTGTGGCGTGTTTGTTGGTTATTACCACTATGCCCTCAACCCAAACGCCCAAAGAGCGCAGATGGTGCGAGTTGTCAATTAGCTGTTTTATTCTGGCGGCGTTGCGTTTTACTTGGCGGCTTGGGCTGGAGTTGAAGTTGCGTTTTCCTGCCCGATGCCACTGGTCGCCGACGCAGCTTATGGGTCCGCTCCAGTTCTTGGTTTCCAGGACATATATGCCGCTTGGCGCTAGGACAACGTGGTCTATGTCGCCTCCGCCCTCTTTGAGGTAGAGGTCGTTTATGAGATAGTAGTCGTCGCTTAATGTGTTGCTGAGTAGGTTGGCGACTTGTTTTTCGCCTTGCCAGCCGCCGCTGTAAATGCGGTACTTACGCAAATAAAAGTAGAAGCCGATTAGGGGCGCAACCATTAAAATCAATCCCACCTGTTCCAAGAGACCAACCTGCAGCGAAGAAAGCACCCGAAACGCTACTGCAGATAAACCAGCGAAAAGAATCAGTAAGCAGAGAGCGGCTTTGGCGAGGTTTTTTCTGGTTTGGTTCTTGAGGTAGCTGCTGGAGGCTTTTATTTTCCGCATACGGATAATGGATTGGTTTAATGGTATATTACGGTTGGGCTTTTTGCGCTGTGTTCCTTTTTTGTAGTTGTTGTTGCCGAGACCCCCTCTTGTTTCAACAACAACCAACGGATTGCGTAGACGATTGTGTTTTGGTTTCTGCGTCGGGTTTGGGTTGCAAGCTGGTTGTGGCTTAATCCGCAAGCAGAACAGGGCAACCACCGTTCACGAAATAGAGCCAGTTTGAGGGTGTTCTTTTTGGGGAACAGCCCGTTCTCTGGGGAGAGCTATAAGCCACATCTACCTATGCACCTAACAAGTGATGGATAAATGGCAACCAACAAAAACGCATTAAAAACCTTAACCTTTTGCTTACTAATCGTAACCATGTTAAGCCCAATTTTAGTGACCACTGCACGGGCAGACAGCGCCACGACAGTGGGCGAATGGAAACTCGACGAAACCGACATCAGCGGCACAACCGAAACCACACCCGACGCAACAGGCATCAACAACGGCATATTGGCAGGCGCAGAGCACCCAACACTTGTCGAAGGCAAATACGGCAACGCCATGAAGTTTAGCGGAGAAAACGCCATCTACGTTCCAATCAAATTCGTCGTCGGCTTTCCACCCATGGATGAACCCATGTACATCCCAATCTCCACTAACCTCGACATCGAGAAATACTTCACCATAAACGCGTGGATTAACGTCCCAAGCTTCACAAACGCCACATACAACAACATCGTAGTGAAATGCAACCACCCAGACCAAGCCTGCGAATGGCAAAACACACAAAGAGTCCTCGGCTTAGCCATACGTGCAGGCACACCAGAAAACGGCGAAGAATACGTTGAAGGAGCACTCAGCGGCTTCCTCATGACGGAGAGCGGCGGCTTCAACGAAATAGTAACAACCCAAGCCATTCCGCTTAACACTTGGATAGAAGTGCAGTTTACCCGCACAACCACAGGAATGCACCTCTACATCAACAACGAAGAACAAGCAGTCAAAGTCTTAGAGGGCACCCAGAATCCAACAGGCAAAATCCTCAGCGGCACAGAATACTACTTCGGCCACGACAGCCACGCAACCATCGACAACGTAAAACTCACCGACTTAGACCCCTACAGCGAAAACAGCTTTGACATCGGACCCAACCTGATGATTGTGATAATCGCCGTCGCAGTCATATTTGCAGTCGCGTGGCTACTCCGCCGAGCTATCCAACTCTGGATAATCAAACCCAAAATCTAGGCGATAAAACGTGGGTACAACCCTCAAACTGCTGGAACTGTTGCTTCGGCAGAAGCTGCTAGGGCAGGGACTAAAGGGTGAACCCCACACCCCACTCATTGTTTCTTACGCTGTTACACGCGCCTGCAACCTAAGATGCCTCCACTGCCACGTATCCGCAAGAGAAGCCATGCCAAACGAACTCAACCTGCAAGAGGCAACTGCGGCAATTGATGAAATGCACAGTTTGGGCACGGAAGCAGTGATTTTCAGCGGCGGCGAACCCTTGCTGCGCAAAGATTTTGTTTTGGCTTTGGCGCAACACTGCGACGACTTAGGTATCATACCCGCCATGTTATCGAATGGCTTGTTGATTACGCCTCACACCGCGTTGCAGCTTCAGGAAGCAGGCATCAAAGCCATCGGCATACCCATCGACTCCGTTGTCCCCGAATGCCACGACCGCCTAAGAAACCTCCCGGGCACCTTCCAAAAAGCAGTGCAAGCCATCAAAACCTGCCTAGAAATCGACTTAGAAGTCGTCATAACCACTATGGCACTAAAAGACACCTACAGCGAGATGCCCCAGCGGCTGCAGTTTCTCTCGGAGTTGGGGGTGGATGAGGTGGCGGTTTACGATTTGATTCCAGTGGGCAGAGGCAAAGACGTCATGGATAACGCTATGACGATGGAGCAACGCGTTAACCTCATCCGATGGCTACAGAGCAAGCAGGAGAATACGGAGATGGTTTTTGCAATGTCAGGCGGCTTGCCCATGTATCCCGAAATCGCCTGCGAAATGCACCGCAGCCACGGCACCAAAGCCAAAGACCTCCTCATCAAAGAGTTCTGGATACATCAAGGCATCGGCTGCCACGCAGGCAACATGTACTTTAGCCTCCGTCCAAACGGCGACATCTACCCCTGCACCTTCCTCCCAATCAAGGTCGGCAACATACGCGAACAGAGCCTAACCGAAATATGGCGCAACTCGCCAGTGCTAAACACGCTACGGCAAAGACACACGCTCAAAGGCAAATGTGGCACCTGCGAGTACCGTGAGGGCTGCGGCGGATGCAGAGGACGAGCTTATGCGTGTACAGGCGACTACTTGGAGACGGACCCCGTTTGCCTCCGCGACTTGATGATTGAAGAAAAAGTTTCGCCAGCGGACATCAAGCGGTTCGGATGGTGCGTCGGGTAACCGTTTCATTGGTATTGCGTCACAATCATATTAGGCGCCAAATAGTGGTTCTATGCAGAAACCTATAGAGGGGAGGTCTGGTTTGGTTGCTTTCTAAGCAAAAGTTCCCGCTTTTAACAGTAGATCAAAATTTTGTTGCGCGCTCTTTATGTGGGTGTGGTGGTTTACGGCACACCACACGACGGCAGTTGGGGGCGGCTGCGTTTTGGGTTTGCAACGGTTTTCTGCGTCGGTTTCGGTGTGGCATATGGGATTTTCTCCACAAGAACAACATAGCTCTATGTTGAAACGGGCTGGGTGTGGATGTGGGGGCATGTATCTTTTGGTTTTTTCTTCCACAAGAACCAACAACCCCAACCAAACCAACAAACAAACATATTTTTTGATCTACTGTTAAATAAGGGAGGGGGTCTTTGGCAAAGCAACAGAACGAGTTACTTCGTTTATGAGCGGGTAAATGTGTAAGCTAAACCGTTTAGAATTAGTTTTTTTAATCTTATTTTAAATACATCCTATAACAAAAGAGGGAGCCATGCAGGAGGTCAAATCAACCGTCAGCCCAGTCCATAGTAAGTTGCTACTTTTAGTTTTGGGCTTGTCTGCGCTTTCTGCCTGTTTAGTAACCGTTGCTTTTCAAGTATTAATGATCGATGTAGCCGCTAGCTTCCAAGTTCAAGTTGGCACGGCAAGCATGGCGGCCTCTGTCGGCTCGATTTCAGGCATAACCTTCGGGTTACTTTTAGCTGTGGTAAGCATGCGCTACAGCCATAAACTACTATTGTTAGGCGGCTTGGCGTGCACCATTCTAGGAGCGCTCGGCTATTATTTTGCACCGACTTTTCCATTACTTTTAGCCTCCAACATCGGTGTAGGCGCAGGCATAGCTATTGTATCTGCGATGGCTTACTCCATAATCGGCGACGTTTACCCACTGGAAAAAAGAGGAAAAGCGGTTGGAGTAATTGTCGCTTTCACGACTCTTGCATTTGTTATAGGTAGCCCCGCCACGGGTTTACTGGCATCGTATTTGGATTGGCGTACAGTCACGATTGCCTTGACTTTACCCGTCGCGTTAGCAAGCCTAGTTTCAGCCGCTTTTGTGATTCCAAAAAGACAACAAACAAAAGCTTCAACAGAGAGGAAGCAGTTTTCTCCTGGATGCAAACAGGCATTCACCAGCGTTTCAGCAGTTGCTGCATTATCAGTTACTATATTCTTGTGTACTGAAGGCGCCATAGGTTACTATTCGGTTTCGTTCTTCCGGGATCAATTTGACCTCTCTGTTGGGTGGGGGTCATCGTTTATTTTGTTCGGTAG
The DNA here is from genome assembly GCA_023488905.1 of Candidatus Bathyarchaeota archaeon. GTDB lineage: Archaea > Thermoproteota > Bathyarchaeia > Bathyarchaeales > Bathycorpusculaceae > Bathycorpusculum. The sequence continues at coordinate 10,869 of JAMDCQ010000012.1, forward strand.
CCTTGCAGGAGCAGTGGGAGGTGCAATCGCAGGTCTGCTTGTTAACCGGATGGGTCGCAAAAATTTAGGCACAATTACATTCCTGCTTGCCAGTATACTTACTTTGATGTTCACGTTTATGCCCACAGTAGAGCTTTCGGGTTCAGTGGGGCTTTTACGCTTCTGGTTCGCCGCGATGGCGTCAACCGCTGGCGGCAGCTTAATCCTCGAACAGTTACCCAAATTCCGCAGCACCATGATGTCATTAAATGCGGCGTTCATGAACATCGGGATTCTTGTGGCATCTGTATTTGGAGGGTTAATGCTTAACAGCTACGGTTATCAAGCAGTCGGGCTGGCGCTGGGCAGTTTAGGATTAGTAGGTGTAGTAATCTGGGTTACACTGGTAAAAGAGCCCTGCCCAACAACCACAAAAACTTAACCGAACCGAAAAAACCGTTTTTGCCTTTAAATAAGGGGGTCTAGTCACCGCAGAGCCGCTGTTTGCAAGCTTGTTATGTTGCAAAACGCCTCGGATCAGTGTCGATGTCCACAATCGTGGGCTTATCCGATTTCAGCGCTTTCTCAACTGCAGCTTCCAATTCTGCAGGTTCGGTGACTTTTATGCCTAACCCGCCTGCATTGGTTGCGAAGTCGGCGAAGCTAAAATCGTGCAGCTCGGTTTGCCAACCCTCGTATCCCTCCACCTTCTGCTCCTGCATGATCATGCCCAAACGTTTGTTGTTAATCACAAATACCTTCACAGGCAAATTGTACTTCAACGCAGTCAGGAAGTCACCCAGCACCATCGTCAAACCGCCATCTCCCGTCACGCAGACGATTTGCCTCTCAGGACACGCCAAAGCAGCCGCCAACGCACCAGGCAACCCGAAACCCATCGTCGCCAAAGTGCCACTCATAACCATCTTCTGCGTCCGCTTCATGAAGAAGTTGCGTCCGAACCACCAGCAGTTCTCGCCAACATCAAGTGAAATCACCGCGTCATCTGCAACCTTCTCATTGAGCACTTTCATGATGTAGGGTGGGCGAATCGGTTTTGCTTTTGGGTCAGCTTCCGCTTGGAGTTGCTCAAGCCACGCCGCCTTGAGTTTGGCGGCTTCAGCTACATAGTCAGCCCTATTTTTCTCGGCTACTTTCTCAGTTAACTTTGGAATCAAAACCGCGCTGTTACCAAGCAACGCGACCTCCGCAGGGTAACGCCTCGCAATCATCAAGGGGTTGATGTCGATTTGGACCATGCGTTTTTGGGGAATCTGGGACAAATCCGAAAACGACAAGCCTACCGCAATGAGTAAATCGGTTTTCTCCATGATTTGCGACGCCGCAGTTGAGCCTACACCGCCGTGGCCACCCATGTAGCGCGAATCCATCTCGTCTACGATGCCTTTGCCGCGGAAAGTAGCAATTATCGGTGCCCCAAGTTTGTCAGCGAGTTTAAGCAGTTTAGTTCCCTGTCCTCTTGCACCGAAACCGATCACGATAACTGGGCGATTGGCTTCATCGACAACTTTGGCTGCTTTCTCAATCACCCATTCCTCCTGTCCATATGCCATGTTGGGCATTCTGCCTTCAAACGGTAAAATCTCCGTTTCATACGGCAACTTCTGCACATCATTAGGGATGCCAATGTGCGCGACACCTTGATCTAGTAGTGCATGCTTAATTGCCAACGTCACCAGTGAAGTTGTCTGATCCTCAGTCATCAACGTCTTGTTGTAAACGCTCAGCGGTTCAAAGAAAGCTTGCTGGTCGATTTCTTGTATGGCACCTTTACCGATCAGTTTACGGGGTACCAATCCCGTTAAAGCCAAAACAGGCGCGTGATCCAGTTGTGCATCGTAGAGTCCTGTGACGAGATTGGTTGCGCCTGGACCCGAAATCCCCAGAACTGCCGAAATGTGGCCCGTTAGTTTTCCATATGCGGAAGCCATAAACGCCGCTGTCTCTTCATGGCGAACTTGGATGTAGCGGACTTTGCCGTTGGTTTTGCGTATGGCATCTATCACACCCAAAGTTGAAGTGCCAGGTATACCAAAAACGTATCTAACGCCCCAAGCCGCGATCTGGTTAATTAGCACGTCCGAAACGGTGTTTTCAGCCTTCTCTTCAGATGCAGCTTCCTTCCCCGTCTTCTCCTCGGTTAAGAGCACAAAAGCCGATTTTGGAGCGCCGCAAATGGGGCAAACCCACTCTTTAGGCAAATCCTCAAACTTGACTTTCTGTTTAACGTCATCATAAACCCAGTTGCACACGGTACATCTATACTTAGCCATAAACAAACCTCCAGAAACAACAAAAACTAAGACTAATCGAGAATATCAGTTTATTGGAAACATAGACTTAACGGTTACTTGTTTGGATTAGAGGTTGAGTGTTTTTGTTACCTTATTGTTTATTTCTTTCTTAAGTTTAGGACCAACATGCCCTAATTCTCCCACGATTAGCCTTTTGGATAGTGTTGCGATTTTTTCAATCTTTAGAAATGAATCTACCTTTAGTCCAGTTTGCTTGAATTCCGGGTGCTTTTCATCTATCACAACATCATTAGAATTGGTTTTTGCTTTTCTCGATGAAATGAAGACTACAGTGACGTCTTTTTCGCTTTCATATAAAACAAGTGCAGGTCTCAGTTTAGTAGATGTTAAATCGGTAAATGGAAAAGTAATTAGAACTATCTTTACCTTTCAATTGCAGTTAACCTTTGTTTTAACGTCTTTAATCGAATAGATGTCAGGCTCCTCCGCCAGAAACTCCTTTAGCGCCTGCTCTTCAAGAGCCATAACTATCTCAGTTTCTCTCTCTTCCAACAAAGAGTCAAGTTTCTTGTTAACCTCTGATAACAAGAACTTGATTTCTTTGAGTTCAACTTCGATTGTCATTGTTCCACATAGGCATATACCTTTTCAGTCCTATTAATAATTGTTCCAAAAAGCTTTGCAGAATCGAACAATTCATAAACTGCGTTAACCCAATCTATCTCCAATAGAAGGTTGCTTGTCATGGATAATTGGGATGTCATCATCGTCGGCGCAGGTTCAGCGGGACTTTCCGCAGCCATTTACGCGGTTAGGAGCGGATTGAAAACTTTGGTTTTGGATGAGAAATTCGCTGGAGGAACCATCGCAGATGCCCCCACAATCGTCAATTACCCAGGTTTTGTCTCCATAAGCGGCGGCGAGTTGGCCCAGAAGATGGCTGACCACGCACGCGCGCTTGGCGCAAACATCCATGACATCGAAGCCGTAACCACTTTAGACCTCAAAGGCGAAACCAAAACAGTAACAACCACAGGCGCATCCTACACAGCCAAAGCCATCATAATCTCCACTGGTTCGCATTACAAAGAAATCGGTGCCAAAGGCGAGAAAGAGTTCCGCGGTAGAGGCGTAAGCTACTGCGGCGTGTGTGATGGCCCATTTTTCAAGGGTAAACGTGTGGTGGTTGTGGGTGGCGGAAACTCGGCATGTATTACCACGCTCTATATTTCAGGTTTAGCGTCCCAAGTTACGGTTATCCATCGGCGGCAGATGTTCCGTGCAGAAGAATCGCTTGTAAACGATCTTAAAGCAAAAACAAACGTCAACATCCTCTGGAATACGGAAGTCCAAGAAATCAAAGGCGACCGCCAAGTCCGCTCAGTCACGCTAATTGACAACTCAACTGGGCAAACCAGCGAGTTAGCTGTGGATGCGGTGTTTGTGCAGGTCGGCGAAGCACCCAACAGTCAACTGGCAAACGCGGCAGGCGTAGAAATCGACGAGCACGGCTACATCAAAATCGATATGCATCAACGCACCAACCTCGAAGGCGTGTTCGCTGCTGGAGACGTAACCAACCACCCCGTCAAGCAGGTCGGCACAGCGGTTGGGCAGGGAATCACGGCTGCGCTTGAAGCTTACGCTTTCATAAGGCGTCCATACTACAAAAAATAGTGGTACACCACTTTTGTAAAGCCCGTCTTCTTCTATTTTTGACTCAAAACCAGTTAAACAATACGTTTGTTAACCCAGAGTTATATAGGGGATTTTCACAATTTTCAGAGGAAGGATTATATCGTTCTAAAAGCCTTCTTGTGCTTTCGATGCTTCAGCCAACACGCTAAGGCATTAATCAGCAGCGTGCAATGAGGTTTACTAATGAGTGAGAAATGTCTCGCTGTAGTTGAGGTTAATCAGGACTTATGCAGCAGATGTTACGTTTGCCAATCCATCTGCCCCTATGATGCAATCAAACGTGATGACGAAGGCAAAGTAAACATTAACATCGAAGAATGCCAAGTTTGCGGCATTTGCTACAGTGCTTGCCCAGCTTCCGCCATAAAAATGCAGTATTACACTTACGACAACTTAACCGAATACCTAAAGCAAGCTCAGGCGAAGTCGCCTAAAACTGAGACATTGGTTTTGATGTGCCGCGGCAACTCGCCCAACACAGGCGAAGTAAAAGACATCCTCAAAGAACAAAACCTAAAAATCGACAATTACATCGCACTCAGATTGCCCTGCGCGGGTAGAGTTCCAACGGACTTTGTCTTTGAAGCCCTAAACTTGGGCATAAAAAACATCGTCTCAATCCAATGCGAGGATCCCTTCTGCCGCTACAAAGAAGGCACCAAAATCAACACCCGCAGATTAACCCTCGCAAAAAACGTTCTCAAACAACTCGGCTACGACGACAACGCCGTTCGAGTCATCAAATTCTCGCGCAAAGCAGTCTATGACGTGTTGGAATGTGTGGGTTGCGACAAATGCATCTTCATCTGCCCCTACAAAGCCTTAGAGTTCGAGCCTTTCGCCACTCCAAAAGTCATCGAAGAAAAATGTGTTGGCTGCGGCGCTTGCCAACTGGTTTGCCCACACCACGCCATACAAGTCAAAGGTTTCGAATTCGAAAATGTGCTTAAACGCTACGGCGAATCCGCGCAGAAAGTGGCGGCGCAGGGCAAAGGACCAGCAGTTCTCGCGTTTATTTGCCAGTGGTCAGAGTTCTCCGCCTTAGATAGCCCCAACAAGGCGTTTGAAGGCAAAAACGTGTTGGCTCTTGAGGTTCCATGCTTCAAATCCCTCGACCCAGTTCATGTAGTCAACGCCTTGAGCTGCGGTTTCGAAGGCGTAATCGCGGTTGTTTGCTCTTCAAAAGACTGCAAGCTACAGGAAGGGCGAGACACAGCAGAACGCAACTTAGACGTAATCCTTGATGTGCTCAAAAAGAAGAACCTGCTTGAACGGTTCCAACTCTACGAGGAGTCACCAAGATGCCAAGGAGATTTCGAGCAGAAACTCAACGAATTCTACCAAAAAATCGCCAATTTACCTAAAGAACCAAAAGCGGAGGCTAAAGCCGAATGTACAAGATAGTTAGCAAAACCGAATTGGTCCCGAAAATCAAGCTCTTCGAAGTCGAAGCACCAGACATCGCCGCCAAATCACACCCCGGACAATTCCTAATCGTCATCCACGGCGAAAAAGGCGAACGCATACCCCTAACCATCTGCGGCTACGACACCAAAAAAGGCACAGTCTCATTTGCTTTCCACGAAGTCGGCAAAACCACTAAAGACCTCGGCAAACTCGAGCAAGGCCAAGAAATCGACAACATCACTGGTCCGCTGGGGAATCCATCAGAAATCAAAAAATTCGGTAAGGTGCTCTGTGTCGGCGGTAGCGTTATGATTGCGCCGCTTCTTTTGCAGTCTAAAGCCATGAAGGAAGCAGGTAACCACGTTACCACGGTATTGGGTGCTCGCTCGGAGCCCTTCATTATGCTTGAGGACGAAGCCAAGAAGTACAGTGACCAAGTCTACGTCGCAACGGATGATGGTTCTAAAGGCTATAAGGGTTTAGACTTCCTCAAAGAGTTGCTTACCAAAGAAAAGTTCGACCGATGCGTCGTTATGGGTCCAGTCATTCTGATGAAGGATGTCAGCGAAATCACCAAACCCTACAACATACCCACCATGGTCACCTTAACGCCGATCATGATTGACGGCATGGGCATGTGCGGTGTCTGCCGAGTAACCGTCGAAGGCAAGATGCTCTTCGGCTGCGTGGACGGCGCTGAATTTGATGGGCACCAAGTTGACTTTGACGAATTAATCCTGCGACAGAGAACTATGCTCCCTGAAGAAAGGTTAAGCAGTGTACTGGCAGATATGCATGGAGGTTGCAAGTGTGGCAGAAACAAAGCCTAAACCGAAACTAAACAAGAAAGCCGTTGAAATGGCAAAGCAAGACCCCAAAGTACGGGCGAAAAACTTTAGCGAAGTCGCCTTGGGCTACACTGAAGCGGAAGCTCAAGAAGAAGCCAACCGTTGCCTGCAATGCCCAAACCCCCTATGCCGACAAGGCTGCCCCGTCGAAGTTCCGATTCCACAGTTCATCAAATGCATCAAAGAGAAGAAGTACGCTGAAGGCATCCAAGTTATCAAAACCAAAAACGCGTTACCCGCAGTTTGCGGTCGTGTGTGCCCACAGGAGTCACAGTGTCAAGCTAAATGCGTTATAGGCAGAATGGGTGAACCCGTAAGCATTGGGCGGCTTGAGCGGTTTTTGGCTGATTGGGAACGCGACAACGGTTACCAGCTGCCGCCAAAAGAAGCGTCAACGGGCAAAAAGGTAGCGGTTATCGGTGCTGGTCCAGCAGGCTTAACCGTTGCAGCCGACCTCGTCAAGCTCGGTCACGAAATCACCATGTTCGAAGCCCTACACATCGGCGGCGGAGTGCTCTCTTACGGTATCCCAGAATTCCGCTTACCCAAAGCCGTCGTAAACAACGAAGTTAACTACGTCCAAAAACTCGGCGTTGATCTGCGTTTAGGCAACTTGATCGGAAGAATTCACACGATTCCCGAATTGATGAAAGAAGGCGGTTACGATGCAGTGTTCATCGGTAGCGGTGCAGGTTTGCCGCAGTTCACTGATTGCCCCGGCGAGAACCTAGGCGGAATCTACAGCGCCAACGAATTCCTCATCCGCGTTAACCTCATGAAAGCCTTCCAGTTCCCAGAATACGACACACCAATCCGCATCGGCAAACACGTCGTGGTTATCGGCGGCGGCAACGTTGCGATGGACTGCGCAAGAAGCAGTATGCGATTGGGCTCTTCGGTTTGCTTGCTATATAGGCGTTCCCGTGACGAATTGCCTGCAAGGCATGAAGAAATCGAGAACGCGGAGGAAGAGGGGTTGGTCTGCAAGTTTTTGGCTGCTCCAGTAGAGTTTTATGGTGACAGCAAGGGCTGGGTTAAAGCTATGAAATGCATCGCTATGGAACTCACTGAGCCAGATGCAAGAGGAAGGCGTGGAGTCAAAGTGGTGCCTGGCAGCGAATTCGTCATGGATGTGGATACAGTTATCATAGCTATCGGGCAAACACCTAACCCAATCATACAGCGCACAACAGACGGTTTACAAAATGACCCAAGACACGGCACCATCTGCGTCAATGAAGTCGGCAAAACCAGCCTCGACGGAGTCTACGCAGGCGGCGACGTCGCAACAGGTGCAGCAACAGTCATCAGCGCCATGGGCGCAGGCAAACGCGCAGCAAAAGCCATGCATGAATACCTCACCAACAAGAAATAAGCCGCTAACTGCTGCTTTTTCTTTCTATAGCCCCCCTTATTTAAAGGCGCATACACTTCCGTATTCGTCTTTGTAGCACTATTTTTTGAGGGCAACGTAAATGTCTGCTTCCACCATCTGTGAGGTGCTGTTGTAGAAGTGATGTGTGAAGTAAATGTTTCCAGTGTTATCCAGTGAAGGTTCCCCTGCAAATTGTGAAAGGATAAGTTGTGGCTCTGACCATAAAGCGTTAACTTTTAAAGAACGGTAAATTGCTGGTGTACCCATGTATGTTCTTGTAAACCATAACTCCTTTCCATCTTGAGTAATAAAGGGCCACCCTTCGTTTTCAGCGGTATTGACCGCAGCTATGTTTTTGGGTTTCTGCCATTCGCCGCCAACTTTTTCTGTAACCCAAATATCATATTGTCCTTCTCCGCCTGCCCTCGGTGAATGGAAATAAATCTCTGACCAGTCGGCGGTTATGTGCATCTCGCCAACTTGATATTCCTTGTTTATCTTGTCACCTGTGTATTGCCAATTTACCCATTTACCATCTTTAAACTCCGCTGCGAAAAGGTTAAGCCCTGAGAAACCTTCGCGTGCAGAAGCAAACCACATAACGTTTCCTTGTACGAATTCAGCGCCATCAAGAGCCAACTTGCCTGAATCTTGCAGAATTACTCTTTCAGCGTTGAGCCAGATGCCGTCTTGCTTTTTTGAGACGTAGATGCCTGTCACGCCGTCAAGCAATTGTTTTTCAGGAGGGATATTTGGGTCAGGCGTAAAGAAGAAATACAGTGTAGCTCCGTCGGGCATTATGAAGGCTGAATCTTCAGCGCCAGCCGTGTTTACTGCTGATGAGAGAGGTACTGGCTGGTTCCAATCATCAGAATGAAGTATGGGTGGGTGCAAATCTTCGTCTACTGAGACTTTGACTGCGTCAGGGTGCAAGGCGCTTTCTCTTGTTGGGGGTGTTTGATTGTTTTCGTGGGGGTTAGAGCTAAAGCCTGCAAGAACAATTAAGACAATCACAATTAAGATTATAGCAACCGCGATCTTGGCTGAACCCTTAAGCACTGTCATTGTCAACATTATTGGTTGATTGTGGCTTTTAATATCTTACGTATTTTGCTCTTTTTTAAAAACAGTGTACTTTTCTTCTTCTTTTCTGCGCCCTCTTCTTTATGGTGTATTAGCGCTAATTGAAAGTCGCTGTTGCTCTCTGGGGCCTCCCCTCCCTTATATAAAGAACAAAACAGCTTAACTAACCAAGTGACCTCGAATGATAATACGTGAAACCACCGACGCCGACTTAAACGACATACTACTTGTTGAGCGGGCAGCTTTCAACAAGGATGCGGAAGAACTTGACTCGCGACCTCTTAGTTGACCCGTCAGCTAAGCCTCTGCTGTCGTTGCTTGCTTTTATTGATGGGCAACCAGTAGGGCATATCCTTTTCAGCAAAGCCACCATCGTCGGCGCCCCCAACATCAAAGCCTCATTCCTCGCGCCCCTCGCGGTTATCCCCAAATTCCAAAAGCAAGAAGTCGGAGGTAGCCTCATCAAAAAAGGCCTAGAACTCCAAACCCAATAGCACACTACCCAAAATTCGGCTTCACATCTGCCTCAAAATTGGGTTTCGAACCCACATACCCCATCCCAGCAGAAGTCGCGGACGCATGGATGGTGCAGGCGCTTCGCACCGGAATAATTGGCAACGCGTCAGGCAGAGTGCTCGGCTGCGATACTATGAACCGTCAAGAAGCGTGGCGAGAATAAAGGGTTTGTTGCTTTTAGTAATACCCTATCCCCCTATTTGAAGGCGAAAATCAGTTGACCTATCCCCTATAGGTTTCTGCATAGAAATCCTAATAGACGCCAAATATACCCACAAATCTTGGGAGAATAATTTTAAAACAAACAGCCTCAGTAGGTACTGGTGGAAAGTATGGAAACGCTCATAGTTTATGGCACTCGTTACGGGGCATCCGCAGGCACCGCCGAAGAAATCGCAGCAGTCCTCAGAGGCGAGGGCTTTGACGTTAAAGTTGTGAACGCTAAAGAAGAAAAAATCAAAGACATCAACCCTTACGAGCTCATCGTTGTGGGCAGCGGATTACAGATGGGCAAGTGGACGGGCGAAGCAGAAGATTTTCTCAAACGCTTCCAAAACGACTTTGCCCAGAAGAAGATGGCGTTGTTTGCTTCAACGATGAAGACGGTTTCTGAGCGGGAAGGCAAAACCGACGACGTAGAAGTCACCAGAAAATTCGCCTTAACCGACAAAGTCACCAAGTACAGTCTGCAGGCAATCGCGCTGGGCTTCTTTGGCGGAGTGATTGATTACAACAAGATGAATTTTCTGTTCCGCAAAACCTTGGGTTCAATCCGTCAGCAGTTGGAAAAGGACGGCTTCAAAGAAACTTCACCGGACGTCTACGACATCCGCGACATGGAAGAAATCCGAAGCTGGGCAAAAGACTAGCCCAAAAAGCAAAGTCAACCTAAGCGCGGTGGTCGTTTACAAAGCCAAAGAGCACCTTGCGGTGTTCTGTAAGCCGCAGGACTGGACAAGCCCAGACACCATCAACCCCATAGTCGATTATGCAAAGATGGCTTGAAAAACTGCTTCTTTTTGCAGGCTAGCTTTTTATTTGATCATCTAAATTATGCCGAGAGAAAGGAGAAAAGAAAATGAACAAGATACTAAAGATAATTCTGATGGTTTTCGCTGTGTTCTTTATTGCAGTTTTTGCAGCTTTCAGCTTAGTAATCTATGACGTTGCAGGCAGCTTAGCAACCGACACTCAATCGCTCCCCAACGGCGCCGCAATCGGCAAAGCACTGATCGTGTATTCCCCAGGTTTAACTGGAGGCGCTAAGGATGTCGCCACAAAAATCGGCTACAACCTGCAAGATTCAGGCTACGACGTTACTTTAGCAGGCGTCAAAAGCTCAACCGCAACAGACATCGCAAACTATGACCTTGTGGTGGTGGGTGGCCCAATCTATGCAGGCAAACCCGCAAGCACAATCCAAGCCTACCTAAACAGCCTAACTCAACCCGCAGGCGTAGAAGTTAGCGTATTTGGCTATGGTAGCGTGCAAATCGACAACACTGACCAAACCGCAGTCATGGATGATGTAGCGAACCTCTCAGACGACAGCAACTTGATTTTAACAGCCGTTGCAAAGATAACCAACAGTGACGACGTAGACGCTAAATGCCAGCAATTCGTAACTAATCTGCTTAAATAAAATTAGACTTCAAAATTTTCCTTTTTTGTCTCTGCTACAGCAGGTTGTGGTGGCTGCCTAGTTTTACTCCTGATTGCAGGTATAACGAACTCCACTATCAAAAGTATGATTATCAATGCAATCACAATCGGCAAACCCACAGGGTTGTTCCTTAAGAACAGGGTTATATGCCCGAACCATGGGATTCGCATCACGACTTTGCCGATAACTAGGTCTTCAGGTACGCCTTGACCGCTGTTCCACAGTGTGTGAGAATCGTATTCTTGCGGCGACACAGCGCTTGGCCATGGTTCGCCGTTGCCGTCGCCTTTGGTTTGGAAGTAGAGGGTGCCGTTGATTTCGTATTTTGAAACCACTCGGTGCACGATGGGGGTGGCGGTGGGGTTGTTGGGGTTTAGGTAAACGATGACGTCGCTGTTGGGGTATTCTGCGTTTAGGGTATCGGGGTCTACGCCTTGGATGATTATGATGTCGCCGACGTGGAGGGTTTGGGCAAAGGTGTGGCTCCAACCGTCACATAAGCCGTCGTAGGGCACACACATGCTACCGCTTTCCACAACGCGAACGGGAACATCCGTGTTGAGTACAAACCGCAACCCGAAAAAGAAGCCTAAAACCACAATTACAATTATTGCGATGGCAAGTATGGATTTGAAGTTCTCGTTGCGGGTTATTTTTGATATAATGCTCAATGTGGCGCCTTCAATTGGCTTCTATAGGAACACTATTTGCCCTAATAAATAACATTCTTTTTTTTATCGGCGGAGCAGACGAAAAATGCAATGGATTACAGTTTGCCTGTTAAGGTAAACGAAAGGAGCCACTAAGCCCACAACCGCCAAAGCCAACCCGAGAAAATGCAGATTAACCAAAATGCTGGTTTCAACTGCGGGTGTGTTTAGGTAGAATCCGTAGTAGGTAACAGAGCCCACGCCAAACGAAACAAACCCGTACCATGCATTCAAAAAGAGCGTGCTCTCAACCAGCGAAGCGAAAATCAAAATCAGTCCAGCCAAAACCAAGGCAGGTTTTGCCCAGTCGATTTTCTTCTTGGTCTCCATTGAACCAATCAGATTGCCGCCTTTGTCGGCTATCGACGCCGCAGCTAAGCAGAGGAAGGGCAACGCGAAATAGTTGTATTTTACGGCGCTGACGTAGGGCACCGTCAAATGGAAACCCAAGACCAGCAGCATGTCCAACGCCATAATCGCCGCAACAGTTCCGAGGCAAACAAGGTCTAAATGTAAAAACCGCCCCAGCTGTTTGCGATAGGCAACTGCCAGCGCTAAAGAAAAGAAAACCGCCGCGAACAGGAACCACCCAGCGCTTTTAATAAAGATAATCGGCAGAAACTCGGGCACGGGGTTAGCGACAAGTTCGGGGTGGGTGAAGTCGCTGCTGAGGTAGACGCCGAAAAAGTGCTGGTTCGCAAACCCGCCAAACCACACTGCCTGCAGAATCAGCGTGGGCAAAATAAAAAACAGCGCCTTCTTTCGGCTTAACTTGAAAGCGCCGTTTTTTCGGTTCAAGACAATGAGGAGCAGCAGGGGGATGAGGGTGAACACGGCAAAGAGCTTGGTCAAAAACGCCAACGCAAACACCACGCCAGCCCCCAACACCAACTTGTCCGAGTTGCGTTTAACCGCCAAGACCGCCACGGTAAGAAACAGCAGACTCAAGAAGAGGTATTGGTTGTCGATTAAGAAAATCCTCGACATGTAAACGTGCCATGGGGCAAAACCGAAAAGCGCCGCTGCCGCCAACCCTGTTTTTTTGCCGTACAGCACCGTGCCCAAAGCGTAAACTGCCGCAACGCAGCCGAGCCCAAACGCAGTCGCTAAACCCACACCGTTTAGGTAGTTTAATCCAAATGTTGCAAAAGTAGCGGCGGAGGTGTAGAAGCCAAGCGGCGGCTGATTAATCATTAGTCCCGTTGTGACAATGGGGTATCCGTGGGTGAGGATGCTTGCGGCTGCTTCGTATTCGAGTTGGGCGTCCCAGTTGGTGTAGGTGCCCATAGGGGCGGCGATGAGGAAGCAGCCGACTAAGACAACGATGATTTGGCTATGTTCGCGAAGAAACGCTTGAGCTCTTTTCCCTTCCACGTCTGCTTCCCAGCAGTAGCATCAGCCGTTGAGCAATAAAATATTATCCCAAAGCTCAGTAACCGCACTTTTGCTCTGCCACTACCTCCCTCCCCTTATTTAAAGGCGAAATCCTGTGGACCTACCCCTATAGGTTCCCTGCATACATTGGATATTAGGATCCAAATATGGTCCAAGCAAACATAACAAGCAATTAGTAACGGCAACAGAAAAACAAAATTCTAATATTAACCCTTGCAATCTCTATGAGTTCAGCATCCTGTGGGCCGGTCGTCTAGCTTGGTTAGGACGTTGGCTTTACGAGCCAAAGGTCGCCGGTTCAAGTCCGGCTCGGCCCACCATTTAGTTCTGAAAAAAACAATTACGCGGAACTTGACCCTGCTTAATTAAAAGCGAGTTAACGCCTGCTTGGTGAGCGATTATTTTAAAAACCCTTCTCTACAATTATATTATTGGAGAAACAAACATGGATATTGTAGGGCTACTAATACAGATAGTCGTTGCCATCATCTTCGTTGCACCCATACTGTGGATCGTGGGCAGGTCTTTAGCGGGCAAAGATAAAGCAAAGTTCACTGACGCCATCTGGATAGTCGTTTTGGGCATCGTCATTGGCACAGTCCTCGGCTGGTTCATCGGCGGCATAATCTCGTCGATAATCATGTTCTTCGTCTGGTTGGGACTCATCAAGCACTTCTTTGATTGCGGCTGGCTCAAAGCCTTCGCGATTGCGGTAGTAGCGGTCATCATCTTCATGGTTATCGCTTTCGTTTTGGCGCTGATCGGGATAGGCATCGGCTTAGGCTTAGGCGTACTGAGCTTCTAAGTCCAGTACACACCCTTTTTCTCTTCTTTTTTGGTGGTTCCAGTTTTTGGACGGCTTGTTCGCATGCTTGGTGCTAAATTCAGCTTCGCCCATCATAGGTTCAACCTTAAACGTGAGGAAAAAGAATGCAAAAAACAAACCTACTCGCCCTATCCGTATTGGCCGCCGTCCTGTTGAGTAGTGCCCTTTTCTCGTTGGCATCTGCACAGGAAGAAGGCAACATCGAACCAGCAGCACCCGACACCTCTGCAGTTGACGCCGACGCCGCAGCCAAAGCCGCCGACTGCCAAATGGCCCCAAGCGATGGCAACACAACCGAACCCGACGCACCAGTAGGATACGGTGACGATATACTCTACACCATCCAAGGTGACGAAAAAGACGCCCTTACGGCTCCCGGCGCTGAAGACGCAAACCTAATCTCCACACAAGCCACCCCTGACTACACCTTACCCATAGCTGCAATCGGCATCGCCATACCAATCATCGTAGGCGCGGCACTCGGCTTAATCGTCTACCACCGCAAACAAGCAGTCAAAACCCAAATCGCCGCTTGATTCTTCCCCTCTCTTTCTTTTTTCTGTTGCTGGTGAGGTACAGTCACATATTCTTAAGAGCCATCTACTCGCATGGAATAGTACCTATGCAGCCAAGCGTCCAGTTGGAGGTGACTTGATGCCAAAAAATGACCAAAAAACCTAAAACGCACCGCCCCACGCGTAGCCGTCCCTAAACCCGAAATAACGAAGGATAAAAAATTCAAGTGCCCAATCGACCAAGAAGTCTACGACTCAAAAGCCGACTTTGAAGCGCACTGTAAAAGAGGAACACGACGTGCTCTAAACCGCAAGCTACCCTTTTCTCTGGCTGAGGCTGGAAGCGGCAGTTTGCAGTTCTCTGTTTATCTGATGGCTTCGTCTATTTTGGAGTCACGTTTGGTGCGGGTGACTTCTTTGAAAAGTTCTAGGCATTCTTCTTTGGTTGGTGCTTCTATGCCTATGCTGCCGTAGGCGCCGATGTCGATTCGGTATTTTCTTCTACTGTCTCCTCTCTCTTCTGATTGTGTAATTTTCCCCTCTTCCTTATAGTTAACAGATTCTATTATACTAAATCGTCTAACTAGTTATGTACCCCATTATAAGCTTAGTCCCTATCCACCCACAAAAACAAGGCTCCGCTTAGAATAAAACACCACAAAAACAGCATTCCGCATGTAACGCCCCACCCGAGGAATCAAACCCCGCGCCTCCGTCCCCAACTTACACGTCAACGCAAACTCAAAAAACCCCAACTGCTCCACATCTATCACGTCACGATCAAGGTGCGTCCGCTCCAGTGTGGATGTGACTAAATCTTTGGGGGCACGTAAAATGATTAGCCGATCCAGAAGCGATTGCTGCCAGCCTTTGAGCTTCTCAACCTGCTCTGACGCGAGCTCAGCGGTTAAGCTCTCAGCCTCCTTTGCGGCTACTTTGACACTGATTGGCACACCCTCCGAGATGCCGTATGCTTCAGCGATTGCTTTAAGCCCAACATCTTTGCCTGCCGAAAACTGCTCCCGCAACGCCGCCAACGGCACAGCTGCCTGAGTAACTTTTGGCTCAAAAACACCCACATCAATCGTTAACTGCCCCCTGCTTTCATCTACCTTAGAAACATAACCCCGCAGCGCCGCGCCGACTTCGACGTTATCAAGGCTGACTGGACAGGTTCCAATCTCTTTTCGAGCATAAGCAGCCGCGATTACCTCATCTTCGCCTTCGAGGAAAACTTGAACCCACTTGATAGCTGGATTAGCGACAACTTTAGCCTCTACATCTAAATCTGCAAATTGGTCCTGTAGAAGCTCATCTATCTGTTTGAGCTGTCCGCTGTTGAATGCTTTAACAAATAAAGTTAATTCCGTCATGGGGTTTCGCCTAATAGGTTTGTTATTTCGGTATGGAGGTTTCTAACTCTTTCTGCGGCTTCTATCATGCCCTGTTTTTGGAGGCGTTCAATTTCGGTTTCGATGGGGGATAGTTTGTCGTGGTCTATGCGTTTGTCGGCGTAGCATACGATTTTTTCTTCTATGGTTTGGGGCATGTAGATGTCTTGGGGCCAGCCCAGCCACTCCGCCTCTTCTTCGGTGATGCCTGCGCCTACGTGTCGCTTGATGATGTTGATTATGGGCTGGGGCAATCCAATGGATTGCGCGATTTGAGCTCCGACCAGTGAGTGGCCAACTTGGTGAGTTTTGGAGCGCCCAATATCATGCAACAATGCACCTGCTTCGACGAGCGCTAAATCAACCCTGACGCCTTTTGCCTGCAATTTGCCCCCGATTTCCAGCGCAAGATGGGTTACGGCTAGGCAGTGGTTGATGACTTTGGGGGGGCAGTTGTGGTCTTTGAGAAGCTGGAGTGCTTGCTCCCTGCTCGGAAGCCGCTTGCTCACCTTACTCGCCTAGTTCCTTGCGTAAAATTTCGACTTTCTCTGAGAGCCGCTCAATCATGATCTCGTTTGCAAAGTGCACAAGCGGTTTGCCGCATCCACTACAGTGAAACACCAATTCCACTGCTTCTTCGAAGGGGACACGTTTGCATTCTTGGCTGCCGCAGTAGTAGAAGTCATGGTTCTTTTCGTAATCTAAACGCACGTTAAGCTTCTCTAGCACGCGGCGTTTTTGGCTTAGGATGAAGCCTTCAAGTTGGTCGGGTTGAAGTCTCCAGTGAAAGATAAACCAGCCTGTCTTAGGATCCCGTGTCCTGCGGAGGCTGACCAGTGAATGGTCGTAGAGTTTGTAGAGGATTTTTCTGACGCTGTTTAGGCGTATGGCTGTTTTGTTCGCGATTTCGTCGTCAGTGATTTCTTCTACACCCTTCAAGTGTGCGATGAGTGTAACGGCGTCCTGTTCGCCTAACGCCACAGCCACCTTGTTTAGGGTTGCATCATCAATAGTCGATAACATGCTCTAAAGTCCTTTTGATACCTTAATATTGCATCTTGCTGCAATAAAACTCTTGTTGCGAAGCTAAGTCTTTTCTTTGATGGTTTTAATTAGCTTACCCCGCTCTTTGGGTACGATTGTGATTTTGGCTTTTTCGAAGGGTTGACCGAGTTCTTTGCCTTCAAAGTAGCGGTCCAAAAAAATCGCCAACGCTGAGCATTCCGAATGCGGCTGATTCCCAACTGCCACGTTAAAATCTGAGACTTCCTCAGAGTAGAATTCGCCTGGAACCTTCTGGCTGCCAACCAGCAGCATCACATCTTTGCCCTGCGCCTTGATTCGCTGTATTACGTTGCTGGTTTGGATGTTTTCGCCATACGCCGTCAAATGCACCACAACGCCCCCGTTGGCTTTCCATTCCCTGACCGCCCGCTTCCATGGCGTGCCCATTTCAAAGCGGAAGCTGCCGCCCCATGCCTTGCTGATTTTCGCCACCGTTTCCTCGATATGGGGGTCGGTGGTGTCGGCAAGTATAAAACCTGAAGCACAAAGTGCCCGAGCAGTCAAAGCCACATGCGTCGTCAACCTCACATCCCGCTGCACACGGTGCCCCCAACGCAAAATCACGATTTTAGGCGGGCTACTGCTTTGGGGTGAATTGGAAGGTTCCATTGAGGTCTTGCACTTTCCTTTTAACTTGCTCCATCACCGAGGGATTTGCTTCGAAAACCACGTTGACGGAGTCGTTTGTGAATTCTTCTTTGTGGATATCTGCTTTCTGGTGAATCCACGAAATAAACGGCATCACATTGCCCGAGAGGGGTACGCTGAATTGGGCGGCTTGATAGTTTTCGAGGACGCGCAGAACGTGTTTTTTGAGTTCTTCAAGGTTAATTTGGCGTTTCGCGGAGAGCATAATCGGGTTTTTGACGCATTCCTTGAGCGCTTCAAGCTTTTCCTGTTGTTCTTCGGGTTTGACGAGGTCGATTTTGTTAAGCACAGTCACCATTGGGATGCCTGAGGCTCCGAGGCGGTCGATGGTTTCGAGGCAGACGTTGTTCTTTTTCTTGATTGTGTCCAGCGGCTCGCTTAAATCGACCAGGAGCACGATTAGGTCAGAGAAGATGGTTTCTTCCAAGGTGGAATGGAAAGCCTCAATCAGCGAGATGGGTAAGCGGTCGATGAAGCCCACGGTGTCGGTTAGGAGGAATTTGCGGTTAGAAAACTCTATCATACGCGTCTGCGTCGACAGCGTAGTGAACAAGGACTTGTCAACTAACGCGGTTTCCGCGGTTAAGGCGTTAAAGAGGGTGCTTTTACCTGAACTAGTATACCCCGCCAGCGAAACCGTTAGGAATCCTAACTCGGTGCGTCTGTCACGTTGCAGAACCCGTTTCTCTCGGATGCGCGAGAGTTTCTTGCGGATGGTTTGAACCTGCAATTTTATAGCGTCTTTGTAGACGTCTGCTTCGTAGGCGCCCAAGCCCATGAAGCCGGGTTGCTCGCTGCCTTTGGATAGGCGGACTTTTTCTCTGGCGTGTTTAAGCTCATTCTGTAATGTGGCCAATTGAATTTGTAGTTGCGCTTCAGTTGTGGTGGCGCGTCTTCTGAAAAGTTCAAGGATAAGCTGGAAGCGGTCCATGACTTCGACACGTGTGGCTTTTGCTAAATTGTAGGTTTGCAGCGTGCGCAGGGTGTTGTCAAAAATTACTTTTTCAGCACCTAATTCATCGACCATTCGGGCGAGTTCTTCGACTTTGCCTTTGCCAATCTGATAACGCGAATCAGGGCGTCTTGTCTGCTCCATTTCACCGACGATAACGTAGCCGGCTGTTTGGGCTAAACTCTTAAGCTCAGGTAAACTGGATTCTTCACGGTTTAATCTGCGCTGAACTAAGATCGCTTTCGTTTGCTGGAAGCCTCCTCATCCACTTTACTCATATCGATGAGGTCCCCCAAAGTCAAACCTTCACCAGCCCCCGTCTTGGGCGCAGTTGTGACTTTTTCGTCTGCGATTGCAACCATAAGCTTGATTTTTAGGGCATGCTCCAGTTTACCTGCGAGTTGGTTGTTGGGCGCCATCTTGCCGGTTTCGATGTGGCGTAAAAGTGAAGCTTTTTCGTTGATTTTTTTGCCTAAATCCTCATGTGACAGCGCAAGTTTTTCTCTGGCAACGCGGATTTTTGTGGCGTAGTCATCGACGACTTCGGTGGTGATTTGCACCTGTGCCACTGGGGGTTTTTTCATGATCGCGGGGATTTTCACGTAGGATTTGGTTGGGCTGGGCTGCGAAGCCGCTTCGTCTGCATAAACAACCTTGCCATGTTTGGAGCATTCGACGCAGACGGTTAGGGTTGCGCCTTCGATGTTGGCTCGTACGGGGTCAGAGTGAATTTTGCGTCCGCAAACTTCGCATCGCATATGACATAGACACCTTTGGAGTGACTTTATAATGTTGTTATGTTTATACTTGTCGAATCAAGCTAAAGTTACGGTATGATGAATGCATGGAAAACAATAAAATGAAAGTCCGAGCAGTCGCGGATTACCAGTTCGGCAAAGGCGTCGGAGCCAAACTCTTCCCCGAAGACATAGAAATCCAGTTGTCGCCCCGAACAGGCAGAATACGCTACATCAACCTAAACGGCGAACGCCTCGCAACGCTACGCCCCACCGACGGACGACTCTCGTTGAGCATCAAAGCCGCCCAAACCGTAGCCCAAAACATACCTAAAGCCAAATGCTTCGTAACAGTCCAAAACGACGTATCCCAATACATTGCCAAAGGCGGAGACGTATTCGCCGTACACGTGGTAGCGGTGGATGATGAAGTCGGCGCAAAAGACGAAGTCATCGCCGTAGACGAAAACCGAGAAGTCCTCGCAGTCGGACGCACCCTGCTCTCGGCACCTGAAATCCGCGCGTTTAAAACCGGCGTCGCCGTCAAGACCCGACACGGCAGCAGGGAAAGTTAAGTATATCAAGTTCTAGCACAAAATAAGGGTACAAGGTAACCTCTATGAATAGACGCATGAATCCCCGCGAACAGAAACGCATGATGCAACGCATGGGCATGAACATGGACAGCGTGGCAGACGTGCAGCAAGTCATCATCCGAACCGCAACCAAAGACATAGTCATCGACGAACCCGAAGTGGCGATTTTGCAGGTTCAAGGCCAAAAAATGTATCAAGTTATCGGCGGCCAGGTCAGCGAACAAGCCCCTTCAGCCCGAACCGCGGGTGCACCAGCTAAACCAGCCTTCACTGAAGAGGACGTGCAGTTGGTGGCTGACCAGACAGGCAAAAGTTTGGAGAGGGCAAAAGAGGCGCTTCTCGAAGCAGACGGAGACTTAGCAAAAGCAATCCTTTTGCTCCAATCATAATTTTCCAATTTTAATTTTTTAAAATTCTTTATGGGAATTGATAGAGTAAGCGTTCTCCCTCGTAGAGTCGCGACGAAGCGTTACAGGTGAACTGTTGCCCCGTCACCACTGGCAGCGATGTCATGTTGCCGTCTCGGAAAACCAGCGTGAGCGTGGTGTTTTGCCCGTTCCATTGCATCGTGTAGAGGCGTTGGATGTGGTCGACTTCCATGACTTTGGGGTTTGGGTTAGGGTTTGCCTGATAAGCTGTTGCGACTGTGCCCACGATGATGCCCGCCAAAAACGCTACCGCGATCCAGATGTATGCTTCTCTCATGTTCTCCACTGCCAATACGGTTTTGATTACGTATCTTGCTTAATGACTGTTTCGATAACCCTCCTCTTTGTTGTAGCGGCGTGGCAGTCACAAGGGTTTAACACCACAGAATCAGTCAACCCCTCGTGAAATGGAGGTGTTTGTTGGAGATGCGCGCTCAAAAAACCGAGTTACCTAAAACCATGGAAACCGACGAATTAACCACTTATGAAGCCGTCTGGGGTGAGATACATGTTGAATATGATGTTTTCAAGAAACGTTTCGATGTGACGCCTTACCTCAAAGGGTTGCCCAACGACCGCGACCCCTGCCCACACTGGGGTATCATAGTCAAAGGCAGAGGAAAAATCATCTACGATGGCAAAGAGGAAAGCTTCCAAGCAGGCGACGTTTACTATGCTCCGCCGGGGCACACGGGCGTTTTCGAGGAGGGCACGGAGCTTTGGGAGTTTAGCCCACAGGATAAACTGCAGAAAACCATGGAAGTTATCGCCAATAACATGACAGCAATGCGGAAGGTAACGTTGGGGATTTAGTCAAGGAAGTTGGACTAAGCTTAGTCAAGAAACCTGAACAAGAACGCTTTAATTGACATGTCAATCCAGTTTTAGGTATGAAGGCGACTGCTAAGGAGTTCCTCTATTCTTCTCCTTATCTTCTTAGTAGCTTCCACACTAGCACTCCTCCTACAATCCGCCTCAGCAGAAACCGCTCCATCTGTTCCCGAGATAATATCGGCCAAGTATGTAGATTGTTCATATGATGTGGCTCCCGTTTATGGAACCGATCAATACACAGGTCAAACTGTGATCAAACAGGACGGCTACCACATAGATAACCGCTCAATAGCCGTCACCCTAAGAAATCAACCCTTCACTCCATATACTAGCGCAAATGGAACTAAAATCGAGTTATACTTCAACTTTAGAATCAAGGGCTCATATGGAGCAAGTTGGGACTATTATCCCTTCGCAGAAAACGGTATAACGACACAGGTCTACGGCGGATTCTTCTGGAGTAACCACACCTCCTCCCCTGCTCCTGAACTAACCCAATCAAACTCAGAATACACCACTATAACCTTCATTCCAGGCGCCTATAGGGTGCCAACTGGCGCTCAGATAGACGTTCAAGCCCAAACGATGACAGGTTACATGACATATCACGATAAGGTTTACGTGTTTTCAGGGGAAACAAGCGGTTGGAGTAGTACAAAAACCGTGACCATCGACGACAGCCAACCAACCCCGACCTCATCAGCCCCAACGCAAGCTTCATCTACACAAAACCAAACTTCAACCGCGCCCTCAACTAACCAGCAGCAACCCAACACAGAATCGGGTGTGCTGCTTGGGCTGGACTGGGAAAAAATAGCTATCATTGTTTTGGCTATAGCGGTTACTGCATTAGCAATTTTTGTATTTTGGCAGAGGAAAAAAGGCGGTAGAACAGTGGAGAGTTAATGATGCCAAACCAAAAAACTGCTACCCTGCTCCTTGTTACAATTTTAGTTGTTTCCGCGGTTATTGCTGCAGGAACCCCGTTGCCATTGGTTCAGTTAAGCCCGCAGTTCCACATTTCACTGTGAAACTTATCGACGCCTCTTACGATATACCCTCAACCACCACAATCGACCCTTACACAGGCAAAACGGTAACACATGAAGGCTCACATGTCGAAGCTAGAAAAATCGAGATCAAGATAAAGAATGAACCCTTCACGGTACAGGAGGGCACCGCTAACTGGACAGCATACTACCAGTACAATATTCGTTGGAAGGGACATTTTGAAGAGGAGTGGCATCAGCTTTTCTATGCTTCCGACGGCTATCTGGGTCGCGATTCAGGGGCTGAAACAGTTTTTGCTCCTGAAGGCGAATACACCGAAGAAGGATTAAAAATGGATACGCGAGGAATGTACACAACACTTCCCCCAGAAGCCCAAATCGATTTCCAAGTGGAAGCAATGATTGGGTATGTGCATCGGGTAGTTGAAAGCGGCTGGAGCAACACCCAAACATTAACCATATCCAGCAACGCCATAGCGGTGTCGTCATCGCCTTCGCCTGGCAGTTCTGCTATAGCTTCCCCGAACCAACCCACAGCAACCCCAACTCAACCAAGTGCAGAGACAAGGGATTTGGCTGGGTTTGACTGGGAAAAAGTCGCCATTGTAGTTCTGAGCGTGTTTGTTGGTGTGTTGTTGGTTTTGGTGGGTGTGCTGTTTCGCAAGGTATCGAAGAAGCCCAGCTAGCGTTTTCTGTTCATGACAGTGAATCAAGATGCTGGTTCTGCTTGCCGAATCAGCCAGCAACGCAGCTCAGACCCAGACACCAAAACACAACCACCTGCCAAATCCGCTGGAAGATGAAGAATAAAGGCGACACCCTCTTCTTCTTTACTAGAAAAAACAAGTCGCAACTAAAATTGCAAAAGCCAAAAAATCTAAACTCCAATTCCAACAGCCAACCACAAACAAACCTGCGTACACAAATCATAAAAGCAGCCGAGCCCAACCTCAAAGCAGGGAAAGACATAGTGGTTAATCGCGGTCTCTACGTCGGCAGATTCCAACCCTTCCACATCGGGCACTTAGACGCCATCAAATACGCCTTGGAAAATGTGGATGAGTTAGTGGTGGTGATAGGCAGCGCTCAGTACAGTCATAACAGAAATGACCCTTTCACTGCTGGCGAGCGGCTAATGATGGTACATAACGCGCTTTTAGAGGCAGATGTAGATTTTTTGAAGGTATGGATTGTCCCCGTGCCCGACGTACATCTGCATATGCTTTGGGTCAGCGCAGTCGAAGGCTACACACCCAAATTCAACGTGGTCTTCTCAAATGAACCCTTGACGAGACGATTATTCATGGAGGCAGGTTACGTAGTCAAAAACTTGCCGCTCTTTGACAGAAAACTCTACACATCAACACATGTGCGAGAAAAAATGATTCAAGACGGCAGTTGGAGTGAACTTGTACCCAAAAGCGTCGCGAAATTCATAGACCAAATCGACGGCGTTAACCGCGTCAGGGATCTGGCGCGAACCGACAAAGTCACCTAAACCACAACTTTCTCTGTGGATGCTTTATGGTAGTATCGCCAAGCCAGCAGATAAGTGGCTACCAGAATCAGGACTCCCGCAGAGACACTAAGCAAATAGCTTTCTAAAACAGCCACAAAATTGTTTGCCATATGAAGCCCCACAGCAACCAAATAGAAAGGCAGCGGATTCTTCTTAGCAATTCCATAGGCAACTATGACTGCACTTGAAGTGTGAAAGATGACACCGGGAACTCTGGCCAGCGGCGGCACATCCAAGAAGGCAACGTAGAGCACAAACTCAGCGATACCAAACCCTAACCCAATCAAGATAGCTAACACCGTGAGGGAGCGTTCGGTTTCGCCATGCCGATAGAACAACGGCAAGACTTTAGCAAATTCTTCTATGAAAGGCGCAAAAACAACTATCGTTATGATGGCTGGAAAGAAAGGGTATGTCTGCGAGAAAAACAACGTAAACGGGATGCTCACCAAAATGCCTGAAACGAAAAAGAAAGCATATTCTTTCCAGTTGGGCTTGTGGATGGGTATTATGCAGTGGGGCGGTTGCGGGGGTTCTTCCATGAAAACTGGGCTTCCTTAAGAAAAAGAACGGCGGTCTAGTTTATGTGCTTTTATGCCGCCTTAGAAGCCTGCGGTTACGGGGTCTGTGGGTTTGATGATTTCTCTAAGCAGCACAGTTGCATAGCAGCCTCTCAACAACGTAAAACTAAGCCCGACGCTGTCGCTGGATGTATGCTGAAGCTGGAAATCTTTAACAGGCGTAAGCGCTGTCCGCAGTCCCCCTTTGCCGCCTGCACGGGACAACTCGTTGAGCCACCCATCTTGACTGGCAACACCTTCTTCCTCGAGTATTTGGGCTTCGATTTCGCCCATCGCCCCACCTGAAAGCTTCTGCTTAGCCCCCACAAGTGGCAGGGCAACCCGCAACTTACCCGCCGCAATCGAAGCGTTAGTTGCCTCAAGGGTTTCAGCAGTAACCAGTTTCGCCATCGTCGTCAAGGGCAACCCTGAACGTTCAACGGCAACTACAAAATCGCCCTCCACCGCTCGATTCAGTGGCAGCCCCTGCTTCATGCGTCCACTCAGGAAACGGTTAAACAGATACGACTGCTGCGCTTGAACAAACAGAGCCTGCAACTTCGGGGGCAACCGCCGAAAAGCGCCCACATAATCCGTTGGGTCTTCGGCTAAGTGGCTAAGCATTTGGCGTTCGAATCTGAGTTGCTTGGGGTAATTCTCTGCAGCCCACTTGAAATCATGCGTTTCCTCAAGTTGCTGTCGCGCCTTCTGCGAATCTGGGTGCTCATAGGCGCTGGGCTTAGCTAAGAAAAGCATCGCTGCTTCCTCAAATTGCCCCCGCGTGAGGGCTTTTCCAACTAAGTGGGTTATGGGGCGTGTGGTGCCGAAGCGTTGGTGCCCAAAAAAGTTCGGGATACCACCCAGCGCGGCGAGTTCTTGGATGGTTTGCTCTAAACGTTGTTTCACGGCTGCGTCTGGGACGGCTGGGTGCTTGATTGTTATTGTGAAGTGGTTGCCTAAGAGATAGAACAGCGACAACATTTCTCGGACATAGCCCACAGGGATAACTCTAACGCCTTTAACGTCTACTTTGGCTGCTTCTTCCACCGAGAGACCTTCCACAGTGATAAACTGGGCTGTCACGGCTCGGGCGTCCTTTATCCCCGCATACTGCACCCTCGCTGGCTCTACACCTAACGATTTGGCCACGACTCGTGTGGCGATTAAGGTGTCCCAGTTGCGTTTAACCAAAACGCAAAGCACAAACCGCTGCCTATGCGCCGACGAACCAATAACTCTACTTGGCACAATTCCCTCGGCGCTGGCTTTGCTACCGTCAACAAGCACCTCTTCAACGACAAAATCCTCCACCGCCTCCTTAATCGCACCTCCGACGCCCTCGTTTTTGGTGGCGTATACCTCCATCCCCAGCAACTTGTCAACTTCAGGAATCGGCAAAAAACCGCCTACAACAACTTCAATTGGCGAGTGAGGCGGTCTATCTTCTCGGCTGGAGCTGGACCAATGCCGAGACAGGTGATTGAGCCTTCTGGAATCTGGGTTAAACCGCGATCAACAATCAATGCATGGGGCAACCCCAAATCTTCCGCAGCCTCTTCCAACTCGCACAGCTCCTTCTCGGTTTGGACTTTGAGGGCGACCTTCTTTTGTCCCTCATACATCCATGCATCCCACCATTTCTTATGATGCACAAAAGCGTCCTGCGCGGCGGATATGGCTGCGTGACCTGCTTGGGCCGCGATTTTTCCTTTGCCCATCTGCAAATCAGTGCGGAAGACAAGGACTTGTTTGTATTCGAATTCGTCTGACATCTGGGTTCCCGCTTCTATGTTGGTGAGGGAGATTTTAAGGGTTTGCAGTCAAGTAAAGCAGCCCAAAGTAGCCTAACGCCGCCAGCATCGCTGGTTTTGTAACTACGTTAAGCAACATTTTGCCCTGAAAATCAATCTCAGTGACATCACTCAATGCAGCGTCAACGCCCAGCTTACGGCAAACTCGCAGCATCTCATCTAGCCGCTCATCGGAAAGCGAATCCAAAAACCGCCTCAACCGCAACATGACGCGGATGTCAAAGTTGAAGAGTTCGTCGCAACGTTTCTGATAAGCCCAAAGAACTTGAGCGGAAACGTCGCCTTGCGCTATGGCTTGGCTTGCCACTTCAGCCGCCTCTTTAGCCGCGGTTAAACCGAAGATTACGCCGCCGCCGGTGGTGGGCTTCACTTGCGAGGCACAGTCGCCTACAGCCAAGAAGCCATCCGTGTAAGCCTGTGGGATTGGGCCTGCGAGGGTTATGGCGTGGTATCCCATTGTGGTGATTTTGGCTTTTCCAAGCTGCGTTGAAGCCACTGGGTGCTTTGTCATCAGGCGCTTGAGGTGTTCCCGTGGGTCGCCGCGGTTGGTGGCTAAGCCCACTTTTGCGGAGCCGTCAAGCCGCGGTATAACCCAGCCGTAGAAGCCCGGCGCATAGGCTTTGCCGAAATACACCTCTACAGCGTTCAAATCGAGGTTTTGGACGTTTTCCATTTCCGCCTCAACTGCGTAAACGAGTCCTGCTGGGTTTAGGGTGGGTAACCCTGTTTGCCGCACAAGCCGTGAAGATACGCCTTCAGCGTCCAAGACGATTTTGGAGTTAACTTGAACCGGGTTGTTTTCTCCTGTTTTCACGCGCACGCCTTGCACGGCACCTTTCTGCATCAGTAGCGATTCGACACGTGAATCCAACGCAAACTCGGCACCAGCCGCCTTCGCCTGCTCAGCCAAAAACTGATCAAACCGCGCTCTACTCAGTGCAGTGGTAACTGGGCAGGAGAGTTTCAAGGTGAACTTGGTGCCCTGTGGCGAATAAAAGTTGGCGACAGAAAAGTTGTTCTCCACTATACCGTTGGGCAGCGGATAGAGCCCCATTTTTTTGAGGCTTCGGATGCTTATATGACCCGCACAATGCGAAGGCAAACCGATTTGGGGATGCTCCTCAAAAACCCTGACCGCCAAACCTTTTTTGGCTAAATGGAGGGCTGCATAGGCGCCGACGGGTCCGCCTCCAACGACCACTACGTCTAGCTGGGGGTTCTGGGTTGTCATCGCTATGGTACTGTGTGGAGCTGTTTATATAAGCTCAGGCGGCAACCACACTCAGCCGATAGTTGGTGTTTGAAAATCTCCAATATTATGCTTGAGGCTAATACAGATTCACGGAAAACGCACTGTTTGCCACGAAATCCGTCTGCTTGGGTGCGTTTTTCGCAGACATATTAGGATCCAAATATCAGATCAATGCAGAAACCTATAGAGGGAGGTCTACTTGGCGGCGGGTGGGTGCGTTTGGCGCGCCTCTGGCGTTTTGCTCTTTTTATAAGGGGAGGGAGCTCTGTGAGAGCAACAGCAGCTACTTTTTGAAGTTGTCTTTTTTGGGGTAGTCTTTGCATTCGTAGATTCGTAGTTGTCGTTGGGGTTCGATGCGGCAACGTTTCCGCGAATTCCTTCTTCGCAGCAGTGGCGGAAGCTGGAAGAAGGGACATTTTGAACATAGTGTGCTCAATTTTTTTTCCTCCTATCTTGTCATCATTCTTCGGAACACTGGCAGCGCGATGGCTATCATGACTATGCCGAACGCTACCAAGATTATGAGTTCGTTGGTTATTTGGGGTACACCAGCGCCAAGTACCATCACTTTTCTTAGTGCATCGCTTGCGTATGTTAATGGCAGGAACTGGCTAATCGTCTGCATGTACCATGGCATCTGCTGTATTGGGAAGAACACTCCGCTTAGGAACATCATAGGGAACATCAAGGTCATCATGAGCATCTGTGCGGTTTCTTGGTCTTTGGTGAAGGATGTGATGACTATGCCTAAGCCAACGAAGCTAAACACGCCCAGCAGCAGCAACGCGAACACAAGCAGTATGCTGCCCTGTATGGTCACCCCGAATATGCCTATTGCCAGCGCTAAGATGATGGCTCCTTGGATTAAGCCTCGGGCGGTCTGCGCAAAAGTCTTGCCCAGAAGAATCGAGAGCCGATTCACAGGCGCAACCATCATGCCGTCCATGGTACCGATTTCTTTCTCCTGCGAAATCGCCACAGGCAACCCAGTCATGACACTCATCATAACTGTCATAGCCATGATGCCTGGTGCGATGAAGTCGAAGTAGCTTGGATTTCCTGAAACGACACCCTGCGTTTGAATATTGAATGGTTTAACAACAGCAATGTTGGTTGTGTTGAGTTGCTGCTCGGCGAATTGGGTTCCGATTGCGTCGAAGACACCTGTTAATGCAGATCTTATGGTTGCGGAGATCTGCGGGTTAGATTCGTCGCTAACTATGATTATAGTGCCCTGTTGCCCAGACATGAGGCTCTCCGAAAAGTTGGCGGGTATCACAATGCCCCCTTCAAGGTTGCCTCTTTGCACCCTATCCTTCAGGTCGTCAACACTGGAGATGTTAGACATCACAAGCATGTGTGTTTGATCGTTGATTCCCTGCAGTGCAGGTAGGAAAACCTGGTTAGACATGAATTGCCCCTGTAAACCTGCGTCTTCGTTAACTACGCCTATTTGCAGGTCGCTTATGGTTCCGTTGGTCGGGTAAATGAAACCCACCATAACCATCATGAACAGTGGCATCACGATAAGCAAAACTAAGCCCAGTCGGTTGCGGAAGAGTTCCATGAGGTCTTTTTGTGCAATTCTATAACTGTGTTTAAGAATAGTTTGTACAGTCATGCTCTATCACCTAACTCTCCTTTGCCCACCGCCAAACCGTTTGGGACCGTGTTCCATGGGGATTTTTTGGTCTGCGCTGTCTCTAACTTCGTGTCCAGTAATATGTAGGAACACATCTTCAAGGGACGGCTGCAAATTTGCCATTGAAGTAATTTTTCCGTTTTTCTTTCGAACGGCATCGATTATTGAATCGAAGGCTTCGTCACCGTGAACGATTACATGCAGGGTTGTAGAGTTATCTTGAGTTATTGCGTCTGCGCAGTTGAGTGCTTTTATGGTAGCTGTCATGTCTGGGGTCAGGTTTGCGATTTCAAGTTTTACGATCATGGTGTCTGCTCCCGAAATTATCTTTTTCAGATTGGTTGAAGTATCAAGAGCTATAATTTTTCCATGGTCCACGATGGCTATGCGGTCGCAGAGTAAATCGGCATCAAGCATCATGTGGGTGGTTATGATGACGGTTGTTCCCTGTTCTTGGTTAAGTTTCCGTACGAATTCCCGGATTTCCACCGAAGATTGAGGATCTAAACCCAGTGTAGGCTCATCTAAAAAGAGCACCTGTGGCATGTTCAGTAAAGCGCGTACAACATTCATTCTTTGGCGCATGCCCGTTGAGAATGTGCCTACTTGGGCATCTTTGAATTTGGTTAGTTGAACAAGTTCCAGCAAATCGTCAATTCTTTTTGTCAGGGTGTCTTTGGGTATGTTGAAGAGGCTGCCGAAGAATCGAAGGTTTTCTTTCGCGGTTAAGCGGTTGTAGATTATCATTTTTTCGCTGACGATGCCGATTAATTTTCTGACGTCCATGTCATGTTTGACTGTGTCGTAGCCTCCGATGGTTGCGGTGCCCTTTGTGGGTCTTGATAGTGTTGAGAGCATGCGCAGGGTGGTGCTTTTGCCTGCGCCGTTTGGGCCTAGTAAGCCGAAGATTTCGCCTTTTTTGACTTCGAAGGATATGTCGTCTACGGCGGTGAATTTGCCGAATGTTTTGGTTAGGTTTTTGACTTCAATGATGTTGTCGGTGTCCAAAGCTTTTCCCTCTGTATATTATTCAACGGTATATTATTCAGTGCAATATATTGCGGCAAAATATAAGTATTACCGAACAACACTATATATTTCGACCCTGATGAAACCACAAACCGAAGACGCAACAACCCAGAACTGGCTCAAAGAAGCCCAAAAAGGCTACATACGCATGGGCGTTCTCATCCTCCTCAGCAGAAAGCCCTCACACGGCTACGAAATCATGAAAGAAATCAACAACCGCACCCAAGGTTTCTGGCAACCCACCCCTGGCGGCGTCTACCCGATTCTGCGCGATTTGGAAAAGTCAGGCTACATCAAGGGGCATTGGCAAACTCTGAAAAACCGCAGGCTTAAAACTTACGCAATCACAAAGTCTGGCGACGCGATTCTAAAACGCGCTATCGTGAAGCAAACTGAGATTTTTAAAAGCATCAGCAGCCTCTTCAACGAGTTCGCCCGCGATGTTCTCAACATAGAAGGAACAGAGATACCATTTCCACCTTTGCCGTTTAGCGCCTTTTTAGAGGAGAACAAGAGCTGCAAAGAAAACCTGCAGCAGCTAGAACATAAACGCAAACATGCCTTAGAAAGCATCAAATCCATAAAGGAACAGCTGAAGCAAATTGACTATCAAATCGCCACACTCAAAAGAGAAGCCAACCCTAAACCAGACGAAAACAACAAAGAACCCCACACCCGTTGAGCCGCATGTGTGTTAATGGTTTAAATCTGTGAGGTTCCTATGCATAAGCGAGGACGTGTATAGCTTGTTCCGCGTTAGAGTCAACAAAATCGAATCCACCCGCGACTTAGATGGCAACTTGGGTAAAAGAATCGAGTTGCTCGAAGAACGAGAAGTTAACCCCTACATTGTGAGACCGCAAACTGACGAAGCCAAAATGGCGCAAGACCTTATGCAAGCGCTCCAACAGCAAATGCCGTTTCTGCCTCAACGTAACCAAATGGCAACGCCAAAAATTATCCTGTTCCTGACAGAACACGAATATGACAGCTTGGGAATCACCTTCGACGTTAACCAAGTTTACGAGGTTGTTTTAGAGAACCAATCGATTCGGTTTAGGAAAGTTTAAGCAACTCGCTTCGCATTTGCGCCAGCGCTAGATGCTTGGGGTGGAAAGACAGGACGAACATCATATGCCTCAAAGCACTGCTGATTTCCTCTAAACCTGAAACTTTCCCTTCATCACAATACAGCGGAATCGGTTCCCCCTCATTTTCTTCATAGTACACGTAGATGGGTGTACTTGCACGCTCGAAACGTACCATTTCAAAGTCTAGATTGAGGCGTTTCGCGGTTTCTTTTGCTGCGTCCCTAACTGAGGTTAAACGTTCCCTGCTTGGCAGGCCCGTCGCAGCGTAAACCATCAGTTTCCCCGAGTTACCCTTAAACATATGCACCGTCTCCAAGCACCCATTCAGTTGATATCTCTTTTAAGACAACCCTAGAAGCGACTTTTCTATGCAGTAGAGGGGTAGTTGAAAGTGAAAACCTATTAAACACATAAAACACGGTTTAGACCATGAATGTGCGTGCACATATCTTCGTAAGTGGCAGAGTTCAGGGCGTATATTTTAGGCAAAACACAAAAAACCAAGCAAAACGTCACGGCGTTAGGGGCTGGGTTAAGAATCTTGATGACGGCAGAGTGGAGGCGGTTTTTGAAGGCGACGAATCTGCGGTGAAGGCGCTGGTGGAGTTTTGCCATATTGGTCCAAAGGGTGCTGTGGTAACTGCTGTTTGTGTTGATTGGGAACCCTTTAGGGCTGAATTCGAAACTTTTGACATAATTTATTGACAGTTCTATTAGCTTGCACGGTTAAATTCAAATTTACAACCGCATTATAGAATGGATATATGAAGATTCTGGGCTTAGTGGGCAGTCCACGAAAAAACAGCAACACAGACCTATTGGTAACGGCGATTCTTGCGGGTGCAGCTAAAAACAAGCACACAACTGAAAAAGTTCACCTCTATACTGTGGATATTTCAGCCTGTGTAGATTGCAGGGCATGCAAAAAAGGCAACCTCCAATGCGTGCTCAAGGATGGCATGCAAAAGCTGTACCCAAAAATCCAGAACGCTAACGTTATAGTTTTTGGGACACCACTCTACTGGTATGGTCCTTCAGCGAAAATGAAACTGCTGCTTGACCGATTACGCCCATTCATCGCCTCAAAGGAGTTAAAGGGCAAAAAAGCCGTGCTGGTAGTTCCTTCAGAAGAAGGCGCAGACGCATGCAACCACACCGTGGGCATGTTCAATCTGTCTTTGGGGTACTTGGAGATGACTTTGGTAAGCGTCTTATTACCTAAAGCCTCAGAACAAGCAGAAATTAAAAAACAGCCTGATGTACTGCGTCAAGCTCAAACGATAGGAAAACACATCAAATAAGCTGGTTACGTTTTCTTTTTTGGCACTCGGAAGTGGCTGTCTTTGCCTGCGCTGATGTATTCGCCACCCATGCCGCGGACTGCGGAGGCGATTTTGGCGAAGTTCTCGCTGCCCAAGAACTGTTTTGGTTTTATGATGATGTAGTCACCTTTTTCTTCGAAGCTTAGGCGGGATTCGAGTTCTTCGGGGAAGGACATGCGGATGTCGTCGAGGGATCGCAGTTTTGGGCTTTCGGGGGCTGCCGCGGGTGGCGATGCAGTTTTGGGTGTAGGTTGTGGCGGCGGTGGATGGAAAGCTGAAGACGGCGAAGAGGCTGGTTTTGGAGGTGCGGTGATTTGGCCGACTGCAAGGGATTTTAGTGAAGCAGAAACCGAACGTAGCTCCTCAGAAACCTTGTTTAACGTAACTGAGATTTCTTCGACTTTAGCTAAAATTTGGTTAAGTTTTTCTTTCTCTGTGCTCATGGCGCTTCCCTCTCAACCCTAAGTACCCTAAACACCTAATAAATTATTTCTATAACAACATGACAAGACGCAACAGCGATTTCCTTCTATAGGCCCCTTATTTAAAGGAATGTTGGATGGCGTTTGTTGCTCTGCCGAGAGCCCCTTCCCCTTATAAAAAGCAGCGATAGATGTAACCCTCCCCTCTATAGGTTCTGCATAGAACCGCTATTTGGATCCTAATAGGTTGGTATCGTAATAGTCGAAAGCTGCCAGAATTGGATTACACGAGACCACTGTTATAGGGTCAACGATTCTATTTTTTAAATTGACTACCTATAGTGAGAAGTGTATGATAGAAATTGACGGGAGCCAAAAAAGCGGCAGCGGCACCATACTACGGTTATCCATAGCCATAGCCGCCATCAAAGGGCAGCCACTACACATCACCAACATCCGCCAGAGCCGACCACAACCCGGCTTGAAACATCAGCATCTTGAGTCGGTGTTGACGGCGGCTAAACTCTGCAACGCCGAAGTCAAAGGCGCCACCTTGGGTTCAAGGGAACTATGGTTTACGCCTCATGAAATCTGCGGCGGCAACGTGGAAGCAGTGATTGAAACCGCTGGAAGCATCCCCATGCTGTTCCTATCCACGCTGCCCATATGCCTCTTCGCCCAAAACCCCGTCCGCTTACACGTAGCCAAAGGCGGCACCGACACCATCCACGCCCCAACCATCAACTACCTACGAAACGTGCTCCTGCCAACACTGGCTAAGATGGGCGTTGAAGCGGAAATCGTCGTTCAGAAGTACGGTTATTACCCTAAAGGCATGGGCGAGGCGACGATGACTGTGAAGCCTAACCCCCGCTTGAAACCGTTTGCGCTTGAAACCTTCGGCAAACTCAAAGGCGTAAAGGGCGTTTCTGTCTGCACCTTTCTGGCTGACCGACAGGTTGCTGAACGCCAATCCAAAGCAGCCCAAACCCAACTCGCACAGAACGGCTACAAAGCCAACACCCAAGTAGTCAACGACCAATCAAACCCCATCCAGAAAGGCAGCTCAATCGCGCTTTGGGCACAAACCGACACGGGCGTGCTCTTGGGGGCTGACGCTATTGGCGAGTTGTGGAAAATGGCTGAGGATGTAGGCAAAGAAGCCGCCCGAACCCTAATCGCCGAATTGTCCGCTCAGGCAACGGTTGACGAATTCCTCGCCGACATGTTGATTCCCTACATGGCGCTCACTGAAGGCAAATCCGTCTTCCTCGCCCGCGCCGTTTCTGAGCATATAGAATCCAACATTTGGCTCATGGAAAAAATGCTAAACACCCGATTCAGCATCAAAAAAGTTAACAACCTCTACCGAATAGAAAAAAGCTGAAGCGCCATGCCCAAAACCTCGGTTTGCCTCAAAGTGCCCAAACAGCAGGGCGAAAAAGCAATCGCTTTAGCAGCTAAGCTTGGGCTGCTCGACAAGCACCTGAGCATAACGCGAGATGATGAGTACCTTTGTGTTCCTTTGGTTAGGCAGCCAGTCGATGCGGAGTTGGCGGCGATGCAACGCAGTGTGCCCTCACTTGAAGTCACCAGCAGCATTTTTGAGGCGAAAAAGCAACCGTCCGAAACCCTTACCCAAGCACTCCAAAGCAAACTGCCCACCGAACTGCTTGCCGTTGTGCCTCAAGCGTTTGACATAGTTGGCGACATAGTCATAATCGAAGTCCCACCCCAACTCAAACCGCACCAAACCCTAATCGGCGAAGCCATACTGCAAACCCACAGAAACATCAAAACCGTCTTGGGCAAGGCAGGCGACATCAGCGGCGTCTACCGCATTCGCGACTACACCTTCATCGCTGGCACACAAAAAACCAGCACAGTTCACAGGGAATTCGGCTGTGCATACCATGTGGATGTGGCTAAGGCGTATTTTTCGCCTCGACTCAGCCATGAGCATGAGCGGGTGGCGTCGCAGGTGCAGGCAGGCGAGGTTGTGGCGGACCTGTTTGCAGGGGTGGGACCGTTTTCGGTTTTGATTGGCAAACGGTGCCCAGAAGCCAAGGTCTACGCTGTTGATTTGAACCCCGACGCGGTGGAATTGCTCAAGCTGAACGTTAGGGTTAACAGGGTAGATAACCGAGTGTTTCCAATACTCGCAGACGCTCGAGAAATCGCCAAGGACAAACTCAAAGGAGCCGCAGACCGAGTCATAATGAACCTGCCAGAGACCGCGATCGATTTTGTAGATGCTGCCTGCAACACCATCAAGGCGGAAGGTGGAATTGTGCATTTCTATGGTTTTGTAAGGTCACCTGATTCGGTGGACAATCTAAAGCAGCGTTTCACCGTTGAAGTGGAGAAGTGTGGCAGAAAAGTCGAGGCCTTCCTACATGCGAAGAGTATTCGCGAGACGGCGCCGTTTGAGTCGCAGATAGTTTTAGACGCAGAAATTCAGTAAACAATATTGTTCGACGCCTTGGTTGGTGCTTCTCTAAGTCTTAGAGTCTAAGCTCTTAATGGTAGGGCTATAACCGCCTTATCTGTACATCACTACTCGGTGGAAACCGATTTGGTACAGATGCCAAGTGAAGAACAAAGACAAAACCGAAAGAAAATCTTGGTTCTGAAAACCGTCATCTTTGCGCTCTATGCAATCTTTGTAGCCTTAAGTGCGCTGGGCCAGATATTGGCAAACAGCGCTGTGTCGTTTGCGAGTTTGATGGCTTTCACAGCAGCCGCAGCTTTCACAACCTACTATATGGTGTTGACGCAGCTCTAAATCGTTTAGGCTTCCACAGTTAAGGTTAAGGTGACTTTCTGTTTTGGATTTTTTAGTTTCTCGACAACTGCTCTAGAGAGGTCGCGGGATGATTTGTCTGCTTTTACAGCTAAGGTTCTGTCTGAAAAGAATTCACTTTTCCGTATCACCAAATCGTTTGGATGGTTTAACGTCAGCTCAGGGGATCCGAAAGCGTTTATTTGCCCCACTAAACCGTCCACTTCGAGTTGGATAGTTAATTTGGCGTTTGGCTGCCGCAGGGCGCTCTTGAATTCTGCACTGAAATCAGCCACTGACTTGTCCGCATCTACTGCCACAATACAGTCGCCCCTCTGTGTTACATTACGCTCCTTGGTGATCATAAATGTGGTTGGGTGAGTTGCCCGAATGTTTGGGTGCCCAAACGCATGAATTACTTCAACTGCTTTTTTCGGCGCCATTACTTACTCACGCACTTCAATTGAATCGACTTTGCCGTCGCCGTCCAAATCAAACCCAACGATGACCACCGCAAACGTGTCCGCGCCTTTGTATTTTTCAAGCGTTTTCTGCCACAGATTCGTGAGGGCAATAACGCAGGCTTTAGTTCCCACTGCTTTGTTACCAGCTAAAACTACGATTCTTTTGGAGCTATCCCACGGATTCACGATCTTCGCAACCAACCCAGACACATCGGAAGTATAAACCTGCCCCGACTTAGACGAAGACAAACCGCCCAGCAAAAAGCCCTGCTGAGACGACTGCATAATGAACTTGATTGGCAGATGCTCATTGATCTCCTGTGTTAAGAGGTTGGTACCGGGGCCACCGACTAAGATGAGGTTGTTTTTCTCCTCCTTCTCCACCTTAACGTCAACGTCGAGTTTAACTGCGAATTCGGTTGGCAATTTGGCGAACTGCCCCAAAAACAACGCTAAATGGGCTGCGTAGTGGCCGTCGCGTGCGCTGGTTTTAAAAGGCCCGTGAGGTTGGGGGCTGCCGACCACGATTTTCCCGTCGAAAACTCCATCATGTATGAATCCTTTGAAGAATTCCTGCAGTTGATCGTTTATGCCCAGCATGCAGAGGTTCTGGATGGGTTTGTAGCCTTGTGGGAATTCTATGCCGAAGGCGGATGAGGCGGTTTTGTAGTATTTTGCTGTGGCGCCTTTTTTGTTTTCTTCTTTTGTGACGGTTATGGCTCCTGCTTTGGCGAGTTTGCGGATGTGGTAGTAGACTTTTTGTTCGTGCATTTCGAGGTGTTTGGCGATTTCGAGGGGGTACATTTCTTTGGTGGATAGGAGGGTGAGGATTTTCCAGCTGAGGGGGCCGAGGATGTTTTTGAGTTTTTGGGGGTCGTTTATTATGTTTATGTCTTTGACTTGTTGGGTGGTGCCGTCGTCTTTGAGGAGTTTTTTGGTCATGTTGTTCATTGGTTTAACATCGCGGTACTATAAAAAATTTATTTATAATGGTTGCAGTTTTTCATCCCGCAGCCTGTAGCAAATATTACTATTCACAGCAAAAAAACGCCGCAACCACTAAAACATTTCTTTTAGCAGTCACAGTCCATTATTAAAAAACTTTATAACCAAAATTCACCCCTCCATACCCAAACATCCAACCCAAAAAATAAGGCACGTAAAAAACATGTGTGGAATATTTGGTTGCGTTCTAAAAGACGGCCCAGCTGCCCCCCTGATTCATTCTTCCCTAAAAATGCTTGAGTACCGCGGCTATGACTCAGTCGGCATCGCCACCATAAGCGATGGCACCGTCAACATGAAAAAGGACAGCGGCAAAATCGACGAGGTACACAAAATCCTCAACCTCGACGACTTACCCGGCGCCATAGGCATCGGACACACTCGTTGGGCAACACATGGCGCACCCCTTAAAGTCAACAGTCACCCCCACACTGACTGCACAGGCGAAATCGTCGTCGTACACAACGGCATTATTGAGAACTTTCTTGAACTTAAATCGGAACTCACAAACCTCGGCCATACCTTCGTGTCCAAAACAGACACCGAAGTCATGCCCCACCTTATCGAGGAAACCCTCAAACAGAACCCTAAACTCTCTTTTGAGCAAGCTGTACACGAAAGCCTCAAGCGTGTTGAAGGCTCCTACGCATTCGCCATCCTCTCCACACGTGAACCCGACAAAATAATCTGCGCCCGAAACGAAAGCCCACTGGTTTTAGGCATCAACGGGCATGGCGTTTTCTGCGCTTCAGACATCCCAGCGTTTTTGGAAGTAACAAACAAAGCCGTCATGATTAACAACGGTGAACTCGTCATCCTAAAAGCAGACGGATATGAAATCAAGAAAATCTCCGACGGCAGCCAAATCACACGGGAACCCATCACCATCGATTGGACTCCGGAGATGGCGGTCAAGCAGGGTTACCCGCATTTTATGATAAAAGAGATCCATGAGCAACCTGAAACCCTCCGCAACACCTTACGCATTCAGGACCATTATCTTGATTTGCTTTCCACGTTCCTTGACCGTGCTAACGAGGTGTTTTTGGTCGCCTGCGGAACAAGCTACCACGCATGCCTCGCCGCGTCATACATGTTCTCTAAACTGGCATTTCTGCCAACGTACCCTGTTTACGCTTCTGAATTCTTGGAGCAGCATGGCAAATCAGTCAACATCGACAGCACCATCCTCGCCGTGAGCCAATCTGGCGAAACCGCAGACACCATCGCCGCCGTCACCTGCGCCCAGCAGCGTGCAGCAACCGTCCTCAGCTTAACCAACGTCATCGGCTCCAGCCTCACACGGATCAGTCGAGTCTACATCGGCACACAGGCAGGCCCAGAAATCGGCGTAGCAGCAACCAAAACCTTCACCTCCCAACTCAGCGTCCTAGCACAGTTGGCGTTAAAGCTGTCTAAGAAGCGGGGCAAGATTTCGCAGGACGAAATCGACTGCCTAGAAGCAAAACTCCAACTCCTCCCCGAAATGGTCAACATAATAGTCACCACCCAAGAAGAAAAAATCAAAGGTTTAGCCAAAAAATACGTCAACGCCAAAGTCTTCTTCTACTTAGGCAGAGGCATAAGCACCGCCACCGCATACGAGGGCAGACTCAAACTCATGGAAATCGCCTACATCCCCTCCATAGCGTTTCCCGCGGGCGAAAGCAAACACGGCCCCATCAGCCTCATCGAGGACGGTTTCCCAGTCGTGTTCGTTTGCCCCAGAGACGACACCCACCGGACAGTGATCGGTAACATCATGGAGATGAAAGCCCGAGGTGCCCACATCTTAGCCATCATAGAGGAAGGCGACGAGGAAATCAAATCCCTCGCAGACGACTACGTCGAAGTCCCCAAAGGCATCCCCGCAGTGCTCTCCCCGATTCCTTATGCAGTGCCGCTCCAGTTGCTAGCGTACTATACGGCTGTTGAGAAGGGCTTCAACCCAGACATGCCCAGAAACTTAGCGAAATCGGTTACAGTAAAGTAACCACCCAATTTTGGGATGATTAAAAATGAGCGACAGTCTAAATCAAGACGCAATCCTTAGCTCAACAATCCTGAAAGCCTGCGGCACATGCAGACACCCAAGAGGCGCCCACACACAAGACAGATACTGCACAGTCAAAGGCTGCAACTGCCAAAAATTCACCGAATAAAACGGTTCAACCGAACCATTTTTCCAGCGAAACCTTCCCCTTCTGCTTCTTACTCCCCGCAGTCATCCGCTCAAGCGACTTCTTGATGCGTTCCTCACCGAACTCTTTCTCGCGACACATAAAATCTATAATGCCCTGCTCGTCAGCGTCTCTCCAGTCGAGCTTGTAGTTGTCGGTGACTTGGGGATGGAGGAAGATTTCTCTGATTTGGTTGGGTTCACAGGGGAAAGTGGGGTTTTTGATGTGGGGCAGGGCGGCTTCGAGGGTGCCGTGTTGGCGTATGAGTTTGAGGGCGGTTTTGGGTCCGATGCCTTCGATGCCGTCAGGATTAAAGTCGGTGCCTATTAGGATGCCGACATCGATTAGCTGCGCGTAGGTTAAGCCACATTCATTTAGCGCTTTAGATAACTCTACCACTTCAGGCACGACCTCAATGAAGACTTTTCCTCGTCTTCTTCTGCCAGAAATCGTCACGTTACGCAGCAACTTCGGCGCCCCGAAGAGGAGGCTGTCGTAGTCTTGGCTGGCACAGTAATCGGCAGTGCCTTTCCGTGCCATATAGGCAGCTTGGGCTTCGCCTTCACTTGGCGCCTGCACCCAGGGCAACCCCATGAGCCCCAAAAGTTTCTGGCTGTCATCTAACATGTAATCCTTCATGCTTGTTGACGCCTGCGCATACATGCGGGCTTCTTCAGGTTTGCCTTCTTTTACGGCTTTTTCATAGCGAATTGCGGCTTCTACTTTGATTTGGCGTCGCCGCTCAATCTCCGCTGCTTTTAGCACAGGGGATTCGCCGTCGAAAACGTAGACTGGTTTCAGCCCCATTTCGACGAGGTTGCTTGTGCGGTAGAAGAGGCCGCTTAGGTGGCTGGTGATTTTTCCTGTGCTGTCCTTGAGGGGTGTGCCGTCGGGTTGGCGGATTATGCTGAGGAACTGGTAGATGGCGTTGTATGCGTCTATGGCTATGATTTTGCCTGAGAGGTCTTCGAGTTTGACTGGAGTTTTTGGTATGAGGTCTTTGAAGTTTACGCCCAAAAGGCACCACAAATATGATTAGGTTTAAAACAGGTTAAAGAGGTTTGCTAATCACTCAAAGTATAAATCAAGGTTATACATTTGTATAACTTGTGGTTATACTTGATTCGGGAAGAAATGAAAGTCGGCCCAAAAGGGCAAGTTGTCATTCCACGAGCTATACGCAAGGCGCTCAAAATCACGCCGGGCTCCAAGGTGCAAATCACCCTAGAAGATAACAAGGCGATTTTGGAGAAGCCAGCTTTCGACGCAGTCGCTGTTTTTAAGAGGGTCGCCCAAAGCGGCAAATCGGTATCCTACATAGACCCCCATGCAGCATACGAGGAAGAACTCAAAGAGAGAACCCGCCGTGCTCTATCTGGACGCTAACATCTTCATCTTCGCCGCTTTAAACACCGAAAATGAAGGCCCCAAAGCGGTGGCTCTGCTGGATCAAATCCAGTCGGGTGAAGAAAAGGCAGTTACATCGGCTTTAACTTTTGATGAGGTTTTCTGGGAGGTCAAGAGGAACCGTGGGATGGAGAAAGCACTGGAAACTGCAGAGGCACTGCTGAATTTTCCTAACTTGGAAATCATTGCTGCCAATAAAGAGTTGGCACTGTCGGCTTTACGACTAATTAGAGAAGTGCATCTTGCACCGAGGGACGCTCTTCATGCTTCAACCGCAATAGCGGAAAAAGTAGATTACGTTGTCACTTCAGACGCGCACTTTGGAAAAATAAAAGAACTAAAAATAAAGGGCTTGTGAGCGCCAACTTTCTAATTATTCACTGGGAAGACAAGGGAAAATGCTGTTCCTTGTTCTGGTGTGCTTTCAACCTGTATACTTCCGCCGTGGGCTTCCATGATGCGTTTGCAAATTGGTAACCCAAAGCCCATGCCTTTTGCTTTAGTGGTAAACAGCGGTTTCCAGAGTTTGCCAATCGTCTCCTGAGACATACCGTCACCCGTATCTTTGAAGCTAATTTTTAATAGGTTCTCTGTTTTTGTGCTGTTGATTGTCAGTGAACCCCCTTTGGGCATTGCTTCAAAAGCATTTTTTATTATGTTAACGAAAACTCTGCTGATGTGGACTTTATCGACTCTAAGTGTCGGTGTATCTTCGGTGAGGTCTACAACTTTGACTCCGTAGGGAACCCGAATAAGTGACATCGCATTCTGGGCAAGTTCTTTCGGTGTAGCCTCTTCCATTTTGAGGGTTATTTCACGCGAGTAATCTAAGAGGTCCTCTACAATTTTATTCGAGTACTGTATGCCTGCCTGTATGTTCTCAAGCATCTCCTTAGATGTTGGGTCCATGTTTGGTGAGGCTTTTTTCTTGAGGTAATAAGTTGCCATCTGCATGCTGTTGAGCGGGTTGCGAAGGTCATGCCCAACCATACCTGCGAGTTCGCCGATAGCTGCGAAACGTTCATTCTTCAAAATTTTCTGCTCGTCTTGTTTTAGTCTGGTCAAATCGTGGATTATTAGTGTGATACCGACGTTTTTGCCCTTATATTTAATCAAGGATGCTGAGATCGAAACCGGCGTCTCAACGTTGTTTTTTGTTAGTATGGTTGTTTCGTAGTTTTTTATTTCGTGCTTTTGGTTTATTAGGTCTATTAGCTGCTGGTTGTCTTTACCTGATAGTATGTGGTTAACCGTTTTCCCCGTTAATTCATTTTCTTTGTGACCTGTCAGGTTAGTAAAGGCTTGATTTGTTCGGAGGATTTTCCCATTTGAGTCAATTAGAATAAAGGAGTCGGGCATAGTTGCTATGATGTTTTCTGCAGCGATAGCTGGGTTGAGGTTGAAAAGGTTGTATCTCCAAATTGCATAAAAAATAAAGAGACAGAGGACAGCGTTAGCGCCGACGCCGTAGTATGGGATATACAAGCCGAATAAGAAGTAGGCTGCCTTTGAAATTACATTTACAACGATTGGATAAGCCACGGCTATTGTGATTAGTTTGACTTGTTGTTTTTTGTTCGACTCATTAACTTTGAAATAATGTCTCAAACATATGGCAACCAAACTAACGGATATTATTGCAGACCAAAGAACGGTAGCAAAATCCAAGGGAGAATCAGAACCGATGAAAACGTAACCATATGCAGTGTTTACTGGTGGCCCAGAAATTAAGTCAGTCGTTAAGTCTGTTAACGAAAACAGAAAAGCGGGCGTATAGAGCAATATGTATGTACGTTTATCGTTAGCAAAGCGGTTTTGAGTAAAAACCAATACAAACTTCAGTAATAACACTAAAAAGAAAGGCCACAAAAAGCCTGCTTTGTTCCAGAAATAGGCTGTTTGGACGCTTTCCGCTTGGATAACCATGAACGTGGTGAAAGCGCTGTAGGCTCCGACGGTTATTGCAAGTATAAAAGCGCGGTTAAGGTTGCTTTTTCGGTTAGTAAAGTAGACGAAGACCGCTAGCAATGCGCAGATTAGGGTTGCTGCGATAGCAAAAAAGGCGTATATGCTAATCAATTTGCGTTTTAATCCCCTTAGCCATCGCTAACGTAACCTCTGTAGCATTCCATTTGATGATTAAGAGGAAGGTTGGGATTTAAGCCGTATGAACTTTCAATAATGATTAGGTGCAAGTTTTTATCACGAAAACAAGCAGC
Source organism: Candidatus Bathyarchaeota archaeon (assembly GCA_023488905.1). Lineage (GTDB taxonomy): Archaea > Thermoproteota > Bathyarchaeia > Bathyarchaeales > Bathycorpusculaceae > Bathycorpusculum. The sequence goes on from JAMDCQ010000012.1 coordinate 53,526, forward strand.
CCGACACAATGCCATCGAGTTGCCCTTTATTTATCAGTAGATCAAAATTTTGTTGCCAACTCTTTGTGGGTGTTTTGGTTTACGGCACACCACACGACGGCAACTGTGGGCGGCTGCGTTTTGGGGTTGCAACGGTTTGGGGCGTCTGTTTCGGTGTGGCATATGAGATTTCCGCCACACGCCCAACATAGAAGCATGTTGAAACCGCCACCATGCGAATGTGAAAGCATGTATCGACCTTTTTTTCTTCCACAAGAACCAACAACCCCAACCAAACCAACAAACAAACATATTTTTTGATCTACTGATAAGGGAGGAGAGGTGGCCGCTGAGAGGTCGCGTGGTTTCCTCTGTTGCGGATACGGAATCGTATGCGCCTTTAAATAAGGGGGGTCTAGTCAGCCAAGAGCAGTCGTTTCTTAACTGTTGACGTTGTTGGTTGGGAAAAAGTTATAGCGCACGCAAACATTAAGCCATACCAAATTAACTCATTGGATGTATAACCGTTCATGCCAGAAATTCGTGTAGCACTCGTCGGCGTTGGCAACAGCGCATCTGCCCTCGTTCAAGGAACCCAATACTATAAAGACGCGAAAGAATCCGAATCTGTCCCAGGCTTGATGCACGTCAACTTCGGCGGCTACCACATCCGCGACATCGTCTTCGTCGCAGCTTTTGAAGTTAACAAGGAGAAAATCGGCAAAGACCTCTCCGAGGCAATTTGGGTGAAGCCGAACTGCTGCGAGAAATTCTCAGACGTCCCCAACCTCGGCGTCAAAGTTTCGCCAGCGCCAATCCTCGACGGCGTCGCACCCCACATGCGCGAAACCTTCAACGTCTACGACGGCAGCGCAACCAAAGAATCCGTAGTCCAAACCCTCAAAGACACAAAAGCAGAAATCCTCGTAAACTACCTCCCTGTTGGTAGCCATGACGCAGTCCGATTCTACGCTCAATGCGCCATAGACGCAGGATGCGCCTTCGTGAACTGCATGCCAGAATTCATCGGCTCCGACGCGTCAGGTGAATGGCCCAAAAAATTCGAAGCAGCAGGCCTGCCAGTTTTAGGCGATGACATCAAGAGCCAAGTCGGCGCAACCATACTCCACCGCAACCTAGTACGGTTATGTCTCGATCGCGGAGTCATCGTGGATGAAACTTATCAGCTTAACCTCGGCGGCGACACCGACTTCCAAAACATGACCGTTGAAGGCCGCCTCAAATCTAAACGCATCAGCAAAACCGAAGCAGTCACCAGCCTCGTACCATACAACTTACCCACACGCATTGGCCCCAGCGACTTCGTCCAGTTCTTGGGCAACAAAAAAATCTGCTACATCAGCCTGAAAGGACGCAAATTTGGCGACCGCCCCATAAACATCAGCGTAAAACTCGAAGTTGAAGACTCTCCCAACAGCGCAGGCGTCGTAATCGACCTCATACGCGCAGCAAAAATCGCGCTGGACCGCAAAATCTCTGGTGCACTGCTGAGTATGCCCTCATACGCATTCAAACACCCGCCAGTCCAAGTTCCCGACAGCCAAGCCCGCCAGTGGACGGAAGACTGGATAGCTGCCAAACGCGAAAGATAAAAAAACCTTTTGCCCAAAGAATGGGCTCTATTCTTCTAATTCCTTCTGTATAGCGTCAACTTTTTTTGCTAAGTCGCTAACTGCGGTTTTTATTTCTGCAAGTTCGCTGTTCATTTGAAGTTTAGCTTTCGTTTGAGGACTTTCCTGTCGCATGCCTTCCAACCCAAACGTGACGGCGAAAGTGATGATGAATGCCATAAAAACAAGCAGACCCGCAACGATGTTCGAAGTCAGCGTTATGCCGCCAACATAGAGGTACATGGCGATGATTATGGCAACTGCGAACCAAGTGCTTGCAACGACTGCAGCTCTACTATCCAAGTTTTTCCACCTCCTTTCTGAGACTCTCTGGAGAGATGCGTAGATCAAATGGTTGTAGTGTGTAGTAACGGAGCGCTTTTGCTTCGTTTTGGGCGGTGACTATGCGACTTGTGACGATTCCAGCTTTTTCGAGTTTTTTCAGGTGGATTTTGGCGAGAGCGCGGCTGATGCCGACGGTGTTGGCGATTTCGTTTAGGTATTTGTCTTGTTTTGTGAGGGTGGTGATTATTTTTAGACGTATGGGGTGGCCTAGCGCGTCGAGTTTTTTTGCGAGTTGGTTGATTTCTTCCACACATATCACCATTATTAATTAATTACATGTAATCAAAATATTACATATAAATTTACCGCTTACCCCATCAACCAACTAGACACTTGCACAGCCAACCATTGTTAAACCTTTTATGTCTGAGGCGAAATTGTTACACATCAAGGAAGGTCACACAGCATGGTTAAAGTTGAACAGTACGAAGTGCCCGAAGGCCTCTACTACACCACAGACTTCGCCTGGGTCAAAGTTGAAGGCGACAAAGTCCGCGTCGGCATAACCGACTACGCCCAAAAATCGCTCCGAGAAATCGTCTACGCCGAACTTCCCAGCGTCGGCACCGAAGTAAAGCAGAAAGAGCCATTTGGAACACTCGAATCCGTCAAAGCAGTATCTGACCTAGTCGCAGCCATCAGCGGAACAATCGAGGAAGTTAACGAAGAAGTCCAATCCAAGCCCGAAACTCTAAACGAAGATCCATACGGCAAAGGCTGGTTACTCATCGTCAAACCAAGCAACTTGCAGGCCGACCTCGCCCACCTCCTCGACTTCGAAAAAGCAGTCGAGTGGCATAAAGCTCAAACAGCGGGGAAATGCTAAGGCGAAACAGATGGCGCGACGCATAGTAATCATCGGCGCAAACGCGTCAGGCGTAGACGCAGCGTCCGCGGCACGCAAAAAAGACCGCACCGCAGAAATCACGCTGGTCACTCAGGAAAAAACCGCGGGGTACTCGCGTTGTGGGTTGCCGTTTGTCATTGGCGGTCACATTGCAGAGTTCAAAGATTTGGTTGTTTATCCGCCTGCGTTTTTTCAGATGCAAAAACTGAACCTGTGCCTAGAAACTAAAGCCACTGCAATTAACACCAAAGATAAAACCGTCACGGTCCAAACCAAAGACGGCGCAACCGAAGTCCTCCCATACGACTCGTTGGTAATTGCGACGGGTGCGGATTCATTTATGCCTCCGATTAAGGGCAGAGAGAAACAGGGCATCCTCAGCCTGCGGGGCATAGAAGATGGTGAACGCATCGATGCCGCAGTTAAGGCAGGTGCTAAATCCGCGGTTATCATGGGTGCAGGCTTAATTGGATTGGAGTTGGGTGTGGGTTTAATGGAGCGTGGCCTCAAAGTCACCATCGTGGAGATGTTGCCTCAGATTTTGCCTCAACTTCTCGATGCCGATATGGCGAAGCTTGTACAGCAGCATCTTGAAGAGAAAAGCATGCAGATTCTGCTAAACAAAAGCGTCGAAGAGTTCCTCGGAGACGACAAAGTTACCGCCATAAAAGCAGGCGGCGAAGTCATCGAAGCGGACGTGTTCATCAGCGCGTTTGGCGTGCGCGCCTCAACTAAACTTGCCACGGATGCAGGTATCCCGCTTGGAGAAACCCGCGCGATTAAAACTAACAGTAGAATGGAAACCGAAGTCAAAGACGTCTACGCGGTCGGCGACTGCGCAGAAGCCCCAAACATCATCACTCACAAACCCGTTTGTCCACAGTTGGGCACGGTTGCGGTGCGGATGGGAAAAGTGGGCGGCGCCAACGCGGCAGGCGATTACTCGCTTTTCGGAGGCGTTTTAGCTTCAGCGGTCACAAGGCTCTTTGAAATTGAAGCAGGTAATACAGGTTTAACTGAAACCGCGGCACAGCGCAACCGCATCGAAGTCGTCACAGGCGCAATCAGTAGCAAAACACGTGCCGACTACTATCCGGGTGCAACTCCAATTAAAGTCAAACTTGTCGTTGAAAAAGAATCCCAACGTATCATCGGCGCGCAGATTGTGGGTGGAGAAGAAGTTACTCAACGCATAAACTGCATAAGCTTTGCCATCCAAAAAGGCATGACCATACGCGAATTGGCAAAAGCCGACACAGCCTACGCACCACCGTTGAACGAGACATGGGAACCCATGGTTTTAGCAGCTGAAATGGTGCTCATGAAGTTTCGGTAAACAGCTGCTCTTGGGTGACTAGACCCCCTTATTTAAAGCAGCATACGAAAACGTATCCGCACAAGAAGAAACCACGCCACGTCTCACCGTGTACCTCCCCTCCCTTATTTAAAGGCAGAAGCGGAGGTCTTTTGCTTCAGTGCCTTTTTTAACGGTTAAATAATCGGGTTTGGTTCTTCCATCATACGGTATACTGGTAGCAGGTGAAGCGGTTGGTTGATTTGCGCAAGAAGGGTGCAGGGGAAGACGACGAAAACTACCAAACAATGGCTGATTTAAGTAGGGTTGCGGACAAAGGCGAAAGCGCACTATCCTCGATGGGTTCGCTTAAGAAGATGCCTTTTAGCCTTCAAGACCTGCATTTCGTTCCAGCCCAAGTAAACAGAATCCCCCTCAACATCGACGAAAAAGTCAACACCACAATCGTCATCGGACCAAAAGCAGGCAAACCCCTCAAAGCCGCTTCCCCCATCATGTTTAGCGGCATGAGCTACGGCTCAGTCTCCAAAAAAGTGCGCCTGATTCTGGCAACTGTCGCCTCAAAACTCAACGTCGCCATCAACTCTGGCGAAGACGTAGTTCTCCCAGAAGAAATAGAATTAGCCCAAAAACAACTAATCATACAGTATTCCCCCATAAGGTTCGAATCCGCTCAAAACGCATTAAAACGGTGTTCTGCGGTGGAAATCCGCTTCGGGCAAGGTGCTTATCCGGGGTGGCTGAGCCGTTTGCCTGGCTCCAAAATGACTGGGGAAGTGGCGGCGCTTTTCAGGCGCAAGCAAGGCGAGGACGAATTTACCCCTGCCCATCACCCTGACATTACGAATATCGAGGAGCTCAAAGAGAAAGTGCACTGGCTAAAGGAGTACACCGGCGGCGTTCCAGTTGGAGCCAAAATCGGCTGCGGCAACGTAGAGGCAGACGTAGATATGCTTGCGGAGTGCGGCGTAGATTTCATTGCGCTTGACGGCTTCGGAGGCGGAACGGGCGCAACCGAGCTTTTTGTTAGGGAACATGTTGGGCTGCCTCTCATTGCTGCACTGCCCAGAGCTGACAGGCACCTGAAGAAAAACGGAAAACGGGACAACCTCACCTTGATAGCTGGAGGCGGCTTAAGGACTTCCGCTGACTTCGCCAAGTGCCTATCGTTAGGCGCAGACGCAGTCTACATAGGTACCGCAGCGTTGATAGCGATAAACTGCCAGCAATACCGAATCTGCCACACAGGACTCTGCCCAACTGGAGTAACCACAAACGACCCTGCTCTGCTTGAGCATCTCGATGTGACGGAGGGAATCCGACGGTTAACCAATTTCATGACGGTTTCGACTCGGGAGATGGCAAATTATGCAAGAATTGTAGGGAAAAATGATGTTAGGTTGTTAGGGAAGGAAGACCTTGTGGCTTTGAAGCGGGATTTGGCTGACTTGACTGGGGTCAGTTGGCTCGATGGCCAACCAAAAAACTGCTAGCGCTTTATTTTGTTCATTGTTTGCAGGGTTTTTTCGGCTGTTGAGGCGCAGAAAAGCAGGTCGTCAATGGTTGCGGTGAAGGTGGCTATTTTGCCCTCGCATTCGATGCGTGTTATGACCCTGTTGCTTTCCAAAGTTGTTTTTACTGTTAATCCTGCGGGGGTTTTGAGGTTGTCAGGCGAAACTGCTTCCTTAACAGCTTTCGCCGTTTTCGCATCGGGATATTCAAGTGTGATTGTCGCTTCCAAGCTTCTCACCCTTCAACTGCCGCCCAACCAATTCGTCTGCGGTTTTAATGAAAGCTTCAACCTTATCAAGAGGCACCTGTGAACCAGCAGCAATGTTGTGTCCACCGCCTTTGCCGCCATGCGCCTCAGAAGCCAACCGCATCACATCGCCCAGGTTCACACCCTTCATGAGCGCCGCCTCGGTGGTTCTGCCCGAGAACTTCGCGGCTTTCTCTGCTTCGATGTTGGCGAAAGCTAAGAGCGGTTTTAGGTTGTTGGCGAGGCTTGAGACGATTATGCTGGAGACGGTTCCGATGATTTTTTCGTTGATAAAGTTCTCGCCGTAAATTACGTAGACGTTTTCGAGTTCCCGCATGCGTTCAGGTTTTTCGGCGACCCAACCGAGGTACTTGTTGATGTTTTTGCGGTAGTCCTCGAGGATTTTGTTGGATTCTTCGAGTGCGGCTTTGCGGTCGCCCATGCAGATGGCTATGCCTAAGCTGGGGCGATCCATGCGACCCGTCGAGTTCAGCAATACCGAAAACTCGCGTCCATCCCGCAACGCGGTGTTGGGTTCTTCTTTGGTTAGTACGTAAATGTAACCGATAAGGTTCTCGACTTCCAAATGCAGTCCTTTAGACAAGAGGTAATCAGCAAGAGCCGAACAAAGCTTCTTTCGTTCCTCATCGTTTAAGTCGCAAAGCGAACGCAGTTTTTCGCCTTGTTTGAGTGAAATGCCCAAGTTAGTAACGAAATTTAGCGATTCGGTTTCTTGGCCGCTTAAACCTGGAATGAAGGGGGTGGTGGTTGTAGCGAGCATTCGGTGGATGGGGCGGGTTTCTCTCCCAAAGAACGTCAAGTCTTTTTCGACTTTGAGTAAGCCTGCGGCGACTGCGTCGTTAACGATTATTTCGTTTAAGCCTTTGAGGCTTCGCTGTTCGTACTTGTCTTGCATGTCGCCTAAAGCGCCCACCAATGCGATTGGGGCGCAGTCCACATTTGCTGGGTTCACTGCTTTAGCCGCAAAATAAGCGACTCCTGAGCCGCTGACTTCTGTGGCGCCGTCAATGCCGTAAACGTGGGGGTTGAGCATGGTAAAGTTGGGGTTATTTGATGCCCCAGTGATTTGGTGATGGTCAAGGATGACAATTTTGTTGTTAGGGATCTTTTCGTTGAGCAAGTCGAGGTAGCCACTGCCAAAGTCCGTCATGATGACCAACTGGGGTTTGTCAGCGGTGACTTCCGCGATGATTTTGTCGTCTACCCACTGCATAACGCGCATGCGAAATCGTGCATCGAGGCGGTGCAGCATCTTGCATATGATACCTGCTGCGGCTACACCGTCAGCGTCAAGGTGTGAGAAGCAGCTGATGAAACCGTCTTTCTGTGCAACTTCCGTAATCACCTTTGCTGCTTCGTTTGCCTGAGCCAAGAATTTCGCGATATTTTCTGGTTGCTGCGCCATGCCTACTCACTTCTGCTTAGAAAGTGGCTGATTGGATTTAAAGCTGGCGCATCAAGGATAAAGAATAAAATATGTTAAAGAAAGGAACTGTTTAGGTTACTGAAGCGATTTTTGCTTCGTACTTAAACTTTTTATCAATAACGCCTTCACGTTTGTAGTAGCGGCTGAGCTTGTGAATTTGGGCTTCGATGATTTGCATGTTGCGTTTGTTGTGGAGGTCTTTTTTGTTTTTGTCCATGTGGACGGCGAGGCTTTGGGCTTTTTTCATGAGGTTGGCGAGGTCTTCTGGCATGGTTGGTGTCAGGTTTGCGGCTTCGAGCGTGTCGCTTATGGATTTGCCTGTAATTGGCTTAACCAGTGGGATGGCGTATTGGTCGCGTAGAATTGTGCCTATGGCGCTCATGTTGTGGCCTTCTTTGGCGAGTTTTATGATGAAGGCTTCTACTTCTTCAGGCTGGTACTTGCACCAGTTGGGTGGGCGTCTGCTGACTGGGCGAATTGAATGTGATTTTCCGCTTTCTTGCTTTGGCATCGTTACACCTATTGTGCACCTAAACCACACTGCACAGATATTTAAAAGTAGCTAGTCCAAGCGGCAAAAACAGGAAAAAAGTCCCTGTTTAACGCTTGGTTCTGTAAGCCACTATGCGGATTACGAATTGAGTTATCAACGATAACCCTGCAAGTATAATTAGCGTCGCCCAAAACGTGAACCACCCCGTCAAAGTGCCCGCCTGCAAAAACACGCTTACCACTACAACGGCGCCGACCCAGAAAACCATGTTACCGACGGTCTCAGCGATTTTTTTAATACTAGAATGCAACAGTAGCCTTAAAGCCAAAATAACAACCTCCAAAACTGCGATACCCACGGCGAAGTTGAACACTGCACTGTAGACTTCGATGTGTTGGGCTGGGTGTGCTGGTGCTGGCAGAACCATGTCGCCGTTGATTACAGGGTAAGCTACGCCGGTTAAGTCGCCGAAGAATTCGCCGATTTTCTGCGGAACGCCAGGTGTCAACCCAAATGCGACACCTAAAATGATTAGGAAACCACCGACGGCTAATGCACTGATTAAGCCGTCGTTTATGGCTTTGTCGCGGAAGGTATGTTGCGTCATGGCTTCTCCTCATTTTCATATTCGAAGGCTTTACTATATAACAATTTGGTGCCAAAGAAAAAACAGGTAAGAAGCGGTTATGGAGTGTTGGTCCAAACTGGCGACCTCGACCCTATTACTGTTTTTTGTACCATTCAGCGAATTTGCGGATAGCATTTGCCCGATGCGAGTACCCGTTCTTTTCCTCAATCGTCATTTCGGCGAAGGTTCTGATACTGCCCTCTGGCTGGAAGATGGGGTCGAATCCGAAGCCCGATTTACCCTGCTCAATCCGCTCCTTGGTGGTGATTTCTCCTTTGGATTCCCCATAGAAACTCACGGGGTCAATGGTGTTTTGGTCGTCGCAGTAAGAGATGATTGATTGGAAGGTGGCTTTGCGGTTTTTTTCGCCCTGCATGAGTTTGAGGATGCCACTGTTGTGGATGGTCTTGTAAACGTAGGCTGCGTATGGACCGGGGAAGCCGCTGAGTGCGTCGAGGAATAAGCCTGCGTCTTCCACAAAAATCGGCAGGCGGCTCCGTTTGTAGGCGTTTTGGACGCTTTTTTCGGCGATTTCTTGGAGGCTTTCGCTTTGGATTTCGTCGCCTTTGAGTTTAAGCATGCCCACGGCGATGCCTTGACTGCCCAGTATGCGGCGTGCTTCGTTAAACTTGTTGACGTTGCCAGTCGCGAAAAAAACGACTCTGCCCTTCAAACTAAAGTTACTGCTTACGCTCTTCGACATAGCGGCCACGCCTCTCTATCTCACGGATTTTCTCATAAACCTTTTCCGCCAACTCGACACCCCGAACCGAGCTGTAGCCGCACTGGACGCTTTTGAAGCATTCTTCCCAAGAGGCAAAGTGTGTGCTCTGCAATGCGCGCTTGAGCAGGTGTAAATCGACGCCTTGAGCTTCGATTTCTGAGCTTTTTTCTCCTAAGCCAAAGTCTATGAAGTAGATTTTGCCGTTTGGAGATTGTATCATGTTTGATGTGGTTAAATCGCCGTGTATTAAGCCGTATTTATGCAGAGATGCGACGGATTCACCTATTTGGAAACATATGTCGCGGAGGTCGCTTTTCTGAGTTTTGTTCAGCATCTCCTTAACCCGTTCGCCCTCAATGTACTGCATGATTATGGTGGATTCGGCCACGTTAACCATGTAAATCAAAGGCGTCGCCACCCCCGCAGCCTTCGCTTCATGCATCAACTGAGGCTCATGCACGGTGCGGTAGCTGCGGATTTGCTGGTCAAGCTCGGCGGGGCGGTAGCGTTTGGGTATGCGGACTTTGATGATGGCTTTTCGTCCGTGCCATTCTGTGAGGAAGAGGCTGGCTTCCGCTCCCTTCTTTAGTAGCTTGGTTTTGGGGGTTTTGTCTATTGTATCCATGGAACATCCACCTTGTCCACCCGCCAACGCAGCTTAACCATGCTCTGATCAATCGGGGTAACCAATCCATGGCGGTAAGCCAGCGTCCCTGTCCAAGCTATCATGGCGCCGTTGTCAGTTGCATATTGAAGCGGCACCACGCTGAATTTGGCGTCATGCTCCTCAGCAATCACCTTCAGCATCGCTTGGAGACGCTTATTCGCCGCAACACCACCCGTCAGCAGCACCTCTTTCTTCTCGGTATGCGCCAGCGCCCGCTCAGTAACCTCTGTAACCATCGAGAAAGCATGCTCCTGCAGGCTGTAGCAGACATCTTCTAAGGTGCAGTCGCCCTTCTGCAGGGCAGTCGTCGCCGCTGTTACCAAGCCGCTGAGTGAAAGGTCCATGCCCTTTACTACGTAGGGCAAAGAAATCAGCCGCCCACTTTTGAGCGCCAACTGCTCGATAGCGGCGCCCAGCGGCAACCCCTTCTTGTGCTTAAGCCCCGCCTCCCGCGCGAAGACATCTAGGCAGTTGCCCAAGGCGATGTCGAGGGTTTCGCCGAACACACGGTAACGTCCCGATTCGAAGGCGGTGACCATGGTGTTGCCGCCTGAAGCGTAGAGTGTTACGGGGTCTTTGGCGCCTGTTTGGAGTTTGCCGATTTCTATGTGGGCGACGGAGTGGTTTACGCCGACCAAGGGGATTTCCAGATACGACGCTAAAGCCCGTGCTACAGTGGCGCCTGTGCGGAGCGATGGTCCGAGTCCGGGGCCTTGTGAGAAGGCGATGCAGGTTAATTCGGATGCTTTGACGCCTGATTTTGAGAGGGCATCTTGGAGCACTGTGTCGGCTACTTCGGCGTGGTGCCTTGCCGCTTCCCGCGGGTGGATGCCGCCTTCGGCTGGGATGTAGCTGTCGGATTTATTCGCCAAAACTTCGCCGTCAAAGGTGGCTACTCCGACGCCGAAGTCGTCTGCTGTTGATTCTATGCCCAAGCAGTAGCTGCCCTCAGATTTCTGATGAACTTTAACCATACGGTTCCTCAATATTCAGGGATACATATTTTTATGTGAATCCAACGCTTATATTACTGTATTATCTCGGAAGATCTTAAAATGCCAAAGCGTAACGACCTTGAACAGAAAGCACTCCACTATGTTGTCGGTACAGGCTATCAGGGTGTGCTTCAATCAGATTTATGGCGGGAACTAGGCGCAAGCAGCCGCGAAGGCTCCCGCGTCTCCATAAAACTCGAAGAAAAAGGGTTAATCAGAAGAGAGAAAGAGCTTCAGGAAGGCAGATGGACATACCGCCTCTACCCCAAACGCTTACCTGCATCCATCGAAACCATCATCGACTGCCCATGCCTGCTCTGCCCGGACAACGCACGATGCGACCCCACCACCACCATCAGCCCCAAAAGTTGCCCCCGACTTACCGATTGGATAATAAACCTTGGAAAGGAAGCACCAGCCGCACCTGAGGGTCCAAGCGCTATAGCAGAACCAGATATGCCAGAGGATGATCCTGACGCCGAAAGCTTGGATACGTGAAAGAAAAAACGAGTATTACTACAAGAAAGCTAAGGAAGAAAACTACCGTAGCCGATCCACATACAAACTGATCCAAGCAAACGAAAAATACGGCTTCATCAAACTCCGCGACGTTGTAGTTGATTTAGGTGCAGCGCCAGGCGGATGGGTTCAAGCAGCCAGAAAAATGACTGGCAAATACGGCTTTGTCTTAGGAGTCGATTTGAAACCGATTGAGCCTTTCACTCAGGAATACATCCGCACAATCATCGCTGACTTAACAGAACCCGACATCGCAGAGCAAATCCTCTCCTTTCTGCCACGACGACCAGACGTCGTCATATCCGATGCAGCCCCAAACGTCACCGGCGTCTGGGAAGTAGACCATGAATGCCAAATCGATTTAGCAAACAAATCCATGGAAATCGCCAAGCGCCTCCTAAAACCAGGCGGCAACTTCTTTGTCAAAGTGTTCCAAGGCGGACAACTAGACGAATTCATCTTAAATGTAAAGAAGAATTTCGATAGCGTCAAAATTGTTAAGCCTCCAGCTAGTCGATCCAAAAGCTCTGAAGAGTACCTTTTGGCTTTAGGTTTAAAGGGTAAAACAGAAAACTAATTCTGTCCCATCTGCATCCTACTGTGTCAGGTGCCAAAGTGAAGGTTATCGCGGCAGATTCAGGTGCAGCCATACTGGACGAGTATTTTAGGCCAGTGTCTCTTGTGGCGTCGGTTGCAGTGTTGGTGGAACCGCCGTACCGTGAGCCCTCTGTTTATCGGATTGCTGAACCTATCTTTAAAGAGGTCGATTCTACGCTTGAGGTTATTGTTCACGAAGCAGAACTATGCCTGAGCCTACTTGCGAAGGTGAAGGCAGATATTGTGCACCTTGACATGACGCTTGGCGGAGTCACCGTCGAAGACCTCTCACCCGTAGAACTCCTCAACATGCGTGCCTCAAAAAGCGGACGCCAAAACATAATCAAAATCCTGCCCCGCCTGCGGAAAACCGCGGGGGAAATCAAGCGGCTTCACGGCTTAGATATGTTGGCAATCGGCAAGGAGAGCGTTCCTGTGCGGGTTGCGGAGTTGACTGCAGGCGCTGAGGCTATACTGTTTGCCTGCCATAAAGCCGTCGAAGAGGAAGAGGCTGTGCTGTTGGGGTTGCCGCTGAACTGTCAACCCACCGTTTTAGATGACTGCATCTGGTTGGGGTCGCTGATTTCGGGTGAGCATGACCTTAGAAGTTTCGCTGTTGATTCAGAAGGGGTTTTAACAAAGGTTAAATTGACAGAAACCTTAAACCCTGTTGCGAGAGGTTTTCGAGCCCTCAAAATCGAATCAAAAGGTTGATTGAATGGATTATCCGCAGTTCTGGAAGGAAGCTTCGCCGAAACGCAAACGAATCTATGCGATAATTGTAGTGTTCATTATGTCTGTGCTGGCAACCATGATTGGCATGCTGGTTCCAGTAAGCCCCGAAGAAGCCCAAATCATAAGCGACTACCTAAACCAAACCGTCACCCAAGGCCAAGCAGGCGGCACCTTGAGCACAGACATTTTCCTCAACAACTTCCCGCTATGCCTGCTTATGTTCGTTCCGCTCGCGGGGTTCGCGATGGGTATGTTCATACTGTTCAGCACTGGACAAGCGTTTAGGGCGGTATTCGAAATTCAAGCCGCAAGCGGCGCAGCCACCGCATCCTCCGCAGAAATCACAGCAACAACCGCAATCCTAACCCTAATCCTCGTAGGCGTAGTCTTCTTGCTTGAATATGTCTCCTACTCGATTGCCATGGCTGAGAGCATTTGGCTATTCCGTAGGATAACGCAGAAGCGGTGGAAGGGTGAATTGAAGTACCTCGCCATCTTCATCGGGGTTGTGGCGTTGCTGCTGATTATCGGCGCCGTGGCAGAAACGTTTGCGCTGGCAATCGGAGCCTAAGCAGCCTCATTTTACTATTTCTAAACTTATGTCTAAAGCTTTGACGCTGTGAGTTAAGGCACCCATACTTATCACAGCAACATCCGCCGCGGCATATTCTGCGAGGTTTTGGGCTGTTACTCCGCCACTGATTTCGATGAGTACCTTCTCATAACCCGCTTTGCGCAGTTTGACGGCTGCTTCTTTGGCTTGTTTGGGCGAAAAATTATCCAGCATAACGATGTCTGCACCAGCCTTCGCTGCCACAAATGCGTCTTCAAGGGTGGTGACTTCAACCTCGATTTTTTTGCTAAACGAAGCATTAGCTTTAGCTTTTTTAACTGCCTCTTCGACGCCGCCGACGATTGCAAGGTGATTATCCTTGATTAGAATCATGTCGTCTAAGTGGAGCCTATGTGGGTCGCCGCCTCCGATGGCTACGGCTTTTTTGTCAAAAAAGTTCAGTCCCGGCGCTGTTTTGCGTGTGGCTGCAATTTTGGTTTTTGATTTGTTTTTCTTGATTATATGTGTTAAAGTGCGTGTTTGGGTTGCGATGCCACTCATACGTGAAAGGAGGTTAAGTAGGGTGCGTTCGACTGTGAGAATAGTTTGGGCGCCGCCTGATAGGTGCATTAGGACCTGCTTGTTCCTGATTTTTTCACCATCGGCAGCTTTAGCCTCAACTTTAAGACCGACATATTCGGCTAGGATGGTTGCTTCTTCTATACCCGCGATTACCCCGTCTTCTTTGGCAATTACTTCCGCCTTAACTTTAACGTCTGAAGGGATAATTGCGGCTGCAGTTACGTCGCCCTGCCCAATGTCCTCCGCGAGAACTGCTTTGAGTTTCTCCTCCACGATTTGCCTTGGCACAAACATACCCTTCTAATCTCTAACTTACGCTTAAAATGCTTGCCATTAGCCAACTTGAACCAAGCTATAGTTCAAATACAATCATGTATTCACAGATATTCGTATGCGACTGCTGCTAAGTTGTTCAGAACTCGGTTTAGGGCACGTTTCACGCCTAATCCCCTTAGGGAAACGGCTGGAGAAGCATGGGCATGAGTTGTTCTTTTTTTCAGGCGGCAAAGCATACGAGCTGCTACAGAAAGAATTCAAAAACGCCTACAAAGTCACCCCGATTTCTTGGTACGAAAACGCGCATGGCATCCTCACCTCAGCGTCTCTTCTGAACATGTTTTTTCCGCTTCCACTTTTTAATATGGAGCAAAACAGGTTTGAAATGAAAAACTCGAACGCTTGGGAAACCATTCACCGCTACTACGACTTAAGAGAAAACATCCACACCATAAAACCAGACGTGCTCATAGCTGACGGCGACATAAACGCGCTTCGGCTGGCGCTGCGGTGGAAAATCCCCTCGGTTTATGTTGCTAACACGATACGCCCAAGCTATGGCATCTCGTCCTTTCTCAGCCCAGGCGAACGTTTTCTGGAACGTTACATAAAAGCTTGCCAGAAAGTAATCATACCCGACAACCCCCCGCCATACACCGTATCCGAGTACAGCATCGGAAACATCGACAACATGGGCATAGATGACCGAACCGAATACGTCGGGGGCTTTGTGGATACCACACCCGTCCGCGGAGGGCAAGAACACATTTTTGCCCCCATCAGCGGCCCCATTGGAACCCGCTCCCAACTCCTCAAAACCCTGCTGCCCGTGCTAGAGAAAGTTAAGACTAAATGCATAATCAGCCTCGGCACGCCAGGCAAGAAGGCATCAGCCAAAATCGGTAACCACGAACTCCACACATGGCTCACGCCCGAGGAACGCAGGCAAGCCATGATGAACGCCAAGATGGTTATTTTCAGCGGCGGCCACGCCACCTGCTTTGAAACCATCAAATACGGCAAACCCACCATCTGCATCCCCACCCAGCCAGAACAACAAGGCAACGCCGCAAAACTTGAAAAAATGCATTGCTCAATAGTTGCCAAAAACAAAAAACAACTCCAAAAAGCCATAGAAAAAATGAACACCGAGCTAGATACCTACACCCGGAACGTGCAGGCGCTCTCCGAATTCTCAGGCAGATTCCACGGTTTAGACCGCGCGGTCGAAATCGTTGAAAGCATACAGGGTTAAGCTATTTTTTGAGGCTTAGGCGCTTTATGGGTCCGTTGGGGGTTTCTTCTTCGAAGATGATGGCGTGAAACTTGTAGATTTTTGTGTTCTTCGTCAGCCAACTGTCGGGGGGTAAACCGGCTTTCATGCAGCATTGACAGAGAAATTCCTCTTCGCCCCAACCCCACTCGATAGACACCTGCGGAAGGAGGAGACCTTTGCGGTAACCCTGCTCGATGATTAAGCCGTCTTCGCCTACCTGAATCTTTTTGACGTACTCTCTTGGGTCACTGGTTTCGACAGGTTCAGGCGGGGTTAAGACGCTGACCTCAAAAACCACGCTGTCCAATTCGCGGGGGTCCATGGGGTCGAAGCGGGGGTCTTGGGTTGCCGCGTTGACTGCTGAGTCTATAACTGCCTCCACAAGGGGGCTTGTTGGATAGGGGTAGCCGATACAGCCGCGGAGCTCCTTTTCGCCGCCGACCAAAGTGCTGATGGTGACGAACACGCCGCTTTGCGCAAACAGCTTCTGCGGGGTGTCTTTTGGCGGTTGGGTGGTTTTACCGTTTTCCAAGTAGAGTTGTACGGTTTTTCGTGCCAGTTGAACTAGGAATTCGCCTTCTTGCTGAGTTAACTCAAACGACATAACCTTGTTCCTCTATGCGGCGTATACTCTATTTGCCGCTTGCTAACTTAAAAAGTTGAAAAGGGGGTTGGGGTTTAGAATTTTGTGGATTCTTCGGTGACGCCGTCTTTGGTGATGATGACTATGTCTAAGCCGTCGCCGCTCATAGCGTCCCGGTTGATGGCTGCTTTAACTGCGCGAGTCACGAGTTCTTTTGCTTCTTTAAGGGAGATGTTATCTTTGTAGCCTTCTTCGATAACACCGATGGCTGTTTCTGTGCCTGAACCGACTGCCGCATATTTGTCTGGAATCAAAGAGCCCAAAACGTCTAAGACGTAGAGTGATGGTCCATCTTCGTCTAAGCCGCCCACGATGGTTTGGGTGATGAGTGGCGCGTAGCGGCGGTTGAAGAGGACATTTGCCAAGAGTTTAGATGCGCTGTGCACACTGATTGGTCTACCGACATCCATGCTGTAGAGGTTAGCTTGCGCCTCCATTTCTCTGGCGAGAATCTGCATGTCGCCGACTAGACCTGCGCACGCGACGCCGATGCGGTCTGTGACTTTGAAGACTTTTCTGCCGCCTTTACTCATGATGAAGCCGCCGTAGGTTACTCTTTTCTCTGCAGCTAGGATGACTCCGCCGTTGAAGACGACGCCAACGGTGGTTGCGCCTGGAATCCAAGTGTATCCCTGTTGGGCTTGGTTGCCTTGGGGCTGCTGTTCTTGCTGCATCTGTACCTGCGGCATAAGTGGGATTTGTGGAATCTGAGGTAGTGTGGGTAATTGTGGTCCAATTCCATCCATAATTTTTTCGCCTTTTCGTTTTTAATACACAAGACAATGTATTAAGCTTACTTATAACCATTATACAACTGCGAGGTAAGCTTGTATGAGTGAGAATAAACCGCTCAGATGCCAAAAATGTGGTAAACCCCTCGGCTACGTCACCATGACCCCGAAAAGCTTCTTGGAAACAAAACCCGATTTGAACAACGTGCGGATAGCTGGCACCTGTATGGATTGCCGTGGTGGACGCAGTTTTTACCCCGCTGGCTTTTAGGCCGCTAACGTGATCTATGGATGGTTCGACATGATTGAAGTTTACAGTCAAAACCGCAACGGCACATATTTCACAATTGCACTGCAACAGCAGGAAATAGTTGCATCAACTTTCAGCGGCGACCAAAAAACCGCCCTCGAAAACATCTTGTGTAACTTGCCTTTCAACGTGCCCTTTCAAATATTCCATGAGCCCTCACCCAAAGCCAAAACCGCCCTCCAAACCCTAAAAGACATCTACGACGGCAAAGGCACCAACACCGCTTTACCTTTGGCGACCAAACATCTGCCACCCTACACCCAAAAAGTCCTCAAAGCCACCCAAGCCATCCCCGTCGGTTACGTCACCTCTTATGGTGCAATAGCGAAGGCAGTCGGCGGAGGGGCAAGAGCAGTTGGAAACGCCATGGCATGTAACCGTTTTGCCCCGATTGTGCCCTGTCACAGGGTGGTCAAAGGCGATTTGGGGTTGGGCGGCTATGGAGCAGGCGGTTTGAAGGTGAAGGTGGAGTTTCTGCGTAGAGAAAAAAGGGGGTACACTGAATCAAAGTTTGTTGAGGTCTGCGGAGGCCGACTCCACATAATCCCCGTCGAGCATGTACTGGCAAAGCTTGCTTGATTTCGCTTATTTCTACCGGTTTAATGGAGAAATCGCAGGTGGCTCGAGTTTTCCGCTTGCGGGAAACGCCCTAACCAGCATGCAACGCCTCCTAAGCTCAGATGCAAAGTAGCAACGACCAGCCAAGTCCGCTGGAAGATGAAGAATAAAGGCGACACTCTCCTCTTCTTCTGAACTAAGTAGTTAATCTTTTGAAAAGGGCGCTGCTATAAGGGTAACATGACTTCAAATTATATGGCGTAGGTTTCTTGTATGGTGACCAATCCGTTGTCGCCCACGATGTGCTTTAAGTCTGGCAGTAGCGGCTCCAGCTTCTCTTGAGAGTCCACCACCTCAATCATCAGCGGCATGTTAACCAAGACGCCCTCGAGGTGCAAAGTAGATTTGCCCCGTTTCCCAAAGCCATTCACGCCCGTCCAAACCGTTGCGCCCTCAATCTGGGCTTTAGTCAAGTAATCCATGATAAGCTTCCACAGTCGTTTGCCACCTACCTCATCGTTGCGCTTTATGCGGATCACAAGTTGCCACATTTTTTGCCTCAACTGGTAAACCTCTCCATTACCACGTTGCCTAAGGCTCGGCCGCCGATTATGGCGCCAAGCGACAAGCCGACATTTGCCAATATATTTAGTGCGAGGAGCGTAAAACGGTTACTCTCCAACAAATTAGTAGTTTCCAACGCAAAGGAGGACATAGTGGTAAAAGAGCCGCAGAACCCCACCGCAACCAGAAGCGTGTACTGAGAATCCCAATTCAAACCAACCGAGAGAATCGAAAACAGCCCCAAAACGAAACTGCCCACCACATTAACAACCAAAACATTCACAGGCAACCCATAGATCGCTGTGGGAGATTCAACCATACGGTACCGCAAGTAGGCTCCAGCGACCGCGCCAACCGCCAAGAGAGCAAACTCTAGCCACTTCAACTGTTTACCTTCCATCTTGATGGTAGGCATTATCAGCATCCAGATAGGTGCGGTTCTGGCAGATGCCACGGCTAATGCCATAGCCAAACTTCATGCTGGTCCTGGAATTATTAAACTTTAAGCCTCCAACCTGTGTATTTCTGGATAGTCAGCACCGTCGAGATTAGGCTAATCCTATATAGGACTACTCCAAATATTTGAGATTGATAGAGAGATGGCGGCAACCTGTCCCGACGTAGCGGTAGTAGGACACTTTTCAGTAGACACCCTCAAACTGCCCACACGCAAAGCGCCCTTTGTGGTTTTAGGCGGCTCAGCAACCTACACTTCGTTTGCAGCCAAAACCCTCGAGGCCTCGGTGGGCGTGATTTCAAGGGTCGGCGAAGGTTTTCCGCAGGCGTATTTGTGGTGGCTGGAGCAGGAAGGCATCAACATATCCGCAGTCACAAGGCACCCAGACGAACCCACAACAGGATTCGAATTAGAGTACAGCCAAGACTTCTCAGAACGGAAACTGAAACTCAAAAACAAAGGCAACCCTCTAACCCTCGAAGACCTCCCCAAAGATTTCCGCGCCAAAGCCATCCACTTGGCACCCATCGCTAACGAAATCAGCTTTGAAGTGACAGAGCAGCTCAAGAAATGTGCCGATGTACTTTCGCTTGATCCTCAGGGTTTGATTCGCAGCTTCGACGAGCAAGGCAACGTCGCCGAAGACGCCATCGTAGACAGCCACATCTTCAGCTTAATTAACATCTTTAAGTCCTCGCAGAACGAAATCTACGCGCTAACAGGCGAGAAAGAGCTTAAACCAGCCCTTAAAACCATCCACGACATCGGCGTAGAAACAGTCATTGTAACCTTGGGAGCCAAAGGCTCCGTACTCTCAGTCGAAGGCGCCCAATACAACATCGGCGTTTGCCCATCGCAGGTGCTAGTTGACCCCACAGGTGCAGGAGACGTGTTCATGGGTGGCTTCTTAACCGAGTACCTGCGCCAGAAAGAGTCGCTATGGTGCGCCGCGGTGGGCTCCGCTGCTGCGTCATGTGTAGTTGAGGGAATTGGGCCTACTTATTTTGGTAAAAAAGAAGAGATTTATCGAAGAGCTAACGTTTTGTATGAAAAGGAACTTAAGCAATAGCCGCATAAGTAGAGAGTAACAAAAAATAATGTGAGCGTGACTTGTTTGGGTCGCATCGATAAAGGCGTAACATGCAACATATCAGGATGCAAAAACGAAGCAGCCCGTTCCATGACTGCTGATAAAGTAAAAGCCGCAGGACTAAACGTCAACACCGCAGAGAAACGCGCATACATATGCAAAGAACACTACAAAGAATTCAAAAAGAAAACAAAAAAAGACAAGACCCTAGAGAAATGGCGCTACGGATAGAGGCGTAAAATTCTATGCGTATTTTACAGTTACATTCCAACTTTATAGTTTTCAAACCTGTAGAGAAAGAAATCAACATAGCCGAAGAAGCCGCGAAAGAGGAAACCCGCATCGAAGAAGTCGTCGTGCTCTTCACCGCAATTGAGGAAGGCGACAGCTCAGCGTTGGCGCAGAAAGCCATAGACGACGCCCGCGCATTCTTGGGTAAACTCAAAGTTAACCGCATCCTCATTTACCCCTTCGCGCACCTCAGCAGCAACCTCAGCCAACCCAGTCAAGCACTCGCCATAATCAAAGACATGGAAGTCTACGCCAAAAGCAAAGGCATTGAAACCTTCCGCGCCCCATTCGGCTGGAACAAACAATTCACCATATCCATTAAAGGGCACCCGTTGGCTGAGATGGCTCGCAGCTACGCCCCCGTACAGGCAGCGGCGGAAGCGAAGGTGCCTTGTGAAGGCAAAAAAGAAGAAGAACCAGTCTCCGCTGCGCTCAAAGCAGAAGACACAATGAAGTCGTATTGGCATATCCTGCAAACTGACGGTTCACTGGTGCCGATTGAAGAATACAAATTCAAAGGCAAATCGAACCTGCAGAAATTCAGCCAATACGAAATCAAGAAGACCCGCGCAGTCACACAGATGCCCCCACATGTCCCGTTGATGAAGCGGCTTGAAATCGCTGACTACGAACCCGGCAGTGACCCCGGTAACATCCGCTGGTACCCCAAAGGCCGCATGATGAAGTCGCTTTTGGAGCAATACGTCAGCCTCCGCGTAGCGCAGTATGGCGGTATGGAAGTTGAGACGCCGCTGATGTATGACTTCAACCACCCCAGCCTCTCAAGTTACCTCAACCGTTTCCCCGCACGGCAATATGTCCTCAAATCCGAAGACAAAGAACTCTTCCTGCGATTCGCCGCGTGCTTCGGGCAGTTCCTAATGGCTCATGACGCCCAGTTTAGCTACAAGCAGATGCCTATCAAACTCTACGAACTCACCCGCTACAGCTTCCGAAGGGAGAAAAGTGGCGAAGTTGTTGGCCTCAAACGGCTCCGCGCGTTCACGATGCCTGATTGCCATGCCTTCTGCACCGACCTTGAGCAGGCAAAGAAGGAATTCATGATACGCTTTGACCTCTGCATCGATGTCTTAGGCAACATCGGCTTAGTCAAAGACGACTACGAGATCGCGATGCGCTTTACAAAGGACTTCTACGCAGAAAACAAAGACTTCATTGCGTCATTGGCAGCCAAATTTGACAAGCCCATCCTCGCCGAAGTCTGGAACGAACGCTTCTTCTACTTCGCCCTAAAATGGGACCTAAACTTCGTGGACAACCAAGACAAAGCCGCCGCACTCAGCACTGACCAGATCGATGTGGAGAACGCTAAACGCTACGGCATAACCTACGTGGACGAGAAAGGCGAAAAACAGTTCCCGCTGATTCTACACTGCAGCCCAAGCGGCGCCATCGAACGCGACATCTACGCACTCCTCGAGAAGGCTTACCGCGAGCAGATGACGGGTAAAGCGCCCATGCTGCCGCTGTGGCTGTCACCGACGCAGGTCAGGTTGATTCCGATTTCCGACAGGTTCCTCGACAAAGTCGAGCAGTTAGCCCAGCAAATCGCCGCTCGCTGCATCCGCGTGGACATTGACGATTCGGCTTCGACGTTGCAGAAGAAGATTCGCGAGGCCGAGCAGGAGTGGGTGCCCTACATCATTGTGGTGGGCGAGAAAGAAATCGAGTCAGGAACCCTGTCTGTGCGTGACCGAGAACAGAAGGGCAAACAAGAAAATATGACTGCAGATCAACTCATCACAAAGATATCTGAGAAAATCGCAGGCAAACCGTTTAAGCCTCTGCCGCTGCCCCTGTACCTGTCTAAGCGTCCCTCGTTCCACGGTTAATAAAGCAACGTTAAACGATTCGTATGTATCACTGGGATAAACCTTATCAGCAATTGGACAATATGAAAATGTACTCCGAGAAGGAATAAACAAATGACCAATGACCTTCAAATCTACATAGACGGCAAATTCTATCCGAAGTCGGAAGCAAAAATCAGCGTCTATGACCACGGGTTCCTCTACGGCGACGGCGTGTTCGAGGGAATCCGCGCGTACAACGGCGTCGTCTTCAAGCTCAAAGAGCACGTTGACCGCCTCTACCGCAGTGCACACGCCATAATGCTACAAATCCCCCTAACCAAGGAAGAGATGGTACAAGCCGTAGTTGAAACAATACGCAAGAACAAGATGAAAGACAGCTACATCCGCCTCATCGTCTCAAGAGGCGTCGGTGACCTCGGATTAGACCCACGCAAATGCCCCAAAGCCACGGTCATAGTCATCGCGGACACCATAAACATCAAGGCAGGCAACGCCAAAGAAGTCGGCATCACCGCCGTTTTCACTTGGGTTAGACGCAACCCCGTGGATGCAACCACCCATGAAATCAAATCCCTCAACTACCTAAACAGTGTCCTTGGAAAAATCGAAGCCAACGCATGCGGCGCAGACGAAGCCATATGCCTCGAAGCCAACGGATACATCGCGGAAGGCGTCGGCGAAAACGTCTTCATCGTCAAAGACGGCGAACTCTTCACACCCCCTTCAGCTACAGGCGCATTGGCAGGCATCACCGCCGAAGTCGTCACCCAACTCTGCAAAAAACTAAAACTCAAACTCACCATAACCAACCTAACACCCTTCATGATCTTCACCGCAGACGAAGCCTTCTTCACAGGCACAGCCATGGAGATGGTGCCCATCAGAGAAGTCAACAAACGCACAATCGGCGACGGCAAACCTGGACCAGCCACCAAGAAGTTGATGGCTGAATTCCACAAAGTAATCGAAGACCCAAAGAACGGCACAAAAATCTAACTTTCCTTTTTCTTAATTCGAGGCATACATTATGGAATCCGAGTTAAAACCAGAGTTCATAGAAAGCCTGAAAGCTTCCAAAGCGAAAAAACCATAAAAGTCAAAGACTTTACCAAGAGGTATTCCAAGTAGACCACGATGATGTCTACAAATAATGGCTTATATATTACAGCAGCATCCGTGCAATTATCCGTGGCCTACGTGGCCGCGGCCTCTATGTCCATTTTTCATGAAGCCTTCCAAAGCGTCATAAGCCTTTTCCAACTCGCTAATCGGCGGCAGAAACACAATGCGCGCATGGTCTTTTCCATACACGGGATCGAAGCCTGACCCATTCACGATAAGTACACCTGTCGCTTTGAGCAGTTGCACCACGAATTCCATGTCGTTTTTCCAGCGTTTGCCTATGCCTTCGATTTTGGGGAAGATGTAGAATGCGCCTTCGGGTTTGGTTGTGGTTATGCCTTCGATTTCGTTGAGGCGTTTGTGGCTGAAGTCTCGGCGTTGGCGGAGTCTGTCCACGATGTCTTTGACGAAGTCCTGTGGACCGTTGAGCGCGGCGGTTGCTGCGATTTGGACGGGTGTGTTGGCGCAGATGCGGATTCTGCACTGCTTCTCGACGCCGTCTTTGAGCGCCTCTAGCTGTTTGCCTTCGCCTTTGAAGTACATGTAGCCCAAGCGCCAGCCCGTCATCTGGTAAACTTTGCTGAACCCGTTTAAGCCGACGACGGGGACGTCCTTGGTTACTTCTGCCGCACTGACGAACTCTTTCTCGTAGGTGAGTTGATCGTAGATTTCGTCGCTGAAAACGGGCAGGTTGTGTTCGCCTGCGATGTCGAGGATTTGTTTAATGGTTTTTCGGTCGTAGACTGCGCCTGCGGGGTTGTTGGGGTTGATGATGACGATGGCGCGTGTTCGGGAGGTGATTTTGCTTCGGAGGTCATCAATGTTGGGTTGCCAGCCTTCCTTTTCGATGGTTTCGTAGGCGACTGGGGTGCCGTCGAAGAATCGGGTGTAGCTGATGTAAGGTGGATATGTGGGTCCGGGGAAGAGGATTTCGTCGCCCTTCTCCACGATGGCTCCGAGCAGCATCTGGATGCCCTCAGAAATACCGTCCGTAACCAGCACGTCGTCGGCTGTTATGTCGACGTTGTTGATTTTCTTCTCTTTATTCGCCACTGCCTGCCTCAGTTCTGGGAGACCTTCGGAGGGCGAGTAGTAGTTGTCTTCTTTGGCAATGGCGTTGCATAGTGCCTCTTTGAGGCTGGGTGGAGTTTTAAAGTCAAACGCCGCGGGGTCACCGATGTTTAGGTAATAGATTTTCTTGCCGTTCTTCATCAGTTCCTTAGTGTGAACTATAACATCGCGTATGGCGTATTCGATGTTGCTTGCACGCTTAGTTACTTTAATGCCTGCCAATTGCCGTTACCTGTATCCAGAAACACTTGCCGACCCCAAAAATAAAGTTATCTTAACAGCAATCATCTAAAATCGGTTAGGCGCTACAAGCCAAAAGAAAGAATTATGGGGTTTTTGGCTACTTGGGCTTCTTTCTGTTTTCAGCATGAATTTTTTTGGTCAGCCACATGCCTTCAGCTAGAAACAGAACCGTTGCAATGGCGGTCGGCGAAATCAAATAGTAAAGGTAGATGCTGGGTGCTTGTCCTTGAATGATGAGGGGGTAAGCAAGTAAACCTAACTCGATTATCAGAATACCCATAAAAAAGAAAGAGTGGAAGATGAGCCGAGGCACCAACTTTCGACCAACCCAAAGGTGACCGCTCACGTTTACTTTTTCTTTAACGGTGTACTCGCCGTATTCAGTTTTTGTCAGTAAGCCTAGTCCTTCGAGTTTCTGCAGGTGCCAGTGAGCTACGCTTGGGCTGGTAAGGTTGGTGGCCCGCATCACTTCGCGGGGTCCCACCGACTTGCCTTCTTTGACTACGTATGAGTAGACGTTTAGGGTTGTGCCTTCTAGCTCTTCAGGGTTTACGTTGGTCACGGCTCTATCCTCGGCGCAACGATTACCTCGTAGTTTGAGTTACCTCTCTGGAATACTTGGTTGTCATCTAATATGGCGTTGAAGACGTAGCCGTTTGGTGTCTGTTCGAATTGTAGCATGGTTATTTGGGTGGTGGTTGAGACGGTGTTGTAGTAGGTTCCGTTGACTGGCCAGTTGGTTATGTAGTTTGAAGCGGAGGCGTAAAGCTGGAGGTTTGCAGATTTGAGGGCTGCGATGCCGTTGCTGGGTGGAGAGTCTTCTGTCATCATGATGAATGGTTGTGTATGGTTGAAAGCTATTAGTCTTGATTCGTGGGGTGCAAATGTGCTGTTGAATGGTTGGCTTCCATAGTCCCATGGGAACCAGAAGAATGTTCGTCCTGTGCCCCAGTTGCCCCATGTTGGCAAAGCTGTTACGGGTCCAACTGTGGAGTTCATGTTGGCGTATGGCTGCGCCCCGAATGTGAAAACCTCGTTTACCAGCATATTTGACACTGTAGTCATTGGCTGTGCGTTGTCAACTGTTACTCTACCTGTCACGTCAACCCAGGCTCCGTTGATGTACATCTCTGTAACCAAGGGGTTGCCATATTGGTCGTAATATTCGGTGATGGGTATGCCTTCAAACCAGACGCCTGTTTCGCTTGCGTTTGCTGGAAGGTCGGGGATGGTGCCGTTGAGGTTGTGGTTTACGCTAAAAGCTGCAATGTTCTCCGGTGAGAGCGGTCCTGAGATGATGCCGCCTTGCCAAGATGATTGTGTTAGAGAGAACAGGTTCAGGGGATATTGAACTGTTACCATTGTGCCGTTGTCTTCGTATTGCACTTCAGGAATCCAAGTTACGTTTACCCATTTGCCGTCTAGGTATACTCCGTCGACTATGCCGCCGAAGTGTCTGCCTGCGACGAATGGGTTTTCAGGGGTAAAGCCGAAATCGTAGATTGTTCCCCCAAGAATCGAATCTTTCACTGAGATGTCTTGACCTGCTGCAAAGGTAACTTCGTAGAGCGTGGCGGGTTGGTCTGAGGGATTGGTTACTCTGAGAACGACGTTGTAAGTGACGTTAGTAGCTGGATACGTTTCGGCATGGTTGAGGCTTCCATCTTGGTTATAAAATTCATCAGTGCGTTGATAGTCAACTGTGTTGAAGTCGGCGTAGACGACGTCTACGGTAAATTCCGCTTTGGGTCCTTCAAGAACGTTTGGGAGTAGCTGTATGTTCATTTGGGCAATGATCATGGGCGCGGCGTAAGCGAGACCTATGCTCAATGCTAAAACTGCAACTAAACCTAATGTTTTGCTTTTTTTCATGTTTTCACCAGCCAAGTCTCTACACCTCAACCGCTCTTAGCTCTATTTACCGAACACTTCCGTTCGTGTAACCGAACACCCCAGTCGAACGCTGAAAATCATAAGGGGAATCGAAGGATATACAGTTTCGTTTCGGTCAATAAAACCGAATTTTTGATTTTTAGGGAGATAAAAGAAGAAAAAGCCGAGCATAAATGCTCGTAACAAAAGGGCTGTTTTAGTACGACCTTGCGAAGTAGACGACTTCTTTGGCTTCTTTGCCGCAGTAGACGCAGCCCGATGTCGGGGTCTCTTTTTGGAAGGGTCGGACGCGGATGGTTGCGCCTGTTTCGTCTTTGATTTTTGCTTCGCACTGTGGGCTGCCGCACCATGCTGCTTTGAGGAAGCCGCCTTTGCCCTCCACAACCCGCTTGAACTCTTCGTAGTCCTTGACGGTAGTGGTTTTGTCTGCTAAGATGGCTCTGGCTTTGGCTAGCATGTTGTCCTGTATCTCTTGGAGCAGTTGGTCGACTGTGGCAGGTATGTCTGCCTCTTTGACGGGTGTCTTTTGGCCTGTGTCGCGGCGTACCATGACCACTTGGGCTGCTTTGAGGTCGCGTGGTCCGAGTTCGATTCGGATGGGGATGCCTTTGAGTTCCCACTGGTGGAATTTCCAGCCAGGCGTGTATTCTTGGCGGTCGTCTAGGATGACGCTTATGCCTTTGGCTTTGAGGGTTTCTTGGATTTCTTTTGTTTTGGCGGCGATTGCCTCAGCCTCTAAGCCTTTGAATGGGATTGGGACGATGACTACCTGTGTTGGCGCAACTTTCGGGGGCATAACTAGGCCTTTGTCGTCGCCGTGCACCATAATCATAGCGCCAATAAGCCGTGTGGTGATACCCCAGCTGGTCTGCCAAACATAGTGATCAGCCTTGTCTTCACCGATGTATTTCACGTCAAAGACCTTCGCAAAGTGCTGCCCCAAGTTGTGGCTTGTACCCATCTGCAAAGCTTTGCCGTCGGGCATGATAGATTCGAGCGCGGTGGTGTAGAGTGCGCCTGCAAACTTTTCGCTCTCACTCTTTGTGCCGATCAATACGGGGATAGCGAGGTAGCTCTCGACTACGTCTTTGTACATGTTGAGCGCCCACATGACTTCAGCTTCAGCTTCCTCGGCTGAGGCATGGGCTGTGTGGCCTTCCTGCCAAAGAAACTCCCTTGTGCGCAAGAAGAGTTTGGTGGCTTTGGTTTCCCAGCGGACAATGTTGCACCATTGGTTAATTTTCAGCGGCAGGTCTCGCCAACTGCGAATCCACTTGCTAAACATTGCGTACATGATGGTTTCGCTGGTTGGACGCACCGCCAATTTCTCCTCGAGTGGAGTGTCGCCGCCCTGTGTGATCCATGCGACTTCTGGAGTGAACCCTTCAAAGTGCTCTGCCTCTTTTTTGAGGAAGGCTTCGGGGATGAACATGGGGAAGTAGGTGTTACGGTGTCCTGTCGCCTTGATTTTTTCGTTGACGACTTGCTGGATTTTTTCCCAAACAGCGTAGGCGTCTGGGCGTATAATCATGCAGCCCTTCACGGGCGCGTAGTCTGCTAATTCGGCTTTGAGGACGACTTCGACGTACCATTCGCTGAAATCTACATCCTTCTTTACGGTTACTCCAGTATCAGACATGAAGATTCGCTTCTTGCAGACTTATGCTATTGGTTGGATATAAAACCGTAACGGCAACAAACCACGTTTAAAATGCCATTTTGTTCTTTAAATAAGGGAGGGGAAGTCCACTGTGAGAGGTCGTGTGGTTTGCTCTGTTGCGGATACGGTTTCGTATGCGCCTTTAAATAAGGGGGGCTATAGAAAAAAATCGCAGCTGACCTCAACCTCAAGCCGCCTCGCCAAGCTGAACTGCTTGCGGAAAACGCCACAACCAGCCAGCAAATGCCACTTAAGCCTAAACCAAAAAAGCAGTCGTCTACACAGGCAGCTGGAAGAAGATGAAATAAGAGGGCCCACACCAACTACCAAAATAAAAATTGAAAAGCAATAGGACCCAAAGAGCTAAAAAGTGTAAAAATGGTTAAAAAAGAGCTTATTGAACTAGCTCGATTCGGCGTTTGCCGCGTGCCATAGATGAGGTTCGGATTTTGGCGCTTACCTCAAGCGTAAGGAGCAATTCGTTGAAGTCTTTGAAGCCCAAGTCCTCATATTCGTCCTTGAGTTGCTCGAAGAGGTCGTCGTCGGTCATGTCGCCTTTCTTCTGCAGAACCTCCAGTAAGAAAAAGTAGGCTGGACGGGTTTTCCAAGTTTTCATCTGTGGCATAAGCGTTCCTATCCTATGCAACTGGGGTTGCTGGCTTTTGTACTTGTCGGATTTGCTGCATGAAGCTCTTGTACCATTTCTCCATATCCGGCGTTATCGAGGGACCCATCTCTTTCATGGCGTCTTGGAAGTCTTTCATGGTGACTTCGCGGCTGTTAACGTCGCGTCTAAGAGAATGCATGGCAGCTTCGCGGCATAGAGATTCTATGTCTGCGCCACTGTAGTATTTAGTCATCATTGCAAGCTGGTTTAAGTCAACGTCTGGGTTAATCGGCATGCCTTTGGTGTAGAGTTTGAAGATTTGCAAACGGCTCTTGTCGTCTGGTTCAGGCACATAGATTAGGCGGTCAAATCTGCCTGGTCGGATAACTGCGCCGTCAACCATGTCCGGTCGGTTGGTTGCTGCGATTACGACTATGTCTTGGAGTGGGGTTATGCCGTCCATTTCTGTTAGCAACTGACTAATGACGCGTTCGCTGACGCCACTATCACTCATACCCATACCTCTACGTGGCGTAAGTGAGTCGATTTCGTCAAGGAAAATCACGGCTGGCGCTGCCATACGAGCTTTGCGGAAGACTTCACGGATAGCTTTCTCAGATTCGCCGACCCATTTACTGAAGACTTCGGGGCCTTTAATCGAAATGAAGTTGGATTCGCTTTCAGTCGCAACTGCACGTGCAAGCAAGGTTTTGCCGCAGCCCGGTGGACCATAGAGCAAGATGCCCTTTGGCGGACGAATACCTAATCGAGTGAACATTTCTGGGTTTTTAATGGGCCACTCGACTGCTTCTTTTAGATGCTGTTTTATGTCTTCTAATCCGCCTGCATCATCCCAATGCACCGTGGAAACTTCAATGTAGACTTCACGCATCGCTGTTGGAGTAACTTCTTTGTATGCACCCAAGAAGTCATCCATGGTGACCTCCATTTTTTCGAGTACTGCGGGTGGGATACGTTCTTCTTCAAGGTTAATCTGGGGCAGGTATCTGCGTAATGCCTTCATGGCTGTTTCTCTGCCCAAAGCGGAGAGGTCTGCACCTGTGTAGCCATGTGTCATGCTGGAGAGTTTGTTTAAGTCAACGTCCTCTGCAAGAGGCATGCCACGGGTGTGGATCTGGAGCACTTCATGCCGCCCTTTCTTGTCAGGTACACTAATTTCGATTTCTCGGTCAAATCTGCCGGGTCTGCGAAGTGCAGGGTCGAGTGCGCCTGGTCGGTTGGTTGCGCCGATAACTATAACGTTCCCTCTGCCTGACAAACCATCCATAAGGGCAAGCATCTGCGCGACGACTCGTCTTTCTACTTCGCCGGTGACTTCTTCACGTTTCGGAGCAATTGCATCGAGTTCATCAACGAATATGATGGATGGCGCGTTTTGTTGGGCTTGCTGAAAGATTTCTCTTAAGCGGGCTTCGGATTCGCCGTAGAATTTACTCATGATTTCGGGTCCGTTGATGCTGTAAAAGTTGGCTTCAGACTCATTAGCAACTGCTCTGGCTAAGAGTGTTTTGCCGCAGCCAGGAGGACCATGTAGCAGAACGCCTTTTGGCGGTTCAATTCCTAAACGCTGGAACAGTTCAGGGTGACGTAGTGGCAGCTCAACCATTTCTCGGACACGCTGGATTTCGTCATGGAGTCCGCCGATGTCTTCGTAGGTTGTGCGTGGGAGGCCTTTGCCTTCTGGGGCGGGTTCGTTTAGGATGGTTAGGCGTGTTTCGGTTGTGACTTTTATGATGCCATGTGGCCTTGTTTTGGATACCGTGAATGGGATAGCGTGACCCAGCATCATCACCAGTGTGGTGTCGCCTTCGACGAGTGTACGTTCCATGAGGCGGTTTCTGACGAAGTTTGTGAAGTCGTCATCTACGTTTAGCCTCATATCTACGGGTGCAAGGGTTAACGCAAGGGCTGTTTTGACTTTGGCGGGTCGAACCACAACGTACTCGTTGATGGCGACGCCGCTGTTTTTGCGTGTAAAACCGTCGATGCGGATTATGTCGCGGTTTTGGTCTTCACTGTAAGCAGGCCAAGCGATTGCGCTTGTTGTGCGTTTGTTAACTATCTCGATAACGTCTCCAGCGCTGATGCCAAGCCGTTGCATGGTACGCTGGTCGATGCGGGCGATTCCTCTGCCGACATCTCTTTGCCGTGCGTCTCCGACGCGTAGTTGAACTTCGCTCATCTAAATGGCTCCGAATAATCTGCTGTTTTAGCTCTGTTGTTTGAAAAAGACGGGTAACATATATAAACTTTCAAGTGTAGCGCAAAAAACATTCAGATGCTACTAAAAGGATGAATAAATAGGGTAAAAAAGTGTAGAACCGCTTAGTCGCGGCTTGTTCTGCGGATGTTGAAGGCTTCAGCTTGGCTTACGCCAGAGATTTTGGCGAGTGCTGTCTCGAATTCTTCAACTATGCCCATTTTGTCTTCTGGAAAACGAACTTGGACGAGTAGTGCTTTGAGTCCGAAGGCTACGTCTTCTGTTCCCCATCCCTCAATCGAGCTGAATTCGGGCAGAACGGCTTTGACTTTTTCCTTTAGGGGTTCAAAGTCTTCGACTATGTCTTCGGGGAAAACCTTGTAGACAACTAGTATAGCGCCCATGCTGTTTCGCCTTTTATGGTCCTTGGAATCCGCATTTGGGGCACTTGTATAGTCTGCCGAATTTGCGGCATTTACCGTCGCGTTTGATTTGGATTTCGCCGCAGTTTGGGCAGAGGAACTTTGTGCTTTCGCTGCCGGGGGGGATTGGTTTTCCGCAGCTTGTACATGTGACCAATGACAGTTTTTCTGACATAACTGTGACACTTCTGTGCCGAATAATTTGGCGGGGTTCCTTATATCTGCTATGTCTAGAAACATCCATAAATCAACAGTTTTCTAGCTTTAAGTGAAATATACCGGTCTGTTGAGGAGGGGATAGGCTTTTTAGGTGTCGGTTTTGGGTTATCTGTAAAGTAGTTGTTGTTGCCGAGAGTGCCCTATCACAACAACAACCTGCCGATTGTTCTTCATGTTGCTTTTTGGTTTCTAAGCTGGGTGGAGCTTGCAGTCTGGTTGTGCGATAAACCACAAGCAATTCTGAGGCTATATTGGAACCACGCGACCTCTCACGGCGGAGGACCCCTCCCTTATCAGTAGATCAAAAAATATGTTTGTTTGTTGGTTTGGTTGGGGTTGTTGGTTCTTGTGGAAGAAAAAAAGGTCGATACATGCTTTCACATTCGCATGGTGGCGGTTTCAACATGCTTCTATGTTGGGCGTGTGGCGGAAATCTCATATGCCACACCGAAACAGACGCCCCAAACCGCTGCAACCCCAAAACGCAGCCGCCCACAGTTGCCGTCGTGTGGTGTGCCGTAAACCAAAACACCCACATAAAGAGCGAAACAAAATTTTGATCTACTGATAAAGGCACAAAGCCGAATGAACCTCTCCCAACAGTAGCGCATTTTTGCGAGTGGCAAAATTAAATAAGTTACCGCTGACACTGTTAGGGTTAGCTTGAGTGGATGAATGCTATGAGTAATTGTGATGTTGCTGTTTCATATGAACCGTTCCGCGAAATCGTAATTATGGAGAAAACCCGCTTCGGCAGCCCTGAAGAAATCGCCCGCTTCACATCCGTCATAGCTGGCGGCAAATTAGCGGGGCTCTACTGGGTGGACGGCGTCGTTTTCCTCTACTTCCCGCTCACAGCATCCAACACCGCAGTAGCCAAAGAGCTACTGGAGAAGCGCAAGGTCTACTGGACCTATGTTGGCTACGCCATGATGCCCCGCTACATGCAGACCATAGAAACCAAAGAAAAGATGATTGTGCCAGTAGTGGACATTTCTGCGGATCCGATCCTCAAGTCGGTTGCGCAGTGGCTAAAGGAGCAGCAGTAGGCGCGCTCAGGTTGCCCCAGCTTGTTTTTGAGGGCACAGTTTTCTCTGGCAAAAAAGAAGGCAAAAAGTTCTTAGAGTTAACGTGGGTTCGGCGGCAGATACAGCGTAAAATGGACTTCACGCCATACGCGGGAACCTTGAACCTGCATTTATCAAAAGAGATGACGGAAAAAAGAAAACAGCTCCAAGCCCAAAACGGGATTGTTGTTGAACCAGAGAAGGGTTACTGCCCCGGTGTTTTATACAAAGCAACCATCGCTGCAACCGAATGTGCCGTGATTATTCCACTATTTCCCAAGTATCCAGCTGACGTGCTTGAAGTTATCTCACCAATCTATCTGCGGGGCAAACTCGGGTTAGCGGACGGCGCTTTGGTGACTGTAGTAATTACTTTTTAGGTTTTGCGATGCTGCAGGTTTTTTTGTAGTTGGCAATGTAGTCTTCGACGGCGCCGTTGCGTTTTAGGTATTGCCCGTAGTTGACTAGTGATGCCATGGCGCAGGCTGCATCCTCAGGGGAACCGAACGATGGCACGCAGAGTCGGTCGAAGCGGCTGCGGGTGTAGAGGGCCATTTCGGTTTCGCCTATGTCGCACATGACGATGGGTTTTTGGTATTTTTTAGCGACTTCTACGATGCCGTCGATGTATTTCTCGCGTAAGCCGGGCATGTGGTGTAAACCTAAGAGGATGATGCCGTGTATATTGGGGTCTTGGAACATGATGTCGGCGGATGTGACAAATTGCTCGTCGGTCACTGAGCCCGTTAAGTCAACGGGGTTGTGGGTGGCAGCGATTTGGAGAATAGCGCCCTTCTTTTTGAGTTCCTCGAACTTTGCCTCAGTCTCAGCGGTAAAGTGATCCACCGTTAAGCCAAGAGTTTCCAGTTCATCAACGGTCATGACTCCGGGTCCGCCTGCGTCGGTTAAGATGCCGATGTTTTTGCCCACTGCAGGAGGCTGCATGGCAAGCGCTTTACCGATATCAAAGAAGTCTTCCATGCTATGTGCACGAATAACTCCGCTTTGCTCAAAGGCGGCGTCGTAGATTTTGTCGCTGCCTGCGATGGCGCCGGTGTGGCTGGCTGCTGCTCTTGCGCCTGCACTACTGCGGCCGGATTTGATGACGACAACGGGTTTTTTGAGGGTAACTTTTTTAGCGATTTTGATAAAGTCGCGGCCGTGTTTGACGTCTTCAAGGTAGACGAGGATGACTTTGGTTTCTTTGTCGTAGAGAAGGTAGTTTAGGATGTCGGATTCGGAGACATCGCTTTTGTTGCCGAAAGACACGAATTTGGATACACCCATCTGGCGGCCTGTGAGGTAGTCGAGTGCTGCTACGCCGAAGGCTCCGCTCTGGGTGACCATGGCGATGCCGCCCGGGAGGGGGCGCGGGGTGGCGACTACGTCTTCGCCTGTTGTGAGTGTTTTGGTTTCGGGCAAGAAGAGGGTGTCGATGCCCGTTTTGGAGTAGTAAACGCCGAGGCAGTTGGGGCCTAAAACGCGGATGCCGCCTTTGGCTGCGATGGCTATGACTTGGTCTTCAAGTTCTTTGTTGCCGACTTCTTTGAAGCCTGCAGTGATTATGATGGCGGTTTTGACTTTTTTGTTGACCGCTTCCTCCATAACCGATGGAACAATCTTAGCGGGGACAATAACCACAATCAAATCCACCTCGCCGGGCACGTTGCTCAGCGTCTTGTAGCATTTAAAGCCCAGAATCGAGTCTTCCCCTGGATTCACAGGATAAAGCTCCGCCTTGAGAACGCCTCGCTGCTTGTTTATGGCTAAGTTTTTGAAGATAACGTTCCCTGCTTTGTCGGTTTTTTTGGTGGCACCGATGACTGCGATTGAGTGTGGATTAAAGAATGCATCCATCTTTTGTAGTGCTTCTTCCATAGTTTATCCCATCGTATTTCCGCATAGAGCTTGCAAGCCAATTTTTATGTCTTGCTCTCCAGAAAACGGTTTTTCTGTTGTTTTGGTTAAGGTTTTCAGGCTTTTATGTTTAGTGCAGAACTTTTCTTACAACGACCACGGGTTTGTGGACCACGCAATCCAGCATCTCCCAACTCACCGAGTCAACGTCAACGTGGAAACGCGCCGCCATATCCCACACCGTCGCACCGGAACCTGGCCCCCGCGCACGGTCAGCGATGTTGGTGATGGTTAAAGCCTGCCCCGCCGACAACGCACAGCCCGCCACCGCAAGAGAAGTCGAACTCCGCTTAAGCCTCAGCAGCCTGCCCAAAACGTATGTGAAGACTCCGCCAAACGAGTGAATCCCCCGCATTGGGTTTGGACGAGGGGTGATGTAGAAGTTGTGGAAGCGGTACGTTTTGTCGGTGTCCGCGATGACTACACAGACGGATTTGCCGAAGACTTGGCGGATTTGACGCTGGATTCTCTGCGCATAGGCGTCTGCGTCTTTTAGGGGCAAACTCACATAAGAATAAGCCAAATTAGAGCCGTCAATCCCGCCTTCTGAACCGAAGAGAAGTGCCTGCAGCAACCCCGCCCTCTCCAGCGCCAACTGCTTATGCCTGCCCCCCGACTCCAAAGGATACTCACGTAGCCTCCGAATCAGTCGCAATCCGAAGCCGCAGAGGTAGCCGAGGCACCAGCCCCACACCGTTCGCATCCAGAAATTGGCAAGGAATTTGGCATGCCCCCTGAGCGTCACAGCGCTTTCGTCAACAATGGCTCCAACTGCTATAGCAAGCGCTTTCTCAGAAACAACCACAAAGTCGCCATCGCGAATTCTGCCCTTTAGCGCCTCAGCTATCTTGTCGAGATAGTTATCGTTGGGTTTCCAGTAGCTGGTCGCAATCGCTAGCGCACGGTACTTTGTCATTGTTTTCACTGATGCAGTTTTCGGTTTGGCTTAATAAGACTTGACCGCCTGATTGGCTAAGTTCTTTAATCCAGCCTCTTTAGCTAGCCGCAAAGCAAAATCCATCTCCGTTTTGGTTAACCTGCGCTGCAACTCCGTCAACTCATTAGCCCGCCACTCAGGCCGATACTGAAACATCAAATTTACCCTTGTATTCAAACCCAGATTGTCTGCTATCCACTTCAGAATCGGCTTAGTGCAGCACTCCAAGTGACCGGGCAAAACCAGCACCCGGACCAAGAGTTCGCCGTATTTTTTGGCTTCAAGGAGGTTTTGTGTGCAGACTTGCCAGTAGTTTGGGGCGTCCGAAATGCGTTCAGCACAGTTACCTGGACCATACTTGAAATCCAGTAAATAGACATCTGCGAACCCCGCAAGCAGCTGTGCGGTTTGGGGGCTGTAGTATGCGTTGGAGTTCCACACAACAGGCACGTTTGCGTTAACGTAAGCGAAGGTTTCTAGCCAGTGCTTAAGCCACGGCGTCGGTTCTCCACCTACCAAGTTGATGTTTCGACAACCTGTCGTATGGAGGTTTTCGACTTCTGCAGCGAGTTCTTTGGGCGTGTATTCGAGGGGGGTTTCTTTCCACTGGGAAATCGTCCAGTTTTGGCAGTGACGGCATCTGATGGTGCAGCCCATCGTGAACACCGTGCCAGAGGGGACAAGTTCGGGTTCCTCGCCCGTGTGGGCAAAGATGCTTGAAACCGCTAGGGTGTTGCCGCAGCCACAATACCCCAACTGGTCAGTAAGCCTGTTCACGCAGCATTGGCGGCTGCAGAGGTGGCAGCGCTGGAGGATTTCGTTGGCTATTTGGATTTTCAGGTCTAAGTAGGATTTTTCGGGTTTAGCCCTCAGAAAGCTTGCTGTGCCGCTGTCGAGTTGCGGCTCGAGGTTGAGGAAGTCTTGGATGCATTTAGTGTGTTGCTGCCACAGGGTTTCCAGAGAATCGGTGCTTGTAAAGTTGGCGGCGACTTTTTTAGCTATCAGAAACTTGGCCACTGTCTTGTTTTCAGTGATGGCAAAGTACCGTGCTAAACTCATCCGCGCCAACTCATCAGATAACGTGCTTATTCACCCCTAACTATTCGCTACTTGAGCTTAAAAAAGGGCGTAGGGGAATCGTTGGTTGCTTTGGTGTAGTTTGCCTTTTATGGGGATGGCTTGTCCGCAGACGGGGCAGTGCATGTCGGCGGTGAGGTTCCATTGGGTGATTTCGAAGCTGTAGCGTTTGATGACGGCGGTGTCGCAGTTGGGGCAGACCGTGTTCTCTGCAGGGTGCCCGGGAACGTTGCCGATGTAGACGTAGTTAAGGCCCTGATTTTTGGCTGTCAAATACGCCTGCTCCATTTCCTGCACGCTCGTCGCGGGGATGGTGGTTAATTTGTAGTCGGGGTGGAAACGCAGCAGATGAAACGGCGTATCGGGACCCAAATAGTCCTTTACCCATTTGGCTAATGTGCGGATACGTTCAGGCGAGTCACCTGACTTGGGCACCACAAGGTTGGTGAGTTCTATGTGTACGCCTCGGAGTTTGAGTTCCTTAAGCGACTCATAAATTGGCTCAACGTTTGGAACGCCCATGACAGAGCGATAAAAATCAGGGTCAGCGCCACCCTTAAAATCCACAGTCACCGCATCCAAGTAAGGCGAAATCGTCTTCACTGCCTCAGGCGTCATGTACCCGTTAGTAACAAACGTGTTGAATAGCCCTGCTTCTTTGGCGAGTTTTGCCATGTCATAGGCGTATTCCATAAAGATTGTGGGTTCGGTGTAGGTGTAGCTTAAGCCTTGGCAGAAAGCGTTCTTTGCGGCTTTTATTGCATCTTCGGGGGAGAAGGGTTTGCCTGCGACTTCGTGGTCTTGGCTTATCATCCAGTTGTCGCAGAATTGGCAGCGGAAATTGCAGCCAGCAGCCGCAACCGACATCACCAATGCGCCGGGGTTAAAGTGGGTGAGGGGTTTTTTGCCGATGGGGTCGACGCCTGCGGAGACGGCTTTGCCATAGTTGAGTGTGAAGAGGGTGCCGCCTTCGTTTTTGCGGACTAAGCAGAAGCCGGGTGCTCCGTCGCTTATGAGGCAGCGGCGTGCGCAGAGGCAACATTTGACTTTGCCGTCGCCTTGACGGGTGTAGAGCATTGCAGGGTGAAGAGACATAACATTCCACAAAAGAATAGAAGAAGGTTTTGTTTAAAAGCGTTAACTATATGCGCCTATTATAATGTGAGCAGTTACTGAGAATTTGCCAGTATATTTTTTGCCTGCTGTTTAAGCTTAGGAATGTCTATTTTGATGGTATCCCAAACCAATAGCAGGTCAACAACAAAGTATGCATGAATGAGCTTATCTCGCATACCAGCAATTTTTCGCCAATCTACATCGCGGTACTCAGTTTTCAGTTCGTTACTCAAGTTCTTGGTCGCTTCGCCGATAATCTCCAAGGCACGTAAGACGGCGTATTGTTTTTCTCTGTTTTGGGAGAATTCCGCTTGAGAGAGCTTACTGGTAAATCGCTCTATATCGGTAACCGCGTCTAAGATGTGTTTTAAGTAGACCTCATCTTTTGTCATAAATAACACACATCTCTTGTTTAACATCGTCTATTATGTACGGGCTTAAACTTCTGAAAACTCCAAGGTCAACTTTACGCTTGAAGGCCCCGCTTAATTCTTCTTCTAGGCCGACTAAATCCAAGAGAGTTTTATGCTTGCTCGGGTCGAACTCAATAGCGATATCCAGATCGCTTCCTCTATGCTGCTCTCCTCTGACAAAAGAACCGAACACTGCCAAAAAGACAACATCGTTTTTTTTGCAAATCTCCGATAGCTCTTTGTCCAATCCTTTGCGTCTTAGCGGTTGTGGCAGTTTCTCAACTTGGATTTGCATGGTTTACTAATAGTCTACTTGAGAATTAAGCCTTTTCAAAAAATAATTAAAAAAGTTTGGTCGGCGTTAAGCCGCTTAGAGCAGTTTGCTGTAGAAGCAGCTGTATTCGCCTGTGTGGCACGCGGGGCCAGTCTGCTCAACCACATAGAGCAGCGAGTCATAGTCACAGTCGGTGTATACCGCGACGATTTTCTGCGTGTGACCGCTGGTTTCGCCTTTCACCCAGAGTTCGTTTCGGCTGCGGCTCCAGTAAGTGGCTTTCTTGGTTTTCAGCGTTAATTCGACGGCTTCTTTGTTGGCGTAGGCTTGCATGAGGATTTCTTTGGTTTTGGCGTCTTGGGTTATGACTGGTATGAGTCCATTGCCCTTGCTGAAATTGAGCTTTGCTAGTAGTTCGGTTGGTGTCATTGTCGTATCGTCACCCCCATCTTACGCAAGTAATCCTTCACAACAGGAACAGGGTACTTGTTGTAGTGGAATATGGAGGCGGCCAGTGCTGCGTCGGCTTTGCCGTCCGTGAATACGTCGAGGAGGTGTTTGGGGATGCCTGCGCCGCCGCTTGCAATGACGGGGACGTTGACGCGTTCCGAGATGGCGCGTGTGAGTTCGATGTCGTAGCCGTCTTCAGTCCCGTCTTTATCCATAGAAGTCACCAAAAACTCGCCTGCACCAAGCTTCTCCGCCTGCATTGCCCATGCAACTGCGTCGATGCCTGTCGGTTTTCTGCCGCCGTAAGTGTTAACTTCAAACCAGACTTTGCCTTCTGCCGTTTCAGTCATGATTTTTCCGTCAGTTAGGGTGTGGTTGCGTTTGGCGTCGATGGCAATTACGACACATTGTCGTCCAAAAACGTCCGCTAACTCGGTAATCACGTTTGGTTTTTCGATTGCTGCTGTGTTAACCGACACTTTGTCCGCACCGCTGCAGAGAACGAGGCGTGCATCCGACACATTTCGGATTCCTCCTCCGACAGTGAAGGGTATGCTTATGGCTTTTGCGACGCCCTCCACGTATTGACGCATGATGTCGCGCTTCTCATGTGAAGCGGTGATGTCGAGGAATACGAGTTCGTCGGCGCCTTCGTCGCTGTAGCGCTTCGCCATCTCCACTGGGTCGCCTGCGTGCTTGAGCTGCAAAAAGTTTATGCCCTTCACAACTTTGCCGTGATCAACATCGAGGCAGGGCACAATACGTTTAGCTAAGGTCATTTCTTAAACTCCTATCTTCGCTAAGGCTTCTTTTAACGTAAAGCGGCCCTCATATAGGGCTTTCCCGATCACTGCCCCCTCACACCCAATCTGTTTTAGTGCGGTTAGGTCGCCGATGGAGCCGATTCCGCCTGCCGCGATGATCTTGGCTTCAGGGAACATTGTGGCTGCATTGAGGGTTTGCAGGTCAGGGCCACTGAGCATGCCATCCTGCGCGATGGAAGTAATAAGGAAAGTTTGGACACCGAGTTGCGTGTACTTCTCCAGCGCGTCATCCACGGCCAGGGGAGTTTCGGTTTGCCAACCCTCCACCATAATGCGCCCGTTGCGGTTGTCTAAGGCGACTATGACGGAGTCTCTGCCGAACCTGTTGAGGATTTTGGGGATAACATCGGGGTTGCTGAATGCCAAGGAACCGAGTATGACTTGGGCGATGCCTGTTTTGAGGAGTTTCTCTGCGGTTTCGTAGCTTCGGATGCCTCCGCCGACTTGGATAGGCAGGGAGACGTTTTTTGCGATTTCAGCGATGACGGCTCGGTTGTCGCCTATGCTGAAGGCGGCGTCGAGGTCGATGATGTGAAGTTTGCCTGCTCCCTCGCTTTTCCATCGTTCGGCGGCTTTGAGGGGGGTACCAAATTGGGATTCGTAGCTTTTGGCGGTTTCTGCTTCGCCGCGTGTTAAGCGGACGATTTTGCCGCTCATAAGGTCTATTGCTGGAATAAGCTGCATAACTATCACCTTACTACTATTTTGGCGAAGTTTTTGAGAATCGCCAGTCCGATGTCACCTGACTTTTCAGGGTGGAACTGAGTTCCATAGATGTTTTTCTGAGCAACAGCTGAGGTGAAGGTAGTGCCATATTCAGTTTTTGTAACTACGATTTCAGGGTCTATGGGTGCGGGGTAGAGTGAGTGCACAAAGTAGACGTAGGTGCCTTCTGCGATGCCCTCGAAGAGTTCGTTGGGGCGTGTGATGTTGAGGGTGTTCCAGCCCATATGAGGCACTTTAACGGTGCTGGGTAACTGCTTAACAGTGCCTTTAAAGAAGGCTAAGCCGCTACCGGGGCCTTCCTCACTGGATTCAAAGAACAACTGCATCCCCAAACAGATGCCTAGAAGCGGCGTGCCCTCTGCCACTTTGGTTTGTAGTATGTCTTTAACTTTGTCGAGTCTTTCCAGTGATGCTGTGAAGCTTCCGACACCAGGCAAGGCGATTGCGTCGGCTTTAGCTAAATCCTGTGCGGTGGTGCCGATTGTGGCGGTTAAGCCTGCCTTTTCAAGCGCCGTTTTGAGGCTCAGCAGGTTTCCGACGCCGTAATCGAAGATAACTGCGTTTGCCATCAAATAGCGCCCTTTGAACTGGGTACGCCTTTGCGTCTGAGGTCGATGGCGATGGCTTGGCGGATGGAGAGGGCGAGGGCTTTGGTGGCGGCTTCTGC
The DNA here is from genome assembly GCA_023488905.1 of Candidatus Bathyarchaeota archaeon. Classification (GTDB taxonomy): domain Archaea; phylum Thermoproteota; class Bathyarchaeia; order Bathyarchaeales; family Bathycorpusculaceae; genus Bathycorpusculum. The sequence continues at coordinate 94,299 of JAMDCQ010000012.1, forward strand.
TTTGTGGTGGTCGTTGCCGCCGTATTCGACAAAGATGTGCACGTTAGCCTGCAAGGTCTGGGTGAGGGATTCATAGAAGTGGACGATGTCTTCGGTGGGCATGTCTTCTACTTTTTTGCCTCTGAGTTTGAGGTCTATTTTGAAGTAGGGCCGTTTAACCAAATCGACAGCGGCGAACGCTAACGAATCGTCCATGGGGGCGGCTGCGTTGCCGAATCGGGCTATGCCTTCACGTGTGCCCAGCGCTTTGTTTAGGGCTTCGCCTAAGCCGAGTGCTAGGTCTTCAACCATGTGGTGTACCAAGTCGCCCCTGACAGAGGCGGATATGTCGATTAAGCTGTGTGTGGCGAGTGAGGTGAGCATGTGGTCTAGAAACGGCACGCCAGTAGCCACTGCTACTTTGCCTTCGCCGTCTAAGTTGACTTTGACTTTAACTTCGGTTTCTTTGGTTTTACGGTAAACCTCTTCTGTCCTCATGTTTAGTCACTTTGAATTTGTTTTAGCGCTTCGATTAGTTTGGCGTTCATTTCAGGCAACCCCACGGTGACGCGGAAGCAGTTGTCGTATTGGAGGAGTTTGCCCCATTTCTTGAGCATAATGCCCCGTTTGAGCAGCGCAGTGTAGACTTCGTCAGCGGGTTTTTGGGTGTTTATGAGTATGAAGTCTGCATGTGAGGGGAACGTTTTCACGCCTTCTATTTCGTTGAGTGCATTTATGAGTTTTCCCCGCTCTGCCACCAGCGCTGCCACCGCCTTCTGTGTGATGTCCATGTTTTCGAGCATTTTGATGCCCATGCGGATGGTGAAGCCAGAAACTGGATATGGCAACGGGGCTTTTTCGCGTATAATCTGACATAGTTCGGGGTTTGCAACCGCATAACCCAACCTCAGCATCGCTAACCCAAAGGCTTTCGAGAAAGTCCGCAGAATAACCATGTTTGGGAATTCACGGATGCGCGGTACAAAGCTGTAGTCAGCGAATTCGCCATAAGCTTCGTCGAGGATGACTATGCCAGGGAAGGCTTTGACCAGCCTCTCTACGTCCGCGGGTTTCATTTGGTTGGATGTGGGGTTGTTGGGTGAACAGAGATAGAGCAAGCGGGTTTTGTCCGAAAACGCTCTGAGCATGCCCTCCACGTCAAGCTGGAAATCGCCCTTCAACGGCACGGCGACGTATTCAGCTTCTTGGCGCTTCACACACAACCGTGGAATAGCAAACGAAGGCGCAAACGAAACAGCGACGTCCCCTTTTTCGATGAAGAGACGCACTATGCGATCGATTAGTTCGTCGCCTGCATTGCTGATCGCCAAGTAATCCGCTGGGACGCCGATGTAGCCTGTGAGTTTGTCGCGGAGTTTGGCTTCTTCATCCTCGGGGTACATGCGCAAATCGATTTCTTCGGCGAGTTCTTTCATCAAAGCGGTCTGGCGGGCGCGATCAACAAAGAGGTTTTCGTTAAAGTTCAGCTTTACGATTTTTGAGAGGTCAACGCCTATTTGCTCCGCTAAACCTTCAGGCGTGACGCCTGCAGAGTAGCAGTCTATGGCTTGCAGTTTCGCCAGTTTCTGTTTTAGCCATGTTTGGTAGGATGCGCTCATTTTTGGAACCGTGCCTCTATTGCCTTGTAGTGATTGGGAAGGTTCTCGGTGTCCGTTAGGATTTTGACTTGGGCTTTAACTTTTTCCAGCGCCTCCCGCGAACACTCGACTATGCTTAAGCGACGCATGAAATCAATCGCGGACAAGCCTGAGAACGCCTGCGCGAAGCCGCCTGTGGGTAACACGTGGTTGGTTCCGCTTGCGTAGTCGCTTAAGGCGACGGGACTATTGGGTCCGATGAGGATTAGGCCTGCGACTAGTTTTTCAGAGAGTTTCTGCGCATCGTTAGCCATAACCTCAAGGTGCTCAGCCGCAAACTGATTGGTGAGTTTTACTGCTTCGTCGATGTCTGTGCAGACGATTATGAAGCCGTATTTGGAGAGTGAGTCGGCTACTTTTTCGGCTCGAGGTGCAGAGGCAGCCATGCTGGCGAGTGTCTCTTGGACTTCTTGGGCGAGTTTTGCTGAGGGGGTTATTAGGGCGGCGACGCTGTCTGTGCCGTGCTCGGCTTGCGAGATCATGTCGGCGGCGATTAGGCGTGCGTCGGCGTATTGGTCGGCTAAGATGAGGACTTCGCTGGGGCCTGCGGGCATGTCGATTGCGACGTCTTGAGATGCGAGGACTTTGGCTATGGTTACGTATTTGCTGCCGGGGCCGACGATTTTGCGGACGGGTTTGATGGTTTCTGTGCCGTATGCCAATGCCGCGATGGCTTGGGCTCCGCCGACCTTGTAGACTTCGTCCACTCCGCAGATGTCTGAAGCGACCAAGACCAGCGGGTTAACCTTGCCTTCTGCATCTGAGGGCGAACAGACAACAATCCGCTGTACACAGGCAATTTTGGCGACAAGCGCAGTCATCACGACTGTGCTCGGGTAAGCGGCCTGCCCACCGGGAACGTAGCAGCCGACGCTTTCGATGGGGCGCAACACGGTTTGAACCATGATGCCCTCGTTGAATGCTTTAACTTCGGTGTTTGCGAGCAGTTGCTTTTGGAAGACGCTGACGCGTTGCTTCATGAACTCGATGGCGGCGACCTGTTCTTTTGTGACTTGGGTGTAGGCTTCTTTAATTTCCTCTGGGCTGGCTTTGAGTGTGGCTGGGGTGAGTTTGGCTTTGTCAAATTTCTGCGCAAACCCAATGAGTGCCGTGTCGCCTTCTGCTTTAACTTGGTTTATGATGGCTTTGACGTTGGCTTCAAGGTCAGCAGTAGCTTTTTGGTCCACCTGCTGGCGCCTAAACCAGTCAGCGGGTAACTGTTTTGAATCCCAAACTTTTACGGCTGGTCCTTTTTGCATTGACCTTCTTTTCTCCGTTCAATCTCATCCAGCGCCAGAACCTGCCGCGGCTCAAACACCACCAGTCCCTGCGCTAACTTGCGGATTTTCGGAAGCAACCCAATGAAGCAGTCCTTTTCTATGACTGTGTTTACCCCGACCCAAGCGTCGTCTGCTAGTGGGGAAATCGTCGGGTTCTTGAGCGCTGGTAGCTCGGTTAGGAGGGTTTGGAGGTTTTCTTTTTTGACGTTAACAAATATGTGTATCCTCTTTGAGCCATCAACGACACCCTTTAGGAGAGCGACGATGTCGAAGATTTTTTCGCGTTTCTCAGGATCTTCGAGTGCTTTTTTGTTGGCGATTAGGATGGCTGAGGATGTAAGCACGGTTTGGATGATGCGGAGGTTGTTGGCTTCGATGGTGGTGCCTGTTTCGGTGACGTCCATGATGCAGTCGCTGTTTTCCGGCGGTTTAGCTTCGGTTGCGCCGAAGGAGAGGAAGATTTTTGCTCGGGGGTTGTCGCCTTTTTTCCACCAAGGAGTAACCAGCATCGGGTCGCTGTTGCCGAAGCGTTTCTGGTATTCGGGTGTGCTTTTGAGGAATTCTGAAGCTATGTTTAGGTATTCGGTGCTGACGCGGAAGTTTCTGCCCTGAGCCCAAACTGACTCCATAAATTGCCCCAGCGTGGTGCCTTCGGGAACGCTTTTGGGGACGGCGATGACGAGACGGATTTTTCCGTATTCGAGGTTCTGAAGGATTTCGACGTCGGCACGGTTTTCTTTCACCCAGTCTTCTCCTGTTATGCCAAGGTCTTGGAGGCCTTCGCTGACAAACACGGGGATTTCTTGGGGTCGCAGAACTTTCATTTCTATTTGGGGGTCGTTTATGCTGGGGCGGTATGTTCGGTCTGAGGCACCGATTTTGAAGCCTGATTTAGAGAAGAATTCTGCAGTTGCTTTTTCTAGGGATCCTTTTGGGATTGCAAATTTTAGTTTATCCATAACATTTCACCATAACTTTTAGGGAGTATTCTGGAGGGGTTTGTTTTTGCGAGAACGTTTTGCTGGGGGGTTGCGTCTAATTTACAATAAGTTTTCGTTAAGCTTTCAATGAAGGCAATCGCCTTGTATGAACGCAATCCCTCATCATACGTCACTAAACGACACCACAACACCTGTCTCCCATATAAAACTTGTCCACCAATATTTAACTGTCGAACAAGCCAAACACTAAACAGATGTTGACTTATGTTGGTTTTATTTCAAAAACTAGTGGAGGCAACGCATTCTTGGTTTCAAGCTCAGTAGTCAACAAGCCTTCAAGTAGGCCTCTCCAAATTTCGCATTCACTGATGACTGGTGACTTGATGAGCAAGAATCGGTCTTTTACGTATAAGTCGCCTAAGCCCTGGACTTTGAGGCGTTTGAAGATGGCGTCCCAGTTTTCTTTGTTTGCAGAGTCTACACCGAGGGTGGATTGAATTGAAACTTTAAGCGCGTCACCCATGCGTGCTCCAATTTCATGGAATTTTTCTTTGGGTACGTATTGGGTGAATATATTTATGAGTTCTACATTGATGATCGCTATTCGGCTGATTCCGCAGTAGTATTCACCAGGAAACTGCCAGTCGTCCACGTTTAGGCTTTTGTAGATGTCAAGCATTTTGGAGATAAGGGCTTTTATGCCGGGCTCTTTGCCTTCTTTGATGAGGTGCTCTATGAATTCGCGTTCGGCGGGTTCTAAAATGATGGTTGTGCGCTTCGCTTCGTCGCTTTTTAGCGCATCTGGAACCTTGGATCGGCTATCCTGCATAGAATTATTCTTCTGGGAATAACCTATATGCCTTACGTATTCTGGAAGCATATTATAACTAAACGATTTTTAATGGGTTGAATTCAGTTTTTAAGGGTTTGCTGGGGCTTCTGGGTGACATTTCTTTAAAGGAGAAAAGAGATGAAAACCACGATCGCAACATCGTAAGGTTAAACCAGAAGCCCTCTCAGCCTCTATCTTGATTTCGAAACTAAAAAAAGGGAAAGGGTTGTTGTTTTTCATTTTTGTCGCCTTTATGGTCGTTTTCTTAGGACGAGCAATGTCAATACAATGCTCACTATGACTGCAACGAATAGACCTGCGATTGCTGGGACGAAGTACAGGTCAGCTGCGCTTGGTGGTTGTGTTGCTTGTGGAGTCGCGGTTGCTGCTACTTCATCTACTGCAAATGCTGTTTCTGCTGATGAACCGTAGTATGCGTTTGTGCCTGCGAAGGTTGCAACAACTGTGTACTTGCCAGATATGTCAGGTGTCCACTGGTAGCTGTAGGTTCCGCTTGCGTCGCTGGTTGTTGTGCCGATGGCTCGGTAGTTACCGTTTGCGTCGATGACTGCTAGGTTGATTTCGACACCAGTTACGTCAGTTGGGCGTGCTTGCTGCTGGTAGACGTATTCCATCCATTCTCTCATGCTTGCATCAGAGACACAGGGTACGCCGTTGGGGAATCTGGCTGCTTGCTCGTTTTGTGTTGTACCTGCAGCGAGGTCAGTAACTGCACCGCGAATGACTAGGCTTTGTCCTTGGGTTAGTGCTGCTGAGGGTGCATCAACCGTGAGTTTGCTTGCGCCTTTGCCAAGTGAGTAGATTTGCATGTCATAGATGTTTAGGTACACGAAGTATCCGTCAACAACTATATCGTTCGCGCCAACGTACATGCCTGTCCCCATCCCTGTGAGGGCCCAAATTTCTTCGCCGGTGGTTGCGTTTAAGCATCGGTATACTGCGTCTTTGTAGAGTGGTTGGTCTGGTGAGTGCTCAGTTGTTCCAAGATATACTTTTCCGTCTGCGATGACGTCAACGAATAATGGATAGTGGCTGTAGACTGTGTTTGCACCTGCGTATGTGCTGTTACCTTCGCCGCCTTTGCCATAGGACCATAATAGTTTGCCTGTTGCATCGTCATAGCAGTAAACTATACCGTCGTAGCCTGCAGCATAGAGATTACCGTATGCACTAAGGGTGACTCTTCTTAGTGTATCCCATTCTACTATGAGTGCTTGCGACGTCCAGAGGTGGTTTCCATTGTCAAGGCTAAAGCCGTTGAGTTCCATGGTTTCTTTGTCTTCTGTAACAAAAGTGTTTGCAATTGCATCAACTGTCACAATTACACGAGTAACGTTGCCGCTTGCTGGTGCATAGTATTTGCTCCATAGAACGCTTCCGAAGTTATTTGTGTTGATATTTACTGCAGTTATGGTTGCACCGGATCCTTGTACTCTTGGGCCTGTTCCTAAGCTGCCTTGAACGAGGAGCAGTTTGTCGCCAACAATGACATCTCGATAGATAGTCCAGCCTGTTCCCTTTAGTGATGGAATTGAGACATTCCATTCGAACAAGCGAGAGTCAGTGGCATTGAAAGTTCCCGGATACCAGTTGCCTGCGCCTATCTGTCCTGGTGTAAGTTGCTGTATTTTTGAGGCGTTCCATAGAGATAGATACCAGTTAGGGTTGGAGGTGGTGCCGTAGTTTACTAGATTGTATATCAAATATTCGCCGCTGGGACCTGCTGCTGATGCACCGGTTGCTTGGTTAGCTGCTAAAGTACCTATTGTTGTTCCTGTTGGGACGTTGGTTAGATGCATTGATGTCAGTACACCTGTTCGAGCGTCATATGCTTTCCAGACTGTACCTTGACCGGAGTATGCTGTGGTAGTTGCAATTAGAAGGCCGTTTGGTAATACACCGTGTTGATTGCCGTCGTGGTAGGAGTACATGTAGCCGAAGGAGGGTACAAGATTTACGCCTGTCGCTGACGCATTGATGCGCCATAATTCTTCGCCTGTCAGTAGGTCAACCGCGAGATAGTAGCCTCCGCCACCTGAATTACCATATGGCTCTTGATAGTAGAGTGTTCCATGCATTACGATAGCGTTAGCGAATCTGGTATTGTATGAGCTGCCTGTGTAGTATCCTTCGCCTAGGTTTCCAGTTGAACTTCCACCCACAACACCGCCGAACTGAAGAGGTTTGGTCCACATAATATGTGCAGTTTCAGGTCCTGCGCCATCTTTTTGGTATCTTGCAAAGCCTGCACCGCCAGTAGAAGTAGCGCCTGAGCGGATGTAGGGGCCGTTTAGCCAGTTGGAGGAAATTGAGTACCAGTCGGTGTTTTCGCCGCTTATTGGTCTTGTCCAGTATTCGGTTGGAAGAGGAGCGCTTGGTGTTATACCTTTGATTGGTTCTTCTTGGACAGTGAGGGTAGTTATTGCTTGTGCAGGAAGGAAGGTGTCGTTTTCGAAGGCTGCGTTTGCTACTGAGAGTCCCGGAGTGTTAGCCTGGTTCCACTTGTGCACTTGCCCTGCGTAATTGAATGTCAGGGTGTAGTCTCCTACAGTGTCAGGGGTAAAGAAATATGCTTGAATGCCAGTTGTATCCTCTATAACACCCCAAGTTTGTGTTGTGTTTGTTCCGTCTGGTTGAGTGATAGTTAATGTGTATCCATTTCGCCTGATATCGTTGGCAATTACTGCGCCGGCTATAGGAATATCAACCCACATGTAAACGTACACTGTCTGACCGACGCCCACGGGGTTTGGAGCAGCGGTTACATAGGCGTACGATACAATTTCCCATGCGGGTGTGTGTGCACTAGCTGTTGATAAAGTCGTCATAGGAACGGCGATTGATAGCATCAGAAATAATGCGACAATAGAAAATGTTTTTTTCGCAAAAATACTGTTTTTAAAATTCATTTTTTTCTTTCTCCTAGTTTGTAGCTTATTACTCGGGATGAAGCGCTAATAAGACTCACTCACCTATCGTGAGTGGCTAAAAAAGTGGTAAAATAGAGCACGATAAACAAGTCGGCAGCTATTTTTATAGAAAATAGACTAAATAAATTAGAATTAAACCGGTAATTCGATCCAAAATTTATACATCAGAACAAGCGGCAACTTAAAATAAAGTTCTTATTATACCGGGTTTACTGAAGCCTCTGGATACCACACTTTTAAGGAGAAAACTGAAAAATGCAGAAGAATAATGCTACAATATTACAATCCAGAGACTTACTCAGCCCCAGCCTGCAAAGCCAGATTTAAACTAAAAAAGGAGAGGGAAATGGATTTTTCAAATTTTTCCACTTATGGGCGTTTTCTCATCATGAGTACTAGCATGACCAGTACTATGATAACTAAAACGAATAAGCCAGCGGTGGCGGGTAGGAAGTATAGGTCAGCCATAGTTGCGGGTTGCGTTACTGCTGGTGTTGGTGTAGCTGGTGTGGGATCAACTGCGAAGGATGTTACTGCGTGCGATTGCCAATAAGATTCACTTCCAGCGAAAGAGGCGTAAACTGTGTATTCACCTTCGATATCTGGTTTCCAGTTCAAGCTATAGAATCCATCAGAGTTACTCGTGACAGTGCCGATTTCTCTATAGTTGCCGTTGGCGTCAACAACGCTTAAGGTCACTGGAACGCCGGTAGCATTGGATGGACGAGCTTTTTGCATGTAAACATACTCCATCCATGCACTCATGCTTTCGTCGGAAACTACAGGGACACCGTTTGGAAAACGAGCAGCCTGTTCATCCTGAGTTGTGCCTGCTGAGATATCCATGATTGTTCCGCTAATTACAAGGGATTTTCCTAGTTCAATAGCAGCTTTTGGCGCTTCTATCGTCATTGAGCTTGGGCCTTTGCCTAATGTATAGATTTGCATGTCATAGCAGTTCAAGTAGATGTAGTATCCATCTGCAACAATGTTGCTTTGGCCTACATACATGCCTGTGCCCCAGCCCATCATGGTCCAGATTTCTTCGCCTGTAGTTGCGTTTACGCATCGATATTGCGAGCCTTTGTAGAATGGCGCGTCAGGAGAATGTTCAGTTGTGCCTAAGTAGACTTTTCCGTCAGCGATGACATCTACGAAGATTGGGTAATGGCCCCATGCTGTTTCGAGACCAGCATTAGTACTGTTACCTTCACCGCCATTGCCGTAGGTCCAAAGTAGAGTTCCAGTCTTCATGCTGTAGCAGTGTAGTGTTCCGTCAAAGCCAGAGACGTAGAGATTTCCGTATGCAGCCAAGGAAGTGCTTCGCATAGTGTCCCATATTGCATCATCGGGTGTTACTGTCCAAACCTGACTTCCATCGGTTATACTAAAGGCAGTGAGTCTCAAGCTTTCTTTGTCTTGACAGACAAATGTGCCAGCGTCTGAATCTATCGCCATAATCTTTCTTGTTTCATTATTTGGTGCCACTGGATAGTACTTGGTCCATAAGATTCTTCCTATATCGCCTTGCTTTAGACTGATAGCGCTTACGTTCATTCCTGGTTGAGGGTCTCTTGGACCGCCGAAACTGCCTTGCGTTAGAAGCAGCAATTCACCTGGAAGGATGTGCCTGTTGATAGTCCATGTGCCAGGACCTAACGCTGATAATGTTTTGTTCCAGTCATAACGTGCTGCAGTTCCTGCATCTATGGTTCCTGAGGTTTCAACTGTGAATACTTTGGATGAGTTCCATTGAGCCAACCACTTGCCTGCAGAGTTATACACGTATCGAAGCACTTCTCCTTGTGGTCCAGCGACTGCCGTGCCTGTAGGAACGTTAGTAATGTTAAGATCTAAGATTCTACCTGTCATTGGATCGTATGCTCTACCAAAGTTAATTGTGAATAGCAAACCGTTCGGGATGACGCCGTGTTGATTCATCATGTCGTATGAGTAGAGGTAGCCAGAAACTGGTTTCCCAACCGAATTGACGGTTGTATAATTAATTCGCCATAGTTCTTCTCCTGTCCGTAGGTCAACGCATATGTAGTCACCGCCAGTGCCAGAATTGCCCCATGGTGCGCGATAGTAAAGTCGGCCATACATAACAATAGCTTCAGTGAATCTGACGTTGTATGAACCGCCCATGTAGTATGTTTTGCCTAAGACATCGTAGTCACTTCCGCCGACAACTCCGCCGTCCTGTAGAGGCTTTGTCCACAATATGTGTGGGCTGTTTGGTCCGGTGCCATCAGATTGGAATCTACCGTAGCCCCCTTGGGTGTCGCAAGCAGACACTGCACCCTGAGTCCCACTGTCACCGATGCGAACAAATGGAGGATTCAGCCAGTTAGAGGAAATTCCCCACCAGTCGGTGTTCTGTCCTTCTATGGGTCTTGTCCAGTATTCAGTTGGTAACGGATAGCTTAGTATGGGAGCAGACAATGGTTCTTCCTGTACGGTAACTGTTGCTGTTGCGTTGGAAGGTAGGAAAACATCTCCCGTCCAAGTTCTCGTAGCTGTTGTATTCCACGTGAATTCTTGGCCTTTGTATTCAAAGAGTAAAGTGTATTCGCCTACTTGATCGGGTGTAAATGCGTAGCTTTGCACTCCAGTTGTATCGGAGATGATTGGCCAATCTTTTGTTTCGGTGCTTCCATCAGGCTTTGTGATTGTCAGCTTGTAGTCATGTCTTCTAATATCGTTGGCTTCTGATGAAGAGGGCAAAGGGGCATCAACCCACATGTAGATTGCAACGCGTTGTCCAACACCCACAAGATCCGGTTGTGCGGCAAGGTAGGCGAAAGAGGATATTTTCCACGCAGGTTCATGCGCATTAGTAGTCGATAGAAAAGTCAAAGGAATAGTCACCGTTAACAACAATACTATTGCGATCAGGGTATATGATTTCTTTTTAGCCATTTCTGTTTTTAAATGCATTTTTCTTACTCCTTTAAGTCATAAAATCAGAACTCTACGTTTAGCGTAATATAACTCGCTCACCTATCGTGAGGGTGAGTCACTGTATGCAAAATTTAACGTGACTTGTAGAGAAAAAAAATTATAAAAAGATCAGTGATTCATTTCTTATCAATCAAAATCAACAATAAATTGAAAAAAGATACAATAACAAATGAACAGGTTTGCTGGGGCGTCTGGATTCATTTATTCTTCTTGTGGAGAAAAGAAAAATGCAAACTTACTACGATCGCAAAAATCGTAAAGTTAAACCAGAAGCCCACTCAGCCCAGCCTTCAAAAGCCAGATTAAAACTAAAAGGGGGAGGGAAAGATCCCATTGTTTCACCTTTATGGTCGCTTTTTGAGCATTGAAATAATGATTGCGCCTATTATTGCTATGGCAACGATGATTGCTGCGCCTACTGCTAAGACGTATGTGTCTGTCATGGGTTGGGCTGTTTCTGCTATTGGTGTAGTTGAAGGTGGTGGTACTTCATCGACCTGTATTGCTGTTTCAGCACCTGAGCTGCCATATGAGTTAGAGCCTGAGTAGGATGCTATTATGGTGTATTTTCCAGGTATATCTGGTTGCCACGCGTAGCTGTATGCACCAGTTAAGTCAGTGGTTACTTCACCGATGTTGCGGTAGTTACCGTTGGCGTCAATGATGTCTAATGTGACTGTTACGCCTGTTGCGTTTGTGGGTTTGGGCTGCTGCATATAGAGGTATTCCATCCAGCTTGCCATGCTTGTGTCAGATACTACTGCTGCACCGTCTGCGCTTGATGTTTTGTCGATTACTTTGCCTTCGATGAGCACGCTGCTGCCTAATGTGGATACTTTAGGTGATGTAGTTATGGTGGTTTCGCTTTCGCCTTTGCCAAAGCAGTAGACGAGCCCGTCATAATAGTTGAAGGAAACTGCGTATCCGTCAGCAATTACTGGGAACAATCCCCAGAAGGATATATTCCATAACGTCTGTCCTGTTACTGCGTCGATACAGTACATTTTTGAGCCTCGGTAGAGCGGCGTAGAAGGTGAGTGCTCGTTATTTACGGCGTAGAGTTTACCATCGCAAATTGACATGGCACTGTCTTTGAACACGTAGTGGCCGTAGACGGTTTCTAGTCCGCTTGAATCGGTGTACCAATTCCAGATATTTGCGCCAGTGGTGATGTTGTATGCGTGTATCATGCCATCGTAGCCTGCTGCGTAGAGGATGCCGTTTGCGGATTGCCAGTCAGCGTAGGGTTGATAGACGCCCCATGCGTTTTCATATGGTTGAGTTGGTCCCCACGCAATTGCGCCCGTTCGGACATTGATGCCGTACCAGACCATTTTTTCTTTAACGAAAGTCGGTAGAATATTGCTGTCTATAAAGCCGTTAAGAAGCGTCCCTTCAAATGTACGGTTTACTGGTCCCCACAAATTGTTAATTGATGTGGGATATTTTCCGCTGTCATCTTTCTTGATGGTGTCAAAGCTGATATCGTATCCTACGTCGCCGACTTTTGTTGTTCCTGGCGCACCGTCAGTGTAGGTTGCTCTTGCATAAATTATGCCATCTTTGATTTTTAGTAGACTCTGTGTACCTGCGATGTCGGGTACTGTAACGTTCCATTCATATCCCTTAGTGCCATTAACCGGTCCCACGGGTCTGTAGTACCAGTCACCCGACATAGTTGCTTCTAGTGCCTTAGAGGAATTCCATAGTGTTAATATGTTGGTTGCTCCGGAAAGTGTGTATATTAGGATTTCACCGTTTTCTCCATAAATCATTGTGCCTGAGGGTACATTTTGTACATCGAGTATCCAGTCGCCTGTGAACGCATCATACATCTTGTAAGTCGTGCCAGAAACGCTCCAAAGATGTGGGATAATGCCGTGTACGTTGGGTGTTTGCCAGTTAAGTAGCTGACCGAAAGTGACGGTTGTGCCATTCTTGAACCAGATTTCTTCGCCTGTCTGCAAATCAATACAGTAGAGTCCCTGCCAGCCAGCTACGCCTAAGCGTTGGTTGTAGTAGAGTCTACCGTCCATTATGATTGGCGGTTGGAATTTGCGGTCATAGGTTTCGCCTGGGAAGTAGTTGGTGTCTTCGGTTGATTCTCCAACGATTCCTCCGAACGCTATTTCTTTAGTCCACATAACGTGAGGGGAATCGGGTGCTGTGCCGTATGGGTTAAAGTTGCCGTTAGAATCATAGCATCGTGGTCCATGTGGCCCTGCTGAGCCGGCTGCTAACCAGTTGCTTGCTAGCTGATTCCAGCCGTAATTAGCAGCGTTTATTGGTCTACTCCAATAATCTGTTGGCAGAGGATTGTAGGGCAAGAGTTGGATTTGTTCTTCCTGAACGGTTAGCTGAATGGTTGCGCTTTCAGAAGGCTTGTACCAGTTAATGACACTACCTTGTGTTATGTTCTGTCCTGGAAAGGTCATTTTGAAGGTGTAATTGCCTACTTGTGTGGGTACATATTTTATGATTCCTGAACCGGCAGCATCTGAAGCGGGAAGGTCTTTTGTTTCAGTCTTTCCATCAGGCGAAGTGATTTCCATCTTCCAACCTTGCCAGCGGTCCCCTCTGGGACCTGACGCTGTTGGTGGCGCCCTATCCATCCAATAGACTACATTGGCGTCCTGACCGACACCTATGGGGTTCGGTTGGGCGGTTAAGAACAGGTAAGTTGGATAATCAGCCGCTGAAGTAGAAGGTACGTTTAACGCAATCATTGAGAGTAACATTAATGCAATGACAGTCGTCGAAATCAATGTTTGTTTAAAATTTTGCTTGATTTTCATTATTTCTTTCTCCATGTTTCAAGCAAGTTGACAAAAAATAGTTATAAGACTCACTCACCTATCGTGAGGAAAACAAATAAGCGATGTATTAAATACAAAAAAATTCCAAAAAAGAGAAAACAAAATAAACGTCAAACCCTAACTAAATTAGCACCATGTACGAGGTTCCTAGGTTAGCAATTGAGATAGCATCAGCAATACTATACTTCATTCTAGTAAGGTATATGATAAAACCCTATGGCCTAACAAGAGAAGAAAGATATCTTGGCTTACCCCTCGGGTTCGGCTTTCTTGGTGTTGCAGAAACAATACTCGCCATAGGAATCATATTGCCAATTCATGGAATAGGAACTGTCTCAGTTGTCATGAGAACATTTGCCTTTGTATTTCTTGCATTCACATATTATTTTTCAAAAAAACCCTCAAAAAATAGCCGCTTCGCCTGGATAATTATCCTTAGCTCAATAATTGTCGGTTTAACAACCTGGATTTTGTCTCTAGTTAGCGCTCCACTAATGACTATAGGAATAACGACAAGCTTCGGCATCTTCCTTAGAATACTCGCGTTAGTCTGCCTATCGTATATTTGCATACATACACTCAGAAGTCACATAAAATCTCTAGATCCGACTACAATTTGGATTCCGTTAGGATTTATACTGCTTGCAATAAGCCAGTATTCACAATTAATCAGGGCTGCAGATGAGAACTATCTTTACGGTGTTGCTTTTGTAGGCGGCTTAGCAGCCCGCCTTATCGGTCTAGCAGTTTTTCTGTACGTTGCATATCGAACATTCTATAGGGCAACAAAGAGAGGAGGCATCAATGAAGCAGATCGCCCGTAGAGATAAACTCAAAATTTACGGTGACCTCCTGTCCATATTAAACGAGGAAACCAGCAAAGATAAGGTTGTGCTGACGCGGGTCCAGGTGAGACTAAACGTCCCCTTCGATCGCTTAAAAACATACATAACCCAACTAAGCGGACTTGGTCTAATCGACGATGAAAATTCATTGAAGCTAACAGAAAAAGGAAAACAATACATAAAGGAATACGAAAACGTTCTTGACTTCATGAAACGCATGGGCATAGCCTACCAATAAAATGGTTTTTGTGCTCGGCCGATTAATGCTACATTTACAACACTCACCTATGGTGAGGGCAAGATATTAGGTAAACCAGACAAGATTAATTAAAAACATTAAAACTTGGTGAATTTGGCAATGAATCCGTATGATTATCAAACATTCCGAATCGCCTATGAAGTTATCTCAGCTATCATATGTTTAGTTCTTGTAAGATTCATGATTAAACCATACCAACTCACCAAGGAAAGCCGATATCTCGGACTGCCTTTAGGATTTGGATTTCTCGGAGCAACCTACGCTTTGGCCGCCTTTATATTTTACCAACCTTACTTTTTTGGCAGCACAACAATATACCTTCAACTCATTCTAAGAAGCTTCGCATTTATTTTTCTGGTCGTAACGTATTACTTTTCTAGGCAAACTGCAGATGTTGGCAGAAAACTCTGGAACACTACTCTCGCTATATTAATTATCGCTTTTCTAACGCTGTTTCTACCCGTTATAATCCCTGATATTGCTTTGCCTAGCTATCAACTCACAAGTAGCTTTACCAGAGTCTTCAACCTCATATGTATCATATACATTTGTGCCCATACGCTAAGAAGTCACGTAGAAAAGCCTGAACCAGAAACGATATGGATTCCCTTTGGCTACATTTTTCTTGCGATAAGTCAGTATTTGCTAATAATTTTTGCTGTAGACGAGAGCATGGCTGCATGGTGGTCGGCACTGGGGATCCGCTGGGTGGCTCTCGCGATATTTCTGATAATATCTTGCAGGTCTTTTTATTGCTTCAAAAGGGGGGATTAAGTGAAAAAAATCGCGCGTAGAGATAAATTAAAGATCTATGGCGATCTTTTGACGGTACTCTGCGCCGAAAGTAAAGAAGATAAGATAGTGTTAACACGTGTTCAGGTGCAGATTAAAGTCCCCTTTGATAGGCTAAAAACATATATCAGGGAACTTGATGAATTGGGTTTAATTCAGGATCAGACTTCTCTTAGGCTTACAGAAAAGGGTAAGCAGTATCTTGTCGAGTACGAGAATGTTCTTGATTTTATGAAGCGTATGGGTATAGCCTACCGATAGGTACCCAACGTAATCGTTGCATCATAGTTAGAAGAATGGTTAATTAAACAGGTTCAATCCTTCTTTGGTGCCGATGAAGAATCTAAAAAGCTGACTGATGATGCACTCTAGGGTATCTGAGGCAAAAAATTTCTAATAAATGGAAAAGTTAGGTTATGACTTTTTTGCGGATCAAGTAAATCAGCATAACTAAACCGACTATGAAGAGCACCAAGCCCAAACCGATGGAAGCAAAGTATTCTAAGCCCACACTGTTCAACAGGTACGGAACGTAGGTTGGACCTACAAAAATCAACAGAACCGCCACAACGGTTAACGCTATTTTAGAAAATTTCGAATCCATACCGCTTACTTGTAGATTTTCAGTTTGTGTCATCCATCGCGCACCTTATTGCTCTTCAGGCTGATTGTTTTCAGCGAAACCTTCTTTTATCTCTTTTCCCAGCGCCTTCATCAAAAACTTAAAAACCAGAAAACCAGCGCCCTTATCAGCCTTAAAACCCATAGTTGTACCCAGCAGGCTGACGCCGTCGATTTTGCGTTCCTTAGCCAAAGCCAAAGTTAAACCTGTACCGCCCACGATTCTGCCTTTGCTGTAGATGACGCCGCCCTTCTCCATGAACTCCGTTGCCAAACGGGGCGAAGTGGCAGCGATGAACACCTGCGTCTTGTCCTCGGTTATGGGGACACCGCCCATGGTAACCAAGAAGCGGCAGCCGATTTCCTCAACGAAATCGATCACTGACTCGCAGACCATGTAATGCGCCACGACGTCGTCGAATGAGGGTTGGATTTCGCCGGTCATGATGATGAGGTTGTTTTTCTCCATAGGCGCGTAGTAGAATTCGTAGCGGGGTAGATGGGCTATGCCTTTTGATGTGATGGAGATGTAATCGGGAAATGAAGGTGAATAGAGTTCGGCGAAGGGTTTGGCGTCGCAGAATTTTATGAGCAGATGAGCCGCTATGCGTCCCACGTTGCCGAAGCCGGGTAAGCCCTGTACGAAGATGGGGTTGTCTAATGTGGGGTTTGAAAGTTTACGTAAGTACGGCTTATCCATCTGCGAATCATCCAGCCTTAGGAGATATATTCGACACTAAAATGCTTTTGCTGAGTTATGAAAAAGAAACTATTAATATTCGACGTTTCAAGTAATAGTTGCACCTAAGCGTTTTATGTGTATAGAAACGTAGCGGGGTGGGGTAGCCAGGATCAACCCGCTGGGCTCATAACCCAGAGATCAATAGTTCAAATCTATTCCCCGCTACCAAATCAACAACTCCAGTTCACCCCTCGTTTGTTCTTTGACAGTAGATCAAAAGATGGGGTTTGTTGGTTGGTTTTTGGCTGGGTTGTTTGTTCTTGTGGAGAGGAAAAACAAACCTTGCATGGTTTCACATTCACATGGCGGGGTTTCAACATTGTGCTATGTTGTTCTTGTGGAGAAAAACGCATATGCCACACCGAAACAGAAGCTGCAAACCGTTGCAATCCCAAAACGCAACCGCGCTCAACTGCCGTCGTGTGGTGTGCCGTAAACCACCACTCCCACATAAAGAGCGTAGAACAAAATTTGATCTACTGTTAAATTAGGAAGGGGACCTCTGCGCAGAGACGTCGCGTGATTTCAACTAGAGCTTGACCTGATTCTCTTGGTGATGTGGGAAAAATTTTATATGAAAAGCCGTTGACTACAGAGGTATGGCTCCAAAACACAAGAAAAAACACCTACCACCCAAAAAGCAGCAGAAACGCAAATCTAACAGAACCACATGGATCGCCATCGGCGCCATAGCAGTTGTCGTCATAGTTTTTGGGGCGTTAGCCGCTTCAGGAATATTTAACTCCACACCAGCACCGATTGCCCCGACTAAAGTTTTGCTCCAAACCACCGCAGGAGACATAACCATCGATTTAAGGACCGACAAACCCATCACGTCTGGCAACTTCATCAATCTAGTCAAAGAAGGCAAATACGACAACACAACCTTCCATCGAGTTATGGCAACTTTCATGATTCAAGGCGGACGAGTAAACAGCTACGTTGCACAAATCGATGACGAAATAGGCAGCGACAACCACAACACCAAATACACCATAGCCATGGCGAAAACCAATCAACCGAACTCTGCAACAAGCGAGTTCTTCATAAACACAGTGGATAACAGTGGAATTAAACGATACGCAGGCTTCGACGACACCTATACGGTGTTTGGAACTGTAATTGCAGGCCAAGACGTTGTTGATGCGATAGCTAATGCACCTGTAACTGAAAACCCCGCAATACCCGGCGAAAATAGTTTACCCGTCAACCCAGTCACCATCATACATGCATCTATAGTTCCCTAACCGTTCCTATTTTTTATTCCCCTTCTGAACTTAAACAATAGGCATAATAGCTTTCGCAATCATTTGGTATAGCGGCGAAAATTTATGGTAGACCAAAAAACAAACCAACAATCCGATGAATACAGTAACGGCACAAAAATCCAGCTGAAAACCAACATGGGAGACATAACCATCCAACTCCGAAACGACATGCCCATAACCACCGCCAACTTCAAAAACCTCGTCGCAAAAGGCACCTTTAACGGCACCGTATTTCACCGTGTCATCGACGAATTCATGATTCAAGGCGGAGACCCCACAGGAACAGGATACGGCGACCCAGCCATACCAGAAATCAAAGACGAATTTACACGCAAAAATCGCAACGACCGAGGCACCATCGCCATGGCAAACGCAGGACCAAACACAGGCAGCAGCCAATTTTTCATAAACATAGTCAACAACAACTACCTTGACAGCAAGCATCCGCAGTTCGGTAAAGTGGTGGCTGGGATGGATGTGGTTGACGCGATTGCTAAGGTAGCAACCAACCAAAACGACCGGCCCTTAAAAGAAGTGGTAATAATGAACGCGGCGGTTTTGCCGTAAATTTAGGAAAGATCTAGAGAAATTATTTTTTCTTTTCTTCTGTTTTCGGTTTTGAGCCAATTTCTACTACTTGGATGCTGATTTGATATTTTTTGCCGCCGGCCACCATTTTGCCTGTTCCATAGTAGCCTCTGCTTCCGGTTTTGAAGTCTTTTTTGTCGATGATGAAGTTCTGTTTATCACCGTTTAGTTGGATGGTTGCCATGTTTGGTTGCTCACTCATCTATAAGTCACCTGCCTCTGTGTATTATCACTGTGGCATTTCACCTTTTCGCTCACACAGCCCTCGTAAAATCGCTATTTGCGTTTCCACATAAACCGCAAATCCATTGCCAACATGAACAGAAAAGGCAAAGCCAAATAGAACCCAGCGAAAGCCACGTTGCCAAACAATGCAGTGAAGGGGCCTGAGAGCAGGCTGGGATTAGCTAAATCCAGCCCCGCTTCGCTTAACAGACCCAGCAGAGCGGAACCTGCCAAAGTTAAGCCTAAACTGACTAAGAACTGAATGGATAGCCGTCGTTCTTTTCCAAACATAAGTGATGCTGCAAACGCGGAGAGGACAAACATCCAAGCGAACCCGCAGATAAACGCCGTCAAATTTGAGCTGGAAGTTAGCCATAACGCGATAAGCGGTGCTGAGCCACTTAATGAGGCGGCGACTGTGGCTACTGCGGTTTGGGTGAAGATTTGGTAGCTAACCATCAACGCCCAAGCGATGATTAGGTATGCTGTGGTTAAGACGATTGGTCTCTTTACCAGACTGGACACCCACGTCAATACTGTTTTGCTTCGTTGCTTAACTGTTTTTTCTAGAAGTAGTTGTTGCAGGGGAACCCCTATACACAACAACAACCAGTGGTTTGTGTGGACGACTGCGTTTTGGGTTCGGACGCTGGTTTGGTTTGTGGGGTGGTTGTGGTTGATTCCGCAAGCAGAACCGTCTGTATGCACTTGCTCTTGATCTTTTGTTGCTCTATCGAGACCCCCCTCCCCCTATGAAGCAGATTATTTTTTGTTTTAGAAGTTGCTGTGGACCCCTCTTATTTCAACAACAACCAACAGGTTGTGCAGAAACGCCCGTTTTAGCCTCTGATTGAGAGTTATGCTGCTACTGGTTGCATCTACATTCCGCAAGCAGAAAAAAACTTTCGACCTACCGATAAGTGAAGGCAATTGTATCGTCGCCAGAAGCAGATAACTATCGCCTGTATTTCTTTAAGTAAACCAAGAGACCTATGACAACAACGGCTATTACCACAACAACAATTGAGACTATATATAATGTTGTTTCATCGTCCTTAACCGTAGATTCAAAGGCAAGTTTAATTAAACCAACAGTATAGTTTAAATTGCCTGTAACAACATAACCTCCATCATCAGTTACTGTCACATCATGAAGCTCCATACCGAGCGGAAAATTCCATTGCAAGTTTCCAGACGCATCAGTTTTAATCAATTCATTATCTTCAGCTGCTAGAAAACCTTCATCACCAGTTTGCAAAACCGACACAAAAGAATAACCTTCATAGGATTGTCTCCATTGTTCATTCCCAGAAGAATCAGTCTTAACTAGCCAAGCATTACTTCCATCACCGCCAGCAAGAATGTATCCTCCATCAATGGTTTGTGCAAATGACTGCGAATAATTCGGCAGATCTGAAACATTATAATATTGATTCTCAAGTAAGTTACCCAAGGGGTCCATTATTGCTAGCCAAAAGGCGCTGTTCCACCATATACCGGTTAACGCGAAGCCACCCTCATCTGTCTGCATCGCCCCATAGACAAACAAATCAGACGTTCCTTGGCTTAAGGTCTTATTCCAAAGCTCAAGACCGTTTTTATCAGTCCTAATAAGAAGCGTATCCATGTGGTTAAGATTATTTCTCAACCAACCTGCTAATAGAAAGCCCCCATCATTTGTTTGAGCCGTAATAGTGTAACTTAACGATACTCCGTACGTTCTATTCCATTGTATGTTTCCATCTGTATCCAGCTTTAAAAGCCAGCCTCCGTAACCACTTAAAACGTATCCTGAGTCATTAGTTTGTAGTAACGTAGTCGCTGTGTAAAGCTCAGTGCTAAAAGTTTTGGTCAATTGGACTTCACCTAGGCTGTTTGTTTTTATAAAAATCGGAGAGTATTCATTAAATCCGTGTATGGAGTTTATGGCTGTATTTCCAACCATGGCGTATCCACCATCGATAGTTTGAATGACACTATAACCGGTGAGCGGACCATAGGTTTTAGTCCATTGTATGGATGGAATTTCTAAATTAGCCGTAACAAAGGGTGCGTTTAAAAATATCATCGAGGTCATTAAAGTAACTATACTCAAAGCGATTGAGCGAACCATTTCTACCGCTTTGTACAGGGGGTATTCACTTATTTATTCTTTATAAAAAAAAGAAAAAGGGGTACGTTGATAGAAACTCAGTAAACCACTAAAAGCTTTTTGTCAGGATATCGGTTTCCGCGTTGCTGGGCGTAATTGGTGTACCTATGCCTGTAGTTGCTAGCATAAAACCTTTTTCGGTAACACTGTCGTTGGGTGGCGAGCCGCTGAATGTTGAGAATTGGTTGAACCAAATAGCTTTGTTTGTCGAGACATCTACGCCTATTCCGCTTGATGGACCACTTACTGTCAAATGGGCTTGTACGAACTTAACTTCACCGTTTAGAACTCTAAGCCCTGTCCCACCCTGACTTCCCATCCAAATGTTGGCCTTAATACGGGAGCTATACGGTTTAATGGTCGTGGAGGTAACATCGTTCCTGTAGGGGTCGTTGCTTATTTGAATGCCGCCTATTTGGATACCTACAGCGTCATTTGTATTTGCAAGACTTATACCGACATCATCTATTGTTGTAAAGCCAGCGCTGTCTCCTGGATAAGTTTCCGGGGTGTCTGGATTAGGGCCAGTAGTGGTGAAAACTATACCCTTTGTTACGTTCTCCATGCGAATGTGTTTTATGCAGTTGGTTTCGCTCCACAAACCATAGTAACTACGTAGATGAATTCCGACAGCACAATTCTTAATCGTAACGTTTCTGATTTGAGCACCCACAACATTTTGTAGCAAAATTCCGGTTACTCCTTGATTTTGACCGTCTATCACCAAGTTTTCGATGACGGGGGATTTAGAATATGGGTCGGGATAGAGCCAGTTGGATTGAACTTTTACTACGGGATTTGCAGAACTGCTGGTAGCATATATTCTGTATTTCTTGCTATCTGCTCCACACAAGTAGTCGGTGTTGTCATTTAAGTTCATTACTAGACTTTGGCTTAGGGGGGTATCTTGATTTATTAGTGTCATTGTCATCCAAATCCATTAGGTCTATGGTGGGAGAACGGTAATGCCGTCGGGTTCGAGTGTACCATAATTCATCAATCGTTTGTCTGAGTCTAGTCCTAGTGCTGTTAGCAGAAAACTTTGGTTGTCATAAACGGTTGCTCCTGAGCTTATATACACCCCGTAGCCACTGTAAGCCTCAGCTTCTTCTACTTCAAGATTGACTAAGCAGAACTTCAGTTGACCATTCACTACCATGCCTTTACCGCTAGTTGACCCTAACCAAACAGTTGCCTTAATGAATGCGCTGTACAGGTTTGCATATGGGTCACCGACTTTTATGCCAACAGAGTTCGAATCACCAGTTAGACTAATGCCTACATCGTCTATTGTTGTGTATGAGAAGTCTTTGTTGGTGCTTGTGCCTGTGAATAGTATTCCTGTTTTGACGTTTATCATTCTTATGTGTTCGAAGCGGTTTGCGTGTGACCAGTTGCTGCCTGTAATACGAACTTCTATGCCTACATCGCAGTTTTTGATGGTCACGTTTCTAATAAGACAGTTGTATACGTTTTCGAGAAGTATGCCTGTTGTGCCGCCTGTTTCTAAGCCGTCTATTACTAGGTTCTCAATTACTGCACTGCGGTCTAGATTGTTTGGAAAGTTTGACTCGACCTGCATTATGACGCTGGCGCTACTGTAGTTAACTGTGGTTTGTTTGCTTCCGTCGCCCGCATAACGCCCATCAAAAGGCACGACAATTGTTGAAGCTGCTGCCTCAGTGCCCCAGCTTGTATGAGTTGGTTCAGGACTAACATATTTCCCTACGCACAGAGCGTCGAAAGATGGGTTACGCTCAGTTACCCACTCCGGTGCAGAAATTCCGATGTATCCAGATGAGCGTGTGCTATCTGAAGCGCTCAAAGTATCGAGCAAGACACCTGCTGAGTTTGCAGTTGCCACTGAAATTGAGCTACCATACAACAAACATTCAGCTTGGAACTCACCTGTCGGATATGCTAGGGAATTGCTGTCTAATCCTGTAACAATACCTGCAACTGATTCGCAAAGCTGATTATACTGATAACCGCTTCTGGGAGGTACATACATGTAGGCGTTTGAAGGCCAATAGTGTTCTGAAGCAGTTTCGTTGCCGTCGGCTCGTAATAATACTAAAAAGTCGTCGTCGCTATAGTTACGCTTTAATTTTATTCTCAGTCTGAAGTTGCTGAATGTGGCGCCTTTATACCACATGGTATCGAAGTAACTGCCGGTACGCCCCGTTTTAAAATGTAAAGCATATGATCCCTCTGGTGAAGATGAGCTATATTCCCACTTTGCGCTCGTTACTTGAGAGCCGTCCGCCCAGTTGGCGTTGCGACTGTTTTCCCATGGTCAAAGAAATCCCAGGTATTAGCTCCATTGCTAAGGGTAGAAGCATTTGTATTGCCATAATAAACGTAAATATTTGTGCTCGAGCTAGACGGAATGCTATCGACTTCTACCCAGAATACTGCATTGTTTTGGTCTGATTTATAGTCGAGCCAATAATCCAGCAATGTTGAGCCATCGCTTGAAGTAAATCTGACATCGCTGAAGTCAGTTTTGCAATGGCTATTACAGTAAACTTTTCCAAATGTTGTGTTGCCAATTGTCTCTGTTCCATCTGAGCCTGCGCCATAGTAAACTTTTATGCCGATTTGATAGTTACTAACACTACCCGCCGTGCTTCCTGTGATTGTGTGGCTTTTTCTATAGTTCCATCCTTGACTAAACAAATCTACCATGTCTTTGCCTCCTTTATTGTTTTAATGATTTTTGAGAGTCGTGCGGAAGCGTAAAGAAATCCCGTTCTTTGCCGCGTGAATTCCGTTGGACTTAAAGCAGAAGTTGCTCCCAGTTCAAAAAATGAGAGTACATTCTGCTTGCTTTTTTGGTTTTTTTGTTGCTTGTTTTTCATAGTTGTCACTTCGTGACTGATTTTTCGATAATTTCTAAAAAGAGGGGTTTTACTTGATTGACTGATTTTCTTAGCTATTATTTTCGTCGCTTTTTCCAAAGTTTAGCCAAAACGCTTGGCTGTTGTTTCTTCCTTTCTTGAAGTGGGTTTTCCAGCGCTATTTCTTCGACATGCCGCTTGAGCAGTATGTATGTTCGTTTTAAGCAACCCATAAGTGTCACATCGTTTAGCTTCGGCTTTATGCAGTTCATGATAGTTGCTTATTTTTGTTGGAGGCTTCCTTTGCCTTTGGGGTCAAGCAGTACTTCGCCTTTTTCTATGTCTGGCACAAGGCAAACTTCAATAGGTTCTTTTAGTTGGTCTAAGATTTCTGATTGGGTTGCTGTGGAAATTGTTTCTCCTTTTTGTTTGTCATAGTAGGTTGAGTGTTGTATGATGCGGCGGATTTTCCGTTGCAGTAGTTTGTTTGTTGATCGTTTGTGCAAAATATCCCCTCAGCGCCACTCTAGGCGGCGAAAGTTTGGCGTTCACATCAACATGGGCTTAGGTGCTCCATGGCTGACGTGTCGGCAACTGCATTATAATAACTTGCTAGAATTTAAGGAATTTTCATAATGAATAAGCATTATATTGTAATAATTACAGAATAATGCTTTTACAGTGCAGTAATCTATGTTTTTCGGGAAATACTTTTTTAAAAGAATAGAAAGGCTACAAATGCGGGAAGGGTGGTTGGTGCGGTCGCCGGGATTTGAACCCGGGATCATTAGCTTGGAAGGCTAAAGTCCTAAACCAGACTAGACGACGGCCGCACATATCTTGCTGAATAGGCTTTTTTCATGGCCCAGTTGACCACGCAATACCCTTTCAGTAGTCAGATTGATGCCTTGAGTTTTTAATAAATCTTTCAGAGAGTCTAAGGCTTCAATCTTACAGTGGATAAATTGGGGCTCATGAGTAATTGCATGTTGATCGCACATTATTTTAGTTGTTTAGCAAGTAAGCAAAGTTTTCTATCGGTTACTCTAATTAATCAACACTTCACAGTGTTGAATGCTCTCAAAGGTTAATGTTGTCTGTCTACAGTCACAATCTCTTATGAGGTAGTTAATTCATTTTTATGATAACCTGTACTAGCTGGCAAGGGGTGATTGTATGAATAACATGGACCCTTTGATGACTGCTTCTAATGTTTATAAGCTGTTAAACGAGAATAAAGTGCGTGTTTTAGAGGTTACTTTTAAGCCAAATGATGTAGCAAAAATGCATCATCATCCTTACTATGTGGTGTATGCTTTGAGTGGTAGGAAGATGAGATTAACTTCTGAGGGGAAAACGCAAGAAATTGAGTTAAAGTCAGGGCAGGTGCTGTTTCTAGATGCTCAGGATCATGAAGCTGAGAACATTGGACATACTACTTTGGACTTGTTAGTTATGGAATTAAAACAATAGCGGATTAGTTCTGCATTATCAACTTCGACACTAAAACCGCTTTTGCTGAGCACGTTTGGTTTATCTGGTTTTTTTAAAAATAAGATGACATTTGCTGCAACTGTACCCTTCTATGCTGAAGTAATGGTTCTCCAGAACTTTTGAAGGCTTCTCTACTTCTTCGCCGCAGATAGGACACGCAGCCATTTACCCCGCCAACTCTAGAGTTGGATGAACCTTGCCTCGATAAGAACCTATTTGACATTTAATCTGCAAAAGCCACGAATAAACGCTGAACTGGTTTGCCCTGTTTGCTAACATAAACCTGTCTATCTTGTCTCTCAATACTTTACAGTAGAATGGGTGGAATTTCTTATATCCTCAATTTCGATTGGAAACCTCAGGCAAAGTTGGCGATTTTATTGCTTGGGAGATTCGGGTTCAAAAATGGAATACTATATCTAAGTCCAAGCACAACTTCATTAAACATGAGTTCAGACAAAGACCTGCATAAAATCTCCGCCAGCCGCATGAAAATCTTAACCAAAGACGCCAAACAAATGGTCAACGGACCCTACTACTGCCCCAAATGCCGCAAAGAAGTCCTCCAAATGTATGTGGACACCAAAAACAAGAAAGCTTATGCCGTCTGCAAGTGTGGCTTAGAATGGGAACTGGTATATGCACCTGTCTTTCAGGGCGTAGACTACTACAATAAGTTCCGTGATGCTTGGAAGAAGCAGAGTTACGGCATAATAAAACAGAAGCCTGCCTCCTCTGAGAAGCCAAGTTAAGCTGGGCAACAATTTGAGCGAGGAAAAACTGGATTTTACCCGCCGATTTCTGGTTTCAGCCAACTTGGGACTGTTGGCATGGGTGCTGCTTGCTGCCTTAACTGTCGGGTTCTACAATCAGCTGTATGGTTGGCTATACCTTGCTTTTTTGGCCTTTATAATATACGTTATTTTGCGGCGGCTTGGCTGCAGTAGCTGCTACAACTGTAAATCGTGCACAAGCGGGTTTGGCAGGTTAGCAGGGGTTTTCTTCGGCAAAGGAAACCTCAAAAAGGGAAGCGTGGGCAACAGGATTGGGCTGGTTGTTTTTCTCTATGCTGTTTTGATGCCAATTCCAGCAGTGTTGGGGATTCTTTCGGTTTTGGCGGCTTTTTCGTATGTTGAAGTGGCAGTTTTGGTGTGTCTTGTGGCTGTTTCATGCGTTAGCTTGACTACTTGGTCGCGTTGAACAGTTCCCCAAAAACTTGGGTTTGGGAGAACTTTTAAACCCTAGAGGCTTCATCATAGAAGGCAAGATGATTAGCCTCAAGTTTAGGCCCCTTAAATTCTCAATCATCATCGCCTTAGCCTTCATCATAGTTGCCCCGATGGTTTATTCCCCTCCCGCAGCGGCTCAAAGCGCCAGCTACGTCGAGAAGAGTTACGCTTGGGACTACGACGGGCGGCATTGGACATGGAACCTCAGCATCCCCACAGCGCTCTATGAAGAGTACAAGGATGTGTCGGTTTCCAAAAGAACCCGTGAGGGACCAGCAGGCTATGGTTTTCTGACAACTACACACGACTACTACGTGAGGGCTCTTGCCCAGAAACTGAACGAGTCCGCCACCCAGATGGGGTATGGCTCCTTTGACAAAGTCAGCTTCGTATTAGCCTTCGTTCAAAGTTTACCTTACACTTCCGACAACGTAACCGCGGGATACAACGAGTACCCCCGGTTCCCCATCGAGACGCTGGTAGACGACGGCGGAGACTGCGAAGACACCTCCATCCTCTTCGCGACTTTAACCATCATCATGGGCTTCGGCACCATTTACATAAACCCAACCAACCACTACGCCGTGGGCATCTTAGGCGACGGTTTACGCGGCACCTACTGGGAGCACCCACAAGGCTCAAACAAAACCTACTACTACTGCGAAACCACAGGCAACAACTTCAAAATCGGACAGTTACCCATCGAGTTCACGGGGACAAGCGCCTACCTCTACGACATAGATGAAACCAAACAATTCAGCCCCAACATAGTTGTAGTTCCCCCAAACCCCACCGCAACCCAAGCACCCGTAACTTCCTCGGGACCCACCCAGCGACCTCAACCAACCCCAACGGAGTCCTCTGACTTAACTGACCCCACCGTGCAGCCAGTGATGCCGCTCTCTTTCAATTTGGTTACAGAAAATCCTGCCCTGTTCGTGGTGATTATCTTCGCGATTATTGGGGCGATTGCTTTGACGGTTTGGTCAGCACGACGCCCCCGACACGCCACCACATCGGCATCGCCTCCTTCCGAAAGCTTAGAAAATATTGAAGGCGAAGCAAAAACCTGCAGTCACTGCGGAGCAGGCAACAAAGACTACGCAGCTTTCTGCGAAAAATGCGGCAAACAAATAAGTTAAGCCAGTTGGCTGAGGGCTTCTTCTGCGAACGCCTCGATTTTTGCTCGGCAATAGATGAACACTGCAGCTTCCACTGCGATGATTACTGAAAGGAAAAACGTTAGCCCCCATGCAAGGTTGATGAAGGCTTCACCCGCCGAGAACTCCACCTGATCGCGAGCAGTGACTAGCCAACTCCAGAAACTCGGGTTCCCATCCACCAAAAACGCGCTCAAATCAAGCGCCATCCAAACACACACCGCCACCAAAACCGCAGCTAAGACGCAGCCGATTAGGGTGATGTTTTTCCAATCCCCAGCTAATTTGGAGGAAAAAGCCACTTTGGTTTTGTTGCCTTCGACTTGGAGGGTTAGGTTTATGGTTTTTTTGGCAGTTTTAGGGAAAATACCCCAAAGTGACCCCTGCCGAACAAGAAGCTGATTGGGCGCATTTTCGGAGAGGACTGTACAGTCCTTCACTGTTAGGTTGGTTTTGAGTTTATCGTAGGCTTGCTGTAACTCTAAATCTACTGTGCGGCTGGGCATGCTGTTTCGTTTACTGTTAAGCGCTTGGGGCTTATTGGGTTTATTCTTTGAAAAGCCGCTTCTGATACCTCGATTTGCCCTTCATGCCCCTGATTGGCTGGCGGGTGTTGCGTTGGCGTTCAAGGTTTTTGATGCGGGCATAAAGTTTTGACACTTTGGTGTTTGAGGGTTTTTTGGAGGAACGCAACGGACGCACGGGGACGGGGATGAAGGGCTGAGTGATTTCAAGGCTTTTCCTTTTGGGTTTGCGCGGTAGGGAGCGGACTTTTTTGAAGGCGACTGTGCCCTCTTTGAGGTTGACTTCATGCACTTCCCACCCCGCATCCAGCCACGCCTTCGCATGCGCACTCGACGAGGTGTTGCTCCACCACAGCGGGTCACGGTAAGCCGCCATCGGAAGGTTGCTGCCGATTAAGCCGTCGATGCGGGCAAACTTGAGCGTAACCAAGTCGGTGAATGCAGCGCGGAATTTGAGGTGGCTTTCCAGTCCTGCGTATTTGTTGACGGTTCGGGGGGAGACGATGCGTCGGGCGCAGTGGAGGCACAGCATCGCCATCGGGTCGCCTGTTGCCACGTCGGGGGTCATGCAGTCTCGGCAGAACATTTTTTTGCAGCGTTGACACTGCCGCAAATACGTGGTGCGCATGACTCTGCCGCAGATGCCGCATTCGTCCTTCATTTTTAAGGCTCCAGTAGCGCAGAAAAAGTCGCTTAGGTAATGATTGGTTTTTGGGGATATTAATTTTCAGTTGCCAAATGCGAGTGACTTGAAAAAGAGAAGAGAATAGTGGGGTTAGCCTTTGACGACAGCCAACGGAACCAACCGCGCAACTTTGGTGGCGATGCCGATTTGGTGGCTGACTTCCGCAACCATGTCCACATTCTTATAGGCAGGGTCAGCTTCCTCAGCGAGCACGGAGGCGCTTGCAGCTCGGACAGCGATGCCCCGTTTCTCCAGAGCGGTCTTTATGTCTCCGCCCCAGAATTGGCGTTTCGCAGCTGAACGACTCATCATTCTGCCTGCACCGTGGGCTGTTGAACCGAAGGTTAACTCCATAGCTTTCTGTGTGCCAACCAGCACCCATGAGCTTGTGCCCATGCTGCCGGGGATAAGCACTGGTTGTCCTTCGCCGCGGTAATCCTCTGGCACATCTGGGTGGCCTGCTGGGAACGCTCGGGTTGCGCCTTTGCGGTGAACCAGCACCTTCTTCTGCACACCCTCACCGACATCGTGAGTTTCGACTTTAGCGATGTTGTGGGCTACGTCATAGACGAGTTTTAAGCCGAATTCTTCTGGGTCTTGCCCGTAGACTTGCTGGAAGCTCTGGCGCACCCAGTGCATGATGGCTTGGCGGTTGCAGAAGGCGTAGTTGACGGCGCACGCCATAGCTTCGAGGTAGTCTTTGGCTTCTTGGCTGTTGCCCGGCGCACAGGCTAATTCGCGGTCGGGGAGGCTGATTTTGTATTTCTGCACGGCGTGCTCCATAACGCGCAGATAATCCGAGCAGACTTGGTGTCCGTAACCGCGGCTGCCACAGTGAATCATCACGGTAACCTGCCCCTCATGGGTTAATCCGAAGGCTTTGGCGGTTTTCGGGTTGAAGATTTTGTCTACTTTTTGGATTTCTAGGAAGTGGTTGCCTGAACCCAACGTGCCAATCTGGGTTAAGCCGCGGCTTTTGGCAGTCTGCGAAACTTTGTCGGGGTTGGCGTTTTTCATGCAGCCGTTTTCTTCGCAGTGCTTAGCGTCTTCTGCCCAGCCCAATCCGCGGTCGATTAGCCACTGAACGCCTTCGACGGCGAGGGTTTCTAGGTCACGGTTAGATATGGTTAGGTCTTTGCGTCTGCTGCCCAGTCCTGAGGGCACGTTGCGGAAGATGCTTTCTGCCAGCGGGGCAAGTTTGGGGCGGATATCCTTGTCGGTCAGGGTAGTTGACAGGAGTCTGACTCCACAGTTTATGTCGTAGCCGACGCCGCCGGGGCTAATCACACCTTTCTCTGCGTCAGTAGCCGCCACGCCACCGATGGGAAAACCGTAACCTTCGTGACCGTCGGGCAACGTAACCGCGTGCTTGTAGATGCCGGGAAGCTGCGCGACGTTGCTACACTGCCAAAGTGTGCGGTCAGTCTGCATCTTCTCCAAAAGCGCTTGATTAGCAAAAATCATGCCTGGAACCTGCATTTGCGGCTTGTACGTGGGAATCTGCCACATGTAATCGTTAACTTTCTCTATCGGAACCCGCTCGGGAGCGGCTCTGCTTTCATTTTCACCCAAAACCTTTCACCGACCCAAACAAAAGATAAGGGATGTTATAACGTTTATGACTGCTGCTTGCTTTGTTTGGCTTTGGTGTATTCGATGAAACCTCGGATGCAGTTTTCCAGTACGGTTTTTGAGTATATTGGGTGGTTTTTGACGTAGTCACTGATTTGGGTCATGACGGGGTCTTGGGCGAGTATGTTGTCGCGGATTTGCTCCAAACTCAAATTTGCCTTCACGCCTGCCTCCGCAATGTCCGCCCACAACTGCAACTGCACCTTGTACGCTCTGAGGCGCTCCACCGCGTGGTCTGCTATGCCGAAGTGACTAAAGTACAACGCCGACGGGTTGAGCGCGATGAGTTTATCCAGCGAAGAGAGCGCCGCCTCAAGATGGAATGGCGGAGGAGTCGTCGGAACCACCACCCCACAATCAGGCAAAAAGGTCCCCGCAGCGTCGCCAGGAAAAACCCCACCATTAAACGACTCATAGAAACTCAGGTTATGCGAGGCGTGACCAACCGTCTCAAGCACGGATAGTTTGCCGCCGTCGTCCAGATCAAACGTGCCTTCTGTGAGGGGGATTACGCGGTCTTTGAGGACGGGTTCGGGTTTGCCGAAGATTTCGCTAACGAAACCTAGCACAGCCTGACTCGATGGCCAGAGGCGTTCGGGGTCAATCATGTGTGGTGCGCCGCGCGGGTGGACGAGGACTTTGGCGTTTGGCAAGTGCTTGAGGAGGGTGCCTGCGCCGCCGCCGTGGTCAAGGTGAATGTGGGTAACGGCGACGTACTGGATGGTTTCGGGTTTTATGCCCAGTTCCCGTATGCCAGAGAGGAGATTGAATACGGAGTTGGTTGGGCCTGACTCTACAAGTACGGGTTTAGAGCCAGTTATGATGTAGCTGCAGATAAGCTGCTTAATGCCGCCAGTGTTGAGTTCAACTTGATAGAGGTTTTTCCCGATTAGCTTAGTATGCAAATATTACACCTCGAATGGTGATGATAGGAGGTTCTTGAGCCATAAATATTTCCGATAAAAAGGGTTTCTTGACAATGTGGTAAAACAATCAATTAACTTGAAATCAACCTCTTAGAACCGAAGAACAAATAAAATAAGTCAATACAATAAAGATATAGTGGAAAAATGACCATTCAAACTTTGAAGATTAAGAACTTCAAATCAATAAAGTCTATGAAATTAGACTGTAAAAGAATAAATCTATTCATTGGTCAACCCAATGTAGGAAAATCAAATATTCTTGAGGCTATTGGCTTACTCTCATTTATTGGGAATGGAAAGCAAGAAAATATTGATGGTTTTCTTCGCTTTGAGAATTTCAGGGATATTTTATGACCATTTATTGGATGAATCCATTACTGTAGATTTAGGATTTGCTAGCATAAATATTAGCTTTACAAACGGTCACTTCAAATGGACGTACACACAAGGCGATGTAATCAAGCCAAATGAGCCTTTCACTTCCCATGTTGTCACAACGAACTATTCTGAGGTAATGGAAATATATCAACACCCTGCAGAGTTGGAACACTTTAAATTTTACAGATTCAAGCATTTAGAAAAATTCCAAAACACAGCATCTGACTCTCTTGCGCCACCTTTTGGCGATAACTTATTGGCCGTAATTATGACTAATCGCCATTGTCGAAAGGTTGTTAAAGAAATTTTTGGGAAGTTTGGCTATAGGATAAATCTGCGGCCAGAAGAGGGCAAGATTGATATTGTGAAAGAATATGAAGATGTTCTTGTATCGTTCCCATATTCACTTTCTTCAGAAACGCTCCAAAGAATGGTATTCTACTTAACGGCTATGCAATCAAATGGTAATTCAGTTGTAACTTTTGAAGAGCCAGAGGCACATGCTTTCCCCTTCTATACAAAATATCTGGCTGAGAGGATAGCGCTTGACCAATGTAACAATCAATACTTCATCGCAACGCATAACCCATATCTGATTACTTCAATTGTAGAAAAAGCTCCTAAAAAAGACGTTGCAGTTTTTATTACCTGCTCTGAACATTATCAAACGAAGGTCGCTCCTTTGAGTGAAAAAATGAAAACAAAGATGCTTGAACTGGGCGTTGATTTGTTTTTTAATCTCGATAACCTGCTAAAAAATCAAGAGGAATCTGCTTCAGAAACCCAGCAAAAGGACTGAAAAGCATGTATAAAGTTGAATGCGATGCTGACGTGGCTTTAGTATCTTCTCTCACAGGCAGTGTCAAAGAAAAGAATCACGCATCATCATGGAAAAACGGAAATTTTAAGAAAATTACTAAGGACAAGTGATAATAGGGGAATGATTGATAAAGATCCATGGAGTACTCAACCCACTGATTTTTTGCAACATTTTCAACCGATTAATTCTTCAGCTAATGATGGGATTGAGATTATGCTCCATAACGGAGGACATAATAGGCTAATTATCCTTTATCCAAGACTTGAAGAATGGATCATAGAATCAGCAAAAAGAGTGAAAATTAACCTTAGAGATTACAATTTGTCGAACAATGGCAATGAATTGCATGAAGAAATCAACGGTAAGATCAACCGCTTTGAGGAGCTATTGGGTGACTTGAAACCTTTGAGCCCACGGATTAAAATACTAAAAAAGCGTTTAACAGAGCCCTATTAATTGGGTTGACAAAAATTTTATTCACCGCATCTAATGATCCATGACCTAATCAACCCTGAGTGCCCACAACGTAAGGGAATGCCCCCCAGAGGCATATTTCCTCCAATGTCCGCCGAGGGCATTGGGTCTTATGTTGCCCTTCATAAGGGAGGGGAGGTAAAGTGTGAGAGGCGGCGTGGTTTTCAACATGACCTTTGGGTATGCTTGTGGCATAATCCACAACCAGTTTGCAACCTCAAAACTAGCTTGAACCAAAAAAGCGGTCGTTCGCATCTGCTGTTGGTTGTTGTGGAGGGGAAGGGGGGTCAGCAACAACTACTACTAGAAAAACAATCTATTTGATGTTGTCTAGTGTTGTGGCGTTTGTTGTAGGGGTTATTTTTTTGATTAGGCGGGTGTCTTCGGTTATGAGTGTTAGTTGTTTTGTTTTGGCGAGGTGGGCGTATGAGGCGTCGTAGTAGGTGATTTTTTGGTTTATGGCGGTTTGCAGGATTTGTTCTTCGTGGCCGGCGGTTTCGATTACATCCATTATTGTTAGAGTATGTTTGATGGTTTTCGCGAGAGTTTTTGCTTCTTGTTCTGAGAGCGTGGCGTGTAGGGTGTGCTCTTTCCAGAGGATGTTGCCCAACTCATACCTGGCCAACTCGAGCGTGAAGTTGCCTGCTAGGGCTTCGATTTTGTTTTCTTTTATGGCTCTGAAGATGGCTGAGGAGTCAAAGAGGTACTTCATCGGCTGTCACGGTCTTCTCGTATGCCTTTAACGACGTCGTTCATT
Source organism: Candidatus Bathyarchaeota archaeon (assembly GCA_023488905.1). Classification (GTDB taxonomy): domain Archaea; phylum Thermoproteota; class Bathyarchaeia; order Bathyarchaeales; family Bathycorpusculaceae; genus Bathycorpusculum. The sequence continues at coordinate 128,131 of JAMDCQ010000012.1, forward strand.
GTTACTTTTTCAAGTGTAGGTTTGAGGTTGGCGATTTCTTTTTTTAGTTCCTCGATTTCTCTTTTTTTGACTTCGTCTTCGAGGGCTTTGCGTAGGATTTTGGAGGGCTTGATTTTGAGGCGGTGCATTTTTTCTTTGAGTTGTTTGGGGATTTTTGTGGATACGGTCGCAGATTGAACCAAAGTCTCACCAAAAAGTATTACCTAAAAGTAAAATAAAAAAGTTTCCCAACAGATAAACCGCAGAAAAGGGAAGGTTTGCCCCGCTTGAACCATCAGACAGCCACATGCATGATTTCACGGAAAGCGCACTGCTTGCCACGCAAAACGTCTGTTTGGGTGCGTTTTTCGCAGACATATTTGGATGCAAATATCAGATGTATGCAGAAACATATAGAGGGTCTCAGTGTGGCGGCGGGTGGGTGCGTTTGGCGCAACGACTGACTCTTTCATTTCTTTAAATAAGGGAGGGGGTCGATCGGCAGAGCAGCAAACGTGGCTTCAACATTGCTTTAAATAAGGGGGTCTAGCAGAGAAATCACAGTAGACTTTCAGCGTTAAGGAAGCTGTTGATGGTAAGACTTAATTATTAATTGCCGCCTATGAGTTGCCATTTAACAGGTGACATAGCAAGTGAAAGCCATTATCTTTGGAGCGCCAGGCGCAGGCAAAGGCACCTATTCTACGCGTATGCAGAATCAGCTTGGCGTTGACGTTATTGCCATGGGCGATATCTTCCGTGAATCCGTTAAACAAAGTACACCGTTAGGCAAAAAAGTGAAAAGCTACGTTGAGAAGGGCGCACTCGTCCCAGACGATGTGGTTGGTGAAGTTCTCAAGGAACGCCTAGCCAAAGTTCCCAAAGACAAAGGCTTTCTCCTCGACGGTTTCCCACGCACCATCGAACAAGCAGACACATTAGAGAAAATCGCCAAAATCGACGTCATCTTGCAACTTGACGTCCCAGACGAAATAATCATCCAACGCCTCACCTCACGCAGACTCTGCAAAAACTGCGGAACCGTCTACAACATCAGATTCCTAAAACCTAAAAAGGAAGGTGTCTGCGACAAATGTGGCGGAGAACTCTACCAACGAGCCGACGACAATGAAGAAGTCATCAAAAACCGTCTCCAAGTCTACAAAACACAAACCGAACCGCTTATTGCATACTACAAGAAAAAGAAGGTACCCTTTATCGTTTCAACCACGAAATCGATTGATTCCCCACCGGAACCTATGGTTGAAGCGATGCTTTCAGAGCTTAAAAAACTAAAACTCGCCTAGATGTCGAGTATAAACTCCAAAACCACCCGTTCAGGCTCGCGGATAATCACCATCAAATGGTATGTTACCGCTTTAACCCCTACTTTTTGCGGGTGCTTTTTGGGGTCAAACTTTTCTCCCCAAACCTTCGCTGAAAACCTGAAGCTCTCTGCGGTTTCTTTCCAGTCGCAGATTTGGAAGCGGCTGTAGAGCATGCCGTCGGTTTCAAACTTGACCAGCAAGGCCTCTAGCCAGTTGTAGAGCAATGCGTATTGGTCTTCAGCTTCCACCTCTAAGGTTTCTTCGATGGTCTGCGCGATTTTGCCGCTGTCAGTCATGGTTTCAAACATGGCAAGCGCCGCGTTTTCGTAGGCTTGCTCTATACTTGTCCCAAACGCGCGAACATAGACGTCGGCGGTGTGCTCCAAAAACTCAAATCGCCCCGCGAACTTTTCTGGTTTTGGGGTTTTGTCTAGCTGTTTCATGCTTAATCAACTGTTAGATACAAAGAAGAGGGAAGGGAAATAAAAACTAGTTCCGCTTAGAAGACTTTAGCGGCTTTGGCTATGGCTGCCGCGGCGAGTTTAGCGCTGTTCTCAATGTCGCTTAGGCTTAGCATGCCGACTGGGCTGTGGATGTAGCGTGTGGGTATGGATATGGTGCCGCTTGGGACGCCTTGCCGCGTGATGGAGATGCGTGCCGCGTCGGTGCTGCCCATCAAGCCCGATTCAAGTTGGACAGCGATTTTTTCTTCCTGCGCCGTATCTATGAACCACCGCAGAATCTTGGGGTGAGTGATTAAGCCTGAATCGCTAATGGTCAACGCGGGTCCTTTTCCCATTTTGACGCTTGTGTCAAACTCGCGTACACCTGGCACGTCACCTGCAATGGTTACGTCCAAGACGATGGCGAGGTCTGGGTCAACGCCGAAAGCTGCCGTTGCTGCCCCACGCAAACCAACCTCTTCCTGTACTGTGCCCACTGCATAGACGGTGCAGTCGGTCTTTTTGAGCAACCGCATAATTTCAATCATGGTTGCGCATCCCGCTCGGTTGTCAAAGGCTTTGCCCATCACGACATCTTTGCCAAGTTTAGTGTATGCTACGTCAAATACGACGGGGTCACCGATGGATATGCCCATTTTGGCGGCGTCCTCTTTGCTTGCTGCACCGACATCGATGAAGAGGTCGTCGTAGCTGATGATTTTTTTGCGTTCTTCCTCTTTTTGGATGTGGGGCGGTTTGGAGCCGATGATGCCGGGGTATGAGTTGTTTTTGGTGAAAACTGTGACTTTTTGGGCTGGCAGTATCCGGTCGTCGATTCCGCCCATTTTGCTGAATTGGAGGAAGCCGTCTTTGTTGATGGTTTTAACCATTAAGCCAACTTCGTCCATGTGTGCGGCGAGCATGATTTTGAGGGCGCTGGGTTTGCCTTTTTTTATGGCTATGACGTTTTCCATGCGGTCGATTTGGATTTCGTCTGCGTATGGCTTAAGCATCTCTGCCATTAGGTCGCGGACTTGGGTTTCTCTGCCAGTGACTCCGCAGGCGTTGGAGAGTTTTTCTAAGTTCTGGTTTAGTGCCAAAGTGGGGTGCCTTCTAAGGTTTGATTGTTAATGGGTTGATGGGTTAGTTATTAAACGGTTGCGGTTTGATTTAGTTTTCAGTCGACGGCATTCTTTCTTCTAGCTACGGAGAAGAGATGGGTGAGCTTTGCGTGGCTGCTATGCGACTCTGCGGTTGCCTTCCATGTACTCGACAAACAGCAGTATGCCCTGTATGATGAGGAATACGCCGATGATGATTCCGACTAGCTGGGGAAAAATCAGCAGCAGAATTCCAAAGATCAAGCAGATCACCGCTAAAACTGGCTTAGAAACCGAAATACCTGCTTTCCGTAAGCCCTTATCAACAACATCTGCCAAAAAACAGTACCTCCAACTAGAACCATTTTGGGTTTGGATATTTTAAGGTTGGTTAGAAGCGCTAAATCAAGCTGCGTTTTCTCTGCTAGACCTCCTTATTTAAAGCCTCATAAAACTGTATCCACACAAGAGAAAACCACGCGACGTCTCACAGTTGGCCTTCCCTCCCTTATTAGTAGATCAAAAATTGGCTGTTCTGCTTGCGGAAGTCGCCACAACCAGCCTGCAACGCAACCTGCAATCAGACGCTAAAATAGGCGTTTCTGCCAAGTCCGCTGGAAGAAGATGAAATAAGAGGGGTCCACGGCAACAACAACTAAACAAAAACAAACACAACAAAAAAACTTTGATCTACTGTTAAATAAAGGAAAAGTTGTCGGTAAACTGGCCAAATGGTTTAGCGGGTTCGGTTAGAGCGTTTTTTGGGTTCACGATTGATTGTCCTGACTGGTTCCCAGATGCATTGGGAATAAGACCCCGGCACAATCAACGCCAAAAACTCAGCCCGCAAATCCGCCTCCGCCTTAACCTCCACAAACCCCCTCTCCCACTGCTCAGCGTCCGCTAAACTGTCAAACTTCCACATCGCAGTAAAACCACCCACTTTGCCTCCATACTTGTGACTTAAAACCCGCATCGACTTCACACCGCTAAACAGTTGGGGTTGCTTCTTCATCAACGCCACCAGCTTTTTGCCCCAAGCATTGTGTGCTTCAAGTTTGTTGGGTTGGACAACGTATGTTCTTACAACAAAAACAGTCAATGTTTGATTCCCCGATTAAGTTAATGTTGTTTTGGTTACTAAAAACGGTTACTTTTTGAGGGCGATTTTGGTTGGCAACGCATTTAAGTTATTGGCAGCATAAGGCTTAGTCGAGTGTGAACTATAGAATTTGAAGATAACAAGGTACAGTGCACTGTTGGCTTGCTTTTTCACCATTTTGGTTTGCCTACCTTCAGCTGCATGCTGGAGCAACGGCGGCTACTCCGCAGACCCCACTCAACCCGACTATGGCACCCACGACTGGATAGCCCAACACGCCCTTGACTATCTGCCTACAGAGGAGAAGCAGTACCTCACCAGCAACCTCAACGCCTACCTTTTTGGCACAGAGCTTCCTGACCTGCCAGCAAGCCAAGGAGGCATCGGCGACACCACAAAACACCACGTCTACTACTCAGCAACGGGCACACTGACAGATGACGCCTCCGCACAGAGAGCAAACGCAATGTACAATCAAGCCCTAAACTACTTAAAAACCAACGACCCCGACAACGCCGCAAAATCAGCTGGAGCCATGACACACTACATCGCAGATTTAGCTGTTTTCGGCCACGTTATGGGCGCCTCCACCGCTTGGGGCACCGAAACTCACCACAGCGACTACGAAAACTACGTCAACACCCGAACCGACAACTACCAAGACACATTCAACACCTACCTTCACTACGACGGCAACCTAGCTGTTCTGTCAGCGTATGATGCAACGGTTAATTTGGCGTATAACACGGTTTTCGGCGGGTCAAGCAACTTGGGCTGCGTCTGGATGGATACCCACTACGACTGGAGCAATGCGACTTTCAGTGGAAGATGTGGTGAATCACTGAATTTAGCGGTAAATGCAGTTGCGGATGTGCTGCATATGCTCTATGTTGAGGTAAATCAGGCGTCTGTTACGCCTACTCCGACAGCAACGCCAGCCACAACCCCAACGACGCCAGAATTCCCAGCAACCCAAGCCCTAATAACCTTGATGGCAGCGACCATAATGTTAGCCATCGCATACAAAAAATCAGCGCCAAAAAACAAGCATAGACTTATGCACTAGCAATGAACAAAACTGTGCATTACTAATGCACACCTTGCAGTTAGCTAAAAGATAAAGATAAGACTACACCAGTAACATATGGTGATGCCGTATCCTTTCAGCAGCCATCCTCATCCCCATCCCAACCTATTCACAATACATAACATGCCCAAATTGCGGTTCACATGTAACTGCCAACTCAAACTACTGCAACACCTGCGGCACGTCACTCAAAGCGGTACCAATACTAAAGATATGCCCAAAATGTAGAAACCGAATTCCAGAAGTAGCGCATTATTGCCCGGAATGCGGACAAAAACAGTAAGGCGTTGGTTGGTGCGGTTGCCGGGATTTGAACCCGGGTAGCCAGCTTGGGAAGCTGGAGTCCTACCGAGCTAGACTACAACCGCAGCGTCACAGCTGGTGATATTTTGTTGTTGGTGTTGGGTAATATATTGGTTCCTAAGCGTTCTACTTTGGCAATATAGTTTATATCTCGCCGTTTTTACTGAGTGCCTTGAGTATAGTTAAAGTACGGTACTCTGGAGGAGAAGGGATTGGGAAAAACAGTGCTCATTATTGACGACGACGCAGGCATAAGGCGAGCGTTTGCCCGAATTCTCCAAAGAAGCGGCTACACCACCGACGTCGCACAGAATAGCAAAGAAGCACTACAAAAATCAACTGCAAAACGTTACGACGTCGTTTTAGTTGATATAAGTCTTCCAGACGGTAACGGCTTAGAACTACTTAATCAAATGCACAGGTTAAACAAAGAAATGGTCACCATAGTCATCACAGGTAATCACATCGCATTCGACAAAAACACCTACGTGGATGCATTCTTTCTAAAACCTGTGAAACCTCAAGAACTTCTAGACGTAATAGAGCAAAAAGCTGCTGAAAAACAAGCAAAATAGCATCAGCAGACGGGTTTGTATACAAAAGCATCAACCAAACACACAGAAAACCAGCCTTCCACCGCGTCCTGCAGAGCCCGTAAACAAAATCGTTATCAGACAGTAAATTCACATTTAGCGTGCAAGGAGAAATGTGTCTATGCCCAAAACCTACACCTACACCGATGCAGGCGTAAACCGAGCGCAACGGGTTGAATCCAAAAAAGCCCTCACAACTTTGAGCGACACTTATCGGCACACTGGCTTCGGCGGCGTGATGAAGCTACCATACGGCAACATCTTTCCATTCGGCGAAAACAGCTTCATGGACTTAGTAATTGAGGGTGTAGGCACCAAAGTATTGATCGCCCAGCTTGCAGGCAAATACGACACCATCGGCGTAGACGCAGTCGCCATGGCAGTCAACGACGTCATCCGCTCAGGCGCCAAACCCCTCGCCATCGCAGATAACATCCACGCGCAGGAAAGCGAACCCACCCTCGTCAAAGCATGGCTCAAAGGCATCATAGAAGGCGCCAACGAATCTGAGTGCCCAGTCACGGGAGGCGAAACAGGCGACGTAGCCGAAATAATCAAAGGCATCGTGGACAACGCGGGGTTTGATATGGTTGTGGCGTCTGTGGGCACGGTTGAGCGCCAAGACATTATCACGGGGGAAGGCATCAAGCCAGACGACCCCATCATTGGCTTACCCAGCAGCGGATTGCACAGCAACGGCATAACGATGGCAAGAAAAATCCTATTCAAGAAGTGGGAAGGCAAATTCGAGCCCACCGATATCCCAGAGGGTTTGAAGCGTGAAGTCGTCCTAGAAGCGCTGGAGCCAACTAAGATTTACGTTAAGCCCCTGCTCAAGTTGGCGCGTGAAGTCAAAGTCAAGGCTGCAGTGCACATTACGGGCGACAGCTACATGAAGTTTAACAACCTCGTCAACTATTCGCCGGGCATAGGCTTCAAATTCGATAATTTCCATCCGCACCCGATTTTTGGGTTGATCCAGAAGACCGCCGCTGAGTTGGGCTACACAGTTACCGACGAGGAGATGTTCAAGACCTTCAACATGGGCTGGGGCTTCGGCATCATCGTGGATAGAACCGAAATCGACAAAGCCATGAACACCCTCGAACATGACAGCATAAAACCGCAACGCATCGGCAAAGTCACCAACAAAGAGCGCGTCGTCGAGATAGAACACGAAAAGAAACGCCTGATTTTGACGTAAAGTTTTGCATCGTTTGTGACGAAAGCGTTTAAATTCTCACACCATAATTTACTGACTCATGAAATACGCTGCCAAAATAGAAGTCAGCCTCAAACCCGGACACAGCAACCCGGAAGGCGAAACCACCGCGCGACTCCTCATCGAACTCGGCTACAAAGTCCAAGCTGTAGACGTCAGCAAAGTCTACACCGTCTTCTTAGACGCCAAATCGCCTGCTGAGGCAAAAGCGAAAGCGGAAGAAATGAGCAAACGCCTCTTGGCTAACCCCACAAAAGACAACTATACAATCAGCGTCGTCGAATCCAAATGACCACGCAACTGGTTACTCAAAGAAAAAACAGCCAAGTTCTCGAGTTCGCCACAGCCAAAGCCACAGACACGCAACTATCGGAAATTAACAGTGAACTGGCGTTGGGTTTCAGCGCCGAGGAACTCGGATTAATTCAAGCTTACTTCAAAAAAGAGAAACGCAACCCAACAGATGTTGAGTTGCAAACCATCAGTCAAACCTGGAGTGAGCACTGCTGCCACAAAACCTTCAAAGGCAAAATCAAAATCGGCAGCAAAACCATAAGCAGCCTTTTCAAAACCTACCTCGCCAAAGCAACCAAAGAAATCAACGCGCCCTGGTGCTTCAGCGTTTTCGAGGACAACGCGGGTATAGTCAAATTCGACAAGGGCTATGGCATCGCAGCGAAGGTAGAGACGCACAATCATCCCTCTGCGGTGGAACCGTTCGGCGGTGCGGCCACGGGTGTGGGCGGCGTTATCCGCGACATTTTAGGCGTCTGGGCAGACCCCATCGCATGCACCGACGTTCTCGGCTTTGGGCCGCTAGATTACGATTACACTAAACTCCCCGCAGGCGTCAAGCACCCCAAATACGTGTACATGGGCGTCACGGCGGGCATCAGCGCCTACGGAAACAACATGGGCATCCCAACAGTCAACGGCGCCATATACTTCGACGACAGCTACACAGGCAACGTCGTCGTCTACTGCGGCTGCATCGGCCTACTCCCACTAAACAAGTACACTAAAAACGCTAAAGTCGGCGACTACATGGTTTTGGCAGGCGGAAAAACTGGTCGCGACGGCATTCACGGCGTCACCTTCGCCTCAGCCGAACTCACCGAGAAATCCGAAGAAATCAGCCGACCAGCCGTCCAGATCGCAGACCCCATCGAGGAAGAAAAAGTCAAACGCGCTGTCGTTGAGATACGCGATTTGCAGTTGGGTTCGGCGATTACGGACATCGGTGGCGGAGGCTTATCATCTGCTGTAGGCGAAACTGCGGAGCGGTTTGGCTGCGGCGTCGCAGTTGACCTTGCCAAGGTGCCGCTGAAGTATCAGGGGTTGTCGCCTTGGGAAATTTACCTCTCCGAATCACAGGAGCGTATGCTGCTGGTTATTCCGCCTGAGAACTTGGAGAAGGCGATGGCGGTTTTCGAGAAGGAAGACGTTCAGGCTACAGCGATTGGCAAACTCGTCCCTGAAAGGCGTCTGCAACTGAGTTACAATGATGAATTAGTCGCGGATGTCGATATGGAGTTCATGTTTAACCCCTGCACAATCACCAAAGTCGCAACCATTGAAGCGCCCAAATTCACGGAACCAGAGTTTGTGGAGCCAGCCAACCTCACCGAGACTCTAATGGAGCTGCTTTCTGCGCCAAACATCGCCAGCAAAGAAGCAGTTATCCGCACCTACGACCACGAAGTCAAAGGCAACACCCTACTTAAACCATTACAGGGCGATTATGCAGGCCCCAACGACGCAGCAGTCCTCAAACCCGTTGACGACTCAATCAAGGGCTTAGCGATCAGCTGCGGCATGAACCCCAACTACGGCAAAATTGACCCGTATTGGATGGCGGCTTCAGCAATCGATGAGGCAATCCGCAATAACATCGCGGTTGGCGGCAGAAGAATCGCGCTTTTAGACAACTTCACATGGGGCAATCCTGAGAAGACAGAGCGCCTCGGTTCGCTGGTTAGAGCTTGCGAAGCCTGCTATGATGTGGCAACTAATTTCCGTACGCCGTTCATTTCGGGTAAAGACAGCCTCTACAATGAATCCCCAATGGGCCCCGTCACACCCACATTGCTCATTACAGCGGTCGGCGTAGTGCCCGACATAAACAAAACTGTCTCCGTTGACCTCAAATCCGCAGGCAATCTGCTCTACATAGTCGGCGACACCTACCCAGAACTTGGCGGCAGCGAATACTACAAACTCAAAGGCTACCTCGGCAAATCCGTCCCCAAACTCCACGCCTCCAAAGCCAGAAAAACCTACTACAACCTAACCAAAGCCATGGGTGAGAGCATCGTCAAATCCTGTCATGACCTCTCTGAGGGCGGTTTGGCGGTGGCGGTGGCGGAGATGGCTTTCGCAAGCGGCTTAGGTTTGGAACTTAATTTGCAGAAGGTGCCATGCAAGGATATTACACGCGACGATTTTGTGTTATTCTCGGAGTCTAACAGCCGCTTCCTAATCGAAGTCGCCCCACAAGACCAAGAACTCTTCGAGAAACTAATGGGCAAATACAGCACCCAAATCGGCAAAGTAACCAAGCAGCCCAAACTGGTCATCAAAGGCTTAAACGGCAAAACCGTCATCGACGCCACAGTGGATAAGTTGCGGCAAAGCTGGAAGAAAACCCTCAACCCCCAGGAGGCAACCCAATGAAAATCGAAGACATCAAAGTCTGTGTAATGCGTGTCGGAGGAACCAACTGCGACGCAGAAACCCAACGCGCTTTCCAAGAACTCGGCGTCCAAGCAGAAACGCTGCAAGTCAGCGAACTTATCAAACGCCACAACCTCCTCGACTACGATGTGCTGGTTTTCCCGGGGGGCTTTTCGTTTGGCGACTACGTCCGCAGCGGAGTCATATTCGCAAGGCATCTCTCGGCGAATTTGGGCAAAGAAATCGAGATGTTCGTTGCCGAAGGCAGACCAATCCTGGGAATCTGTAACGGTTTCCAAATCATGGTTGAATACGGTTTGCTGCCTGGGTTTGAGGGCATAAGCGCGTACCCCGAAGCCACCTTGACCACTAATGAGCCTGCGGGCTTCAAGTGCAAATGGGTTTACCTCAAGCAGGAGAACCGCGGCAAATGCGCCTTCACATCCGCCGTCCCCAAAGGCAAAACCATACGGTTGCCAATCGCTCACGGAGAAGGCAGATGGCTGTTTCCCAAAGAGAAAGAAGAGGCGCTCCTCAAGAGGCTAATTGACGAGGATATGTTGGTTTTCCGTTACTGCACAAAAGAGAGGGAACCCGCAGACGGGAAGTACCCCGCTAACCCCAACGGCAGCTTTTTTGACATAGCGGGCATCTGCAACCGAGAAGGCAACATCTTCGGCTTGATGCCGCATCCCGAGAGGGCGATGTACTGGTGGCAGCAACCCGACTGGACAAGCCACCCCAGCAACCTGCAGTACGGCGACGGCAAACTAATCTTCCAAAGCATCATCAACAAACTAACCAAAAAATGCTAAGGCTCTGCTGTTTCTATTGGAAAGGGGATTTAGGTCTTTTCTGTGCTGATTTGCCTTTTTTGGGCTCTCTTTGTTTTTTCATTAGTAGTTGTTGCCGAAACCCCCTATACACAACAACAACCAATGGACTGAGGGAAACGTTGTATTTTGGCATCAGCCCGAGGCGTGGGTTGCAGGCTGGTTGTGAACGTTACCACAAGCGGCAAAAAAGTGAAATGGCGGTCTGCAAGTGGGTTGGGCAAACAGACGTCGAAGGAGACTCTGCCGAAAGGCATGGGTAGTCAAGCTCGATTAGCCAATGCCACAAACAGCAGGAGGCGAGTTACAACCAACACACCAGCCCCAAGCGTTGGCTACACCCCCTAAAGGGGCCCTCCCTCGCAAATAAAGAACTTTGACTCACCCTCAATTCAACTTGTGATGGTCGAAGACCCTCAAAAATATGAGGCCCGCCTTTTTCCTTGTAATTCAAATTTGAAAATCGGATGTGTCTACCTTAACAGGCAACGTAACAGTGATCTTGGTTCCTCTTCCTTCCTCAGACTCTACCTTTATACTGCCTCTGTGGGCTTCAACTATTCTTTTGCTATTAGCCAAACTCATGCCCATACCCTTAGATTTCGTCGTAAAAAGGGGCGTGAACAATTTGTTGAAGTTTTGTTTTGAGATCCCAGAGCCTGTATCTTCCAAAATGACGTCGACAAACCCGTTTCTTTCTTGAGTTGATACTCGCAACGTACCCCCTCGGTCGTTCATCGCTTCAATACCATTCTTTAAAAGTTCATAAAAGACATGGGTGAGCATTCTTTCGTCCACAACAACCATGGGGTCTAACTGGTAATTTGTAATCAGCTCTACGTTTGGCGGTTTTTGGGTTTGATTGAGCGCTAACTCAATAAGGGCGAGTAGATTGTTTTTCTTGAGTATAGGTTCATTTTTGATTGCATAATTAATCATACTTGTGATAATTCTGTCTGAATAGTGAATTGCTTCTTCGATTTTGAGTATAGTTCCTCTTGCATTTGGTGAACAGTTTAGGCACTCAGAATTTTTCTTCAGTAAATACATTCCATTTGATATCGCTTGAAGAGGATTCCTTAAGTCATTTGCTAAAGTAAGTGACAAATCACCGATTGCCCCGATTCTTTCTGATTCTAAGATTTTTTCTTGCAAAAGCTTTTTTTCAGTAATATCCTTTGAAAGATGAGTTACGTAGATCAGTTTTCCGTTATGGTCACGTACCGGGTGAACTGTAATTTTCACAACAAATTTGTTGCTGTTACTATCAAAATGGGTGTGTTCAACTACCGTTGATGCGCCTTTTTTAATTAACTCTTGCATTGGACATTGGTCATTTGGTGGCTGACAAGGTTTTGACCTGTTATGCGATACCTCAAAGCATCTTTTTCCAACGATATCTTCTTTGGCTAAATTAAATTGTCTTGATGCCTCTTCGTTGGCAAACACTACTTTAAAATCAACAGGATCAATTATCAATACTGCCTCATTTATCGATTCAATAACACTTCTAAAAAGTTCACATAAATTTTCTTTTCCCACAATACTAGAAAGATTGCTTAATGGTGCTACTTCCCTCAAGTTGTCTCCCAGCCACTGTTTTATGATAGATTTATCAAGTGATTGTATTGATGTTTTATTGTATTTAACTCATATTCATTATCATTAAGCATTTCAAATCGATATGAAAACTTTGAACTGTAACAGAAAAATACTGGTTCAGGAGTTATTTATAGTGGAGCAGTCGGCGCTAAACGAGTCTTATGTTCTCCTTGTCCACGCTGGCGAGTCTTTGGTCTCTGGTCAGCAAAACCTCATCGTTAGCCAATGCGATGCCCACAATGAGTAAATCGTTCTCATTGACCATTCTTCCTGCATCCTGTAGCTCTTTATAGATTTTGGCGGCTTCTTTGGCGGCAGCTGAATCGAAGGGGTAAACGGTTAGCTCAGAGATGAATTCTTCTGCAAGCTGCCGTTTTAGTTTCGTTTTGTGCTTGAGTAATTCGTATTCGGTTATGCTGGTGGTTTTTACGTCTCCTCTATCGGCAAGTTCCTCCAGTAAGAGGATAATCTTTTTGTCGCCGGCTATGAAATCGATGATAACGCTTGTGTCTATTAACGTCATTGTTCCACTTCAAATGTTCGACCGTAATTGGCTTCTCTTTCGGTGGCAATCTGTTTTTTTAGTTCTTCAAGCTTCTCCTTTTCGTCTTTCATGATGCCTGCGAATCTCATTATATCGGTCTTTTTCTTTTTTGTGCAGAGGCTTTCTTTGATTACTTCTGAGAAGCTTTTTTTGCCTTTGTGTTTTAGGAGAAGTTCGTAGACTTCGTTTGAGACCGAAATCTGTCTCGCCATCATCATCACCATACATAATGTATACATAGAAACTGATAAGCGTTTTTTCCAGCATACCGAAGATTCAAGCAGTAGAATGCCACAAACAACAAAATGGCACGCTATAACATGCGGACCAGCGCCCATTTTTACTTCTTTTTCTCTAAACAAACATGACTGTTATCTGCCCATGGCTGCACTTTGTCGCCTTTTTTAGGTCTAAATATACGGCTACTTCTTTTGGGATTTTGATTCGGAGAGAAGCCCCAACTTGCTTAACACTTACTTCAAGCTTAATTGGCATTTCAAAATAGTGAGTGATTTTGTTAAGACTTTGAGGGATACTTACCCTTAAGTTCTTGTACGCGAAGCCGAACTGCCTCTGATACTAAATCGGCGGTGCTAACATATCCCGCTTCTGGATGCTTTTTTATAAATTCATCTATTGCATCCATTAATTCTTTTTTTAGGTTTACGCCCCTGTAGTTAGTTCTTTTTTCATTTGGCACCGTGTTTTACCTGTGTGATAAAATTAATTCGTATCGCCTTTAAATTTTGTTACTTAACATGTTAGCTGTGTGTAACACAGGTATAACAAGTATTAAATAGCAAATGCGTTATACCTAACTAACACAGGTGCAACATAAAACATGGCTGCGAATGGTGATGGAATAGCCGACTCCGAGGTGCTTCTAAACCGTTCTGAACTCGATAAGATGTTGCAGAAGGCGCGGTTGGAGGGTGCCATTGGCTATATTACTTATCTTTGTGAGGCATTGGATGAAGGGAAAATCAAGACCTTAATGGAAATAGACCAAACTATCAGGGGTGACTGGGGTAGTGCGTGTAGCGCTGTTGGGTTTTTGATGATGGAGACTTTGCAACTTGACGGTTTTGCAAACGGTTTAATGGGCAACATCAAGCCTGAAGAAACGCAAGATGACGAAAAGATTATAGAAGCTATACCCAAAAGAACATCGACAGACTAACCACGCAGTGTTAGGCAGCTTTAAGCCATAATTTTTTTTAGTTTTAGCCACATAAACACTCTAACGGAGAGTATCTGCCCTAAAAAAGCATCACAAACCTACTGAGGCATTGTGTGGTTCCATCAAAGTAGAAAAACCGATAGATGACCCCCAAACAGTTTGCTAGAGAATATATCAGGAAAAAGTTGCTTGAAGAATATGTGGAAATGGAGAACAACGCCGTTACTGAATCAAATCAGTGCTAAATCTTTTTCATAGGGTAGGCCGCGTGTGCATCCAGTTTCATCACACTTCTAAAGCGTCGCAAAATTATCAGTCACACGCTCCGTTAACCTTTGACTGGCTTACTTTGATTAATCGTTGCATGTCTTCCTTTTAGAAAACAACCGTAAAATGAAACGTGTATCCACTGCTACCTCATCAGTATCTGTCTTCTGAACGCATTTTATCCAATTCTTCCATGGCTTTCTTCAGGTCAATTTTTCCAGCGTAAGAGCCGATTAAATCCTCAAATTTAGGTATATTCGAACCCGAGTCTTTAACAGTTTTTTTCATATCTTCTTCCTTTTTCTCCCGTCTTGCTGATAACTATTGTTAAATCAAATCAGCGCCAAATCTTTTTCGTAGGGCAAACCGTCACGGGCACCCATCTTCATCACGCTTCTGGAAGCCACGTAATTGCCGAGTCTGCCGCATTCGAAGAGTGGTTTGTTTTGGATTAGGCCGTAGAGGAAGCCTGCGTTGAAGGCGTCGCCTGCGCCTGTGGTGTCGACTGCTTGAACTTTGAAGGGCGGTATCGTCTTTTTTTGTTCGCCGTTGGTGACGTAGCAGCCTTTGTCGCCCAGTTTAACCGCAACGATTTCAACGCCCATACCAATGAGCGTGGCAGCGCCTTCTGGAATGTCGGATTCGCCCGTTATGAGTTCAAGTTCCACTGCGTTGGGCATCATTACGAATGAGTTCTGGATAATCGGCTCAATCGCCGCCAACCCCTCCTGAGCGTAGAGCGATCCGGGGTCGAAGCTGATTTTAACGCTGGCAGGCAGAAAACTCATCAACTTCTTCTGGGCACGGAAGGACTTCTCGCCCACAAACGAGGACAAGTGCAGGAATTGGGTGTCGGTGACGTAGGGCGCTTGGATTTCTCTGAATTCGATGCTGTCGTTGACGCCGGGGTTGATGTAGAGTGCCCGTGCGCCCTTTTTGTCGACGAAGCCGAGGCAGACGCCGCTTTTGCCCTTCGCCGCGTGAATGATGCCTTCGGTGTCTACGCCTTCTTTTTGGAAGCAGTCGATTTGGAGTTTGCCTTCGTGATCGTCGGCGACTTTTCCGATGAAGCCGACTTTGCAGCCGAGCCGCGCCAAGCCGACCATGGTGTTGGCTGCTGAGCCACCACAGGCCTCCGTGTAGTCATGGATGAAGCTTTCTTCTTCAGCGCCCGCTATCTTATCCACTTTTAGGAGTGTGTCAACGTTGAGTGCACCGAATCCGATTACATCAAATTTTGTCATGGAAATACCTCGCTGAGGGGGATTTTATATTTGCCCAGTTTGCCTTCGTAGTTCCCCGCGGAAACCCGCAACACACCGGGGACGTTTAGGGAGGCTTCGATGCCTGCTTTTGTGGCTGCTTTAAGAGCTTCAACTGACCAACCGTCGTAGACGATTTCAGCGATGTAACCCACGCCATCAGGCACTTTGGATTCTTTGCCAAGTTTGGCTTTGAGTGAGGGACAGAAGAGGTGGTTGGTTGTGGGTCCAATCTGTGGGTAGTGGGTTTCGGGTTTGCTGCCTGCTGAGCAGATGTCGAAGGTGGTGACGACGCCGTCTACTTCGTGGATTGCGTCGAGGGCTTTTTTGCCTGCTTCTTTGAGGGCTTCTTTGGTGGTGCACATCAGCCAGAAGTTGCCGCCTGCAACACCCCGCCCGTAACCGATGTAGCGCTCGATAACGAAGTCAGGCACCATCAAGGGGACAACGATGACCTCTCTGCCGTGACGTTGCTCGACCCATTCGTAGCCGTCGCCGCAGTGCCCCACACGCTCCATCATATCCATCTTGCCCTCAGCTTTTGGCAAAGCATCGTAGACTGCTGTAAAGGGCTTAACGAGGATGTCTTGGCGAATGCGGTAGCTGAGTTCTTTTTCGAATTTCTCCAGCGATTGCTCGAAGGTTTTTTTGGGGTCGATTTGTCCCCAGAACTGCAAAACTGCGCCGACTCGTCTGTCGGGGGTTTGGTCTGCGCTGAGGTAGCGCTCGACGCCGCCCTCTGTTCTGCCAATTACGGTTGCGGGGGTTGCGGTTGAGTCTGAGGCGGCTTTGCAGAGCGTTTCCACATCGTCCGCGGTTACGATTACGCGGCAGAAGAGGCCTTCGAAGGCTTCTATGAATGTGTCATCGATTTTTTTGTCCATCTAGCCCAGTCTCCCGATAGCGACTCCCCGCACCTGCTTTCGAAACTCGCTGCTTTCTTTGATTATGGTTTCGACGTTTCGGGGGTTCACGATCTCTACCCTTGGCAGAGTTGCGGGGTAGACTTTGTATACTTGTCTTAGTAGGGCTCCGCTTGTTCCGCTTTCTTCCACGGCTGCGCGGCTCCAGTACAGGTAAACTTTCATGGCTTGAGTTTTTCCCAGCCTGCAGAACAGGTCGGCTATTATGGCGAGTACCAGGTTGCTTTCTGAGTTCACTGCTATCTCGGCGTTTTTGACCGCGTAGCTGTTTCCGTTGAAAGAGACCGCTAAGCCGCCTTCTTCACGGACGAGTTTGAGGGCTTCCACGTCGGTTATGCTGTCACCCACATACATCACGTCCGCCAAGCGTACGCCTGAACGTTCTGCGGCGTCGCGGATGGCTGCGGCTTTTTGCTCGCCTCCGACGGTCACAACTTCAGTTAGCAATTTACCCACTGACAGTTGGGGGATTTCTTTCCAAAAAATCTCATCCAACCGTTTGATGCTGGCTTGGTCAGTTTGCGAGAAATCACCAAGAGCCACCGCATCAGAGGGAACCTCGATAAGGGGCATCTGGGCGATTTCTTGAGCGAGGGCTTTTAGTTTCTCTGCTTCTTGGGGGGTGATGGGGTAGTTGTCGAGGTTTAGTTTGGTGCAGTAGGTGTTTTGGGAGGGGAACTCGACGGCTTTGCACAGCGCCTTTATGTATTGTTCGTAGCTGGTGCTAACGATGAAGGCGTCGCCGACTTCTTGGATGTGGCGGAGGGTGGCTTGGGTGTTGGCGATTAGGAGGATGTTTTTGGCTGAGAACTCTTCAATCTGCTGGTCGGTTAAGCCGTATGCTTTGAAAAACGGTAAAATAAGCTTCAAGGTGCTGCCAGCCGAGTAACCAGACTTCTCCAGCACATCTGTCAATACGTCGTCGTATTTGCTTATGTTGCTGAAGAGTTTGTCGCCGTTTGGAATAAAATTTGCGGCTAACTCGTAGGCGTTGTCGTTTTTTGAGATTGGACCTTCACAGTCTGAAATAAAGAGTCGTTTCAAATCTTTTCCCTCAACATACTCATATGACTGATACTTTTAGCTATGTGCTCTTTGCTGGCGACGTCAGTGCGGTTCCACAGTGCGCCGCCGGTGATGGCTTTGGCTCCTTCTTGGCTGATTTGGCGGGCTTCTTCGATGCTGTCGCCGATGCCTAAGACGCCGATGGCGCGGGATTTGAGCGCGTAGTTTTTGCCGTCGCGGACTTCCATGGAGCCGGGGTAGATGCGGATTTTGTCGCCGTACTTTTGGGTTAAGGCTTCGGCTCGGGAGAGGTCAACTGGAGACCCAACTTCAGCTTGGACGACTTTGCCTGCGTGGACTTCGGAGTAGCCGCCGTAGTCGGGTGGAACCTTGTAAGTTAAAACCGTCGCCGACTTCTCCATAGCAACACTGGTCAAGGTGCCGTCCACCATCTTTAGGCACACATCGACAAAATCGTCTTTTATAACTGGGAGCAGGTTCATGATTTCGGGGTCGCCAGGGCGGCTGTTAATTTCAAGAATTTTGATACCCTTACCCGTATGCATAAAAGCCAAATACAGCGGCACGCCGCGCAGGGCAGTGTCGTCGGGAATTTTCTTCCGCCAGCCCCTAAAGATTTTTTCAGCCAGCGCCAACTCGGCTTCGCGGTCGGCAGCGGTGAGGAATGGCAGGTAGTCGGCTGAGTCTTTGTAGGAGCCCATGCCGCCTGTGTTGGGGCCCAGGTCGTCATCGAAGGCGCGTTTGTAATCGCGGGTGTCGGGGAGCGGGATGAAGTGTTTGCCGTCGCAGAAGCCCATGCAGCTGGATTCTTCACCAGGAACTTTTTCCTCAATTATAACTGAGCCATATTTGAAGTTGGATAGGAAGTGCTCGAAGAGTTGTTCGCGGGTGGCGAAGTGGTCGCCCCAGACGCCGACGCCTTTGCCTAAGGCGGGTTTGTCGGGTTTGACGACGGCTTGGTTGTCAAGTTCGTCTAGCCACTTGTAAACCGCAACTTTCGCGTCGGCTTGTGACTTGTATTGAGCTGGGTCAAAAACCTTGAACCGCGGATTCGCTTCAGGCGCAATCTCTTCAAAGAGCACACGCTGGGCAACCTTGCTTTCTTCAATCGCATAAGCCTTTTTTGGGCAGATAACTGGAACACCAGCTTTTTCCTCGATAAGGTCGCGGATACCTCTGATGATGGGGTTCTCGGAGCCCACAAGCACAAAATCGAGGCGGTCTTTGTTTTCTTGGGCGAATTTACAGATTTCGCCTACGTCTAAGCTGGGGATAACTACGTGTTTTGTGGCGTGCTTTGCGTTGAAGGGGTTGCGTTGTTTGTCGGCAACGTAGAGTTCAACGTGGTAGTTTTTGCTGCGTAGAAGCGTGTCTGCCATGGCGACTTCTCTTGCGCCATAAGAAACCAACAAGACACCTATCGTCTCCATCCAAGATACACCGTTACTTGCTCTACTCTGTGAAGGGAACGCTTAATAGAGTTACGGCTGAACCTCATCGATCTCGTAGATGCGGCCTTTCTCTTCATAACCCTCTTCGAAGCGTTTTTTCATGGCGTCAGCGATCTTTTGTGCACATGGCGTGGGGTACTTGCCTGTTATGCAGGCTAAGCAGAGTTCGTTTTCGGTTTTACCTGTGGCGCGGATTAGGTTTTCTATGGATTGGTAGCATACGCCGTCTGAGCCGATGATTTTGGCGATTTCTTGGGGGTTGTGGCGTGAGCCGATGAGTTGGCCGTAGCTGGACATGTCGATGCCGTAGAAGCATGGGCCGATGATGCGGGGGAAAGTGACGAAGACGTAGACTTTTTTTGCGCCTGCTTCACGCATTTTCTCTATGATAACTTTGGTGGTGTCGCCGCGGACGATGCTGTCCTCGGTTATGATGACGCGTTTGCCTTTGACTTTGTCTCCTAAAATGTTAATTTTCTTGTCGATGGTTGAGTAGCGTTCTGCGTTAAGCAAGATGAAGGCGCGTTCGGTGACGTAGCGGTGGCGGCGGGATGCGCGTTCCCACCTGAGCCCCGAAGCTTCATGAACACCCATAGCGGAGTCATCACCGGTTTCAGGCACAGACATGATGATGTCAGCGTCTTTGACGATTTCAGGGTACTCTTTAACGATGTTACGCCCGAAGTCCTCTCGGATTTCATACACGTATTTGCCGTTGAAAATTGAGTCAGGCCTCGCGAAGTAAGCAAATTCGAAACAACAAAAGGCGGGTCTGGGGTTGGGGATAACTTGGATTCGCTTAAACCCGTCTTTTGTGGCGATGGCGAGTTCGCCAGGGTTTAATTCGAAGTCTCGGACGAAACTGTTCATGTCAAAACTGACGGTTTCCGAGGAAAACGCGAAGGTTTTGCCTTTGGGGTCGTGTCCAGCGCAGAGAGGTTTTATTCCATAGGCATCTTTGAAGGCGAAAAAGTCGCCGTCACCCGTTATGCCCGTTACGCTGAAAGCGCCATCTAAGCTTTCCATGACAGCTTTGGCTGCTGCCACCAAATCCTTGTCCTTTTTGTAGGAGAGGAGCATTTTGTGGCAGACTAAGTCGGAATCACAGTTATAGATGAAATTGGAGAAATTCTGAGCCATTTCTTTTTTCAGCGGCATAGTGTTGACGATGTTGCCGTTGAAGGATAACGCGATTTTCACTCCATCCGAGGATGCCGTGAACGGTTGGGTGCCTTGCACGATAGAGACGTCGTCGCATTTGCCCGAGGTGGTGTAACGGACGTTGCCGATACCGACTGATCCGGGGAGGCGCCCGAACCATTCGTTTATGGCGTTGCTTTTCACCTTCGGAACAAGGTCTAGGTTCTTGTAGGAGAAGAATTGTCCGTTATTGAATGTGAGGAAGCCATGCGACTGGTGACCTCGGTGGTTCTGTGCACGGAGTCCCCAGTAAACGTAGGGGAAAACAGGATGGTTTTCGTAGTTTATAGCACCAAAGATACCGCAGCCTATAGAGGTCCCTTCTCGCGTTAAATACGCAAGTAGTGAAAGAAGGGGTTTATCAGCTTTTAGTACAAATTTAGTTAAAACGCATGGGGTTTTTATAAAAAAGTGTTAAAACATAAGTTGCGTGTATTTCATAGATTCTACTTAAACTAAGTCATCGGCATGACTTCAAAGATGCCAAAGACGTTGCCTTCAGGGTCTTGAGCGAGAGCAAACCAACCCATGCCCGGAACCTCCATCTTTGAAACTATGATCTTTCCGCCTAAGTCGGCGACTTTTTTGCTGTAGTCATCAACGGATTCTACGTAGATGTAGTTTACGGGTTGTTGTTGAGGTTGCTCTTTTTTGTAGAGTCCGCCGTTTACGCCGGAACGTATTAGGTTGCCTTTTTCATCCATTGGAACGGTGGTTACGGAGTAGTATTCCATGGTGGGGAGTTTTCGATTTTCCAACCGAAAAGGTCAGAGTAGAATTTTTTCATTTTTTCTACGTCGTTTGCGGGGATTTCAAAATGTATGATTGTGTGGTCCATAAAATTCACCAGTAAACCGATGTGTACGCTGAGATAAAATGGTTGTCAACTGGATTAACTAAAGAACGAAAAAGCAGTCGGTTAGAGGTTGCGGGTTTTATTGAAACACTCAAAACTGCTTCAGTGACGCACACCAATCCGCGATTTTCTTTTCTGTCTCTTCTTTTTTGCCTGTCCGGGTGTAGTAAACGACTAAGCTCTTCATGTTGGGTCATAGAGGGTTTCTTTGTTGGAGCTATACGATTTGCCATAGCCATTGATTAACGGACTCGGCACGCGACGTCTCAGCGCTGACCTCCCCTCCCTTATTTAAAGACGCAAAACCGGTTTTGCAGCCCTCAATATCTTTGCTTGTTTTATGCAATAACAAATTTCAAATATCAGCCCATAAACATACAACGACAGGTGCACATTAACAATGGGAAAGGATTCATACTTCCAAAAGAAACTTGAACCAATCAAGGTATCCAAGCAGAAACCGATTTCTCAGCTTCTAAAAGAAATGGGCAGAACCGCCTATCAGGGACGCAAACTAGGCGAAGCGGTTGATGTCTGGGAGAACATGATTAAAGAGAAAGACACCGTCATCGCCTTGGGCTTCGCAGGCTCCATGTCAACTGCGGGTCAATGGACAATTATCAATTGGCTTATGGAAAATCGTTTCATAGACGTGCTGGTTTCCACAGGCGCAAACGTCAGCGAAGACATCGTTGACGCTATGGGCTTAGGCTACTGGCAAGGCAGCCACATGGTTAACGACGAAGAACTCCTAAACGCAGACGTAAACCGCTACTACGACGTATTCGGCAAAGAAACCGACTACCGTGAGATGGAGGACCTCGTCACAGACTACGTCATGACCTGTAAAGAAGACTACTACTACACCTCAGCCGAATTCCTCCACGGCTTAGGCAAATACCTCGGCAAGAAAAAGATTCCAGCCATCACCGCGGTTGCCGCAGCCAACGGCGTGCCAATCTTCAGCCCAGCCATGGTTGACAGCGCATACGGCGAAACCTTCCTCCTCGCCAAAAACAAAGGCCACAACGTCCACATCGACAGCGTCAAAGAATTCGACCAATTCGTCCAAATAGGCACCAAAACCAAAGAAGTCGGCGTCGTCTACATCGGCGGAGGCGTCCCCAAAGACCTCACCCAACTCATCGCCATATCCGTCAGTCCAATGACTGAAGATAAGGGTGTTAAAGGCAGAAAAGGCGGACTCCGCAAATCACTACAGGAATACTACTACCCCCACAAGTACGCCATCCAAATCACCACTGACAGCCCACAATGGGGCGGACTCTCAGGTTGCACTCTTGAGGAAGCTATCAGTTGGGGCAAAATCAACAGCCAAACAGGAACCCGGGCCGTCTGCTACTGCGACGCAACCATCGCCTTGCCGCTCATTTGCCACGCACTCGCTGAGCGGGTAACTGAGAAACGCAAGGGTCCAGATATGAGCTGGATCTTCAAAGATATGCCAAAAGCATAATCTTTTTTCTTCTTTTTGTGTTTGCTTAACCTCTAAATGTCCAAAAGCTAAAATCCTACCTGTACCGGCTTTAGTTCGAAGTGACCATTATTGCTAAAGGTCATCTGCAAACTTGGTAAAGTTGTCAGTCTTAGCAGTGATAGATGGCAGCATGTATTAAGTCATCCAGAGATGAGAAACCAAAGTACCCGAATAAAAGAGACCCTTGCTGAGCCTGATGAAAATAGAGCAAGTGTGTAGAACCCAGAGATATGGCTGTTCCTATAAACTTTACTCAAAAACTCCTGTTACGAGAAAATTTATGCTAGTCGTCGTTAAAGCTTCAAACGAAGAAAGTTTTATAGTGACGGCTTTCTATACAGATAAAGTAAAGAAGGGCGATATTATTCGGGTACTTTGGGAAAAAAAGCCAGTAAGAGTTTGGGTTGATAAAGAAGGCGACTTACTGGAAGTGCAGTTAGGTAAACCCCAGAAAGGCTTCTTTAAGGACGCAGGGGACGACGCTTTTCTGAAGTTGATACCAAGGGGAATATTATCGGTTTTGCCATTCTCAATGTTAGTAAAAGAGAGAAGAAAACAGAAGAAGTAGAACTGCCCATAAAGGCAAGCTTTTCTCAATAACTACCGTTTAGCTGTTTTCTTTTTGCTTAGTCTATCAATTAATGCGCTTGTCATTACTGGCATAACCATCGTCGCATCGCCCTCGATCATGATGCGTTTGGCTTTCTCGCTGATTTTCCCCCAAGACACCGCTTCGCGTGGTCTTGCTCCACTGAGACTTCCATCCCACTCATCCGCAGTTGAGATGTAGACGACGTAGTCTAAGCCGTCTTTGAACTGGTTCCACCAGATCGTGTGATGCTTACTGATTCCGCCACCAACGATCAAAGCACCCGTTTTCTTTGAATCAAACATGAGGTCGCTTAGTTGTCCTTCGTCTTTGAGGAGGTTTATGCGGAAGTCTTTGTGGTCTTGGCTAAACATCCACAGTTGGTAGCCGACTGATCCGTCGGTTATGCCTGGCACATGGATGGGGATGTTGTTTTTGGCTGCCCAGTAGAGGATTGAGGTTTCGTCGCAGCAGCGCAGGCCGATTTCGCGGGA
This sequence comes from Candidatus Bathyarchaeota archaeon, assembly GCA_023488905.1. Taxonomy (GTDB): domain Archaea; phylum Thermoproteota; class Bathyarchaeia; order Bathyarchaeales; family Bathycorpusculaceae; genus Bathycorpusculum. The sequence continues at coordinate 151,686 of JAMDCQ010000012.1, forward strand.
CAACTCGGTTGTGGAGAGTTCTTTTTTGCCTTCCTTGTAGAGGTCGGATAGCATGGCTTGGATTTTTTTCTCCAAGATTATGCCGTAGCTGTCGTTGGGTACCAAGACGTTGCCGAGGCGGTTTACTCCTTCTCGGTGGAGTTTGGTGTCGCTCATGATGAAGCTGCCTTTATAGTAGTCTCTCCAGCAGCGGGCGACGTCGTGGTCAAGTGTGCCGCAGGTGGTGATTATGACGTCAACCAGCTTGCGTTTGACGAGTTCCCGGATTACACCGCGTGTGCCTGTCGCGATGATGTCGGCAGTGAATGAGAGGAACTTAATGCATTTCTTGTCATTGACCATGGCTTCGATGATGTTTACGCCTGTGGCAAGTTTGCCCGCGGTGAAACCCCACGCTAACTCCATCTGGCCGACAAGCTCGTCAACGGTCATGTTTTCTGTGAACTGGTAATCTTTAACTGGTATTTTGTGTGATTCGTGAACTTTTTTAGGCATAATCTTTGGCTCCGCTGTAGAGGTAAACAAGACTGGAGATAAATAGGTGTCGAAAAGCGGCTACGCTGAGAGGTAGTTGATGATGCGTTGGTAGATGTCTTGGTCCATGCTGTCTTCGTAGCCGGCGTAGATGCTGGGGTTGTCGTTGACTTCGACGACGACGTATTCGCCGTAGACTTCTTTTATGTCCACGCCGTAGAGGCCTTTGCCGATGACGCCGCAGGCTTTGAGCGCCACTTCACGCAACCGCGGCGGCATATCCTTCTTCTGGATGCTAACAGTTCTGCCCCAAATCACCGTCGGTTTACCTCGCAGTTTAGCACCGTGCTTCCATTTGCCCTTTGGAATCATGTACTTGCAGACGTAGAGGATGTCGTTGCCCAAGACGCCGACACGCCAATCAAACGCTGTCGGAGTAAACTTTTGAATTGCTAAGACGTCGGATTTTTTGAAGAAGCGTTTTGCGACTTCTCGGAAACTGGTTTCGCAAGCGGCTTTTTCCACATAGCGGCTGAAGCTAGTGTAGGGGGCTTTGATGACGACGGGTTTGCCTAAGGTGGAAAAGATTTCGGTGATTTTTTTGTGGTGCAGGTCGTCTTTGCTGAGGAAAACTGTTGGGATTCGTGGGACACCGTGTTTTTCGAAGAGGGCGTATTGGTGGATTTTGTTGGCGCAGATTTTGATGGATTCAGGGTCGTCTATGACTTTTTTGCCCAGCTCCCAAGCGGTTTTGGAGACGATGTATGAGGTGAAGAGTGGGTCAGTAGTTGCGCGGATGAAGACAGCGTCGTAGTTGGGTATGTCCTCGATGTTTTCGCGGAATAAGAAGCTAAATTGGCTGCCAGATTTCTCTGCGGTTTGCTTAAAGTTCTGGAGAGCAGCTTCCTCGCGGGGGTCACTAAAATTATATTTTTCAACAAAACACGCGATTCTAGACACCGATATGGTTCCCCTGCTGAGAAATCAGCATAATCTCTTTCGAGATTAACTTCAGATCAGCTTTTGACAGTTCGGTTTCTTTCAATGGTTCAAGGCCACACAGAAAGGCTTTATCCTCTGCTTTCTGAACATGTAACTTGCAAAGTGGAATTCTAAAGAGTTCATAAACCTTTTGTGAGAGAGCGCTAATTTGCTCATCGGCTAACTCGGTTTTTCCAAACACTGACTTAACTGAATGCAACTCGCCTCTGAGGGGCTCTGCGCAAACTGCGAATTTGTAGTTCATGCCGAGGCTTTTCATGGCGCGGTAGAGTGCGCTTTGGTTCTTGGCTACCTTGTAGCCTTCATGGATGAATGGGTTAACCGCGAAAACCACCACTGGCAACCCGACTTCTGTGATGATTTTCTTAACATTATCCGTTACGAGGAAAGGTACAGTGGGGATTTTTGCTTTTGAGGCGCGCAGAAGCAAAATCGGGGTGCGGCTCGCGTCGATGATGTTTTCGCATGAAGGAATAACCTGGTTGCCCAAGATTTCTGCATGCAAAGAAACGTAATAGCCTGTTTTTAGGTAGCGGTAATCGTTGGTTAGGTTGATGGTAGTGTCTTTTATTGAGGATCCCAGAAATACAGCGGGTTTAAGCGCGTGTAGATCATCACATAGGCCGATGCTTGAAACAACCAGCACCCATAGGACACCAAGGTTATGAGTGGCGTTATTCGTCTTGTTCTATTTAAAATTAGCGTTGCGGTAATCTGCGTTTTATTTGCCGCATTGCCAAAAATGGGCGTTTTTAAGGGTTTTTCTGAATGGATAAATGTAGGTGTAATCTTGTTTTGTCAGCTTGATTGAATGTAAGCTAACCTTTTATGCCCCTGTTGTTAGTTGGCATTTGTACATGAGCTTTGAGATCCAAGTGCTAACTGACCTTGCCGTCTTGATGGTTGTTGCCTCAGCGGTAGCTTTCATATTCTACAAGCTCAAGCAGCCTCTCATAATCGGTTACTTAATCGCTGGCGTCATCGTCGGACCCTTCACAACGCCGTTCCATTTGGTCCAAAACGTTGACTTCCTCTCGGTGTTTGCTGAAATCGGTGTCGTGCTGCTTCTCTTTACAATCGGTTTAGAGTTCCCCGTTCGGTATCTGCGCTCAATCGGACGTGTGGTATTCGGGGTTTCAGCCATAGAAATAACCTTGATGCTTGTCGTCAGCTGGGCTGTCGGTACCTTTTTGGGCTGGGGATTCTACGACACACTCTTCTTGGGTGCAGCACTCGCCAGCAGCAGCACCACCATCATCGCCAAAGTGCTGGGAGACATGGGTAAAATCAAAGAAATCTCATCCACCTTAATGCTTGGCATTCTTGTCGTAGAAGACGTGGTTGTGGTGATTTTGTTGGCACTGTTGCAAAACGTCGCCATCGTGCACACAATCTCAGTTGTAGATTCGCTTTGGTTAATCGCCAAACTGGTAATCTTTATCGGCGGAACCTTAGTTTTAGGCGGCTTCTTCGTGCCCAAAGCGCTTGACCGAGTTTCACAGGTAGCAAACCGAGAGTTACTCTACATCTTGATGCTAGGGGTTTGTTTCCTGTTCGCTATCATGGCTACCCAAATCGGTTTCTCAGCAGGCATCGGCGCCTTCATCATCGGCGTCGTTATCGCGCGGTCTCGCCATAGAGAGGACATAAACCGCGAAATCGGGCCGTTCAAAATTGTATTCGGCGCCATCTTCTTCGTCTCCATGGGTGCCTTAATGGATATTAGCCAAATAGCGACATTCTGGTTTCCAGCAGCGATAATCACTATAGTAGTAATTGTAACAAAGTTGGCTAGTTGCGGTTTCGGAACCCGCCTCTTCCGCTACGACAAAACAACCTCGCTTCGGGTCGGTTTAGGCATGGGGCAAATCGGAGAATTTGCCTTCATCGTTGCTAAAGCAGGGCAGGACCTAGGTGTGACTAGCAGTTTTCTTTTACCCATCATCGGAGTCGCCACCATGATCACCGCTTTCACGACGCCATACCTCATCAAATTCTCATACAAACCGAACCCCAACAACCCAACCGATTACTTGTACAGTCAAGTTTAAAATAACTCCCTGCAGATAGGCACTAAAGAGAATCTGTTTGGATGGCGCTTTCACGTATAGACCTCTTGAAGTTCTCGGACCTGAACATGAATTTGCCCTCGTAAACCGCGACCTGCAAGTTTTGCCCATATCTGACAAAATCATCAAGGGCTACTGTGGGCGAATGGTGAACTTTATCGAGTTACCAGAGTTTTCTTTTGGTAAAGAGCTGCAGTTGCATGTGATGGAGATTAAGGCGAATCAGCCGTTTAGGTCTCCGTCGGAGTTCGAGGAAACTATGCAGTCTGCGGTCTCAACCCTCAACGGGATCGTCCAGAAACACGGCGCTATGCTTCTGGGCACTGGCATGCACCCCCTTCTTCGACTCCACGATACCGCCGTTTGGCCTCATTATCACCGAAAAATCTATGACGCATACGGCAGAATCTTCAACCTAAACCAGCATGGATGGCTAAACATCCAGAGCTTTCACCTTAACCTCCCCTATCAAAAGGAAGCTGATGCCATAGAAATCCACAACCAACTCGCCAACCTCTGCGCATACCTCCCAGCCATAGCGGCTTCTTCTCCCATCTTCGAAGGCAAAATAGGCCCGGACATCGATAATCGTCTCCAGTTTTACAAGGCAAACCAGAAAGAAGTGCCCTCAATTGCTGGAGACGTCGTCCCAGAGTATGTTTCTTCCCTAAGCCAATACAAGCGGGACGTAATCGGGCGGTACTCCAAAGACTTAGCTGCGGCTGGCGCAGACACAACCTTGCTGAATCGGGAATGGGTGAACTCGCGGGGTGTGATTTTCCGTTTTGACCGCTGTGCGCTTGAGGTGCGGGTGATGGATGAGCAGGAATGCATCAAGATGGATGTGGCGTTTGCCTGCTTTGTCCGAGCCGCGCTGAGAGGTTTAATCGCGGAGAAGGCGGACCTTGTGTCTCATCAGGTTCTCGTCGCGGACTTCAACGCCGTCATCAAGAAAGGGTTAGCTGCCAACGTTTCTAGCCCCCATGGCAAAACGGCGCGGCAAGTCTGCCAACACTACCTCAAACTCGCCACACAGTACGCGGCGGGTGACGAGAAAAAGTACCTCCCCCTTGTTAAGCGCCGAATAGAAGGTGGCTGCCTCTCAGAACTCATCCGCACCAAAGTGGAGCGGCGTGCAGAAAAAACAGTTTTCCATGAAGCTATCGCCGATGTGTATTCAACCCTTATTAATTGCCTATGTAATAATGAACCGTTTTAAGGTGCACTTCCATGTCCAAGGAAGACAACAAGGGAACAACCTACAGCTTTGACGTTTGCAGCCAATGCAAATCTATCTGTTGCCAAGACGCAAAGCCACCCCTAACTGAGAACCGAAAAAAAATCATCCAAGAATACATAAAGAAAAAGAAACTCCGCGTCGCCGAACCCTTCTCTAAGGGAGAATATACTTTTCCAGCCGTGGACAGCGATGTTTACTGTAAGCTGTTTAACAAGAAAACATGCAAATGCATGGTTCACCCCGTAAAACCAGAAACATGCGTAGCGGGCCCATTCACCTTTGACATCAACTTTAACACGCAAAAAGTTTGCTTTTTCCTCAAAAAAACCGAAATCTGTGCCTACGCAGGCGTTCTCTTCAAGGATAAACCCGCTCTAAAAGAGCTCTTTGAGGTTGCACGCAAACAAATCCTCACAATCATCGACCAGCTTAGCGCGGATGAGTTGCGGGCGCTGATGAAGATTGAGGAGCCGCAGACATTCAAATTCTGCGAAGAACCCCTCTCGCCCGAAGCCATCCGAAAACTGGACCTATAGGAACCCAGCGTCCCGTAGTTTCAGTGCGACTGTGATGTTGCCTTTGAACTGGACTTTGCCAGTGAAGAAAGCTTTCTCAGCGCTGATTTTTCCATTCACTAAATCCATAAAATCCGCAGGAGTCATCTTCAGTGATAAGTCGGGTGAGGGGGCTATGCTTTGAGCAACTTGGATTTTCTTGTCTTTGATGGTGACTGCCCAATCGCCTCCTTCAACTCCAGAAACGTTAATTTGAGCTACAACGTTTACGCCTTCAGCTTTTTCAGGCTTAAACCGTGCAGGGAGGATTTTTTCGAAGAACTCTTTGGGTGTTTGTGCTTGTGTCTCCATTCAATAACACATCAGTTACACTGTAGTTTTGCTGGGGCTTTTGAACTTTACCTGAAGAGGTCTTTCTCTTTTGACCGAATCAGCGTGTGGGGTGAGTCGTCACTTGAGATGTAGTTGTATCCTCTGATGATAGCTACTGGGATACCTTCATCCGCTTGCCCAATCACCAACTCCGCAGCAGACGCCAACTCATCCGCCACAGCAGTCTGCTTTACTCTTAACACATATCCGAAGAGGTCTTTTTCACCCCGCCTATCCCTAATTGGCATAAACCCGGCAACGCCCACCGCCACGTTGATTTCACCTAAACGGAACGGTCTGCCATGAGTATCGGAAACAATCACCGCCACGTCGGCTCCGGTGTGGCGCTTGATTTCTTGTCTTATGGCTTCGGCTGAATCGTGGGGTTTTTTTGGCAAGGGTACAACGTTGTTTTCGCCTGCTACGTTTGAGCGGTCTACGCCTGCGTTGGCGCTGATGGTGCCGCTGTAGGTTTCCGTTATGATACTGTTGGAGCCGATGCAGACGATGTCTTTGGTTTCTTGCAGGATAACTTCGACTAGTGCGGGGTCTTTGTTGGTTTGCTTTGCAATTTCAAGAGCCTTGGGTGAAGGTTTCACGGTGTCGAGGTTGATTATGTTGCCCTCGGACTTGGAAACAACCACATGCGTAACCACCACAACATCATGGGGCTGGATTGGGGTTTCCTGCTTGTTTGCTGCTTCAACAATCAGCTTGCCTAAATTGTCGCCCGGTTGGATGAACGGTAAACCTGTTACGGGAATAACTTGGACGATGTTCGTAGTTGTGTCTCCTTTTAAGAAAGCCTAACAGTGCTTCAACTTAAGTTTTTTCTATTAAAGAAGGAGAAACCAAAAAAGGTTAAATTTGAAATTTTTGGGGAGAGACCGTAATGGTCTCAATGGCTTGTTTATTGTGTGCGGAACTTTTGGAGTTTCTGCAGCATCAATTTGTCGCCTTCAGCGTCACCAGCACAGGTTGCGATGATGCCGTCGACTAATCCGACACATTTTGCTGCTTTCTCTTCAACAGTTTCCATGGTGGCAGTTACTGGCCAACCGATGATTTTCACGATTTCTTTGTTCTTTTCTGTGCCGACTAGGAAGTATGCGAAGAGTGGCTTGTTTAGTTTCTTGCATTCCGCTGAGACTGCTTTGAGGGCGTCGAATGAGTCGTCGTTTAGTCTCATGAAGTAGACAAAGTCCCATGGCTGGCGTACGCGTTCTAGGGTTTCTTCGATTGAGCGTCTTGCTGTGAGTAAGCAGCCGAGTTTTAGGTTTTTGGTTTTTACGTCGTTGCGTATGAAGTCACGTGCAACCTCTGATGATGTAAGAGGAGCTTTGATTGCTTCACCATAGTGTGGCTTGTCACCCATGGTTACTGCTAACCCATCTAAGCCGACAATGTCGGATGCGAGGGCTAATCCTCCGACTTCAACTGGGCCTTTATAGTGTAGAATGAAGATTGGGCAGACATATTTGTCTGGGTACTTATTTTTGAGTAAGCAGCTAACGACGACACCGCTTGGCGCTGGGAAACCAGCTGCACTGTCAGTTACGTTCCATCCGTCAACGAGGTCTTTAAGTTCTTCCGCAAGCTTGAAGAATTTGCGCGTGGGGACAAATTCGTTTAGTATTTTCATGGAGAGTTCACTTCAGCTTAGAAGGGGAGCGCTTTTGGGTTAAAAAATCTTTTGCATAAGCTTGACTTGAAGCTACAATACAGCGCTTCTTTCCTGATTACTCGCTTAACTGGGCTAAATCAGGTTTTCTTGTCGTCAAGAGGCTGTTTTGGGCGCGTTGTTTTTTGAATTTTGAGATTTTCGCGATTTCCTGCTTATCCGCCGGGGCTATGTCGGCTTCCAACCCATGTACCAATTGCTCCCCAAACTTTGAGCGCACAATCACCGTCGAATACCCAGGCTTGCTTCCCACCGACCCCACCGAAACATCCGCCAACCGCGAAGTAAAATCGTCACAGAAACCACACGCAACCTCAGAAGCCCCATGCAAATCCCTAACTTTACAGCTGACTTCTCTATCCTCAACTTGGGCAGTAAATTTGCCCTGACGAACCTGAGTTTTGCCCACACTATCCAAATCTACTCCTAAACGCGCCTGCAGCGCCTCTTTCAGCTTATCATGCTTAAAGCATTCGTAGCAGAACAAGCCGATGATGGTGACTTCGCAGTCTGTGGTTTGCTGGATTTTTCTTGTAGTGCCCGCTTGGCAGGGTGTGCAGACGATTGCTATGCGGTTTTTGCCTTGGCTGATGATTTCCCGTAGTTTCTTGGTTACGTCCACGCGGAGGTATTTTGTGCCTTTCGCAGCCAAAACCTCTTCTGCGGTCTGAGCCACAACCGCCTCCGCACAATAGCCCTCCACACGGCGGACAACGATGGCTGAATCAAACAATCCCTCACGCAAACCCTTGACAAGCAGCGCCGAAACCACTCCGCCATCCTGCCCATCAATCGCGGTTTTAGCGGAAAACAAATCCCAATAAACCCCCAAATCCTCATCCTCGATGGGTTTTTGGGCGGCTTCTTTTTTCTCTTCAGTGTTTTCCTGTTTTGATGGCATTTTGGTGGGCTCGGTTTAATATGAAGCTAGAGTGTTGGTGCAAATAAAGTTTTAAGCCTAAACATCTAACATCACTGCAAAATAGTAGTGGTTAATATGCCAGACAAACCCGCCGAAAGCCACAAAATCAAATATGTACACGGCGACCAAAACTTACTAAGCCAAATCAAACCCCTCTGGGAACAACTCAACCAGTACCACTGTGACCGCTCGGAACACTTTAAAGAGCACTACAAGGCTATGACGTTTGAGAAGCGCTGTAAGGGGTTGCTTGAGAAAGCGGTTGGGGGGCAGTTGCGGGTGGACTTAGCTGTCGATGAAGCCACAGGGCAGGGCGTCGGCTACATAATCAGCAGCCTTAATGCGGAAAAAGTCGGTGAAGTCGAATCTGTCTATGTTGAAGCCGCTTACAGATGCAACGGCGTAGGCGATAAGTTGATGAGGAATGCGTTGGCTTGGATGAACCAAAACGGCGCAGCATCGAAGCAGGTTGAGGTGTCGGTGGGTAACGAGGTTGCTTGGGGTTTTTATGGGCGCTTTGGGTTTATGCCCCGAAAAACTGTGCTTAAACAAAAACGTAGGCCCACTAACATTGATAATGGAGCTGCTCAGACACCAAATCAATAGTACAATCGGGCGCAAGTCCCAGACCGCTCAAAGATAACTTAGCGGGTAAACTATAAATAATTTAATTCTGCACACACCTCGGATCCTAATAGTGGTTCTATGCAGGAACCTATAGAGGGAGGTCAACCTTGCTTGCGGCTTTAAATAAGGGAGGATAGTCAAAAAACGAAGTTTTCTGGAAAATTGGCGAAAAAAGTTATTAGTTGCTTTCGGAGTATTTTGGTTGTTCTTTGTAACGGTGCCAGTTAAGAGTGTCGTTTGAAATTCAAGAGTTACCCGACGTAATTCGGGTTATCGTGTTACTTAATCTTAGTAAAGGGGCCAAAATTAAAAAGGCAACCCTCAAAAGTAGAATTGACAAAGTCTGCGTAAGTTACACCTGCGTAGACATGGGCGAACTCGACAAGGCGCTCAGAGAAATGTCTGCTGAAGGGCTTATCGAAGAAAAAGGCGAATACGTCAACCTCACACCGCAGGGCCAAAAACTAGGCAAAGAATGGGAAAGCCTCCTGCTAAAAAAGGAGCCCATCATGGAAGTCGTCGCGGGACTCGTGGATGGCTCAATAACTAGCCTCGTCGTTATCCTGTCAGCGTTCATAGCGACCTTAACGGGAACCTCAACCTTTCTTTCCAATCAACCCGCCATAATCTTCGCCGCATTCCTCACACTGAGCGCAGTTGCAATCACCAACTTCTCCAGCTTCCTCCTCGGCGGCATCACCGAAGACCTCAACGACATCATGACACTGCAGAACCTCATGAACTACAGCCTCAGCGACATCCCCGACAAAAAGGAACGCGACAAATCACTTCTGCTCGTGCAAAAGCTGTTCACACTGCTGGGCAAACAAATTCACCGATCCAACCTCTACGCAGCAATCATCTGCGGAGTCACAACCTTCATAGCAGGCATAATCCCCATCGCCACATACCTTGTACTGCCGCCCTTCTACAACGTTGCTGTGTCGCTTGTGCTGGTCAGCGCCATCGTCGGCGTGTTCCTTGTCCGTTACCGCTCCAAGAAAACGCGGGTCAACTGGAAAATCACGTTTGCAGAAACCTTAGTTATAGTGATAATCGCGACGATCGCTTCGCTTCTGCTGGGTGCCGCATAATTTATTGTCGGTGTAGATGCTCTTCCATCAAACACATATCCATAACCACAACCAACCCTGCCTGCCGAGCCATCTGCGCCGCCGCTTCATTTACGATGCCCCGCTGCATCCAAACCACAAAAGGCCGCCCAACAGCCTCCCGCATCGCTATAGCTTGTTCCACAATTGGAGGTACATCTTCGCTTTTCCTAAAAATATTCACGATGTCAATGGTGCGTTGTAGGTGTTCGGGGATGTCTGCGAGCGCTTTGTAGCTTTTCTCACCGAATAAGCCGTTGATGGTGGGGTTTACTGGAATGATGCGGTAGCCGTGCTTTTTTAGGTAAGCGGCAACTCGATGGCTGGGTTTACCGATCTGGTCAGATACACCTATGATGGCAACAACGCGGTACCTGCCCAGGATTTCTTCCACTATACTCTGACTCATAGCTTAACCTCTGAGTGTACGATTGACAAGTAGGGTCGTTAAAAGATTGGTGAACAGCGTTTTTAATAAAGCTTCAAAGCAACATTTTCATTGGGCGTCTCAAGGATAAATGCAGAACTGCTCAAAATAGACTTCTTGTTTGATGCCCAAAGTGGGTTAGTCTTCTATGTTGAGTAAGAACTCGATTATTTTTGCCAGTTGCTCTGCTGTGGCGCGGTCGAGGTTTTGTTCCTCGTCGATGTTTAGGATGACGTTGGTGGATTCCATAGCTAACAGTTATAGGTGCTTTTGCTTTAACAGTATCTACGCCGCTTACTTCGAAGTTCGAAGTAGCACCCTTCCGCGGCGCGGACATTTTTACATTTACATGTAAATTCTAAGCCACTTCTACTCAGCAGTAACATTGGAGATTTAACTAAAAACATTGATACGACCATTTATCCATAAATTCCATTTTGATGGTCAAGTAAAAGTTATATGCCAAACCAACCTAAACATTAACCATGTCAACCAAAGCTCACTGTTGCCACATACTCGTCAAAACACTCACAGAAGCCAACAACGTAAAAGCCCGCCTAGACAAAGGCGAAAAATTCGGCGACGTCGCCAAACAAGTCTCCCTCTGCCCATCAGGCAAAAAAGGCGGCGACCTCGGCACCTTCACAAGGGGCAAGATGGTTAAGGAGTTTGAGAAGGCGGCGTTTGAGTTGCAAAAGGGGCAGGTTTCTGGTCCGGTTAAGACCCAGTTTGGGTACCACATTATCAAGCGGCTCGAGTAGGCCGTTTTTCTTTTGTTTGGGTCTGTTGTGTTTGTAATTTGTGGGCACTTCGTTAATTGAAAGATATATCTTTTAAAGAAATACTTATATGGCCGCCGAAACCTAAATATAAAGTAAGGTGCAAGCGGAGGCAAGCCAGTGAGCCAAAAAACCAAAAAAATCGTTCTCAACATCGGCGGCATGAGCTGCATAAACTGCGCACGAACCATAGAGAAAGCCCTCAAAAAACTCAACGGCGTAACCCAAGCCACCGTCAACTTAGCCGCAGAAAAAGCCCTCATCGACTACAACCCCGACGTAGTCGACCAGAAAACCATAGAGGACACCATAACCCAAGCTGGCTACCAAGTTATCCATGAAAAAGTCAGCCTCCAAGTCGGCGGAATGACCTGCATCAACTGCGCCAAAACCATAGAAAAAGCGCTCAACGCCAAAGAAGGCGTCTATGGCGCCGCCGTCATCTTTGCAACCGAGCGCGTCTTAGTCGAGTACAATTCTGAACAAATCAGCTTAGCGGCTATCAAAAAAGTCATCCGAGATGTCGGCTACGAAGTCGTTGAACTCCAGCAGAAATCTGTCCAAGACGCAGAAGCTAAAGCTCGACAACGCCACATCCGACGCCTCAAACTGCTCTTGGTGGTCAGCGTCGCATTAACCATCCCTATCATGCTGCTGATGTGGTTCTCTCCGTTGTCAATGGAGCAAACTAACATCTTGATGTTTCTCTTAGCCACACCCGTCCAGTTCATCGTCGGCTGGACCTTCTACGTCGGCGCATACAAGGGTTTACGAAACAAAACCGCTAACATGGACACCTTAATCGTCATGGGCACCTCCACAGCGTGGATTTACAGCACCATCGTAACCTTCGCACCAGAAGTGTTCCATCATGCCGCAGTCTTTTTCGACACATCCACTATGATAATATCTTTCATTTTAGCAGGCAAACTCTTAGACGCCATCGCCAAAGGTCGCACCTCAGAAGCGATCCGCAAAATCATGGGGCTACAAGCTAAAACTGCCCGAGTCATCCGAGACGGTGTCGAATCTGAATTACCTGTTGAAGAAGTTCAGGTCGGCGACACCATAGTTGTGCGCCCCGGAGAAAAAATCCCCGTGGACGGCACAGTTATCGAGGGCTACTCAGGCGTAGACGAGAAAGTCATCACAGGCGAAAGCATCCCTGTTGAGAAGCGAAAAGGCGACCAAGTCATCGGCGCCACCATGAACAAGACGGGTATGCTCAAGTTCCAAGCCACCAAAGTCGGTAAAGACACCGCGCTTGCCCAAATCATTCGTTTAGTCGAAGACGCGTTAAGTTCGAAGGCTCCTGTGCAGAGATTAGCCGACATCGCTTCAGGCTACTTTGTGCCTGCTATCATAACTGTTGCCACTCTGTCGGCGTTGGTGTGGTATTTCTTGGTCGGCGAAAGCCTCATCTTCTCTTTAACCGTGTTCATTGCGGTTTTAATTGTCGCTTGCCCATGCGCTTTGGGGCTGGCTACTCCGACAGCCATCATGGTCGGTGTCGGAAAAGGCGCAGAAAACGGAGTGTTAATCAAAAGTGGCGAAGCATTGGAAACCGCACATAAACTTCGAGCCGTCGTATTCGACAAAACAGGCACAATAACCAAGGGCGAACCCGAAGTCACCGACATAATTGTCGCTGAAACCGACAAACCTCTAACACAAAACCAGCTTCTGCAGTACGCAGCCATAGCAGAAAAGAACTCGGAACACCCGTTAGGTGAAGCTATAGTCAAAAAAGCCACCGCGAATGGGGAAAAAATCGATGACCCCGACGATTTCATTGCTGTTCCGGGGCAAGGCGTCGAAGTCAAAATCAGCGGCTCCATGGTTCTGCTGGGCAACCGCAAACTCATGGAATCAAACAATGTCAACATCGGCCAAGTCGAGGCAAAAATGACCACCCTTGAGAACGAGGGCAAAACGGCAATGCTCATGGCAGTCGACGGCAAAGCAGTCGGATTAATCGCTGTCGCGGACACCGTGAAAGAGCACTCCGCCGAAGCCGTCCGAGCGCTAAAGCAGATGAAACTGGAAGTAATCATGTTAACGGGTGACAACCAACGAACGGCTCAAGCCATCGCAGCCCAAGTTGGCGTTGACCGCGTTTTGGCAGAGGTTTTGCCCAGCGAAAAAGCCAACGAGATCAAGCGGTTGCAGGCTGAGGGCAAGGTTGTGGCGATGGTGGGTGACGGCATAAACGATGCGCCAGCATTGGCGCAAGCAAACATCGGGATAGCGGTGGGTAGCGGAACGGATGTTGCGATGGAAACAGGCGATATAGTCCTGATTAAAAACGACCTGCGAGATGTCGTGGTCGCCATTCAACTCAGCCAAGCCACCATGCGCAAAATCCGCCAAAACCTGTTCTGGGCGTTCTTCTACAACGCCGCGTTGATTCCGCTGGCTGCAGGCGTATTCTACCCCTTGCTCGGGGTGCTGTTTGACCCAGTGTACGCTGCAGCGGCAATGGCAAGTAGCTCCGTCACCGTCGTAACCAACGCGTCGCTTCTGCGGCGGTTTAAACCAAAACTCTAAGTAACACAAAAGCAATGATTTTGGAGGCGAAAAGTTATGGCGAAAGATTTAGTTTGCAACATGGATGTGGACGAGCGAACAGCAAAGTGGAAAACAGTCTACAAGGGCAAAACCTACTATTTCTGTGCGTTAGGCTGCAAGAAAGCCTTCGAAGAGGAACCCGAACTCTACCTAAAAGCCGAAGTCTCAGAGGACCAGCACCACAAGCATCATCACCACCACGAAGGCGACGAGCCAACCGACCACAGTTGCGGCTGCGGATGTGGACACAACCACTAAACCCGCATCATTTTCCTTTTTAATTTTAGCTTTTAGAATGCTCCCAGCAGGACATGCTCAGCGAAGAGGTCTTCGTTGAATTCGCCGACGAAATCAACTTTGTCGTTTATGATTACTTTGGGGACGCCTATGACGTTGTATTTGAGGGTTAAGTCTGGGAACTCGCTGCCTTCGATTACGTCGGCTTTTATGAGGTCACATTCTATGGCGAGTTTGTGGGCGATGGCGGCGGCTCCGGGGCAGTGTGGACAAGTTAAGCTGACAAAGACCTTGATGTTTACAGGTGCTTTGACGTCTTTTAAGATTGCGCGGGTTTTCTCTGAGAGGTCCGTTTTTCCTTTTGAGACGTTAACTATGGCTTCAATCAGCGTCTGGAGTTCATAGCCATACGGAATACCATAATACCTTACACCGTAATCCTGCTTGCCGATGACTGCCAAAGCGGGAATTCGCGCTATACCGAGTTCTTTGGCTTTGTCTTGGTCTTTGACGAAGTCGTAGACTTCGGTTGTGATTTTATCGCTTAAGGCTGGGAATTCTTCGGCGAGTTTTCTTGTTTCGTTGCAGTAGCGGCACTCCAACTCTTGGGTGAAAACGACGATTTTCACTGGGTCGACTAGTTTCTGTTCGAAATCGTTTCTTAGGAGTTCTTTTTTGTCTTCAGGCAGCAAACTCAAAAATATTCCTCCACACCATTACGGTGGCAACTGGAAAATACTGTGTTTGCTCCTGCATATAACCATAGAGTTCAAGCAAGCGCCGACGAAATCAATATAAGAGCTTTCGCGGATGTCTCTACTAATAAATTTTCAATCGTGTTTTGGAGTGTAAATTAAAATGACCAAAGTAACCCTCAAAGACGGAGTTAACTGGGTCGGCGTCGTTGACTGGAACATACGTGACTTTCACGGATACATCACCAGCCGCGGCACCACCTACAACGCCTACTTAGTTTCAGATGAAAAAATCGCGCTCGTTGACACTGTGAAGCTTCCGTTTGCCAACGAACTCGTTGAGCATATAAAAGAATTAACAAGCCTCGACAAAATCAACTACATCATAGTAAACCATGTGGAGATGGATCACTCAAGCAGCCTGCCAGTTATCGCTAAACTTGCGCCTCAAGCCAAAATCTACTCAACTGCCAGAGGCAAAGAAGAACTCATCAAACACTACGGCGCAGAATTCGAGCGCGTTGAAATCTTAAAATCCGGTGACACCATCAAGCTGGGCAAGAAAACTCTCACCTTCTTGGAAGCGCCGATGCTTCACTGGCCTGACAGCATGTTCACCTACATAGTTGAAGACAAAATCCTCTTACCCAATGACGCTTTTGGCCAACACCTCGCTAGCAGCGGACGCTTCGACGACGAAGTCGACCAGCATGTGCTTATGGAGGAAGCAGTCACCTACTACGCAAACATTCTCACACCTTTCTCGCAGCTCATCGTCAAGAAGATTCAGGAAGTGGTCGCCATGAAGTTGCCCATCGACATCATTGGGCCAAGCCACGGCATCATCTGGCGTAAAGACCCCATGAAAATCGTCAATGCCTACATGGACTGGTGCACAGGCAAAGTCGTCAAGAACAAAGCGGTGGTTGTCTTTGATACGATGTGGGGTAGCACTGACAAGATGGCGCGTGCAATCGGTGAAGGCTTAGCCAGCGAAGGCGTCGAAGTCAAGCTGCTTAAGCTGCGCTGCACCGACAACACCGATGTTGTCACCGAAATCGTTGACGCCAAAGCCGTCGTCGTCGGTTCACCAACCCTCAACAACGGCATGTTCCCATCGCTGGGCGCATTTTTAACCTACATCGGCGGATTAAAACCCAAAGGCAAAACCTGGTACTTCTTCGGCTCTTTTGGCTGGGGCGGTGGCGCAGTGCGGGGCATGGAGAAAATGGCTAAGGAGTTCGGCTTCGAAGTTGTGGAGCAGGGCGTGGAGCTCAAATGGGTTCCAACAGCAGAGGAGCTGAAGAAGTGCTTTGAGTTTGGGCAGCAGATTGCTCAAAAAATCAAAGCCTAACCCATTTCCCTTTTTCCCACAATTCTTTTTGTTTTGGCAGCCTTCGCTGAACAATTATAATAAAAACAAAAATTAAGGCTAAAAAGCGCCTATGCTATCTTTGTGAATTTCTCTTTTGGTGTACCGCAGATGGGGCAGTTGTCTGGTGCGATGCCTTCGAAAGTGTCGCCGCAAACTGGGCAAACATAGATATCGGCTTTAGGCAGGTCGCTTTTGGTTTTGGCTGCCTCGATGGCTTTCTGGTAGAGGCCTGCGTGCACTTGCTCGACTTTGTTGGCGTAGTCGAAGCTCTGGAGCGCTTTTTTGTTGCCTTCCACTTTTGCATCCTCTATGAATTTGGGGTACATGGTTTTGAATTCGTAGGTTTCGCCAGTAACTGCTGTGCTCAAGTTCTCCGCTGTCGTTTTAACTTGTCCGAGTACGCGGAGGTGGTTGTGTGCATGCACGGTTTCTGCTTCGGCAGCGGCTTTGAAGAGCTTCGCGATTTGGGGGAACCCTTCCTGTTCTGCTGCTTTAGCGAAGGCGAGGTACATGCGGTTAGCTTGGGATTCGCCTGCAAACGCAGCTTTTAGGTTTTCATCAGTTTTAGACATTCAAAATCACCAACAAACCAATAGCCACACCAAGTTATAAGCAATTAGCTACCGACAGCTAACTCGCTTAAACAACTTCGTTTTTTGACTATCCTCCCTTATTTAAAGCCGCAAGCAAGGTTGACCTCCCTCTATAGGTTCCTGCATAGAACCACTATTAGGATCCGAGAGGTGTGCATAATTTTAAATCTAGCAAGCGCCTTCTTGGCTTTATGGAAGCCTGTGAACTCATCAGGCTTATCCTCAACAAAGTCACCGTTCCAGCAAAGCCTAAAAAAGCAG